>CAWCVY010000026.1:0-32612 GCA_963799115.1 uncultured Chlamydiae bacterium | reverse complement strand
TCGTTATGTAGCTTTACTGGTTCAGTTGGTCGATTGGGTTGGATGCTTCCGATGCCATAGGATGCTCTGCAAAATCAGGTTTGGGGGTTGAAGAAGTCCTAGAGCGTATTTTAACTTCTGTTCCCTGCCCCTAAAGAACCCCAAGATGATATTTTACGAGCGTTAGTATTTGACTCTCATTATGACATTTATCGCGGTGTTATGGTTTACATTCGGATGATCAGCGGGGAAATTAAAAAAGGATCGCTCATCAAAATGATGGCGACCAATAAAAATTTTGAAGTTCTGGAAGTGGGGGTCTTTTACGCCTAAAGCTCGCCCTGTCGATATCTTGCGACCCGGGGAAGTCGGCTACATGATTGCGAACATCAAAAATACCTCGGACATTAAAATTGGGGATACGATGACACTTCAAAAATATCCGGCACAGGATGCTCTACCTGGATTTCGAATCATCTCTCACGGTAGTTATTGCAGGCATTTATCCCATCGATTCTACAGATTTCGAAGGCTTTGCGAGATGCATTAGTGAAACTGCAACTAAATGATTCCGCCCTTCATATCGAACAGGAAAGCAGCACCGCCCTTGGATTTGGCTTTCGTTGCGGACTTTTTAGGGCTGCTTCACCTGGAAATTGTTTTCGAGCGCATTCAACGTGAATTTGAACATTGATATTATTTCTACCGCCCCTAGCGTTATTTATCGTCTTTACTCTTGAGAGATGGGCGTAGTAAAGAAATTGATAATCCTGCTCATTACCCAGATCCTACTTTTATTCAAGAAGTAGAAAGAGCCGTGGGTGTAAATGCCATATTATGGTTCCTTCCGAATATTTGGGAAGCCATTATGAACTTAGGGATGGATAAAGCGGGGATTTTGCATCAAGACCGAAACTATGTAGCGCCCGTCTACTTATTGACTTATCGTTTCCCCTCTTTAATGAAATCATCACCGACTTTAATGACAAATTGAAATCCGCCCAAAGAGGGTATGGCTCATTTGATTACGGGTTTGATAACTTACGAATCCAGCGATATTATCAAACTTGAAATTCGAGTCAACGAGGAGCCCGTCGACGCTTTTTCTTGCCTTGTTCATCGCTCTAAAGCAGAAAGCAAAGGACGGGCCATCTGTGCCAAATTATTCGAAGTCCATTCCCCATGCAACTCTTTAAAGTCCCCATTCAGGCCGCCATCGGAGGCAAAATTATCGCACGTGAAACTATCAAGGCCATGACAAAAAATGTCACAGCGAAAGTGCTATGGCGGCGACATTACACGTAAGCGCAAATTATGGGAAAAGCAGAAAAAAGGAAAAAAACGGATGAAAGAGATTGGAAAAGTGAATATTCCTCAAAGTGCTTTTATGGAAGTTTTTAAAGGCAGGAGATTAGAAAATACTACTTGATCAATTCTAATTTCGTTATAATCTGTGCCAAACTTCATGAGAAATTCTATGTTAGCTGATGTTCCGGTTATCCCCTTTCAGGAAAAAACTGGCCATTTTCACTCCTCACAATTAGCCCGCCTTGATCGCTCCCGCATACCCCGGCATATTGCAATCATTCCTGATGGAAATCGCCGCTGGGCAAAGAAACGCTTATCCAGTGTGCAAGCAGGGCATCGTCAAGGCGCTGATACATTAATGGAAACTGTCAAGGCGGCTAAAGAACTGGGAATTGAACAGATTACATTTTATAGCTTTTCAACCGAAAATTGGAATCGCTCTCCAGAAGAAGTCATGGCGCTGATGGCCCTCTTTACCACCTATTTAACAGAGCAACAAGAACAGATGGCTGATAGTGGGATTTAAGCTGGAAACTATCGGTGATATAAGCCCCCTCCCTCTTTTTTTAAGGGAAGCCATTCATGACACCAAAGCAGCTACTCGAAACTGCGATAAAATTGCCCTGATATTAGCTCTTAATTATGGATCCCGAGATGAACTATGCCGGGCCTTTCGGGCAATGTTAGAAGATTACGATCGTCAGTGTCTGCGTAAAGAGGATATCAACGAAAGCACCGTCTCGCGCTATCTTGATACCCATGAATGGTGCGATCCCGATTTATTAATTCGTACAAGCGGAGAACTGAGAATTAGCAACTTTCTTCTTTGGCAAATATGTTATAGCGAAATCTACTTAGCCCCAGTGTTATGGCCCGATTTCACCCCCCAGCACCTCATAGAAGCGATTATTGATTTTCAAAGCCGAAAAAGACGCTGGGGAGAATGATACATGCTGTCAACCCATTTTAAACAGCGCCTGTTCTTAGGCAGCTTGGGGATTTTTGGGCTTGCACTTTGCATCTATTTCTCCTTCCATGCTATTTTTAAACCATTCTTTATTCTTCTTAACGCAGGGATCATCAGTTTTACTTTATTGGAATACTATCATTTGGCCCAACATAAGGGCTATCTTCCATCGACCTATCTAGGATTCTTCTGTTCCATCGCCTATGTTATTTCCTTAGCATTTACTTTACACGATCCTTCCCTTAACGGCCTTCCTTCCCTGATTTTATTAGGATCTCTTTTTCTTTTTTTCCTTAGTTTTTTTTATCGACAACCCCTTGCTTTAGGGAATCTGGCAGTGACTGTATTTGGCTTGGCTTATGTGACAATTCCCCTCAGCAGCGTGATAGGAATTACTTACTTTTTTCCCCCAGGAGCTGCCGAAGATGGGCGTTTATGGCTGGCTTATGTTTTGATCATTAGCAAGATGGCTGATATAGGGGCTTACTTTTTCGGAAAAACATTAGGCAAAACAAAACTAGCCCCTTCAATCAGTCCCCAAAAAACTTTAGAAGGCGCAATTGGAGGACTAGGAATAGCTTTGGCTTCCAGTATATTGTTTGCCCTGACAGCTACTTTTAAGATCTCAATAGTGCAAAGCATCTGGCTTGGACTGCTCTTTGGAATGCTGTCACAATTTGGAGATTTGGCTGAATCACTTATCAAAAGGGATGCTGGAGTTAAAGATAGCAGCCAATTACCTGGTTTAGGGGGGCTACTTGATATTGTAGATTCTCTTGTGTTTACCTTACCTTTAATGTATATATTACTGCAGATGCATTTGCTAGGATAGGAGTATGATCATTACCATCGATGGACCTGTTGGCACAGGTAAAAGTACAGTAGCAAAAAAGTTAGCCCAAGCAATCGGTTATATTTTTTTTGATACAGGAGCCATGTACCGCACCCTCACCTATGCCCTTCTTAAACATCACATTGACATTCATCAGACTGATCAATTGCAAGAATTTTTAGACCATATCCAATTTGACATCAAAGTCATTAGACACGAACGGCACTACTTTTTTGAAGGGGAAGATATCACTCAAAAAATTCGGGGAAAAGAGGTGACCTTAGCAGTTTCTGAATTTTCGGCAATCAAAGCTGTACGCCATCGACTGACTCAAATCCAACGCGAATTAGCTGTAGGAGTAAATGCGGTTTTTGAAGGGCGCGATATGGGAACTATAGTCTTCCCTGAGGCCTCCCTAAAGATCTTTTTAACCGGCCGTAATGAAGTGCGAGCTAAAAGGCGCTATGATGAAATTCTGGCAAAGTACCCTGAAGATGCACAACATCTCACTTTGGAAAAATGTCTAGAGGATATTAATAAACGCGATACCTTGGACTCCACCAGGGAATGCGCTCCCTTATGCCAAGCGGAGGATGCTTATGTGATCGATACTTCCGAACTAACTGTGGATGAGGTCGTTTTTCGCATTTTGGAATATAAAGATTCTCTGAAAACCAAACGGGGCCCCTCCCGTTATGAGTATCATCTATCCCCTGACAATCTACATTCTTAGGGGCTTTTTCCCTCTCTTTTACCATTATCAGGTTTATGGCGCAAATCAAGACTGCAAAGGGTGCGCTATTCTAGCTCCCAATCATACCTCGTTTCTCGATCCTCCTTTAATTGGGGCAGCGTGGCCCGAGGAGTTGCATTTTCTAGCCCGCAGCTGTCTTTTCCGCCCTTTTATTTTGCGGTGGCTATTGCCTCGCCTTAATGCCCACCCAGTTGAAGGATCGACCCAAGATATACCCTCCTTCCGGAAAATATTCCGACTATTAAAAGAGGGCAAAAAAGTGGTAGTTTTTCCTGAGGGAATACGCTCGGCAACCGGGGAATTGCAGACTCTTAAATCGGGCATCGCCATGCTCGCTCTACGAATGCATTGCCCGATTATTCCTGTCTATATTAGCGGCACATTTGAAGCATGGCCGCGGCATCGCTTATTGCCCAAATTTGGGGCGCGCATTGCTTGTGTATTTGGACAGCCTATCTACCCGCCATCTTCAAGTGAGATTCCTAAGAAGGTGCAGCAAGAAGCCCTAGCCGGGCAACTTGAAAAAAAGCTTGAAGAGCTACGTGTGTGGCTCGAGGCAGGCGCTGAAGGGGCGCCGCCCTGAACTTAAAAATTCGATTAACCGAAGCAAAGTTGGTGGATCAATTTTACTTCCTTTTTTATCTCTTCCACTTTCCCCATAAATTCAGCATGTCTGGCAAGGATATTGTCATCGGTAATTTGATTCATAATTGCTTCATAAGTGACTTTTTTTTCTTGGATAGCCCTTAAGAGATCATTCCAGCCACCTACGAATCCAGCAGCTTTGATTTTATCCTCATCATTGTTAAGTTCAGCTAAAAGCGCGGGACCGTCTTGTCTGGTAAAAGCTTCTTCAATAATTTTAAGGTCAGCAAACCAAGATCCAATTTCTTTATGCAATGCGGCCAATTCCGCCACTTTTTCTAGTTTGGCTTTCAATGCTTTCTGTTGTTTGATTAGAGGACGCGATTCCTCTAAAGGAGTATTCACATTAGGTTGCACATTTAAAAGTTGATCCTTTTGCCCTTTATATTGCCGGTTGAGCCCATCCAAAGAAGCAATAGGGTACCTAGAGAATCCTAACCCCCACTTCAATTTGAGCAATGAGTACCACCATCTCATCTTTTAAATCCCAAAATTGACGACGTTTTTTAATGCGCCGAAAATCATCCGACAGCCTGATATCGGATTGAATCAACCTTTTGGTGGTGTTCAATCCCAATCCTTTCCACCAATGAACAAAGGCCGACCAGACAGTATCTTGGGCACCACGCAGCATGACTTGATAACTTTGGCTTATCGTTCTTAATGGCTGCCTATGTTGATTTTGAGATTTGAGAATTTCCTGGGAGATTTTTAGCATATCATCAATATAGAGCTTATAATGGCCTTGTGGAATATTTTCATTGAGAAAAAAACTTTGAAAGCGACCTTCGCGATTTATATACAGGTACTTATGCGCTTGTTGATCTTGTCCCGCTTGCTGAGGATTTAAGAATGCATCTTTTAATTTGTCTCCCCATCCATCTAATTCATTCGGATGGATTTCTATTCCTTGAATTTTCATAAATTGTTTTCCTTTAAAAATTGCTATGATAATTAGTATTATAATTTAACAAGAATATAAGAATAGAGCAATAAAATCCCTATAATTTTTTGATCTTACCCAGGGACCATGCTTTTATCCATGAACCCTAACTTGTTTCAAGATTGACTAGCTTAATGAGCCTGAAGGGCTCTAATTGCAACAGCACAGCACGGATTTTCATTCAGATTTTTGTTAAATAAATTTATAAATATTTCTGTAGAAGGTATGGACCTGTCTGATGAGCCTGGAGGACTCTAATTGCAACCGCCCACCACGGATTTTCATTCAGATTTTTGTTAAATAAATTTATAAATATTTCTGTAAAAGGTGTGGACCTCTCTGATGAGCCTGAAGGGCTCTAATTGCAACAGCCCAGGGCATCGCCCTGGGTAAGGTTTTGAATAATATAGCAGCCTGTAGGGCTGCCAGAAAGCGACATTATTCGATGTAAATTTATCTTATGATCAATGAACCTTTCTAGCAGCCATACAGGCTGCAAATTTATTTTTATCCCTACCCAGGGCGATGCCCTGGGCTGTGTGCAATTAGAGCCCTTCAGGCTCATTCATCCAGACATTACCATCAAATGGGTCGTTTCAAAATTCATTAAATGAAAAATCTGAATGAAAATCCATGCCAGGATTTTTTTCAAAAAACTTATGCGTAAAAGTATGTACCCGACTCCCCGTCTCTGCGTTCTTAGCTTAATGCATATGGGGCGATGTGCTGGGCGGTTGCAATTTGAGCCCTTCAGGCTCATTCAACTGGTCCATAACTTCACATGAGTTGCTTACAGAACACTCTGGTAAAAGGCCTTCATGATTTTCAGATTATCTTATCGCCACCTAGGGCTGCCAGAAAGCCAGCTGTTCCTACTAAAAAATAAGCCCGATGCCTCCACCTACTTTAAACCCGCTCATATCTAAATCATTCCGTTCCACAAAGGGGCTACAGCGTTGATAACTACATTCGTTGTTGACATAACTTCGGCAACTATCACTTCGCCTCCTATCACTACTGCAACTATCCCTATGGCGGCTATCACTAGAGCTATGACGATGATGGTTAGAAAAATGAAATGTCTGGAAGAAGTAATCGAAGAAAGCACACAGATAAAAACACTCTGTTAGGTTATAATGGACGCCGGCTTGCACAACACCCCCCCATTCCTCTTTGCGAATGTGCTTATGTACAAATCTTGAATGGTCTTTGATACGCAAAAAACTATAACACCCCCCTCCGCCAACATAAACACTAGTACAGCAAGCTATGGGATAAAAATATTTAATGCCAAAATAAACGGGAATTAAGTCCAAATTTGTACTGTTATGGCAGAGATTAAAAGATTGACTGTCAGAACATCCACTAGAAATTTCATTAGAACACCCGCTAGAATTTTCATTAGAACACCCACTAGAAATTTCGTTAAAACATCCACTAGAAAATTTACTAGAATGTTTAGAAGATTCGCAAGAACGTCCACTATATTTTTCACTTTGAAAACACCTACAGCCTTCTTCCAGATGGGCATGGCCTCCTTTAGAAAAACCACTAACTCCGGTCCAAAGACGGAAATTACCGCCACAAAGATCAAAATTGCAAGGCAAGCCTAAGGAAGCTTCAAATTGATAATCTGCCCAACCATCTGAATAAATTCGCCGTACCCTCTTACTAGAAGGATGAAAATAAGCTACCCGGCCCTCAAAGCCAAAATCCATAGAACACCAATCAATATCACAACAATCGCAACAACCATCGCCAAAATCCCAATCCCCCCAAGCAGATAAGGGGGTGGAACATAAGCATAAGGCATAAGCCATCAATAAAGAGTAAAATAGTGACTTTCTCATAAGAACCTATTTGGAATTAGTGTTTAAAAAATCTATATTTAGGAAGTGCTTCCTTAGGCATTGTAAGAACCCGAGCTGGTTTTTCCTCCTGATCCTGTCCAATTTGTGTGAAAAAATTGCCCTCTAGGTTTATCAATGCGTTCATAGGTGTGCGCGCCAAAAAAATCTCGCTGCGCTTGGATAAGATTGGCAGAAGATTGCAATGTGCGATATCCATCATAGAAAGCTAAAGCACTGCTGAAACATGGAGTAGCGATTCCCAGCTCAACTCCCTTTGCAACAGCTTGCCGCCATCCTGGCTGCCTCTCTTGAAGCTCTTGGATAAAAAAATGATCCAGTAAAAGACTTTTAAGTGAAGGATCATGCATAAAGGCTTCTTTAATCTTTCCTAGAAATTGACTACGAATGATGCATCCGCCCCGCCACATCAGCGCAATCCCCCCATAATTAAGCTTCCAATGATAATCCTCTGCAGCCTGCCGCATTAACATAAAACCTTGAGCATAGCTAATAATCTTCGAGGCATAAAGCGCTTGGCGAACGGCATGTGTAAAAGCCTCAGGATCACCTTCAAATTTAGTTTTCGGACCGCTTAAAACCTTGCTTGCTGCCAGCCGTTCGTCTTTAACTGCAGATAAGCATCTGGCGAAAACAGCTTCTCCAATAAGTGTCAGAGGCATCCCCAAGTCCAATGCATTGATGACTGTCCATTTCCCGGTTCCCTTTTGGCCAGCTACATCTAAAATTTTATCTAGAAGAGAATTGCCATCATCATCCTTAACCTCAAAAATCTTGGCCGTAATTTCAATTAAATAGCTATTCAAGTCACCTTTGTTCCAATCGACAAATACCTGATTTAATTTTTTTGGACCAAAACCAAGAATATTTTTCAGCAAGCTATAGGACTCGGCTATCAATTGCATATCGCCATACTCAATCCCATTGTGAACCATCTTCACATAATGGCCGGCTCCTGCATCGCCTACCCATTCACAACAAGGCTCTCCATTCACCTTAGCACTGATGGATTGGAAAATATCCTTGACATGTGGCCATGCCTCGGGATTCCCTCCAGGCATAATAGAAGGGCCATGGCGCGCGCCTTCTTCCCCTCCAGATATTCCCGTCCCGACAAAAAGAATCCCCTTTTCTTTCAAGTCACGGCAACGTCGATTCGTATCGGAAAATAGGCTATTGCCTCCATCAATGATAATATCCCCTGCTTCTAGATAGGGTAGGATCAAATTGATAAATTCATCCACCGGATCTCCGGCCTTAACCATCAGCATGGCTCTGCGAGGGCGTTTGAGTTTTTTTACAAACTCTTCAATAGAATGTGTCCCTATTACACGAGTTCCATGAGCTGAACCAGCTAAAAAATCGTCTACTTTGGAAACGGTGCGGTTATAAACAGCTACCGTATAACCATGGTCATTCATGTTCAGAACTAAATTTTGCCCCATTACTGCTAATCCAATGAGGCCAATATCTGCTTCTGTCATCACATCACCTTAAAAAAAATTGTAGCATAGCTGATTTCCCATTTCATATGCTAGACCTATACATTTATCCTTCTCTTTTAGCAAGATGACTATTACGCTTTCCATACATGAAATACACAACAAGTCCAATTAATAACCAAATGCCTAATCTGGCCCATGTCATCCAGGCCAAAGAAAACATTAAGACAAGGCAGGTCAAAATTCCCAATATAGGAATCAAAGGCACCCAAGGAGTTCTAAAGGGACGCTTCCAGTTGGGATGCGTTTTGCGTAAGACGATGACGCTTGCACATACGATGACAAATGCTAAAAGGGTCCCAATGCTAGTCAATTGTCCCACAAGGGATAAAGGGGCGAAAGCGGCAAAGCAGCCTACTAAAACCATCAAAATGAGGCTGGCAATCCATGGAGTATGAAAACGGGGATGCACAGCGGAAAAAATAGGTGGTAGAAGACCATCTTTTGACATGGTGAAAAAGATGCGCGACTGTCCCAAAAGCAAAACTAAAATTACTGAAGTTAAACCCGCAATAATAGCTAACTTAATTAATCCATTAAGCCAAAGATAGGGAGTTTGTTGAATGGCTTTGGCCACCGGTGCTGCCACATTGAGCTGCTCGTAAGAAACTAATCCCACCATTACCAATGCAAATAAGACATACAAAAAAGTACAAATAATTAATGAACCGATAATACCAATGGGAAGGTCTCTTTGAGGGCGCTTAACTTCTTGAGCGGTTGTCGAAATAGCGTCAAAACCAACATAAGCTAAGAAAACGATACCGGCTGCGCGCATAATGCCGCTCCAGCCAAATTCGCCAAAAACTCCAGTATTCGGGGGGATAAAAGGTTCATAATTTTTTTCTTGGATATACCCAAAACCTACCCCAATAAAAATGAGTACCACGGCTACCTTAATAATCACTAAGACCGCATTGACTTTGGCTGATTTTTCCACCCCTACAATCAGCAGCAAGGATAAAAGGAAAATAATGATCATTGAGGGAAGATTGATCCAGCCATAAATTTCAGTACCATCAGGCATATGAATAGGCTGCCAAGGCGAAGCCATTAAATTGGTGGGAAGATCAAGGTGAAAACCATGCAAAAAAGAGACCACATACGCAGACCAACTGATTGAGACAACTGCGGCTCCTGCAGCATATTCCAACATGAGAGCCCACCCAATAATCCACGCCACAAATTCCCCTAAGGTGGCATAGGTATAACTGTAGGCACCCCCTGAAATGGGAATCATGGCAGCGAGTTCGCTAAAACATAACCCCGCAAAGGCGCAACCAATGGAAGCAAGGATAAAGGAAATCACGATTGCGGGACCTGCATGCTCGGCTGCAGCAATTCCGGTAATAGAAAATAGGCCGGCGCCAATCACTGCACCAATTCCTAATAAAACCAGGCTGAAGGCATTTAGTGAACGCTCTAATTTTGGTCCGCTATTTGCTTCTTCCTGCAAAAACTCTAAAGATTTCGTCCGCCACAAACTCATGTCTATGTCCTTTATTTATACACAAACAATTCTTCAGTTTGTTTATGTATAATTGGGGTTCATAGCATAAAGGGAAAATTTAATAAAATAGATTTAGCAAGTGCAAGAAAAACAGGATTTGTAAGATCGCTAGCGGCAAGATATGCAAGATAACAGTCAACTTCTCTATTATCTAAAAGTATCAGATATTTCAGTTGAAGAGCTTTCAGAAGATAATAATGGTCATAGTCAGCAATTCCCGCTAATAAAAATTCGCACTGATAAATACAAATTTTGAAGAAAAATTTTCGTAAAGAGGGCAAAATCCTAACCATTGCTAAAATGAGATATAAATTTTTTAACAGGATGGACATGATGGACAGGATAAACGAAGATCTGATTGGAGAGTGTTTGCCACCAAAAATAACAGCTCTATCAACTCGTCAACCACTTTTATATGAAAATCTTACCCGGAAAATCATTGGGATTTCGTATGAGATAATGAATGAATTAGGTGTTGGGCTAATTATCAATTTTGGACAAGAAAAAGTACAAACTGCGCGTCTTCAACACCCTAAATTTATAAATTCACATCTTGATTTATCCTGTCCATCATGTCCATCCTGCTAAATTTGCCAGATAGACGCCTGGAAGACGTTATGGAGTATTATGGATCCACAATCTAAAGAATATAAAGTCATTCTTGATACTTTATAAAAAGGAAGCTTGATGAGGAACCTGGTAATTGAGCGTGTACAAAATAATTTAACAACCCACAGGCCAGTAATCAAGGGGATTTTTGTGTCAAAAACCTGAATTTAATATCAGGAGCTCCCACTAATTACCGGCATTTCGCCGGCAATTAGCGGGAGCTCCTGGGGCATGGTGAAAAATCTTGAGAGAAAGCCTGCTAATCTTTATGCTGCATAATTGAAAAATCAACGTTCTCGTAGCTCAGGTGGATAGAGCGGTTGCCTCCTAAGCAACAGGCCGCGCGTTCGAGTCGCGCCGAGGACAATTTTTTTTATTTAAATTTAGCCACTCTTCAAATTCTCAAACTTTTCCCATCCTATCATTTGTTTTTCAAATTTTTAAAAACGAGAATCATCTTTTTAACATCGGGACGATTAGTTAGCAACGTTGTCGCAAAAGGTTTGACATCAGTGTGAGGAGGCAAGTAAAGTCGGAAACGTTGCACGATCATTGCAATGATCAGCTTGGCTTCCATTGAAGAAAAAGCGGAACCAATGCAGTTCCGTTTTCCCACCCAAAGGGAATATAAGCAAAACGATTTTCTTGTCCTAAGGGGTTATTCAGAAAACGCAACGGTTCAAATCCATCCGGATTTTCCCAAAAATCGATATGTCGATGAATATGGGCAATGCTGAGAACAATGCCAGCATTTGCAGGAATAAAATAATCCCCCATCACATCGTCTTGTAGGGATTGGCGCATGATGACGTGGTTGCTGGAGTGCAGCCGCAACGTTTCTTTGATCACACATGCTAAATAGGGCAGATGGGCTAAATCTTCATACTGAGGCACTCGTGATCCGATCACTTGCTCACACTCCTTGCAAATTTCTCTTTCAACCGAGGGATAAAGTGACAGCATGACGAGTAACCAATGGAGCAGAGAGACGGTGGTGAAGTATCCCACAACTAAAAAAGTTGCCAGGTGATGACCAAGAGTTTCGATGATCTCTTCTTTGTTTAAATGGCGATAGGAGTGAATGAAATGGCCCAGCATGTCATCCCACTCTTTGTTCTCGTTCAAACGATTCCTGATGATACTGGTGGTCAGATTTTTGAAATAAAGGACCGTCTCTTCGTATTTACTTCTGTAAGGCGAAAAGAACCAAAGTGGTTTGATTATCGTATGAAGCTTCTTTTTAATTAGCTCTACTGATGTAGGCATCACCTTAGCTAACTCATCCGGATTTAATAGATCAAGATGGACAAACAAGGTGTTGGTGACAATGGTAATTAAAAGTTTGTCGATTTCCTCATCGATAGTGATCAATTGTTTGTTTGGGTGATTTTCTTCCCACCCTCTCAGCACCTCTTCTGTTAAGGAAGTGATGGTTTGAGAGTACTCTTTAAAATAGACATCTCCATCGAAACTCATTTTAGCGATCAGCCGATCATGATACCACTGCTCAAGATCATTCGTCGTAATTAAGCCATTGAAACCAATAAATGGGGAAAAGGCACTCCTCAGCAAAGGGTGTCTGTTAATAAAATTATCTTGGTGGTCGTTTAAAACATATTGGGCAAAAGTAGGGTGCCCAATATAATAACTGACTTGGCCCCTAGCTTTTTTCCAAGCAATATCCCCATATGTTTCAAAGATTTTGGCATGCAACGCGATGGGATTTCTTAAAGCTTGCCTAAGAAAAGACAGGGAGGAAATCGTTATTTTAGGAGCATGTCTCATATCAATCACTCCGTAATCATTTGAGGGGCACCGGTAGGTGCTCCAGCTTGTAAAAAGCGCTCTACATGTATCCTTTCAAGAGGAATTTGCACTTTTTGCAAGACACTCATGAGAAAATCTTCAAATTTTTCGGGACCACAGATGTAGATATGGGGCAAACTTTCTCGAAAGTTATGGAGAATATTGATGACCTCCTCTTCGGTGATTATCCCTTGAATCGAAGTCTCTCTGAAATGAATGTGGGCGTTAGATATACTCTTTGATGACCGTTCCAGCTCTTCTCTAAAGATGAAATCTTTTTGTACTTTTGCAGAATAGTCAATGTAGATTCTCTTCTGAGGTTGATTGGTTACGAGGTAACGCCAAAAAGCAATGAAAGGTGTAAAACCAATGCCTCCTGCAAAACAAATGATAGGTTCATCCCCTTTTGTTAAAGTGAAGTCTCCATAAGGACCTGCGAGGTAGATCAAGGGACGTTGCGCGGCAGTCGAAAAGATCCAAGGGGAAAATTGCCCTTTTTCTTCCAATTTAATCGTCAATTCGAATAACAGATCTTTAGGGATTGAGGTTAGTGTATAAGAACGTCTTATCCATAGATTGTTGATGTTCGCGCGTAAGATAATGTGTTGGCCTGGTAAATAGGCGGTATCCATTTTAACAAGGGGCTCTAAGCAAAAAGAGCGGATGTTTTCGTTATAAGTAACCGAAGGAATAACTTTGCAAGGGATCCAAGCATTGCCGCCTAATAATTCTAATATAGCAGGACGGCAGGAACCACACACAGTAGAAGCTCTTGTTTTAGTGCATATCTCATCGAATGAGGAAACACCTTTTTTGATTAAACCTTCAATTTCCTCTTTGCTTACCCGCATGCAGGTGCAGATGATTTCCTTATCTGTGGGAATAGAGGAAATCTTCTCTAATCTGCCTGTCTCTTGAAAAGATAATAGAACGCTCTCCCCTAATTCTTTATCCTGAGCAATCATATCAAGAAGCAAAATAGTATCATCCCATTGGCCAACTTCATTTAAACCAATTAATCGATTGTCCTTAAGGTAAATTTCACGCTGGAATTCATCCTTGACGTATTTAAATGTTTGAGAAGGAGAAATGCCGACTGTTTTAATAAAGGTCATGTAGGTATTGACAGCCTGTTGACAAACGATTTCACGCCCATCTTTTAAAAGGATCAATGTAGCAAAAGTAGGCATATCAAGATATTGCCCTCGGAACTGGATAGTCTGTCCATAATTGCTGAATTCCCTTTGCTTTTCTAACTTATGGCCATATTGGAATAATTGAGGAAACTCGGAAAGGTAAGCCTTTAACACTTTACCAGGGATCACGATGACTTCTGAATCGACCAGTGCAACTGCTGTAAATGGATACACGGCGTTTTCTTCAATGGCCTTATTTCCTAAAACTTCTCCCAAACCCAGTTCGATCCGGTGTATCACATTTTGATGTTCGTCATATTGTCTAAGTTCAATCGCCCCATAGGAGAGAATAAACAGGTCAGTAGCTGGACTTCCTTGGTGATAGAGAATCTCTCTCTTCTCAAATTTTTTTCGCGTTTCCAATAGCTTTGAAATATGAAGGGAATCACTGAGCCCCCCGGCTAATTTAGTGACTTTTTGAGTGACGTACTCATTAAATCGTTCTCGCAAGAGATTTCTTAGATTTACATTTTCCCTTTCCAAATTGCTTAATACATGCCGAGGAATTTGATAAACACTAGTTTGAGAGATTGCCTCTGCAGAGGCTGTTCTGCGAGGGGAAACGAATGGGGAAAAAGCCTGCTCCCCAAAAGAATTTCCACCTTGAAGTCGTTCAAGAACAATTTTTTTTTTATGTGCATCAATGGTAAAGACCCGTACATCACCATCAATGATGACATAAAAAGCATCGGCCAGCTCCCCTTCTTTCAGAATGACTTGACCAGGGGCGTAGTTTTGGATGACGGCATGGTTAGCAATTTCCAATAGCTTGGTTTCATTGAGAAACAAAAATTCTGGAATTTTTCGAAAAGGATCAATGGACATCATGTCGATATTTTCCTTTTTTTTTCGAGATAGCATAAAATTTTTTATTTGTATATATCCAGATTTATACACAAACAAAAACAATAGAGAGCTTGTGTTTCAACGAAGTATTATGCAAGAAGAGATTCACAATTTGGTTGCTTTCCTCTCAAGCCTTGACTTATTTTGTCAACTTAATAAGGCTGCCTTAAACGATTTAGTTGCTTCCATGGTGCTAGTTTCAATTGGGGGAGGTGAAGTTCTTATTCGGCAAGGAGATCTCGATACCACCTCATACATTCTTCTTCAGGGCAGGTTGCGCGTCTATGTAGAGAAAAACCAGGCGGAAGATTTGAAAATGGCAATTCCAGTTGCTGAAATTTCGATTGGAGAAATCGTAGGAGAAATTGCTCTTTTAACCAATCAACCCCGTACAGGTACAGTCCGAGCAATACGGGATAGTTTATTGCTTAAGCTAGATAAAGCAACTTTTGAGAAATTTGAGAAGCAACATCCTCATGAAGTCGTCGAGATAGCTAAAACAGCCCTTAAAAGGCTAATTACCAAGTCTCACCCCACCGAATTGGGGGAAAATACCGTCACTATTGCAGTAGCTCCGGCCGCAGATAGCGATCATCGTCCCTTTATTCAACTCTTTGTCCAAGAACTAAATAAAGTCAAACCAACCCTATTGGTTAATTCAGAAACCTACAGGCAGTTTTTAGAAAAAGAGGCTGTTCAAACGCCATGCCTAGATTCCAACGAACGTTTAATCGCTTGGTTGCAATCATTAGAAAACCAATACGGTTATTTGGTATACGAGACAGATAGGACAATAACCACTTGGACGCAACGCTGTTTAAGGCAAGCTGATCGGATCTTACTTGTAGGGGATAGTACTCTGGATCCTGCCTTGAACTATATAGAGAAAACCTTATTTTCCCTCATTTTGACTTGCTGCCTTATGTCGAGCTGATTTGTTATCATCCCCAAGAGACAATGGCCATTAAAGGGACAGCAAATTGGCTTAAGAACCGCAAGCTCAACTCCCACCACCATGTTATACTTAATCCTGAAAGTAGTAGCTTTGCCAGGTACATCCGTTTCTCAACCGGGCGAGCATTTGCTGTTGTCCTCAATGGAGGAGGAGCAAGGGGTTTTACCCATATTGGAGTGTTAAAATCTTTAGAAGAGCTCAAACAACCCATCGATTATATTGCTGGTTGTAGCATGGGAGCTGCCATTGGTGCTTCCTATGTTTTGGGGGGCGGAACCAAGCTGCTATTGATCTATCATATGCGTATGTGCGCAACCTAAAGCGGGATCTACACCCTCCCTTTGGTCCTTTATTAACGGGGAAATATACTACCGAGTTTTTCCAATATATGTCGCAAGACATCCAAATTGAAGATTTATGGATTCCTTTTTTTTGCACCTCAACGAATATCACCCAATCGAGCCAACACATCCATGATCATGGCCCTCTATGGCTAGCAATTAGAGCTAGCATTTCTATTCCTGGTGTCTATCCACCTATTTATGACGATCAGGGAAACATGCTTGTGGACGGAGGAATTATTAATAATATGCCCGTTGATGTAATGAGAAAAGTGATTTGTGGTGGAAAAATCTTAGCTGTCAACTGCCACTCTAATATCAGTGAGTATGCGAAACCACACAAAAAACAACTACCTCCAAGCCTATCAGGCTTGAAATTGTTCTTCAAAAAGCTAAACCCCTTTGCAAAAGATAAAATGGAATATGATAGTATTTTTGAAATTTTAGTTTCGTCCATGACGGTCTTCTCTGGATGATCGGCAGAAACAAATGGAAAAAGATGCTGATTATCTCCTCCAATTTGACACCAACCAATTTGGGATGTTGGAATTCAATGAAATCCATAAAATTTTCGATTTAGGGTATCGTGTAGCAATGGAGAAGTTACCTGCAATGCTCAAGACCAATACCAACCCGTCCAACCCGTCCAATTAGTCCAATTAGTCCCATTTACTTATGGGATGCATTTAAATTTAGATACTCCTCAATCCCCTTAACTATCCCCCATGCAATGCTCTTTAGATAAACCGGATCTTTAAGGTTTTGCAGCTCAGCCTCATTGGTAACAAATCCTCCTTCAATCAATATGGCAGGCATTAGTGTCTTTCGAATCACTGCATAATTCCCGTGCTTAACCCCGCGAGATTCTGCTTTTGTCTGAGCAATCACATTTTCAAAACAATTTGCGCCAGCCTTTTGGATTTAAGTGTGCGTTCTTTTTTTTCTTTGGATTGATAGAAAAAGATTTCAACTCCTTGAGCTTTGGCACTGGGAGCAGAGTTGTAATGAATGCTGACAAAGAGGGAGGGTTTTCGCTCATTGGCCAATTGTGCCCTCTTTTCCAACGAGATAAAGACATCTTCTTCCCGAGTCATATACACTTGATAACCCATTTGTAGCAGAAAATCCTTCACAAATCGAGAAGTCACAAGATTTAACGATTTTTCTTGATAACGGGGTTTCGAAATCGATTGCGTCCCCACATCGTGTCCTCCATGTCCCGGATCAATTACAATAAGAAAATTCTTGACTAATAGAGGGGGTTTAATAGTGGAAAAATGTTTTTGGGAGTTTGTTTTACATACCGATGAAACATCGGGTGTCTTTGTCAAATTAATGGGCTTCAAAGGTGTACAACCCAAAAATTGGGCTTCCACGCTCAAAAAAGGACAAAGCCAGAAAAAACCAACCAAATAAATGAATCTCATGAGTTCCTCTGTGCTATTTGATGGCAAATTTCTGAAGCAACTAGGCAATCATCGAATTCAATGGTTTTATGAGCAAAAATTTGATAAGACTCATGCCCTTTGCCGGCAATCAGAATAATATCCTCCTGGTTGGCAAGTTCAATTGCTTTCTGAATGCCTTTGCGACGATCGACTTCCACCTGATAACTTCCTTGCTTGGTAAAACCTTTGATCACCTCTTCACAAATTTTATAGGGGTCTTCCCTCCGAGGGTTATCTGAAGTGAGAATGCAAAGATCTGCGCAGCTCTCGCAAGCCCTGGCCATTTCTGGACGTTTAGTGCGGTCACGCTCTCCTCCGCATCCAAAAACCACAATCAAACGTCCTTTTCTTTGGAGTTCCCGTAAAGTGCCAAGGACATTAAGCAGAGAATCATCGGAATGGGCAAAATCGACGTAGATTTTTAATCCCAGGCTGTTTTGAACCGCTTCCAGGCGTCCGCGCACTTCGGGCAACTGGCACATGGCGCTGGCTATCGTCTTCAACGGAATTTCCTGTGTAAGAGCAACTGCCATAGCTGCCAAGCAATTGTAAATGTTAAAACGCCCCACAAGCGGCCAATGACAGTCAACCGTTTGCCCTTGATAACTTACTTTAGCCCTTGTTCCTTCCTGTTCAAGTCTGATAGCCGAAGCTTGCAAATCGGCCTGGGCTTCAATACCGTAAGTAAGCATATTTGCCGAACATCTTTCCAAAATTTTGGAAGTCCAAGGACTATCTTGATTGACAATGGCCCATTTAAGTTTTCTTTTCTTGCTCTTCTCTTTCCCCAAATGGGCGAAAAGGCGATTTTTTGCTGCACAATAATTTTCCATCGTTCCGTGATAGTCGAGGTGGTCCCCGGTCAAATTGGAAAATACAGCTATATCAAAGTCAATTTTATTGATACGCCCTTGATCTAATGCATGCGAGGTCACTTCCATCACAGCCGAACGGCTCCCTTGAGTGACCATCTCACGCAGCATTTTATGGTTTGTCGCCACATCGGGAGTGGTGCGATCCGCTTGATAACGATACCCTCCCACAATATATTCAATGGTGCCAATTAAACCACAGGGCCCGCAAAATTGGTCCAATAAATTTTTGATAATGAAAGAAGTTGTTGTTTTTCCATTCGTTCCCGTAATCCCTACCATGAGTAATTCTTGAGAAGGGTGCTGATAATAATTTGCCACTAAATCCCCTTCAATAGAAGACACGCAGGGATGAATGATTTGAACAATTTGTTTAAGCGAAGGATCCAGCAAATTAGTAGCAATAGCACATGCCCCTGCCTCGATGGCTTCTGGAATAAAGTATCCGCCATCATAAGTTTTTCCCTTTTTGGCAATGAATAGGTTTCCAGGAGCTATAAGCTTCGAATTCGCATTGATGCCTGTAATATTGATCTCTCTTGATCCTTTTACCACACATCCCGTGATACCGGTGAGGAGCTTCTTTAATTTCATCATAGTGTCCAATCATTCAATTTATGGTTTCACAGATCCTAATTTCAGGATTGAGAAAGCTTATTCCATTTATTGTACATTTCTTGCAACTTTCTCGTTTCTTCCATCCAAACTTCTTTTTTTGTGTCATGGCGAGGATCTCCATAAGGATAACCGTGAGGATCATCTGAAGGAATTCCTAAATATTCCAGGGCACGTTTGGATATTTCACGAAAAACATTTGCCGTGCAATTGCCTCCATTGTGGTTCTTTCCAAGTCCTGGGACATAACCATATTCAGGTTCATCGATGGTCACCACCAACACAAAAGCTGCCTGATTGACAGGGGTAAAACCAACAAAAGTGGGACAATATAACCTTTCCGAATAGATGCCGTTTACGATTTTTTTAGGTGTACTTGTTTTACCCACCTCTGTATATCCCGGAACATCAGCTTTGGCAGCTGTGCCTCCGGGCTTAGTCACATAGCGCATGGAGTGCACCACGCGATCGACAATTTCCTTGTCAAGTACACGTGGGAAAGACTGGTGGCGCTCTTCAGAGGTGTTATCCAGAAGTACACATCGATTGCCTTGTTGATCTTTTTTGACTATACAACGCACAAGAGTAGGTTGGACCAAAAAGCCGCCATTTGCCAGTGCGGCATAAGCACGCAAAAGCTGGATGGAATTGACTTGAAGATTATATCCCATTCCCAAAGAAAAGGGGGTGGGAATCGACCATTCCAAAGCACCACTAGGATGCAATTTTCCAGGGGTAGGAAGAACTCCCGGACTCTCAGCCGGCAGTTCGATTTGGGTTTTTCGATCAAAGCCGAATAGTTGAAGCTGGCGTCTATACCACTCATTGCCTAAACGAGCCACTAGCCGTTCAGCTAAACGCCCCGTGTAAATATTCGAAGACTTCTGAATGCCCATATCCATATTTAAATAATAGTGCATGCTGGTGTCAGTAATAGGCTTCGAGCGCCCCGGAAAGCGGCCATTGCTGGTCGGGATCTTTTCTTCGGGTGAAAAAAGCTCTTTTTCCCCTTTTTGCTTTAGCAGTTGATTTGCTTTGAGGGCGATAGCCACTGTAAATGGTTTAAGCACTGAACCTGGTTCATTTGCATCGGTAACGGCTTTCACTTTCGTATGTTCAATCAATTCAGGATCATTAAAATAGTTTTGATAATCAGGTGGGTAAAAAAAAGGATATTGGGCTATGGCTAAGATTTCCCCTGTCCAGGGATCCATCATGGCTGCCCAACCCCCTTTGGCCTTGCTTTTTTTTACTCCTTTTTCGATTTCTTCTTCGGCAATTGCTTGCAAACAAGGATTAATAGTCAAATAGATATCAGCCCCATGTTCAGGATGCGCAATAACTTCACCTGTTTCCAAAGAATTACGCGGAGAGCGCATTAAGCGTCTTTTGCCATTTTTTCCTTGTAAATAACGATTAAAATAAAGCTCCAATCCACCCGTGGGCAATGCCTGATTGGTCATTTCATCTTTTTGGTTTTGAATAGTATGAAGCACCTGACCCAATAATTTACCAAAAGGGTAAGAACGTTGATAGTCTTTCACAAAAAAAAGCGCATTGCGTGGAATCTTATGCTGACGTGCATACCCCTGCCACCACTTGCTGATCCCTTGATGGGTTTCTTTATCCAACCACATGGCCAGTTTTCGGCTACGGCTGACTTTAGCAAATTGCTCGCGTAATGATTTCGATCCTTCCTGTATAGACAACGCCAGACGGCTTGCTAACTCATTGGCAATTTCCTCCTTAAGAGTCGCGGGTAGAGATTCAGGATCGGCATAAAGATGAAACTTGGGAACATCAATGACAAAGCGTTGACACTCGGCAGGATGATTTTTCTTAATATAGGGGTTGGAATAAAAAGAACCGCGGATAAAAGGTTCTTTTACAATAAAAAAATGTTGTTTTTGAGCTTGCAAAGCCCATTTTTTCCCTTCAAGAATCTGGATGTGATAAAATTGTGCAATCAATAGAGAAAACAAAAGAAAGATCGCAAGGGCAATCCACAATAGCCGTTTCCTTTCTTTAATCGTAACTGGTTGATTCATAAACCTCTAATACTATTCGGAACAAGATTCGGGAAGAAGAATGACTTCATCAAGGGAAGGGTATTTTAAATGTCCAAACTCTGGTTTTCGAGCCAATTCCATCAAATGCAACGGGCTTTCGAAACTTTTAATAGCATATTGCAGTTCAAGATTTTGCTCGTGAATTTCCTTTACCTCCTTGGTAAGCACAGGGATCAAAAGACGTAACTCTGTTAGCTCATTGACTTTATCAATATATTTATAAAGTGCCAAACCGGTAAATGAAATGCAAATGAGCAAACGAATGAATAACCCCATTTATACCCTCATCAAAACGTTCATTCTTGACCGAACACGAAGATAACATATCAGGCTATAAAAAGAACAGGATGAGCAGGATCGGCTAACGCCGGCAGGATGAGCGAGATTATCTAATAAACTATCCTTCAGAACCTGATCTATCTCCTAATTTATCCTGCCGGCGTTAGCCGATCCTGCCTATCCTGTTGTTTTTTATAATTTTTCGACAATCCTTAATTTAGCACTGCGGCTGCGGGGATTTCTACGACATTCTTCCTCATCGGCTTCAATCGGTTTTTTTGTCACCAGCGCTACCGTGGGTTCCTTATCTCGAAAAAGCCCGCTAATGCCTGAGGTTTCCCACTTATCGCTAGCTGCCAAACGCATTTGAGTTTTCACTAGCCGATCTTCTAGGCTATGAAAACTAATGACCACCAACCGTCCTTTGGGAGCTAAACAATCGATAGCCTTGGACAACACCCTTTCTAAAACGAATAATTCCTGATTCACACAAATACGCAAAGCTTGAAAAACCAGCGTCAGAGGATGAATTTTGCCTTTTCTGGCATAGGCACCAAGGACGGGTGTTAAAACAGCTACCAAATCAGCCGTAGTTACAATTGCCTGCATTTGCCGAGCTTTGACAATAGCACGGGCAGCAGCGCGCCAATGTTTTTCTTCCCCAAAATCGCGAAAAATTTTACCTAAATCTTCCTCAGACCACTGATTAATAATCTCCTCTGCGGTCAATGGCATCTCCTGATTCATCCGCATATCCAACGGACCTTCCCGCATAAAACTGAAACCCCTTTCTGGTTGATCAAGCTGCATGGAAGAAACACCTAAATCTAATAATATACCATTAGGAGGGGGCAAGGACAATTCTTTTAAATAATGGTCAAATTGGACAAAGTTTCCGTGTTGAGGGGATAGTTTATTTTGCCAGGATTTTAAACGTTCCTTAGCCATAGTCAGCGCCTGCAAATCTTGGTCGATGCCAAGATAGTGTTCAATTTCCGGATGATTTTCTAGCAATGCTTGAGCATGGCCCCCAGCTCCTAAGGTTCCATCTACCATTACGCGTAAATCGACAGGTTCAAAAGCCCTGATTACTTCCGACAATAATACAGGGTAATGAAGAAATTGAGGCATGGGAACGCTAATAAAATGATAAAGTGATAAAAAATGGTAATAAATGTTAAAATATAGAGAGTGGAGGATTTTATGACAACCATTGATAAGCTCGATATTGGGATTTACGTTCAGTATGCACGCCGCACACAATTAATCGAACAAATAAACCAACAATACCATCTTGATGAAGCCGGCAGTATTCCTGCACAAGCCATTGTTCTTGACTTATTTCCCAAATTATCGGAAATGGAGCTTTTAATGGGAGTCGGTCAGGTTCAAAATCCTTGGGCCTTTTTTTTTCCCCCTCCCCTCTATCGTTTTCAACGCCGTTCCCCTTTTGGTTTTTTTCGCGTCGCTCCAAGCTTAGGATCCTTTGAGAAAGAAGAAGAAAATGAGCGTGAATTAGATGATGTAGAATGTGAAGACGAAGAAGATGAACGTGAGAAAAAAACCATAAAATCGTGTTTTGTACAAATTAAGAAGATTAATAATTGGTTAAGTTTTATTGTGGGCCGTGTAGGTCAGTTTTTACAAGGTTAATCGGGATGGGAACGATCAATTGGCTCAAGAAACTAGGCTGGTCAGAAAGAACACATCGAAGATCTGCGCTATACGGGGTATTCCTATATTAAGCAGGGTAAATACGATATTGCTTTACCTTTTTTTGAAGCTTTATCTATTTTGGTTCCTGATAGCGCTTATGACGCCCAAACTCTAGGAGCCCTCTATCTTGAACTCAATCAACCTGTCAAAGCTATGCAATATTTTGATAGGGCTTTAAAGCTTGAAACTGATCATGGCCCTACCCTTTTAAATCTAGCCAAGGCCATGTTTATGATGGGGAAAAGAAGAGGGCCTTAAGCTTGCCCATATCCTTAAAAATGAACCTAATCCTGGCGTTGCGAATATAGCTAAAGCATTGATATTAGCTTACGAATAATTAAATAAAGAACAGGATAGGCAGGATCGGCTAACGCCGGCAGGATAAATTAGGAGATAGATCAAATCTCGCCCATCCTACCGGCGTTAGCCGATCCTGCCTATCCTGTTTATTTAATCACGGGCACGCAAAGGAAGTTATGCAAGATGTCTATTAACGCAATTTGAGAATCGAGAGAAGCGCTGAACACACGCGGTCAACATCAGATTCATGTAAGTCATAAGAAAGAGGAAGAGAAGCGCTTGGCGATAATATTCCTCAGTTGCGGGATAGTTTAATTGCATATTTTCACTATCAATCAATAGAACGGGATGGCGATAAAGGGGGATGTAATGCACCTGCGAACCGATTCCCTTTTCCTTTAAAGCATTCATCACATCTAAACGCGTAATCTTATAAGCTTCCTAAATCAATTTGGACAACAAATAGATGAAAACCGGTTTGCCCGTCCTGCTGATCTGTAAAAAGTGTTAAATGAGGAACTTCTTTGAGTTTATGGCGGTAACGCTTGACTAACAGGCGCCTTTTTGAAACAAATTGATCTAAGCGCTTGAATTGACTTAAACCCAGGGCAGCTTGAAAACTAAGGCAAAAATTGAAATTGCCAGTAATCGCCTGCACTTCATAATAGCCAGGCGCAGCAGCCGATTGGCTCAAATAAGGTGCCGCATTCTCTATGCCATTATTTCGATAGAGTTGCAGGCGATGATAGAGTTCTGGATCCTTCGTCGTTACCATTCCCCCCTTCTCCCGTAGTTAAAGTCTTTGCAGGATGAAAGCTAAAAATGGTCATCTGGCTGAAAGCACAGCTTCCCACTTTCTCACCCGTGGGATAAGAACCCAAGGCATGTGAAGCATCTTCAATAATGACTGCATCGGGATCAACAACTGCGCGGCTTAGCGCAGACATATCGATTGCCAAGCCTGAAAAATGGACCGGCACAATAAACAGGCGGCCCCAGAAGAGCGAAAATCCAATTCGCTTTTCAGTAGCTGCAAGTCTAAATTGCCTGTCGAACGATCGAGATCTACCAAGCGCGGACGCATATCCATCTGAACCGGAAGACCCACCGTGGCAATAAAGGTATTGGGGGTTGAAATCACACGATCGAATGGAGTTAATTTTGCTGCAAAATAAGCTGCTGCTAAAGCTGATGTAGCACTATTAAAGGCGACGGCATAAGGCACATTGCAATAAGCTGCTACCGATTCCTCAAAAAGCTTAACGAGAGGGCCGCGTGTAATCCATTCTTCTTTCAAAGCTTGGGTTACCGCTTCAATATCTTCGTTTTGTATGGACTGCTTTGCATAGGGCAAAAAAGGTAATGTCTTCATTCTTTTGTCCTGTGTTTAAATTAAATCAAAAAACTATCAGGATTTGCCAGATGATGCAAGCTCATTATCACAATTACTCTCCTACGCCAATTCCTGTATACTTTGATTATAAGTATTTATCGCTATCATTCAGAAAAAATTCAATGAAATGGTTAGAATGATTTTTTTTCTTTAGCAGTTGTTATTTTGATAATCAGTGAGTTACCTATTGAAGGGTTTCGGCCTTAAATGAAATTCCTTGCCAGCTAAGATTAGCTCATGTTAAATTCTTTGTGAAATCGCTCCAGACAAGGCTGTGGAAACGTTGTTTATAACTTTTAAGAACCCATGCTGTATTCCCTTAATTTAGTAAATTTTAAAGGCACGATGCCTGAGGAAATTCGCAAAATTGAGCAGAGTAAGGTACAGTAAGTTCAGGAACCGAAAAAAACTATGCTAGCTTGTGATGCTGATATTCTTGAATCATGGACTCAATTTTTACAATTTGTCAAAACGAGGTGTTCGCTGACCGCCTTCGGAAACTGGCTGGCCCCTATCCGAGTGATTAAATCTACCCCGGAAGAAATCACCTTAGAAGTTCCTGAAACATTTTTTTGTTCAGGAGTATTTGCTATCTAATTACAAACAGGATTTATGCGCATTCTTGCCTGTCGATGCATTAGGAGAGCCTGCGATTCGCTTTGTATTGGGTTCCTCTCCGAAAAAAGCTGCTACTCAATTCATCCCTCTTTCTTCTCCTGCTGAATCACTGAATGAAAACTTGAATTATCCAGAAGTCAAATTAAACAATGCTTATCGTTTCGAAAGCTTTATCGAAGGGCCGGCCAATCAATTTGTGAAGTCGGTTGCGATGGGAGTAGCTAGTAGACCCGGGTTATCCTATAATCCTCTTTTCATTCATGGAGAGGGTAGGCTTGGGTAAAACCCATATTCTGCACAGCATCGGACATTATATTCGCGAGCACCATAAGAAGCTGCGTGTACAATGCATCACCACTGAAGCATTTATTAACGATCTGGTGGATAGTTTACGAAATAAATCTGTAGATCGGATGAAGCGGTTTTACCGTTCTGAAATAGACGTTTTATTAGTGGATGACATCCAATTTCTTCAGAATCGGCTTAATTTCGAAGAAGAATTATCCTATACTTTCGAAGCTCTGAAGAACAAAGGCGCCCAAATTGTTATTACAAGTGATAAACCTCCCTCATTGCTGAAGCTATCCGACCGCACGATCGGTAAAATGGAAGGCGGATTGGTAGCTCATATGGGTGTACCGGAGTTAGAAACCCGGGTGGCCATTTTACAGCATAAAGCGGAACAGAAAGGGCTGCATATTCCGCATAAGGTGGCTTTTTTTATCGCTGAGCATATTCACAATAACGTCCGCCAACTAGAAGGGGCCATTAATCGGCTAAGTGCTCACTGCCGTTTAATGGATCTCAATATTACCGAAGAGCTTGTCACTAAAACCCTGCGTGAAATGCTGCAGCAGGCTCCCCACGAAAAAATTTCTGTAGAACAAATTCTTAAAAGCGTAGCTGCTGTTTTTCAAGTGCGTGTCAGTGATCTAAGGGGATCGACTCTGGACCAAAGACATTGCTCTTCCCCGGCAAGTTGCCATGTATTTGGCAAAAGAAGTGATTAGTGAATCATTGATTATGCTTGGCGCCTCTTTTGGTAAAACTCACTCCACTATTTTGCATGCCTGCAAAAGCATCGAGAAAAAAGTTGCCATTGATGAAATCTTCGGCGGCAAATCGGCATGGTGCGCCGCAATATTGAAGCCTAGAATAAGATGAATTGGACGAGTTGGATAATTGGACTAATTGGACCAATTCTAACTCGTCCAACTCGTCCAAGGTAAGGCTTGATAGGGATCATTGCCCAGATGAGGGACCTGTGTTGTTATTCCCTTTCTTAAATGCTTCATCTTTGACTCTATTAGCTTTTATGTCTTGAAAAGCCCTGTCGCGGGGTTCGTTTTTTTTAGCAGTCCCCTTCTCTGATCTAGGAGGATCTGTTTCATATCGCCATTTTGCACCATAAATAAAATCAAAATTCATTACTCTACTCCTTGTTAAAAGCATTTATTAAAGTAATGATTATAGTTTATTAATTATTTATTGTCAACCAATAAACCAGAATTCATGAAAGCTACAGAGGATATCTTAAAGAATTTTAACATAGTGTGTAATAAAACAGGATAGATAAGATTGCCTGCAACGGCAAGATATGCAAGATAAATAAAAATGGTTAGGTATCTTAAAAAGACTTTAGTAATAAATCTTTTAACACACAGACGGTCAGAGAAACGCAAAAGCGAAAACCTTAGCGCCATCGCAGCTTTCTGGTGTTTTTCCTTTGCATCAATAGAGTCTGTTATTTTGCCTGTGAAGCTTCTATAGTAATCGTACTCAAATTATCAAGAACTGCGGAACATTTTCTCAATTCAAGATTTATCTCTTTTTGCTCTTTTATTCTATCAATTATTTCCTCAGGCGTAGATTGGAGTTTCCCTTCTTCATCTGTATAAGGGATTGAAAATTCGCTTGTAAGCATATGAGCTTTAGTTGTAACTGAACGGGCTAAACTTCCTCCAAAATTAGCGAGAGAGAAAGCAAGTATATCTTTTAGTTCTTTTTTTACAGGTACTTTTCCAGCCCACTCACTGACACTATATCCTGATGTACAAATAGTTTTTAGATACCTACTGCGTTTTCTGCTGTTTCTTCCGCTTTAATTGTTACTTTGGATCCCCCAGCTTTTCCAACTTCTGCTTTTTCCACGACTTTTTCTTCAGCTTTTGCCTTTTCTCCTTGTACCTTTTCTTTAACAATTCTACTCTTTCAAAGGCATCTTTAAATTTTTCTACTTTGGTAATGGTGCCGGTCATAATATCAGCACTAAGGCTGCTTACGATATCGAGGTATAATTTTTTCTGAAATTCTGGGATATTCTCACTCATTTTTGTGACATGATTGACAAAACGCTCCATTAATTTGACGCGTTTAGTTGCTGAGGCTGCTACTAAGGCTGTTTTCAAGACTATTCCTGCTGCCATCAAAGAGGAGATATTATTTATAACGTTCAACCCTAAATGCTTACCAAATTTCAAGTATAGAGCTTTTGCGTGTTCATCATCAGAATTAGCCAGGGTTTCTCTAAGTGCAGAATATACAAAGTTTAACGTTATAATCATCCTTCAATAATGCTAGTTTTGTTTTTATTATATTTATTTCTTCATCAAACTTCTTGATTAATTCCGTCCGTTTCCCTTCGGGAAAATTTTTAACAACTTTGTCGAAAGTTTCTTGCTCTT
The DNA here is from genome assembly GCA_963799115.1 of uncultured Chlamydiae bacterium. Taxonomy (GTDB): domain Bacteria; phylum Chlamydiota; class Chlamydiia; order Chlamydiales; family Parachlamydiaceae; genus CAWCVY01. The sequence continues at coordinate 4,557 of CAWCVY010000026.1, read as the reverse complement.
TTTTGACACGGTCTCCGCTCTTTTCAATTATTTTGTCTGTTAGATGTGAAGCCTTATCAATTTCTTCTTTAATCATACTATTGCATTTTAGTTGGCAATTTCCTCTATCCTCATTCGTGGCTTGACTAGAATTCATAGTAAGAAAAGTTTCCAGTATACCAACTCCAGTACCAACAGCAATTGTATATTTTAATGCATTTTTAAATGCATCTCTAAATGATTCTTCTGTTTGTTTTTTAGCTTCAACTTCTTGTTCTTTAGGTTTTTTTGTTTTACTTCTTCTTTTTTAAGATCTGTTCTTCAGTTTCAACTTCTTTTCCTTCACTTTCTTTTATTGTTTGCTTATCTACTTTACTTCCCTTTTCTGGTTTTTCCATAACCATTAATTTATTTGGCTTTTCCTCTGCAACCATTAATGTTTTTGACTTTTCCTTTTGACGAACCATTAATTTATTTGGCTTTTCCTCTGCAACCATTAATTTATTTGGCTTTTCCTCTGCAACCATTAATTTATTTGGCTTTTCCTCTGCAACCATTAATGTTTTTGACTTTTCCTTTTGACGAACCATTAATGTTTTTGACTTTTCCTCTGGAACCATTAAATCTCTATTTATTTTTTTCGGTTCCTGCTTCGTCCCAATCGTAAAATCTGATTCTTTTCTACGCGTAAAAAATTCTTCTATTACATCTTCTTTGTGTTCTAATTCGGCATTTTCCTTCTTTATCTTGGCTTTCACCCTACCTTCCTGGAATTTCTCCAGTATTCTCCGTTGTTCTGCATTTTCCAAGATACCACTAGGTAAAGTCAATCCTACAAAGGTATTGGCTTTCTTTGCTGTGGGTTCGGCCCTTTCCAGCTGATCTCTCTTTACCAATGCTTTTGACCGAACAGTATTTTCTGTTTGACCGAATTGTGCACTAGAGTGAAATGATTTGATTGCAACCTGATTGGCAGTATTATCTACTTTGGTATTAATTGGTGTCAACGACGCATGAATAGTATGAATAGTCCTTCCAACTTGCGGTGATGTGACTCGAGGTGCTACTATACTACTAGCTATTCTCGCAACTCCAAAACGTATTTCTCCAGGAGCACCCATAAAACCCCCTCTCATAATTATTATTTCAAAATATTAACAACATAATACCTAACTTTATTATAGAATTATTTATAATAATTAAACAAAGTAATTAAAATTAAATTTAAGTATAAAAAGAAAAGATTTAAAAAGGGGGATAAATTTACAATGACGACTCTCCTACGAGAGCAGTCGTCACTTCATACCAGAGTTTTTTTATATTGACTTACTTCGATAATGTTTAAAGACCATATTAACTTTATCATCGGTATGTTGTCTTTTTTCTATATTTCCAAAAGCCTCATCACGGCCTTTATTTGCGTGAGCTATCTTTCCCATTTCCTTATCGGGAGATTTTTCGTATCTCCATCTGGTACCAAAATTAAAATCTACGCCGCTCATAAGTATTACTCCTTTCTTAATTGGCTCTTGGTTAGTCTTATCAATTCATATTATATTTAAAATATTAATTTACTATCAACTGTAATTTTATAATTAGTGGAAAATTAGAAAATTTATGAGTTTCCTGATCTTTTCTGCTATTAATTAAATTGAAAGAATTCAACTTAGGTGTTAAAGAATGTCTTTGCGCTATAATAGGAACTTTATGACACGCATATTTAAAAAAAATCTCAAGCCTCCAGGATCGCCACCAGGATTTTTTCCTTCTCATAAGCTACCTGAAAGGCAAGCCCAAACAGAAATTCGCCTTTCGGTGATTGATTATAACGAAGAAAAGGTTGTGGAAAAGGATCGGGCCTCAATAGTAGAATGCTTAGAGCATCTTGCCACTCCTGCTATGACCTGGATTCAAGTTTATGGAGTCTCTGATCCCGGCATGATTGCTTCCATTGGAAAACACTTTAAATTTCATCCTCTTGTTTTGGAAGACATTCTGACAACAGGACAACACACGAAACTAGACATTTATCAAGATCAAGTTTTCATTGTTGCACGCTTTTTGCACTATAAAGATTCGACTGAAGCTCTAAAGGATGAACAAGTCAGCATCATATTTGGACCAAATTATCTGATTTCTTTTCTTGAGCGCGATGAGGATATTTTCAAGATCATCAAAGAACGCCTTCATGAGAGTAATAATAACCGCATTCGCAAGCAAGGTTCAGATTATCTAGCTTATTCCTTACTAGATGCTATTGTAGATAACTACTTTTTGATTTTAGAAAAAATAGACATCAACTTAGAAAACTTAGAAATGGAAGTTGTAAACGTCCCTAAAGGGGAAATTGTTCAAAGAATTCAAGAGACAAAACGGGATCTAATAGTCGTACGCAAAGCCTTATGGCCTATGCGGGAGGTCATCAATCGCTTTTTACGTATGGATATTCCTCTGATCAATTCAACCACACAGCTTTATATGCACGATGTCTATGATCATACCGTTCAAATGATTGACATCATTGAAGGTTTTCGCGATGTCGTTTCAGGCATGATGGATATTTACCTTTCCAATATTAATATTCGCACCAATGAAATCATGAAAGTTCTGACAGTCGTTTCCACTATTTTTGTTCCGCTGACTTTTATCTCAAGCCTTTATGGGATGAATTTTGAATACATGCCTGAACTTCAATATCAATGGGGTTATCCTCTTGCTCTTTTCATGATGGTCGCCATGGCTGGAGGTATGCTGCTTTATTTCCGCTATAAGAAATGGCTTTAGCACTGTTTAATCCAACGGTTGAACCGATAAATACTTTGCCTGAACAAAGGGGTTGATTTCGGGATTTTGCAATTGAGCAATTGTAGAACAGCAGGCAGCCGCCGGATCGCCCGATGCAGAAAGAGCTTCGATCCAATATTCATTGCCTGGATAAGCATTCGAATCCCAAGCATATTGGGCTATCAGCAATTTTCCCTCATCCTCTCCTTCCAACTTTTCAGCCGGATCGCGCTTGGAAAAGTGAATCTTAATCGCATGTCCTTGAGAGTCAAAAAAATCTTGATTAGCAATCCCTCCGCAGTGATTAGAATCAAAGTAGCTAAAATTAAGATCAGTGATAGCATCGAGTGGGTACTTCCGCATGGTTTGGGCATAGACATCTAGCATGAGTGCAGTTTGCTGTGGAGCAATCTTCCAGACTCCCAAACCTAAGCCCACAATTTGAAGATAAGCCTTTTTTCCTTGCCGCTTGGCTTCGCTGTTAGCTTCGAGGAGAAAGCTCTCAATGATCAATCTCAAACGCTCTTGATAAACGAAAGTATCCAGCAAGCCTTGCGGAGTATGTACATAACGGTCTGATTTATCCTTTAGAGCCTCTTTATAATCAGGAAATGCATACACATCTTCTATGCGGCTGCCATAAAGCTCTGCCCAAAGACGCAGTGCGATAGTTTTGATATTAAAGGGGTCGGCTTCACGGCCATAACCATTAGCAGCCGTATTTTGCTCTGGTGTAATGTTCATATGGGCCCATTCCATTACACCAGGTTTCTCAAAGCGTGCTCCTACCATACCCACATAAATGCCCTTGGATTCATAAGTACCGACCGCTGCCTTAATCCCTAGATTATCGCGGCTGCCGGAATTAATAAAATGGGTCGGCACGAAAGAAGAAATAAAGGCAGAAACTCTCATCTCATCATAGGAAAGATAATCTTGTAACAAGAGGAATCCCTTTTCCTTTTCAGTCCCAATTAACTCAAATCCTCCCATCCCTCTTAGACCATCCCGCAGTAGGTAAGAATCGCTATTTGTCATAAACATGAGAGGCCGTTTTTGGATTAAACGATCAACAAATTGCTCTCTGGTCATGTTCTGGTAAAAAGCTTGTTCAATTGAAGTGCCATAATCCCTCTTTAATTTCAAAAATTGGGAAATAAACGTCCACATGCGGCGATGCAAAAGAGGATGTGTTCTCTGGGCATGCTCGACAACTTCTGCTTTAAGATCAGCAGTCTGTGCAATGGTTTCGATGAGGTTGTCTTTTGTCGGAAAGGGAATGCGTAAAGCAAATTCTTTTGATCGCCGGAGAAGCTGAGAAAATGACAATGCTTGAGCCTCCATAAATCCTTTGCCTGGGGGTGTATTTTCTATTATCCTCTCATTCTGACTTTTTGGATCATTGTTGGGCTGATAATTGTAAGCCATGGGCAGCTCTGTTTGTTTTTGCCAAACCCTAGACTTCATCCAGGATACGACTTGATAACCTCCATATAACATCAAAGCACTTAACGCGATCACGAAGATAGTATAAATAATAGGCTTGAGCAAACGGGACAAAGAAAAGAAATACGATGATAAAGAATCTGGAACGAACCTGATATTCATTGTTGAGATAATCCATTAAATTAGTTAATATTGTTAATAATAACAGAACTATTACTTAATAAACAAAATGGAACAGGAAAAAACTAAAGCTTTTTGTAGTAGCCTGAAGGTCTCAATTGCAACAACCCAGTCCAGGGCATCCATAAGCGCTAACAATCTTGATGGCTTACTGGTTGAATTGAGCTT
>CAWCVY010000025.1:0-37136 GCA_963799115.1 uncultured Chlamydiae bacterium | reverse complement strand
AAAATGAAACTTTGATAACCTTCGACGTCGTACAATAACTCCTTAAGAGGAGGAGTGCAATTTAATCCGACAATAGCGAATTATTTTATAATTTCCTAGAAAAAACGTGAAATAAATTTTGCGGGGGATTAAATCACCGCTTTTCCGAGAAGATTCCTATCATCTTGTGCCAATTCGGGGCAATTTTGTGTATGAAGCTAAGCATATCATCAGGCGGAGGAACCGCAATCTCAACTAGGTGACCCGTTATAGGATGCACAAAACGAATAAGAGGCTGTCAGTAAATTAACGGAAGTGAGAAAATATGCAATTTTTGTTCAGATCTTTTTTGTCCAGTTTTTGACATACTCGAGTAGAGTAGGCAAAAACTGGTCAAAAAGAGATGAACGAAAAGGGCCATTTTATCACTTTCAGCCCATTCCTGACAGCCTCTAAGGGCTGCAGGCAAAAGCTGCCTCACTACTTTATAGTAGTGGTTGATGGAAGAATCGCTTCCCTAAAAATATCAAAATGATATACTGGTGATATCAAAAGAGGTGGATGATGAAACACTCAAACAAACAAACAAAGGCTGTCCTTGTCAGGATACCGATTGAACTTTTTAAATTAGTGGAGAAGTCGGCACAAGAACATTCGGCAATAATCACAGGAATTAATTGTCGCCATTGAAAATGGTCTTGCGGCTACCCTTGCGCCTATGAAGGAGCCTCATCGTTTAACGATTGGAAAGAAAATCTCGAAAAAGGCCCTTCTTGATGCAATTGATGAAGGCAGAGAATGATTGTTGCAGACACTTCATTAATTGCCAGTTTCTTTCTCGAAACCGAACTAACGCCGCTTGCATTGCGGGTGCATAAAAAGGCGCCGATTTGGATTTTTCCACCGCTTTGGAGAGAAGAATATGCGAATGTTCTAGCCAAATTTGCCCGGAAGGACAACGTTAAAGCAGAGGAAGAGGTTCTGTCTCATTTTGAATATACGCTTGCAGAACTCGAGAAGTACGAGAGAAAAGTCAATCTGTCTGCAGTATTACGCCTTGCGCTGAGATCCAGGATTTCCGTCTATGATGCACATTTTGTGCAATTAGCTATGGATCATCAGTTGATGCTCGTAACTGGAGACAAGGAAATTATCAAAAAGTGTCCTGACAGAGCTATCTCCATGCAAAACTTTCTCAGTTCATCCTCATAGATTAGACTGCATAATTCATTTCCTTGCCCATGCCCTTGCCCCTGCCCTTGCCCTTGCCCCTGCCCGATTAAAGCTACTTCTGAGCAATCTTAAATTGAATTGTGAAAAAGGTCTTTTTTGGTTTTTTTGGGCATGGGCACGGGCACGGGCAAGGGCAAGTTATTTGGGTGCCAATTCGGGGCAATTTTGTGTATGAAGCTAAGCATATCATCAGGCGGAGGAACCGCAATCTCAACTAGGTGACCCGTTATAGGATGCACAAAACGAATGAGGGCCGCATGCAAAAGCTGCCTCACCACTCCATAGTATTGGTTGATAGAAGAATTCCCATATAAACTATCCCCTAAAACTGGCGTCGACTTGTATTTGAGATGAACCCTAATTTGATGAGTTCTTCCTGTTGCCAGCACAACCTGAACAAGGCTTAATTTGTCATTCCATCCAATTGTTTTGCAAATACTTAAAGCAGGACGACCGGTAAGTACAACAGCCATTTGCTTACGATTTTTGGGATGCCGGCCAATTGGCGCATGTATTTCACCATCGGGAGGCCTACCCACACAAATAGCTAGATATTCTTTATAAACCTGACGGGAAGCGAACAAAGCAATCATTTTTTGCTGCATCTCAAGATTTTTGGCAGCAATTAAAACACCTGAGGTCTCCTTATCCAATCGGTGAATGATGCCCGGCCGCAAGGGGGTCTTATTCTCAGCCAATTGACCACAATAATAGAGGAGAGCGTTAACAAAGGTTCCAGACCAATTTCCAGGCGCTGGATGCACCACCAAACCTGGGGGCTTATTAATGGCAATTAAATCATCATCCTCATAGATAACAGTTAAAGGAATTGGCTCTGGAGCCAATTCGATCCCGGAATAGCGGCAAATTGGACTTCAATTTCATCACCGGGATTAGGTTTAATCCGCTTTTTGACGGGTAGGCCATTAAGTAATACCAGTTGCTCATCAATAAGATACTGGAAATAAGTACGTGAATAACCCTCACTAAAGCGTTTTGCTAAAATTTTATCTAAACGCTCCCCTGCCTCTTCATCAGTCACAATGAGTAAATCTGAATCTTCCATTTAAATACACCTACAGTGTTTGGGAAAGGCAAGGCTACTAGCAAAAGGGAATTCTTTTCATAGACATAGTGGGGTATTAAGAGTTTAAGCAGGCTAAGTATATGTTCCTGCATGGCATCTGGGAAAACATATCAATAAAAGGCCCTAAGCCATTTACAAGTAAATGTCCTTCATGCTCTTGCTGCAATAAGATAATTTAAAATTGGATATATAAATCAATCATAGCAGTAGGGAGCTGATTAAGCTCTTTTTTGATAAGAATTTTGAACGGGAAAACCAAAAAACAGTTGATATTCATTCATGCGAATAGGTTAGCTTTAAGCTCCCTTTTTAGTAAAGCATTCAAATTAAATAGGGAATAGGCGGCGAAAGCTGCCACCCTCTCTTATTTTTGTCTTGCTTCACGCATGAGTTTTTTGAGACGTTCTTGGTGATGTTTCATCGCATTGCAGATGTTAGTGGCTATCCCCTCCAACGTTTTTTTCCAAACATCTGGGGCTATCTTGGCAAATTCTTCTAAACTTTTAACTTTTTGATTTGGGTCCAACTCAGTGCGTTTTCCCTTGCCTTCTTTAGAAGGGGCAGTCTCATCAACTCCCTCTGTTTGGCTTGTTGGAGATACGGGTTGGGTAGATTCTGTAGCCATAAAAACACCTTAGTTAAACAATATTTGGCTTCTACTTTTATGATAGCATAAAAAGTAAATAAAAACAATTATTATAACATCAACCCACATAATCAATTTATTTATCTATTCATTAGCAAAGAAATTATGAGGATCAAGCACCGCTTCTTCAAGTCTCTGTCCAACCAAGATTGTCGCATTCAAGGCACATAAAGCACGAACGGAGTGATCGTCTCTTGACTTTCATCTTCGGAAAGCGCGATTTTAAAGCAGTTTAAAATCAGCATATTGTCTGCATCCCTATTTAACAAATTTAAATAGAGATCGGAAGCCTCATCATATTTGCTCTGGCCCATAAGAACGGCAGCATAGCCCATTAACGCAAATTCGTTTTCAGGTTTTATTGCTAAAACTTCTTGATATTTAACAGTTGCTTCATCCAGTTTTCCTTGCTGACGCAAAGTTTCCGCATAGATATTTAAAAAAATTACATTTCGGCTCCAATGTTAACGCTGCCTTCAATTTTAGCTCTGCTTCTTCAAATTTGCGATCCATAAGTAGAAAAACTGCATAGTCGATCAAAATCTTAGTATTTTCCGGCTCTTTAGTTAAACGCTGCTGAAGTTTATGTGCAGAATCCCTCAATTTGCCTTGCGATTCCAGCATTTCCACATAGCAATTTATAGAATTAGCCTCTTCCTCTTCTTGAGGTTTGTTTACCTCATGGGGTGGTTTGCATTTAGCTGCATGAGGAACATCCCTATTTTGCTTCCCTGGAACAATGGCTATTACCTCCTCGCGAACCACGCCAACAGATTCCTCCCTGCGCTGAGCCAAAATTCTGTCGTATATGGCCTTATCTTGCATCTTGAGAATTTCGGCATAGCCTTTTAGCGCAAACTTATCTTTTGGAGAAATTGCTAATACTTCTTCATATTTAAGAGCTGCATTCTTAAATTTTCCCTGTTGTCGTAAAGTATCTGCAAAACCCCTTAAAGCAAACGCATTCTGTGGTTCTAGAGCTAAAGACTCTTGAAACTTAACTAACGCCTCCTCGTATCTACCAAGAAGGCGTAAGATTTCTGCATAGCCTCTTAAAGCAAATGCACTGTCCTTTTCTACCTCTAAAGACATCTCAAATAATCTAGCAGCTTGTTCTATTCTCATTTTTAAGTCTTCTCGTCGATAGGTTATCTTGCTTGAGCAGGTTAGTAGCATATTTTCTTATGGCAGAAGCACCATTTGGTTGTAATAATATAAATTCTTTAAACTTAGCGGTTGCTTCTTTATCTTTGCCTTGTTCTTGCAGCTTTTCCGCCTCCTCTATTAAAGCAAATGTCTCTTTTCTTTTTCTAATAGGCTCTACTAATGCAACTATTTCCTTTTTTGTTTGCTCTTGCTCAAGTTGACCATCTAGAAGCTGTTGAGCAGGCTCCTGTGTTTTGGGCTTAACCAGAGGAGAAAAGTCATCTCTTTTAACTTGTAAAAATACTTCCTCCACTTTCTTTTGACATTGATCTTGTAAATTATCAGCTCTGGCTTCTCCATTCAGAGGAATGACTTTTTTAACTTTAAGACAGCAGGCGTAATACAAGAAGCGCACAGCCAAGCAGCTTAAAGCAACTAATGCAATGATTACAATTTTGTTCTGTTTAAAATTCAAAGGAAAAAATAACTTGTCTTGAAAATAGGAAAATTCTGTTGCTAGAGAACTTATTATTATAGGCACTATAAACTCCTTTTATCAAAGATTTTCTTCAACAAAGGGAAGGAATCGCAAATTTATTAACACTGAACTACACAGAGAAAATGCCCCCGATGCTAAAATTTTGATTCAATAGATTAGTGTCAGAACATTTTCTCCGTGAAAATCCGCGCAAGGTGCACTTGTTGGTAGGTGATGGGATAGATTCAAGCACTAATGATTTTTTAGGCTGCTTCTTTCTTAAGATTTGGTGAATGAGATCATTAAGATCTTCATCTTTTGCGAAAGCCGGCGCGCGAGCAGCTACCGCACTCTGGTTCCTCAATTCGCAATATAATCAAGATGCAAAATTTAGAAAAGCAAAATGATCTTTGGATCATTTGTGTATGTTTCTTTCAAACTATTGCTCCTCGACTTTTCCATTTGACGTTGTAGACTTATTGCATCACCTACTTTTCGTGCCCGTGCCCGATTAACTGATTCTTTGATACCTATCCTGTTCTATCGCCGATAAACTGCAAATAAGAGAGGCTGTTCCCATTCGAGTTCTTCAGGCTGGTTCAACTATTGGTTAGAACTGGTTCACTAGCATTAACTCGAGAACTTTTAGAAGTATAGTACACAATACAAGCAGAAGTTCCTGCCGCCACTATTAACCACCCCCAACGAATGCTGACAGCTAGATTTAAATGCTGGGCTTCCTGCCACAAATTGCCTATTAAAATAATTGTTAGCAAAACGGGCGCAAAATAGCGTAAAGAGAAATACAGATAGTTCTTCTTGTCACTAGGTTTCCATATACCATCCTCGGACCGTGATGGCCGATAATAAACAAAAGCTAGGATTAACAATAGTCCGCTGATCAACATATTTGTTCCCAGTACCATGGGGACTAAAGCATCGATAAGGTGCGAAGCATTGCCCATGCAGAAGAAAGTAGCCATGCCCATCAATGCCACAATAACTACTGATACAGCTTTAAAGCGGGTTAAACGGAATTCGATTTTCCACATTACCGGCAATGCTTTCAATAATGGAAAATACCCCTGTAATACCTGCTATAAAGATGCAAAAGAAAAATATCGTTCCTATAATTGAAGATAAACCAGGTCCAAAACTTTTCAAGATTTGGGGAAATAAGATAAATCCAATTTCAAAGGTCGAATCACTACTCAAAATGGAATCGAAAGGAATATTTTGCGTATAGCTAATGTGGGCCAAGCATCCAAAAATGGCCGCTCCTGAAATAAAAGATACAAAAAATCACCAATTGCTACCCAAATCATCGCTTGGGCAATATTAGTTTCCTTCTTAGAATATCTTGAATAACCAACGATAATTCCCAATCCCAAAGATAAACTAAAAAACAATTGTCCAAAAACATCGCGCCACAAGCTAGCATCGGCCAGCCTGCTAAAGTCAGGCTTTAAATAGTAAACCCACCCCTGCATCCCTCCTGGCAAGAAACAAACGGTAATAGCAAAGATAGCCATCATCATTGCCAATAAGGGCATAAACCAAGAACAGATGCGCTCAATCCCATCCTTGACCTTGCGTACTAAAACCATCCAACTAATAAAGGCCACTACTAAGGTGGCAAACAAAATAGACCAAGACAAATGTCCAAATTCACCAAGGGAAGGTGTGGATTTGAGAAAGGTATGCAAAAAGAAACCCTTAGAATCAGCAGGGATTAAATCGGCTGCTGCAAAATAGGTATAGGCAGCAGCGTATCCCGTTAAAACAATGTAAAAGGCACCGATTGTCGAACAAGCAATGACTGCCAGCCAGCCTATGGCTTTGCCAACTCTCCCCAATTGATTGCCATAAGCTCCTACAAGGGGCAATTTCCACTTATACCCTATCATCCCTTCTAAAAATAACATGGGGACCCCTAAAACCAAGAGTGCCATGATATAGGGAATCAAGAAAGCTCCCCCCCATTTTTGTATACTTGCGCACTGAAACTCAAAACATTGGCAAATCCAACTGCAGATCCAATCAAAGACCAAACAAAACCAGCTTGTGATTTCCAAGTGGATGTCGTATGAGACATGTCAACCTCTAAATTTAAAAATACTAAAAAAATTCACTATATACAACAATCTGAAGAATTGTTTGTGTATAAGTGATTGCCAATTCAAGGAATTGGATGCTATTATTGTAAAAATGGTGCAGTAAATTAGCCTAGAAGGCTAAGAAGGAGGGAAGGGCAAAGGAGCATAGAACCTGAAAAATAAAAAAAACTTGCTTTAGATGATGGTTTGTGCGGTGCACAGAAATTGCTTTTTTTCATAAAATTACCCTTCCATTTTAGGCTAAAACATAAGTGTAAAGAATTCTTGATTAATTGTCTAGAAAATTTCTTATAGACATTAATAAAAATCAAGATTAATCAACAAAAATAGTGTTTTACGCAAGACACCTAATGATACTCCATTAAATTTTAATAAATAAAAATTTATTAATTTACATAATATTTAAAATGTATTAATTAAGTATTAATAAAAATAAATTATTATTAACACATAACCTAAACAAGGATAATAATCATGAGCTTATTAACAGCTATACCAAATTTAATCGGTCATTGTTCATTTAATTATAATATGATGTCCCGGCAAACCAAAAATAGTACACTGGCGAAAACAGCAGCTGTGGCAGTTGCTGCAGGGCTTGTCACATCTGCCGCATCTGTAGCTTTAGCTCCGGTGGCCTTTGTAGGCATGGGAGCGTTTACGTATGCTTATTTGACATCCTCTTTTACTGCTAAGCAAGCGTTACAAGAAGCAAAAAGAGCAGCTAACGATAGAGATGGTTTAGGTGGATATAGATACGCTGCTAGGACTATAAATTACTAGCAAACTAGGACTTTAAATCTTATCCCAAGGTGATGCCCCATACGCGCTAACTTATTTTCTTGACCTGGTGTTTTAGAGCCAGAAGGGCTCGCATTGCAAAGCCCAGGGCATCGACCTGGGTAGTGTTTAGAACAATATTACAGCCTGTAGGGCTTCCAGAGAGCGACATTATTTGATGTAAATTTGTCTTGCGATTAATGCACCTTTCTAGCAGCCATACAGGCTGCAAATTTATTTTTATCCCTACCAGGGCGATGCCCTGGGCTGTGTGTCAATTAGAGCCCTTCAGGCTCATTTCTTTAGACACCAGAATCAAATGAGTCGTTTCTAAATACATTAAATGAAAAATCTGAATGAAAATCGATTATGTAAAAGTATGTCCCCGTCTCCCTAACTTCTCCTTCTTAGCTTAACGCATATGAGGCATAGCCCTGGGTAGGAATTTCAGTAGTTCTTCTCCAGTGAGTTTAGAAATTTCTGAAAATTAAATTTTAAGTTTTTCTCCATTGTTATCTTTGTTGTCATCGATGTCTTGCATTATTCACTTCATCACATCCCCAGCATAGTTCGTTTTGCAAAACTGCCACCCACTTCTCACACAACTTTCCTTCATACTCACAAGCCTTTTGGCAGTACCAAGTTGCCTTAGGCCATATGCTAAGCTTCCCTCTATCATTTCCTTTAAATGATCTTTCTCTTCTTGAGAGGATAGACTGCACGCGAACGACCGATGGAAATGTTTCAGAATATCGTTATAAATGGTATAAACTTCTTGAGCTCGGCGTTCCACAGCATATGTCACCAATAAGTAGGCTAACTCTCTTTGAAGGATCTGATAGACTTTTTTTCCTCTTTTAAGAAACGGCATATACCTAAATTTAGCCGCTGCAAGTAATGATAAGCCTCTATTCCGCCTAGCATAAATGGTAATCGATAATCCGTTAAGAAGGGAGCTGGCAAGCGATGCATTTGCTGTTCAGATTTAAAAAGCATGTCTGAATTCCTCAGCCGCATGCTTGAGCATCTTCTTTCTTAACCTTACTTGGATGTTCGCACTTCGCCAGCATCCTTGCACCGCAGTCTCCCAATATGATAAGGTGTTAAGCCAGCGGCAATGCAAAGGGTGATCGGCAATTAGATTTGTAAAGAGAGTGCAAGGGGGATGCAAAGGTTTTAAAGGCCATAAGGGAGTCTCCAAAGTATGAATGATCAATTGATAAAGATAATTGAGATCTATTTCTGAGATGCGATAAGGAGGCATCAAATGCAAAACATTTCCTATAGGTCGCACCAAGACTTTTTGCTGTAAAAAGAACTGCTTGAGACAGTCTCCGAAAGAATGAAAATAGGAACAGTCCTCTGGCATTTGATATTCCACAGCCAAAATCGTCCCTATGCTTTCGACCCTCTTAAGTGCGGGATGATGCTGCCATTCACGGCAAAACTCTACATGTTTACGATGAATGCGCAAGCGCCTGCTTTAAGCAATCTTCTTGCTTTAGCAGCTTTAAACTCGCTATGGCCACCGCACATGCCAGAGGAGTTTGGCATAATAACTATGTCCATGCAACAAGGCCTTATGCCTATCGGAGCCAAAAATCTCTCATAAATTTCTTGCATGCAGACTGTCACTGCTAAAGGCAGCATGCCTCCGGTGAGCCCTTTGGCCAGGCAGACGATATCAGGAGGATACTTTAAAAGCTGACAGACAAATAAGGACGCGGTGCGGCCAATCCGGTCATCACTTCATCGGCGATGGTTAAAATTCCGTTCTGACGGCAGAAAGCTATCAAATTGTCCAGTCCCTGAAGGGAATGGGTCCTCATCCCTGCTACTCCCTGGATGAGGGGTTCAAAAATAAAACCTGCTAACCGATCTTGAGCAGCAGCTTCCTCCAGCTGTTTCAGAGGATTTTCTTGCCCGCTCAGATAGGGCGGATCAATGGCTATCACCTCAAATAAAAAAGGCCAGAAGGGTTGATTGAAAATACCCTTCCCCGCCGCTGACATTGCCCCGAAGGTATCTCCATGATAGCCGTTTCTGAAACAAGCGATCGCAACTTTTTCGTATCACTATGCTGATTATGCCAGTATTGGAAGACCAGTTTTTGAAGAGCCGTTTTCAACCGCCGTTGATCCATTGTCAGAATAAAAAATTTTGGCGAAGTGAGAAGGTAAAACCTCTAGCAAACTTTCCGCCAAGTTCTACAGCAGGTTTGATGGGTAAAATCGGTAAAAACAACATGTTCCAGCTGCTGGGCTTGTCGATAAAGACTTTCTACCAGAAAGGGATGGGCATGCCCATGCAGGTTAACCCACCAAGAAGAAAAGGCATCGAGATAATGGGAGCGATCCTCCCCAATTAAATAAGCACCTTCTCCCCTTACAATGGGAATGGGCCAAGGAGGAGGTTTGCATTTTAAATGTTAAAGGATGCCAAATGCAAGCGCAGATCTCTTTGAGCTAAAGCTGGGATTTCCATAAGCCTGCATACCTTTTTACTTGGAGAGGTTTCCAATGTGTTTCCGGATAAATATGCCCGAGGCATGGCACTTTTGAATAATTCAAAATTAGCTTTTCATTGCGCGGTTGATCAGGTCCATTTAAAAATGATTCCCCGGAGGTGCACTTGCCTCCTTTTGCAAAGCTTCTAGGGTCAATCAAGTGTGATTAATACTTCCCACATAGTGCCGGGAAACAATCACCCATTCACATTCCCACTCCATCAAGAGATCGATAAAGAAAAGATCTTGCGGCAGAGGGACAATAATTCCCCCACAGCCTCAATAATAAGCGGACAAGGTGGAGTAGGCACTTGAAACATGTGTTTTCGTATCTCAACCCCTTCAAGTTCAGCTCCTAGATGAGGGAAAGAGCATGCTGAAGACGATAGGCTTCTGGATAACAGACTGCACTTTCAACCAATTCTTTCACCTTGCGAGAATCAGAAGCTTCAAGAATCCCCTCCCTGCAATGGGTTTCCAATAATGGGCTCCAAGGGCCTGTACAAGGATTCCGAAACAAGAGTTTTACCCACATCTGTGCCGATTCCACACACAACAATTCTACGCATTACCTTTGTTCTCTCTTATTTCTTGAAGATTTTCTAATAACCCATCTATTTCTGCGAAGGTATTAAAAGCATGCAGACAGATTCGCAAGCATTCTTGTCCACGGCGTACCGTTGGATACATGAGGGAACGAACCTCAAATCCTTTGGCTTGCAGGCGATCAACTATCGCCCTAGCTGCATGGTTCCCAGAAATTTTGAAGCATTGAATGGCCGTGTCAGAATCTGTAAAAGGGAGATTTTTGCCTCGAATCATTTTGCGAAAATAAGTAATATTTCTCTGAAGGGCCTGAAGGAAATGCGAGGAAGCCTTCAACGTGCGATAAGCGCAGCGAATAATGATCAAATGGTATAAGGGCAAAGCAGTTGTGTAGATGAGAGTCCTGGAGAAATTGATTAAATAATCGCGCAACAAAGCGCTTCCTAATAGAATAGCTCCTTGTGCACCTAATGCTTTTCCAAAAGTATGGAGGCGTGCAAAGACATGCTCTTGCAACCCTGCTGCTTGAACTGCCCCCTCTCCATTTGCTCCTAAACATCCTGTGGCATGGGCTTCATCTACAATGAGACAAGCTCCAGTTTGCTGACACAATTGGTAGATCATTTTCAGGTCAGCTTGAGAGCCATCACAGGAATAAATGGATTCGATGCACACAAAGATCCTTCCTTTTACTCCTTGTAACCTTTTGGCAAGGTGGCTTAAATTTTGGTGGCGAAAAGGATAAGCTTTAACACGGCATAATTTAAGAGCATCAAAGAATGAGGCATGCATGCAGCTATCGTAAATCACGCTATCATCAGGACGCGTTATCGTGGCTAAAAGCCCTAAATTGGCAAGATAGCCGCAGTTAAAAATTAAACCTGCTTCTGCCTGATGAAAAGAAGCGATTTCCTCTTCCAAGTCTTTAAAGTAGGCAGAATGGCCGGTCAGTAAACGCGAACCAGTTGATCCATAACACTTTTTTTTTCCTATGCCTAGCTTAGCCATTTCTTCTTCGACCATAGCATGCAAGATACCCTCTTCAAGCAAACCTAGGTAGTCATTTGAAGCAAAATCAACGCAAGATGGAGAGGAGTGCTTCAAAGCCCTCCGATTCCCTTGTTTTTGCCTCTCTTGCAAGCGATGATAGAAAAAAAACTCTAAAGAATTCATAAATTTTCCCTCTTAAAGGGCGGGCGTAGCTTTAAACCCAAGAGCTCAAATAAAGCCTGATCGGTGGTGAAACCTGGATTTGGGGCAGTCAAAAGTTTTTCACCCGAAAAAATCGAATTAGCCCCGGCCAAAAAGCATAAAGCTTGCTCTTCAGTAGTTAATTGCAAACGTCCTGCCGCCAAGCGCACCATTGCTTTTGGCATGACGATGCGCACAAGAGCAATGAAGCGCACAAATTCCCAACTGGAGAGAAAGGGACGATCCGCCAGAGGTGTGCCGTCAATGGGGATTAAGCGATTGATGGGCACCGATTCGGGATGAGGGCACCGATTCGCTAGCGTGCGCACAAGCTCCAAGCGATCATGCACACTTTCTCCCATACCCAAAATGCCCCCGCAACATACACTCATCCCCGCATCTTGAACATGATTCAAAGTACAAAGGCGATCTTGATAAGATCGGGTCGTGACAATAGAGGGATAAAAAGATTCTGAGGTATCTAAATTGTGATTATAAGCATAAAGTCCTGCAGCTGATAATCGTCTGGCCTGTTCCTCTGTCAGCAAACCCAAAGTACAACAAACTTCTATGCCTAGATTGCTTAAGTCCTCTATCATTTGTAAAATTTGATCAAATGCTTTGCCTTCGCGCACTTCCCGCCATGCAGCTCCCAGGCATATGCGGGTCGCCCCCTGGGCAATGGCATGTTCAGCGGCTTTTTTAACTGCTTCAAGGGTCATTAGAGGCTGTGCCTGCACGTAAGTGCGATAACGAGCAGACTGAGGGCAATAACGGCAATCTTCCGGACATCCCCCTGTTTTTATGGAAACCAAATGGCAAACTTGAATCTCCCAGGCTTGATGATAAAGTTGATGAACGTGTTGCGCCTGCCAAATCAGCTCCAATAGTGGTAGATGATAAAGAGATTCAAGCTCTGTTAGAGTCCATTGGTGATGAATTTTCATTTTTTTGATTTTTTAATGTTTTTTAGGAAAAAACCTTTTAGGAATCCATTAAAACAAACAAAAAAAAGCTTTTCAATCACGTTTTTGAGAACAACATCAATAATCAACCTATAATTTAGGTTGATTAGTAAGAATTTCAATTAAAATTGAGTTTTGAGAACGGGGTCAAAAAGTTCGGGTAAATTGTAAAAGGGCGCTGGTTGAATGAGCCTGAAGGGCTCACATTGCAACACTCCAGGATTACCCCATAAGCGCTAAATTATTTTCTTGATTGGCTATTTTTGTGAACCCGGAGGGCTCTTTTATGAACCCGGAGGGCCATTTTTGTGAGCCTGGAGGGCTCTTTTATGAGCCTGTAAGGGGCTCTTTTATGAGCCTGTAAGGGGCTCTTTTATGAGACTGTAAGGGGCTCTTTTATGAGACTGTAAGGGGCTCTTTTATGAGCCTGTAAGGGGCTCTTTTATGAGCCTGGAGGGCCATTTTTATGAGCCTGTAAGGACTCTTTTATGAGCCTGTAAGGGGCTCTTTTATGAGCCTGTAAGGGGCTCTTTTATGAGCCTGTAAGGGGCTCTTTTATGAGCCTGGAGGGCTCTAATTGCAACAGCCCAGGGCATCGCCCTGGGTAGGGATAAAAGAAAATTTGCAGCCTGAAGGGCTGCCAGAATGATTCATTAATCACAAACAAATTTACATTAAACATTGTCGCTCTCTGGCAGCCCTACAGGCTGCTATATTATTCTGAACATTACCCAGGGCGATGCCCTGGGCTGTTGCAATTAGAGCCCTCCAGGCTCATAAAAGAGCCCCTTACAGGCTCATAAAAGAGCCCTCCAGGCTCACAAAAATGGCCCTCCGGGTTCATAAAAGAGCCCTCCGGGTTCACAAAAATAGCCAATCAAGAAAATAATTTAGCGCTTATGGGGTAATCCTGGAGTGTTGCAATTCGAGCCCTCCAGGCTCATTCAACCAGCGCCCTTTTACAATTTACCCACTTTTTGACCTCGTTCAAGCTTTGATTAGAAAAAGATAGGTTAAAAAATCATAAAAAATCTAAAATTACAATAAGATTTTATATGAACCTTATTTTAGTTAATATAACCTAATAAATAGGTCTATAAAAGAGAATCTCCAGAATTTACAATTATGAAAACTTTTAGTATCGTCGAAGGTGGATAGTATGCAACCCCGGGATTTATCGAATTTGATGCGGTTTGCGTTGTAGTTTACAAAGTGGGTTTAAGAACTCCAATTCTATAAGGATGCGCATGACGCCTATTTACAGTTTTCTTCTGATAAGCTTTATACTCATTATCGCGCTAGCCTTTATTGCATTTAAACGGCTAGCCAAAGGATGGTCTCTTAAAGTCCTTTTAAAGGATTTTAAGCGCAAAATGTGGATGACAACATGTTTGGGAATATTATTTTTTGGAATTTATCTTTTATTTGTATTTGCAGGCCTTTATTTAACAAATCATTGGGAATCCCAGCTATTTTTTCTGCTTTATCGTCATCCTGTTGAATTTATCTACGGAGGGCTTTGGCTGTTTGCCTTCCTTTCTCTTAGCATTTATTTGGCACGCATGTTCATTAAATATCTATTCTTGACTCGCGGGAAAGATAACTGACAACAGGTAAAAGTGGATTACGACTATCAATGAACATAATAACCACCTCTTAAACTACAAAAAATCAATATTTTATTATAATATATTTATTAGTAAAATTATTAATAATAAATATTTATTAAATAAATATACTTTTATTTAAAAAAATTTTAACTATAATAATAAATGTAGCTTATCATGAAGTTTATTATGGAACCAAGTTTTTTAATTAATTATAGAAATGGATATTTAATAAACAAAGACTTAGAACTTGTAAGCAAGGAAAAAGTTGTCAATAGCTCTATCCTTCAAAAATTGGTTCATTGGATAAGAGGGACATATAGTGCGAAAGAAACAGCTGTATCCATTGACAAATACATGACGAATTTTTTTGCCAAAGGCGGTAAATTATATCCCGAAACTAAAATACTTGTTAATTTGGAAGAATTGAATAAAAAATTTTCTAAAAAAGGGATCAATACTTTAGAGGAAACAATAAAAAAAGTAAAAACTGCCTTGGAAAAAGAAAAATTAGAAAATCAGAATCGAATTACTCCCGATATAAAAACTTCAATTGCGCCTAAAAAAGCAGGCGTAAATGCAAATGAAATCACTAACAAAAAAACAATCCGACCTGTTCCCACTCTGCCTAAAGAAAAGGCGAAAACTGAGGTTTCACCTCTTCCTGCCGTTCAAAAACCTCCCCTAGCTTCTGAAGCTACGACTTCATCTAAAAAGCGATCCACAAAGTCTACTTCATTGGTTCGTCAATTAAAAGCTGTACAAGACCAAATAAACAATTTAGATATTCACTCTCCCAATTTCAAAAAAAATGCAGGCGAGATTAGGCGTTCTTTGCAAAGTTTAGCTGCTTCAAATCCTAAAATTAAAGAAAAGCTTCTGCCTTTAATTGAGATAATGAACATTTTAGAAATCAAAGGGGTTTTTGCTTTCAAACCTAGTTTTCTCCAGCAAAGTTTATTGGAAAAATTTAATCCCTCTTATAGTTATGATAAAGATAGCCTTACAATTCCGTTAACCCAATTTCTCGAATTTTTAAAGACTTCTACTCAAACAAGTTCGCCAACTTCACTTGCAAAACAAATGCTCAGCAAGTCATCACAAATTAAAGAAAAATGGTCTCAATTAGAAGTAACTTATTTCGAGCACCAACTCAAACTTGATAAAAATCCACAATTAAAAGCTAATGCCATGGTAATTAAGCAACTAATGACTGATGTACGAGAAAGGCTGTCCAAAGATTATCAACTCATTTTGGACAAAGTTAAAGAGAATTATTCTTCAGAAAAATTTCAGGAACTTATTTCTCATTATCCAAATGATGATATTGAGCTAAATAAAGAAAGCATTTTAGAAGAATTAATGGATAGTTTGGCGGATCAAATCATCAGACACGTTAACCTTTCATCTAAAATCACTTTAAATGATTGGAAGCCCATTAAAGATATACTATATCAAGCTAAGCGTAAAAATTTAGCCCTCTTTTTGAAAAATTATTTAGAAAGATATGATTGGTTCCATGACAATCTCACCACTATTAAAGTTCCTTATGATCAAGGTGTAGACCATCACCGCAATCAAGGTAGAGGGACATGTTATCAAAATAGCTTAAGGCGACATCGCGAACTCTCAACCACACCTAATACCTCGACAGAAAGAATAGAGATGGGAAGTGAAAAAAAAGATAGAATGATACAAGCTAAAGCACATCTTGGTGAGTCAACGAGTTTTAAACAAGATCTTGCAAATTATGGAATTGACAACACAAATGTAAAGTTTAAATCTTATAAATTAGAAACTAAAGGTCCTGAGGATTATAGTAAATTAGTGAAGGCTCTCATTCAACCACCAAAAAAAGGAAGTCCATTATTAGGGATTTGGACTATGACTTATACATCACCGGAGGGACGAAGTACGGGGCATGCATTTAATGTCCAAGTGGATACTAAACTGAACAAGTTTCGCATTTTGGATGACAATACAGGAGCAATGGAATTCTCTTCTGTTCAAGAGTTGAAAGATAATTTCATTCCCTATCTAAGGATTTTTTATTCCGAATATTCAGAATTCGAAATGATTAATATTTCATAATTCATTGACTACCATTACATTACATCTAAAATTAACTAGCTGTTTTAAATAAAATTTTTTATTATCATCCAAATTTTGTTTACTATTAGAAACTTAAATGCTACAATGGTGGAATATAATTGGCAATGATATAGTCCATACCAATTTCTTTATGTTAATTCCCTTTAGATTAACCCTAAGATTCATATAAATTATACTGACCTAGACTATTCCCTTACATTTTGTGGATAGGTCAATCAAAGAGGAATTCTTAAATATGTCATTCCAAGACTTTGGCCTTTTGGCCGAATTGATTCGCGCTGTTACTGAAAAAGGCTATCATGAGCCGACTCCCATACAAATCCAATCTATCCCCCTGATCCTGGAGGGATCCGATCTGCTAGCTGGTTCGCAAACGGGCACCGGTAAGACTGCCGGCTTTACGCTACCATTGCTGCAAAATTTGATAATAAAAAATAACAAAAGAAACCCGCATGGCGTACGGTCCCTCGTCTTAACCCCGACACGCGAATTAGCCGCTCAAGTTGAAGAGAGCGTAAGAGCTTATAGCAAATATTTGCCTTTGAAATCTGCTGTGGTTTTCGGCGGGGTTAATATTAATACTCAAATTCGTAAGCTGATTCATGGCGTCGATATCTTGGTAGCAACTCCAGGACGATTACTGGACCTAGTCAATCAAAAAGCTGTCGATTTATCTTATGTTGAGATCTTAGTTCTCGATGAAGCAGACCGCATGCTCGATATGGGTTTTATCCACGACATTCGCAAAATTCTTTCTCTTCTGCCCAAGAAACGGCAAAACTTACTATTTTCTGCAACCTTCTCCAGTGAAATTAAAAGGTTGGCTGATGGTTTACTCAACTCACCTAAAATGATTCAAGCAGTACAGCGTTCAACAACTGCAGATGGTGTATCTCAGACAATACACCCAGTAGATAGCAAGCGCAAACGGGAGCTCCTGTCATTTCTAATCCATTCCCAAAACTGGCAGCAAGTGTTGGTATTTACCCGAACTAAACATGGGGCTAACCGACTCTCCACACAACTAGAGAATGAAGGCATTACCGCGGCTGCCATTCATGGAAACAAAAGTCAGGGTGCTCGTACCAAGGCATTAGCAGATTTTAAACAAGGATCAGTTCGCGTATTGGTTGCTACTGATATTGCAGCACGCGGTTTAGATATAGATCAATTACCGTTCGTAGTTAACTTTGACCTACCCAATGTCCCAGAGGACTATGTGCATCGCATAGGCCGTACTGGACGCGCCGGCAAAAAAGGCCATGCCGTTTCCTTAGTATGCATTGATGAACATAAATTGCTTCGCGATATCGAACGCCTATTAAAATGCGAGATTCCACAAGTCGTACTACCAGATTATAAACCCGATCCTTCCATAAGGGCCGAGCCAATTATTAATGGGCGTGCTTCTAATAATGGGCGTTCTTCTAGAAGAGACCCAAGGGGCCGCTTCTAAACAAAAAGAATTTCAATCCTCGATTTGAAAACCAAAGACCCAAAAAGAGTGTATTCTCATTTGAAAAGAGAGAAGACAATTGAAATTACGCTCACAAGGGACTTTCGAAATTGGCGGTGGCTTTAAAATGAACTCAAAAGGGAATTATAGCAATTTAAATACCTCTGCGAAAAAATAAGTTCCTCCGTGGCAAGCCTATTATTTTGATGTGAGAGATTGGGAAAAGTTAACGGTAGCTAGTTCCAAAAAATGATAACGATCTTCTGCAATTGTCCACTTTTTGGATATCATTATTGTTTTACATTACTGAGTATTAAATTGTTAATCTGGATTTATCCATTTTTTTGGAGGAGAAGGATTATTTTCTACCATCTTCATGCCTTCTTGATAGCTCTCTTTAGCAAAAACAGGTACTTCTATAGGATATGAGCCCAACCCAGGAGGAAGTTCTTGGAAATAAGTGATTTCGTCCCCCTCTAAGGCAACACTTTCTATGCTGCCATCACTATAACTAAAGTAATTTCTCTTCCTAAAACAGATTTTCAGTTTCACTTGATGCGAGGAAAAAGGATGTTCTCTTAAATATGGACTTAGGTTTTGATTGATGACATTAAGCAACTTTTCAGTGACAAATAATTCTAATCCCCGCGCTTGTTCTTGTGTTGCCCTTCGCAAAATAACAAAGTATGCACCGATTTCTTCGACATGATCGGACAATTTTCCACCGATTGACCAGCATTCAAGATTATATTTGTTTATCATCTCATCAGCAAACGAAGACAAGGTTTGATCAAACGCCTCCTCCATAGGAGAAGTTTGGTGAAAATAAGGGTTTTGTAAAGTGGAAGCCTTGGCCAGCTTAACTGCCTTCTCATAGGGTTCTTTGAAAAGGTGAATAGTATCATTTTTAAAAGGATCAGCTACGTAATAAAATAGGTGATTTCGATTTTCCATCACTGCAAAATCAGGTATATTGTAAATACGCCCTACACTTCCATCGGAATAACGTCCGTTTGGGCCTCCAAAGGAAATAGCAATTGAAATACGCTTAAACGTGAAGGGACGCTCTTCTAGAAAAGGTTGAATCTTCTCATGGGTATTGATAGCTTGAGCTAATTTTTCCATTGCGAATAACTGAAGTGCCCGAGCTTCCTCGACAGTAGCACGACGATTTGCATTAAATTCCATACCTAACTCTTCCACTTTCTCGTGCATCCTACCACTATGTCCTGCGGGGACAAGCTTAAGTTCCCTTATCATTTCTTGGGCAAAGGATTGTCTAATTTCATTCACATATTGGATGTATTCGTTATATAATCTTTCTTCTGCTTGCCGCTCAGCTTGTCGTTCCGCTTTAACGCTTATCGATTTGGCAAACAATAAGCCGATAATTACACCGGCAATCAAAACATTGATAAATGGGGTGTATCGATTATACATCACCAATTACCTTTGGAATTAGAAATTCCATAAAGATCCCTAATATACTTAACATTATTTTTAAATGCACTCTGATAAGAGTCTTTCTCAAAACCATGGTCTACTATAGAATATAGGAAGTAATTAACTTCGTTACTTACATTTTTATTTACTAGATTGGTTATCCTTGTTTTATCGTCTAATTCATGCAGGTTTGCAATGCTTTCAAGCCAAGTCATGCTAAGACGTTGCTCGCAAGTTAATACCTCAGGCATATCGGGCATTTTCACATAAGATTCATGTTTTGTTTTACTCTCAATGAGACGGATCTTGTAAGTCTTCCCTTGATGATTTTTTACTGAATCATAGGGACGATCTTCCGAAATTTGACTTAGCAGTCTATCATCATATTTCCTATCGAGGTAATTTTGGCCAAAGAAGAGCGCAACGTCAGTTTTTGAGTAGGTGTTCATGGCGTAAAACACATAATCATCCGGAATGGGTTTTACTGCTCCATATGTAGCTGTAATCAGATTATTTTTGATGTATTTCCGCGCCTCGACCAGATTTATCCAACTCTCTTCGCATAGGGTAAAAACTGCGTTTGCAATTAATCCCGCTTCACTATGAGCAAAATGGGTCCAAAGAAGGTTAGGGTTGATTTTTGGAAGAAGGTATGCAAATGTTTTGAACATTTGACAGAGACTATAGACGGCTATTTGATTAAGTAGGGGTTCTTTATTAAATCTTACCATATCAAGAACAATATTTTCTGTTGTGGGATTATGCAAGCCAATACAAAGGGGAGCTTCGGGAAACTGATTGACGATCAAACTACAAATTTTCTTAAAATCATCCAAAGTATTCATCATCCCATTTTGAAAGGTGATAAGGCCTATGGGACCCTTGGATCCCATTATGCTATTTCCTTGATTTGTGGGTAAGAGCTTATCGAGATGGTCGACGATGTTAATTGTGTTTTCGTTAAGTCCTGCCAGCTTATGCCAACGACCACTAGCAACAAAACAATCAGCCTCGAGGTCTTGTCTATGAGGGATGTTTACGAATACTTTACCTGAGATAAGTTGCTGAGGGGAGTTTTGGGCAGATAGAATCTCATACCTTGATATCTCAATTCTTATCTTAGGCCCATGAATGGCATCTTTACATAGTTGAATCGTCCGTTGTAAGCTCCCATCAATCTTTCGATCAAATTGATCTTGTTTCAGCTTTAGCTCGCGGAGTAGCTTTTCAGTAATTTCTTGGGGTAGCCTCTTAGCCAATTGTTGAACTTTTTCAAAGGCAATCTTTATTGGGATGTTAGTGAGTTTCTGAATGAGCTCATTGAGCTCTTGTTGACCTGGTAGGAACGCTTTCAACATGGAGATTCTCCTTGCTAAAGATAGAGATGATTCAAAAAGTTTGTATTCTACAAGCTGTAGTGAATTCTGACAACGATAAATCGGGCTACCGAGATAGCGACATCAAGTTTAAAAGGCTTATTTAGATTTAGGCTCCCCACTCCCCTCTGCGAGCTCTTGCGGCTTTTAGAATTATATAACAAATTCAAGCTAACCTGTAAATTCAAAAATCTAATTAATTTATTTTTTTAATACAAAAAATTTATTTACTGTTAACAATTTTCATTAATAATAAATATATTGACACACTAAATTTAATCCATAAAGTAGGTAATATGAATATTGTTAAATTAAATATTAATAATCATTCGAAAGATTCTTTTAATTATACACCTTCAGGAAATCATCGAATTATTGCTACAACTGCTGAGAACCTGAACGTGACAAATTTGAACAAAGCGATCAGAAATTTGCGCTTAGGGGAAGGCTTAAACAAAGAAGAAGTGGGGTATGTAAACCTAAAAAATCACAAAACTCGCGCGGCCAATGATGCATTTTCAGCAAAAGTTGCTGCTTGGGCTCAAGCGAAAGGCTTTGATGCAGTTATTTGGAATGATCGTAAATTTATGAGCTCCAGAGACACAAATTTGGGGACTGTAAGACCTATGGACCTTTTTAGGAATCAGAATAGAAGACCTGATGGTCGCCTAAATCGGAAACCAAGAGGTGAAATAGACATCAATCGACACGAGCACGTTGATCCTATAGATGTAAGACATAGATTGGACAAAAATCGAAAAATTGCTGAAGAAGCAAATCAACCCGTCTTAAGCGGTTTTGAATCCTTTTGGAATGAGTTAACAGCTTCTAAAGTTAAAGAAAGAAATGCTGTATTAAGTAAAAATGATGCTGCAAAATCTGAGTTAGTTGATGGGCTGAATGGTGTTGGAGTAGCGCATATGAAAAGTGATAGACGACCTACCCAAGAAGATGAACATGTAGCCTCTAAATTTTTCATTCATGTCAACGGCACCCCTAAAGAGGTCAAGATCGCAGGAATATTAGATGGTCACGGAGGGCATGCGTGTTCGAAGTTTGTGGCAGATAATTTACAAAGAAAATTTGAAGAAATACTCCCTCTTTATCTCGAAAAATATCAGAAGGCCGGTGAAGATGTGGCGATTTACAATGCTTTAAAAATTGCATTTGTGGATTTAAATAACGCATTCCATGGTTTATCAGGAACAACAGCTTGTATCGCTATGTATTTTAATGACCATCTTTGGATTGCCAATGTTGGCGATAGCCGAGCAGTCCTTTGTCAAAACGGTCATGCAACAACCTTAAGTCAAGATGCCGATCCTAAAATCGGAAGATTTGAAAATGGGGTTAAAAAAAGAGGAGGGGTTGTTATTGGAAATCGAGTTCAAGGACAACTAGCGACAGCACGTGCGGTCGGTGACTACGAGATCAAGGGTGTAAATTCACGGCCTAAAATAGTTGATTTAGACTCTATTCAATTAAAAGAAATAATTAAAAAAGGTGGGAATCCTTCTCTTGTTATAGCGTGCGATGGTTTATGGGATGTAGCTTCTTCTGATCAAGTGGCTGATACCATGCAAAATCTCAAAGGTTCTCCAGCAGATAAAGCTGAATTTCTCATTCAAAATGCCTATGCAAGCGGAAGCAATGATAATATCTCAGCAGTCGTTATAGATTTACAAAAATTTCTTAAAAGTCCTGTCTTAAGCACACCCACTAACAGCAGCGCCAAAGAAGAAGAAGAAGAAGAAGCGCCTATTGTCGAATCTTCATCAAGAAATGCCGCAACATCACATTTAAATGTTGATTACGACTCGTTATCAATACCAGATAAGATGAATTTTCTCATCGAGAATGCCCCTGACTATAACTCTTCACTTACAGCAGATTTTTCTTTAAGAGATAAACTTCCCCAATCAAAAACACCAAAACACCTTTGGCCAACTCCTAATCCGGGAACTGGTTTTGGAAAATGGGGCCCTGGCGCCAAACAATATCCAGAAGTTAATCCACCCAGTTGGGTGCAAGATCCTCTTCAATGGAAAAGAGATAGAATAGTGGCAGTAGGAAAAAAATATTTAGGACTTCCCTATAAACACCATCATATTCCTGGAATGAAGGGGATTGATTGTTCAAACTTTACCTCTTGGATATATAATTATGGGTTGGGTGTAAAAAAATTTACATCGGGAATAGGGCCACAGGCAGAAAAAGCAGGAAGCAGGCTGAATTCTAATGATCCCTTGCAGCCTGGAGACCTCCTCTTTATTAAAGGCTTTGGTCCTAAAAAAGACCAAATCATCCATGTCGTGATGTACATCGATAAAAATACCATTCTTGATTCAACCACCGGTGGAACTAATAATGTAGCTTTACGTCCATTCAAAGGATGGTATAAGTCTCACTTCTCTCATGCGAGACGAATCATCAAATAAGATGTAATTTAGATAAATTATTTAGGGGGGGAATTAAAGTCCCCCCCCTTCTCTTAAATTTTATTTTTTCTCAATTAGACTTCTTGCGTAATTATTTTTTTTAACGCAGAGATGGGCGAGTCAGAGAGACGCAGAAAATCCCTCTGCGTCTTTCTGAACATACTTTTACACATAAGTTTTTTTGACTAAATCCAGCATGAATTTTCATTCAGATTTCTGACCATACTTTTACGCATAAGTTTTTTTGACAAAATCCAGCATGAATTCTCATTCTCTGGCAGCCTGTATGGCTGCCAGAGAGCGACATTATTTGATGTAAATTTATCTTATGATTAATGCGCCTTTCTAGCAGCCATACAGGCTGCAAATTTATTTTTATCCCTACCCAGGGCGATGCCCTGGGCTGTGTGCGAATCGCTGGTATGCGATACTAAGTCTTAAACGGAATGGAGGAATATGAAATAAATATAAACTCTAAGCCTACCTATGCGAGTTCGTCCTCGTGTAGAAATCATGACTCGAACTTGTGAGAACAAGGTACGGATCAGCTAGCGTAATCAAGCAATTGATTATGACGAAGGAGCCAGGTCATGATATTTTGGGAGGAGCCACATTCTGGCCTCTATGTCTGCGCTAATTTCCACGGCCTAATGAAGCGCTGGAATCCAAAGATTCCATCTGGAAGGAATAGACGACAAAGTCCTTTTAGGATCATAGGGGTTATAAGTGACTTCGCCTGAAGAAAAAGGCATTGCATACTTACCGAGGAGGGCCTACTTCCTGATACGCCAGTATCGAGTCTTAGCTATAAGGCCAGTCCGAAATGCGAAGATGATAGGATGGGAGGAACAGAATTAACTTCAATTCCAACCTCTTGAGGTCCACAGCGTCCCGGAGATGATTATGAGTGTAATCATAAGGGACACCGAAAATCAGAGATAACGAACGTAACAGGTTCGGATAAGTTAGACGCCACGCTGAGAAAAACCGCATAGGTTATCCTCTTCCCTTTTTCAGGAAAGGTGGGGCAGATCTCTAAGGAACGATCCTATGAACTTGATACGAAGAGTTATCCAACAATCACTAGTATTAGGAGAAACCAATACGTGAAAATAACACACGATAAGCAAAAAGTGCATTCTCTCACTGGGAGAATCACAACAAAGCTTATGCATGAAGCGTTCAAAGCAGTAAAGAAAAATCGAGGGGCAGCGGGAATTGATAAGATCTCAATCAAGGCTTTCGAAAGAGACCTAGAAGGAAATCTTAGCAAGCTTATGAATGAACTTAAAAAGGGAACTTATAAGCCCATCCCACTAAAAAGAGTCCATATCCCGAAAGGGAATGGAAAAACAAGACCTCTCGGAATACCTTCTGTGCGATGTCGAATTGCACAAGAGGTTGTGCGGAGATTGATAAACCCTATTTTTGACTGTCAATTTCATGACAACTCATACGGATTTAGGCCAGGAAGAAGCTGTCACCAAGCTGTTGAGTGTGTAGAGCTCTACATTCAACAGGGTTACACATATATCGTAGATGCAGATATCAAGGGTTTCTTTGATAATATACCTTTACGAGTAATCGTAGAATCAGCAGAAGCCAAGATAGCGGATGGTAATATTCTCTCACTTATCGAAAAATTTCTCACGTCTGGAGTAATGGAAGAGGGTGAATTCAGACCTACAACAAAAGGCACTCCTCAGGGCGGGGTCATATCCTGCCTACTTTCAAATATGGTCCTCGATCATTTAGATAAACAACTAGATGAAAAAGGATATAAATTTGTCCGTTATGCGGATGATTTCGTCATATTATGCAAAGACCAGAAACAGGCCGAAAAGGCGCTGGAAGATGCGCAATCTTTCCTCAATGAACTAGGACTCGAACTCAGCCAAGAAAAAACGCATATAACGCGTGCTAAGGATGGATTCGATTTCCTGGGTTTCGAAATAAATAGCTGGGGAGCAAAGATGCGAAAGAAATCAGTGGAGAAATTTAAGACCAAAGTGAAAGAAATCACCATACGGTGTCATAACCTAGATCAGAAAGTAGTTGAAAAGCTGAATCAAGTCATAAGAGGAACTGTCAATTACTTTTGCACACGCACTACCAATGTGATAGGTCAATTCAGGAAACTGGATAAATGGATTAGAAAACGGATCCGATGTATGAAATACAAACGGATATCGCACTACGATAACAGCCGGTTTAGGAATAAACACATCACAAAACTTGGAGTGTTGAACTGCATTGAACTATGCCGAATGCGATTGAGGTACTAGCATTGTTCCTCTACTTGAGGATAGGATCGAGGCGCCGCCCATTGCTAGAAAGTTGCACGATGGTAAATAAAGGGAATTGACCCTTTTGCGGCAACGGGGAGGGACTGGGAAACCCAGTCCCTAACCCACTTGCAATTAAGAGCCCTTCAGGCTCAATCCTCCAGATACCAGCATCAAATGAGTCATTTCTAATTCGTTAAATGAAAAATCTGAATGAAAATTCGCGCTTGATTTTGTCAAAAAAACTTATGCGTAAAAGTATGTCTCTGACTCCCCGTCTCTGCGTTAAGCATTAAGACATCATTATAGTAATTCTGAAGATTTTTCCACATCATCTCTCTCTCTGTAAAAAATAAAATCTTAATTATGCAAGAAGTCTATTAAATCTATTTCTTGATCACGCTTACCGCTTCCTCCCTCTAGGGAAAGCTCTTGAACATGCTTACCCACAAACCTGCTATCCCTCTTGCAACATTATGAGTCTGTCAGGAAGCAGCAATAAACAATTACTGTCACTTTTTTAATTGCAATAAATACTTATTTGACCATAAAATTTATTTATGTAAAAAAACAATAAATTTCAAACAAAAGTTATTTATGAATATATATTCATTATCAACACATGCAACATCCCTTTTTAAAGAGAGAATCTTACCTGCTTTATCTTCTGTAAATAAAAAAACTATTGCCATTGCAATAGCAGCGTTTGCGTTATTAGCTTATATTTGCTGCACCCGCTTTACAGTCAAGAAAATAGCGAACGATGAACAGCAAATTAAAGTCGGTTTAAATAACCAAGAAAAGAAGGAAAATGCAAATAAAATAGACTTTAAGCCCAACAATTTGAATGACGAGAAAAAAAAGGAGGAATTACCTAAGCAAGAGGTCAATCCCAGGGTAGATGCAGAATTACCTAAACAAGAAGTCCCACCTCCACCAACTCCCAAGGATAATAATCATCCCAAATTAGAAGAGAAACTACCTAAACAAGCAGTCCCTATTCCGCCAACTCCAAAAAATGATCATCACACAGTAAATGAAGAATTACCCAAAGAAGAACCTCATGTTCCACCAACCCCAGAAGCAAAAAAAAATTCTCCCTTTGAAACAAAGGAATTACTTGGCACTTACCTTATTCAAGATATTTCTCATTTTGATCGCACGATTATAGTCAATGGTCGTGTTTTTAAAATGAAACACGCTATCAGTAATTGGCAACAAAATGATCAAATCTCAATTTTCAAAGATCATTTTTCTGATAAGGGTCTATATGCTCTTAAAAACATGAGAACAAAAAAAATCTCTTACGGTTCTCCTTGCGATTTGCTCAAACTTACTCTTGAAGGAAACTGCACTTCGTTAAACAAAACCCTGTGGCGTAAACGAATTAGGGGTATAGTATGCTCTGAAGAGGGTCAAGGTCATTTTTCAGTTTCAGGAGTCAAAAAAGTATTCTACCACAACAATTTCTTAAGTTTGTGTATTCCGACTGATTGGAAGGCAGGCGATACATTAGAGCTTAAAAAAAGGGGTGAAGAATTTTATCTCAAGAACATTGACAAATCTCCTTCTATTTCCGTTCGTGTCAGAATTTGAAACTAAGGCTGGGAAATAGCCAAGCTCGAGCGCTTTCCCTAGTGAAAAAGATAGTCAGCTTGGCTTGAATTTTCTTTCGGTAAAAAATTCTTGGTAGGCAGTATACTTATTCTCCTTCATGTTGCTTCATCATCTCGTCGATCTTGGCCTTTATGGTGGACAGATTGAATGAAGCCGATGGCTGCATGGGCGGAAAGTCAATCGCCGTCAATGCAAGTTTTCCCACTTCTTTCTGGACAGCCACAAAACGCCAAAACTGGCGCGCATAGAAGTCGTTTAAGTATCCTCCTCCCATGTTATTCATGCTTTCGCCACGAATGGCTGGTGTTCGCTCGAACGGATCCTGACGCAAGTTCACAATAGTAGGCATGTCGGTTATGAGCTTTTCTCCAGGCCATCCCCAGGGCTGCTGTAAGAACTGATACTTGAAGTTATCAATGCGGATAGCCCCGAGCTGAGATCCACCAAAGTAGAAGATTTCATGTCGCGCTGAGGGCGCTTTGCCTAAAAGCAAATCCAACTGATTGTAACCATCCAGGTGATTTTTGTAGGTCCGGTCATCGAGTTTCACCCCTTTTAGCAACTGATCGGTGATGTTGGGATTGCCGGCAGCAGCCACAAGTGTTGGCAACCAGTCGAGACCCGAGAAGATTCCATTCTCAACCCCACCCGGCTTGATGTGGTTCGGCCAGCGGACAATGCATGGCACCCGGAAACCCCCTTCAAAAACTGTACCTTTTGTGGCGCGGAACGGCGTCATACCGCCATCCGGCCAAGTGAATACTTCTGCACCATTGTCAGTCGTAAAGATCACAATGGTGTTTTCGGCCTCGCCAATATCTTCCAGGTGCTTTAGGATTTTGCCGATACAATCATCCATTTGAGCCATACCAGCTTCTTCTACGTTGTAATTGCTCTTAGCATTCATCATGGCCTGAAACTTTGGCGGTAGATAGGTGAAAATATGCATGCGTGTGGTATTGTGCCAGATGAAAAAGGGCTTGCCATCTGCCTTGGCCTTGTCCATGAACTCGATGGAACTCTTAACAAGCACCTCGTCAAAAGTCTCCATGTCGTACTTGGCCTTGCGGCCTACCTGCCAGTTCTGCATATCCTTCATGTCGGGGAATGGTGCCAATGGTCCTTCGTCCACAATCTTCTGTTTGCCAATCTTCCCCCAGCGTGGTTGGTCAGTCGGATCGTCAACGTCGGTCGCCCAGGAATGTACCAGATTGCGGGGGCCGGTTTTGTCAATCAAATCCTGGGGATAATCGAACCAATAAGGGTCCGACATCGCATCGAGGTGATAGAGATAGCCAAAATATTCGTCGAAACCATGCACTGTCGGCAGGTACTTATTTAAATCTCCGAAGTGGTTCTTGCCGAACTGACCAGTAGTATAGCCTAATGCCTTGAGCGCGGTAGCCAGCGTGCATGCCTGAGCCGGCAGACCTATGTCCGCTCCCGCCTGGCCAACGGTGGTCAGACCGGTGCGTATCGGAAGTTGGCCGGTGATGAAGTTCGCGCGACCAGCCGTGCAGCTGGCCTCGGCGTAATAATCGGTGAATAACATACCCTCAGCGGCAAGCTTATCAAGATTCGGTGTCTTGCCAGACATGATGCCTCGGTGGTAGGCGCCAATATTGAACCAACCGATGTCATCACCCATGATAACCAAGATATTGGGTTTCTTGATCTTCTCCTGAGCCGTATCATCGACACCGAAAACTGGCATCGAAGCAGCTAGCATGGTCAAAGCGTATTGAATGAGGGTGCTCCATTTCATATATTTCCATCCCTTCTTTAACAATTTTGTGCTCTTGCTTTATCCGCGATAGACTCGAAGCATGGGGTTGAACTTGATTAGGACATATGTTAAATCCATTTTTATTATCAATATTTTTCTTGTCTCTTTGATCGACTAAAAAAAAAGCAAAATCTTAACTGTTAAATTCAACTTTTAATAATAAAAAAATTAACACATTAAAATACTCCAGCTCATCATCATCTTGCTCATCATGCCTTTCGTGATCTTGCATATCCTGAAAAAATATTTGACTATTTAATCTCCCTTACTTAACAAAGATTCTTAAGAAAAAAACTTCACAAACTGGTTTTTTTGCATATTTAAGCCCCTGATTCACTGATCCTATGAAAAAGTTAATATCCATTTCTTTTCGAGCAAATATTTCATACCCTTCAGAGGTGGTTTGTAGTACATCAACGCACTTAAATTGACGTATTTGAGCTATGCGAAAGCTCCCGCTACGTTAGAGACCTGGCGCTATCTACAAGGATGACGAATTTGCATGAGCTGATAACATCTTCTAAATCCAAAAGACTTTAAGTGATGCAACACAAATACTCCAATTTATACTCAAAATTTAATAGGGGATCGATTATTGGAGGTCTCTGCCTTTTGTCGAGTTGTGGGTACATCTCAATGCCAAAATATCAACAAACGGAATCTCTTTCTCCCCCTATCTCGCTTGAAAGTAGCCTCGAAGATAGCTTGAATACTGACTTTTTTGCACTAGGGGATTGGCCTCAAGCCAATTGGTGGGAAATGTTCGAGTCTGATCAGCTCAATGACCTGATTGACAATGCTCTGGCATATAACCCCTCTTTGAAAGAAGCAGAAAGCCGCATTGAAGCTGCCTGGCAGATCGCATTGATTGCACGCTCGGCGCTTTTCCCTTGGATTTTTTTTAAAATAACCGATGATCTGCAGCACCTAAGCAAGAATGGACTTTATCGCGCCTTCAATCCCAAACTCCCGCTTAATGCTAATTTAGTTGATATAAATTTTACACTTAACTTTGACTTCGATTTTTGGGGTAAATACCACCGTCTATTCTATGCCGCACTTGGAAGGAAAAAAGCTCAGGAAGCAGAGACAGCAGAGGTTGCCCTTGTGATCACTACAACATTAACTCGGGCTTTCTTTGCTTTAAAAACAAACTTAATAAAAAAAGAGCTTTATAAAGAGCTTTATGCAGTATTCTATTATACCTTAGATTACCAAAATCAACTTAAAAAAAGCGCTCTCCTTTCAGCCCTTCCTCCTCTTTTTACTCAAGAAAATGTTTTTGAAACTCAAAAGATTTTGGAAGAGCTTGATGCAGAGATTGCAGCCAACAAGCACTTGATTAATGTTCTGGCAGGCTTTGGTCCTGATACTCCCCTCGATATTGATGAAAGTCTGGCCCCTCTGCCTGAAGCCATAAGCCTGCCCTGTGACTTATCGACAGGTCTTTTGGCCCGCAGACCAGATCTAATGGCTCAGATTTGGCGGGCAAAAGCGCTGGCCCATGAAGTGGGAGCGGCAGTTGCCGATTTTTATCCCGATATCAATCTTACATCTTTCATAGGACTTGAAAGCCTCCTATTCAAACATCTATTTCATAAAAATAGCATCGCTGCGGGGTACAAACCTGCCCTTAACTTGCCGATCTTTACTGCTGGTGAAATTTTAGCTAATGTTAATACTAAAAAAGCAGAATTTGATGCCGCCATTTTCGAATATAATCAAAGACTTTTAAGTAGCACTCAGGAAGTAGCGGATGCATTATCCATAGGGAAATCGGTTTTTCTGCAAAAACAAAATCAACAATCCATTTTAGAAAGCGCTGAAAATCGGTATAATTTGACGCTCCTGCGAAAACAATCAGGTTTAGACAACATTTTCGATAACTACCTCATTCTCCAAGAACTGATTTCAAAAAAACTTGAAGATGTCGACCTCACCTATATGCAATATGTAGTAACTGTACAACTCATTGAAGCTTTAGGGGGAGGTTTTTTTGCTGAGCAAATTCCTTTGACTAAGGAAGGATGCTGCTGCGATGACTGAAGATCCAACTAAACCACGTAGACGAAGGCTTGCTTTGATTTACTGGAGCATCTGCTTGATTATTTTAATCGCAGTAGCGCTATTCTGGTTGTTTTTTCTTAGAGTTATTGCTTTCACCACAGATGCCTATGTGCAAGGCAACCAGGTGTATATCACTCCCCTCGTATCAGGATTTATTACAGCCATACATACGGATGACACCTTTTTTGTAAAAAAAGGACAGCTCCTAATTGAATTAGATGCGACCGATGCACGCATTCAATCCCATTCCACCAAAAAAAAACTGTCACAAGTGGTGCGCGAAGTCTGCCAATTGTTTCATCAGGTGTTTGTTTATCAAGCAGAACTTAAGGTAAGGCAAGCCGAATTGATCCGCTCCATCCAAGATTATCAGCATCGTTATGGTGTCCTTGATGTGGAAGGCGTTTCCTTAGAAGATTTTGAGCATGCAGTGGCAGCTTATCGCGAAAGCTACCACTCGTTAGAAATGACCTATAAACTCTATAGTAAAGCGTTTGCGCTTGTGCAAGGCACGACAATAAGAAATCATCCGCTTGTTCAAGCCAGTGCTGCAGATTATGCCAATGCTTGGGTGCAAGAGTACCGTACTAATGTCTACGCACCTGTAGATGGAATTATTGCGCAAAGAACCATCCAAGTTGGCATGTGGATCCCCTCAGGAAATCCCCTTATGAGCGTGATTCCATTAGATCAAATTTGGGTCAATGCCAATTATAAAGAAACTCAATTAAGACGTATGCGCATAGGCCAAAAAGTGACCATGAGATCTGACCTTTATGGAAGTGATGTTCTTTACCACGGCATCATTGTCGGACTTCCTGGTGCTGCAGGAAACGTATTTTCCCTTTTACCACCTCAAAACCTTTCGGGCAACTGGATTAAAATTGTACAACGCTTACCTGTGCGCGTGGAGTTAGATCCAGAAGAGCTGAAAGATCACCCTTTGCGGATAGGACTTTCAATGGAAGCAGTGGTCGATTTGGAAGACCAAAGCGGACTTTTAGTGCCCAACAATAATTACGGGCCCACTTATCACACCTCTATTTTTGAAGAAGAAGAAAAGGGACTTCAGAAAGCAATTGATCAAATTATTTACAAAAACCTCGATCCTGCTTTAGTAAACTATCTCGATGAACACCTCACCTCTCATGTCACTTTTGAATCCTTAATTTCTGATTTAGGAAATCCCTGTATCCCATGAAGCAAAGCTCAACAAACTTTCTTATATTTAATTCTTTCTGCGTCCTATTCTTTGTGATATTCAACTATACGCTCACCATTATCGCATCGCTCTATATTGTAGGAGATTTAGGCGGCAGCAATTACACCACTACCTATACTATTGTCTTTTATATTTTAGGAAATGCTTTAGGAATACCTTTAGGTAAGCCCCTTGCCGAATGTTTTGGCATTCGAAAATCACTAGCTTTCTGCCTGCTTTTTTTCGCTTTGTTTTCCTGGCTCTGCGCTGCGTCTCCCAACTTCCCGGCCTTCATTACATTCAGGTTGGTTCAAGGCCTAATGGGAGGTCCCTTTTTTGTATTAATAGATCGAATCTTTAGCTCTGTTGCACAGGAGAGTAACAAAAAACTTCTTACCTCTCTTAAATTAATGATTTATGCTTGTGTCCCCATCCTTGGTGCTAGTTTTGGTGGGTGGATTGCCTATGATTATGACTGGCGATTAGTATTTTATATCGAACTTCCCTTTATTCTTTTTTTAGCCGTATATTTCTTTTTTCGATTGAAGAACTATGAATTTACTTATGAGAACACTCCCTTTGACCTGGTAGGCTATCTTTCATACTTTATAGGAGTTTTTTGTCTATGCATTGCCTTTACAACTGGCCAAGAACTTGACTGGTTTCGCTCACCTCTATTTGTAGGACTCACAATGGCAGGAATTCCTTTCTTTATTTTCTTTATCCTATGGGAATTTGTTTACCCCCATCCTATACTCAATCTTCAGTTTCTTAAAAACCCTATCTTCAGCTTTGCCCTCATCAATCTGGCGGTACTTTATTCGGCTTATTTTGGCATGATTATTTTGCTTTCACTATGGCTGCACCTTTATGTGTTTTATACCCCTCTTTGGATTGCAGTTTTGATCGGGAACATGGCGCTTGCGGCTATTCTACCCGGCATTTTTATTGTAAAAGAATTTGGCCTATTAGATACCCGCATCCCGCTTTCCATTGCCATTATCTTCTTGGCCCTTTCCTGTTTTTATACCGCCACCTTCGATATAGAGGTCGATTTTGCTCACGTTGCCCATTCGCGGGTACTAGCAGGGATTGGTTTAGCCCTTTTTTTGCCACCTATTTTTAGGCTTGCTTTTTTTTCTTTTCCTGCGAATGCATCTCTGGAAATCGTCTCCCTTTTTCATGCGGTACGCACTATTGCTAGCGGTTTAGGGGCAGGATTTTATATCATTTTATGGCAACGACGTCAGATCTTTTTTCATGAGCGGCTCGGCAGCCAGCTGACTGCTTTTTCGATGGAAACGAAGCAATTTTTCAAAAATGCCAAACAACTAGTAGGCATCCAAGGACAATTTGCAGACGCTCGCCTGGAATTTTATTTAGACAGGCAAGCCACTTCTCTTGCGCTTGATGATTGCTTTTGGCTCATGGGTTGGATTCTTGTAGGGCTGCTTGTTTTGATGTGCCTTACATTTTTCTTTCCAAAAGAAGATTTTTTTCCAGAGAAAAAACGTAAAAGAGAAGCGCTTAAAGCCTCTTAAGTATTGATCAATACACCTATCCCTTTCAACCGCTGCACCCATGTTTGGCAAAT
Organism: uncultured Chlamydiae bacterium; assembly: GCA_963799115.1. Classification (GTDB taxonomy): domain Bacteria; phylum Chlamydiota; class Chlamydiia; order Chlamydiales; family Parachlamydiaceae; genus CAWCVY01. The sequence goes on along the minus strand of CAWCVY010000025.1, from coordinate 3,480 downwards.
CTGACAAAACACCCCCCATAAATCAACAAATATGATAAAATTAGGAAAAAATCGGGATATTTTATGCAACGCACGATTGAATCAATTTTAAAAAAATGGAAAGACAGCACGCAACGTATGCCCGCTATATTGCGAGGTGCGAGGCAAGTGGGGAAAAGGTGTAGGGGGGGGGCCGTCATTGTCGTTCGTTGAAGGCCCTGAAAGGCTCTTTTTATCAGCCTGAAAGGCTCTAATTGCAACAGCCCAGGGCATCGCCCTGGGTAAAGTTTAGAGCAGTATAGCAGCCTGTAGGGCTGCCAGAGAACGACATTATTTGATGTAAATTTATCTTGTGATTAATGTGCCTTTCTAGCACACATACAGGCTGAAAATTTATTTTTATCCCTACCCAAGGCGATGCCCTGGGCGGTGTGCAATTAAGAGCCCTTCAGGCTCATTTCTCCAGACACCAGAATCTAATGAATCGTTTCTCATTAAATGAAAAATCTGAATGAAAATCCGCGCTGGATTTTATCAAAAAAACCTATGCGTAAAAGTATGGATGCCGTGATATGATCTATGCAACAACGCTTGTCGTTCACTAAACAGAAATCTCAAATTTATTGAAATACTATTTTAGTTGTTTTAATTCAACATTTTTTGCATAATTTACAATTGCAAATTGTAATTTTTTTTATAACCATTAATAAATTAATAGTGGCGCCTCATGTAGGGAAAAAGATTTAGAATCTGGAAACATTAATTGTCTATCCTGCCTATCTTGTTAATAATTATTTATATAACTCGAGTTTTGCATAAGCTTGCTTATCCAAAACCCGCATTATTTATCAATCGAACTGAACATTTTCCCCGCGATGGACAAATGCCCAAGCATTTCCCGATTCTTCATCGAACTTAAAATTTTTTATATACTTATCAGTGCCCTCGAGGATATAATGGCAGATCTGAATTTGTTGAGAAAGTTTGACTTTTATATTCATTAACTCTTTAGTATCAACTGTTTGAAATTTCTTACGTAGAGATTTATTTGAATTTTCAATTTGGAATTTAAGATTTTGTATTTTCTTTGGATCATTCTTGTATTTAATAAGTTGAGTCTGCAATTGTAAATGACGATCAATCTCATCCATATCTGTTTTGATTTCTAGTAAAAAATTATTATAAATGGGATATGTCGATTGCTTATTAAAATCAAATATCCAAGGATCTTCGCCTATTTTTTGAGAATGGTCTAAATTAAGGTATTTGTAATGCGCATTAATACTTAATCCAGCCGCAAGGACATTTTCCCAATCTTCCATATCTTTCAATTTGGAAAAATAAAGTTCGAAGCGACGTCCAATTTTTGCCAATTTTGAAATTTCATCAGAACTTTGTTTAGAATCGCGGTTAATAGTCGTTTTTTTTAAACATGTCAAAAGATCACATTTCAGCACATCAATTAAAAATCGATATCTTAATTCATAATCGGGTTCTTTCCATTTCATAGAAGGTAGGTTTAATTCATCGACCCCAATGAGCGGGAGTTCTTCATTGTCGCTCACTTTTGCAATGTCCAATCCCAGGTTGCGTGCATGATGCTCGGCTAAAAGATGGAGATGTTCCAAGTCTTCGTTTGATCTCGCCAGATAATCTTTTTTCATGATTGTTTCATAACCTAACTCTACGCTACTGAATTCAGGGGAGCTTTTGACGAGTTCAGGAGATGACAAAAAAAGATCATTTGTCATCTTTTTATATTCCTCAATGCGCTTTAATTCAATTTGCCTATTTATCTTTAGAGCCGCTTTATTGTAAGCTATAGCTTCTTCTCCCATAGGGATACGTGTCGGCAGAGGTTCTTTGCCCTGCCTTTGATTGTCATTAAGGGAAATTTTTAACAAATCTCCCAAAATAATGCAAAACTTGAGATGTTTTCGATCAAGTTCTGTCATTTCTTTATGTTCTTTTAGGCATTCCAAACAGGCCTTGTTATATTTAGGGACCAGTTCGTCATATTGCCTTTCAAATTCGGAAAAATCTCCGTCATATTTAGTAATCATTTCATTAATTTTCGTAAAAACCTCAGAACGCTTTAAGGGATCAACATTTAATGCATTTAAAGCAATATTTGAATAATATAAGGAAGAAAGTAATGCATCCTTTTTAGCTTTAAGGACTTTTAAACCGCTATGTCCTTTCCCCACTTCGGCTTCGAATAGTCGTTGGATTATTGAAGGAATTGTTTCGATTGATTTTTGTGAAAGATTTTTTTTATCCTCAAAAACAAGATTCAATAAATACTCTTTACAGGAAGAAATATCATCGATACTCATAGTAACCTGCATAAATATTTTAATAACTATAAAAAACCTACAATTTATAGTATATAATACTATTTAATTTAAAGTTTATAAAAACTATATAAATGTTTTTAGCATTAAAGAAACACCACAGGGATGGATATTCTAAACAATTTTATCGGAGTTAATTTATACAAATAAATCTGTTATGGTACTTCCTGATATCAAACCTTCTATATAACCAAAGTGTTTATCGTGGGTACATACCACACAACCGTGCTCCAAGGCTTGTGAGGCGATCCACATATCATTTGTCGGAATGGGCTTGCCCTTAATTTTAAGGGTGCAATAAACCTGTGAAAAAAAATGCGAAGTATCCAGAGTGATAGGATATACTATTATTCTGGAAGATTCTAAAAATTTCAGTAATTCCATCTTATTTTGTTTCGCTTTACTTCCCCCATCAAATCCTGCAATCAATTCTCCGATCACAATAGGACTTATGCCTATCCATTCAGCATGCTGAACAATTTCAATTATGTTGATTTCATTCCTTTTAAAGGATGCATAAGCGTTGGTATCAAATAATATGGGCCTCATTACCAAAGCTCCTTATCAATGTTATCAAAAGATTTTATGTTATCATCAAATGCTTCCTTCTCTTCCTTACTCCAAGTTCCGGCTAGGTAATCTAGATCGTGATAAACAGCCTTTTTGGCTGGGTGTACAATTCCAAGGCCTTTTTCAATAATCTTCAGAATTAACGAATTGACACTGATATTTTGCTTATTTGCTTCCCTCTTCAACAACGACATGGTGCCAGGAGCAATATTTCTAAGGTTGAAATTGGGCGTCGACATATATAATACCTCCATATGATATCGTTATAATATCAATCTTAATATCATATAGAATTTTATGTCAAGCTGCGTAAAAAGCGGACTTCATGGCAGCTGCAAGCTTTCAATAATTGCCGGTCCTGACATAACAGAACCCCCCTTTTTGGGATGAATCGTAATAGATCCGGCCTTTAAGAAAACATCCACACTTGAGCTGTCGTTAATATGTCCCATAGTTCTAGCTAACATCGCACAACTCGTTGCTCCTGTTCCGCAAGCTGCGGTAATGCGATTGACTCCCCCGCTCAAATGTCGTTACCCGTAAACTATTCGGTGATAAGACTCAGCCTTATTAAGAT
>CAWCVY010000024.1:0-121247 GCA_963799115.1 uncultured Chlamydiae bacterium | reverse complement strand
TAAAGGAAGCCCCATCGGCCTCGACGTCCTCGTGGCCGGGGGGGTGCTGCCCCCGAACCCGCCCCAGGTCATCGAGAGCCAAGCCATGGCCGCGCTGCTGGCCGAGGCGAAGGACAACGACGAGCTGGTCGTGATCGACACGCCGCCACTGGTGTTGCTGCCGGACGCGTTCCCACTCCTTCGACAATCCGACGGCGTGCTCATCGTCAGTCGGTTGGGCGCGAACAGCAGGGACGTGGCAGCGCGGCTACGCGAGACGCTGACAAGCGTGGACGCGCCGGTCGTCGGCGTGATCGCGAACGGATACAAGCGCCCGCGCGGTGCTTCGGCCTATGGGTACGGATATGGCTATCAATATGACGATCCGCATCACGCCGGCACGGGAGCGATCGTCGGCGCGCAGTCGACCTCCAACGGAGCGGCCCCTGACACGGTCGCGCGTGAGAGCTGACTCCGCGCCCGGCACGGGGCGCGGGAACTGACATGAAACAGGTCGCCCTGCGTTTGCGCGACGGACGGGTCGATGTCCTGGAGGTTCCCCCTCCGAGCCTTGCGCCCGAATGCGTCCTGGTGGACGTGCGGGCCAGTGTTCTGAGTGTCGGAACCGAACGCAGCAAGATCGCCGCCGGCAGGGAGAGCCTGGTCGGCAAGGCGCGCGCACGACCCGATCAAGCCCGGCAGGTCCTCGACAAGGCGCGCCGGGACGGGTGCGCGACACGGTCACGGCGGTTCGCACCAAGCTTGACCAGCCGACGGCGCTCGGCTACTCCGCCGCCGGCGTGGCGCTCGAGGTTGGCGCGCACGTTCGCGGTATTTACCCCGGGGATCGGGTCGCGTGCGGCGGAGGCGACTATGCCGTGCACGCCGACATCGTTCAGGTTCCGGGCAACCTGTGCGTCTCGCTGCCCGACGGCGTCGGCTTCGAGGCGGGCGCGTTCGCGACCATCGCCAGCGTCGCACTGCACGGCGTGCATCAGGCGGATGCGCGTCTCGGCGAGCGGGTCGCGGTGATCGGCCTCGGGTTGGTGGGGCAGCTGACGGCACAGATCTTGCACGCCGCGGGCGCCATCGTCATGGGCGTCGACCTGTCTCCATCGCTGGTGGAAAAGGCACGCAGCCTCGGCTCGATCGACATGGGCTACGAGCCGGCGGCTCTCACTGCCTTGAACGCTCCGTCCGGTGTCGGGGAGTTCGACGCCGTGATCGTGACCGCCTCGGCTAGGTCGAACGATCCGGTCGAGCTCGCCGTGCGCCTACTGCGCGATCGGGGCCGAGTCGTAATCGTCGGGGATGTCAAGGTCGACGTTCCGCGCGCGGTTGGTTACGGGCGCGAGGTCGACATCCGCTTCTCACGCTCGTACGGCCCGGGGCGCTACGACCGCGAGTACGAAGAGCGCGGCCTCGACTACCCGATCGGCTACGTCCGCTGGACCGAACGCCGCAACATGGCCGCCTTCCTCGAGCTCGTCGCAAGCGGACGGATCGATGTCGACGCTCTCGTGCATGAGCGCATCGCCGTCGATCACGCGCCCGACGCGTACGACCGTCTGCTCTCGGCAAAGGCATCCCCTTTGGGGGTGGTTCTCCAATACGGCGCACAAGAGTTACGGGCCCCGTCGCCGAACGGCCACCGAGCCCCGTCCATACCGCCGGGCCCATCGGGCGTCGCCACCACGGTGAACGTGATCGGGGCGGGCAGCTTCGGGCAGAGGGTGCTGATCCCGGGGCTGCGCAAGGCCGGCTTTGCGCTAGGCGCAATCGCGAGTGCCAAGGGGCTCTCAGCGAAGACCGCCGCCGACCAGTTCGGGTTTGTGCGAGCGACGAGCTATGACGATGCGATTGCGGACCCCGACGCGGGCGTCGTCGCGATCGCCACGCGACACGGGTCGCACGCTGCCCTGGCCGAGGCTGCCCTACACGCGGGCAAGGTGGTGTTCGTCGAGAAGCCGCCCTGCCTGACCGTCACGGAGCTCGATCGGTTGCGACAGGCCGCCGGCGGCACCGGCCGGCGGCTGTTCGTCGGCTTCAATCGGCGCCACGCGGAATTGGCCGCCCAGCTCCGAGATCACGTCCGGGCCGCGCGTGCGCCGATCGACGTCACGTACCGCGTGAGCGCCGGCGCGTTGCCTGCGAGCCACTGGCTCAATGACCCCGAGGATGGTGGCGGCCGGCTCGTCGGCGAAGGCTGCCACTTCGTGGATTTCGCGTGCTGGGTCGTCGGGTCCATTCCGCGGGTCGTCAAATGCACGATGAGCGCCGACGGCACGAGTGCGCTCGGCGTCGGCCAGGGATTCGCCCTGCTGCTCGAGTTCGGCGACGGCTCGCTCGCCACGGTCCTATACACCGCGCGTGGCGCCCCGGGCCTCGCCAAGGAGTACGTCGAAGCACACGCCGGCGGTCGTTCGGCGATCCTCGACGATTTCACCAAGCTGACGCTCCTCGGAGGCCGGCGCCCGGTTCGTGTCAATCGGCGCCGCGACAAGGGACACCTTGGCGAGTTCATCTCGCTCCACCGGCTGATCACCGGCGAGGCTACGGACCCGAGCCTGTCCCAACCCGATCCGCTCGATTCGATGCAGGCGACGCTGGCTGCACTCAACGACGCCCATCGGCTTTCTCGCGACCGGCCCTGAGACATGTGCGGCATCTGCGGATACGTAGGCCGCGAAGACTCAGTTGCGGTCGAGGCGATGACCCGGCTGCTCGCCCACCGCGGACCGGACGGTGCCGGCGTACGGGTATTTCCGGCAGCGGAAGGCGGTGTCCCGGCAGCGCTCGGGCACCGCCGCTTGGCGATCATCGACGTGAGCGAACGCGGGGCTCAACCGATGTCGTACGCGGGCGAGCGCTACTGGATCACCTATAACGGCGAGCTGTACAACTATCGGGCGCTTCGTGCCGGCTTGGCGCGCCAAGGATTCTCGTTCGCCTCCGAGACCGACACCGAAGTCCTGTTGGCGATGTATGCGCGTCACGGACGCGACATGGTGAGTCACCTGAACGGGATTTTCGCGTTCGCCATCTGGGACACCTCGACCAGATCGCTGTTCCTCGCCAGGGACCGGCTCGGTGTCAAGCCCCTCTATTGGGCCAACCACGACGGAGCCTTTTACTTCGCCTCAGAGGTGAAGGCCCTGCTCCCGGTGCTCCCTTCGCCTCGGATGCGAACCGACGTGCTCGCCAAATATCTCACGCTGCTATGGGTGCCGGATCCCGACACGCTGTTCGACGGCGTATACAAACTGCCGCCGGGGCACCGAGCCACGTTCGCCGACGGGAGGCTCCGGATCGACCGCTACTGGGACATCAACTTCGCCCCGGAGGAGCGCTCGGAACGGGAATGGTGTGATCTGGTGGCTGACGCCGTGCATGAGGCGGTCCAGCGACAGATGGTCTCCGACGTGCCGCTCGGCGCTTTCCTGAGCGGCGGGGTCGATTCGAGCGCGATCGTGGCCTCGATGGCACAGCCTGGTAAGCGCACCACCACTTACACCATCGGGTTCAGCGCCAGCGATCTGGCGCACGAGATTGTTCCCGACGACGTCCGCTACGCGCGTCAAGTCGGCACGTTGTTCAACACCGAATACCACGAGGAGATCCTTCAGCCCTCGGTCGTCGACCTCCTCCCCAAGCTGGTGTGGCACATGGATGAGCCGATCGCGGATCCCGCCTGCATCTCCACGTACCTGATCTGCGCGGCCGCCAGAAAGCGCCTGACCGTCGTCCTCTCGGGTATGGGCGGAGACGAACTGTTCGCCGGGTACCCGCGTCACCTCGCGGCGCGAATCGGCCAGCTCATGGATTGGGTGCCGCCCGCCGGCCGGCGACGACTGCGTCAGACGCTTGAGTCTCGCCTGACCTTGGGCCGGCCGGGGCGGATGCGCGGGCCCCGCCGCAATCTCATGAAGTTCATGCGCGGGCTCGACGCCTCGCCGCTGGAGCGTTACCTCGTGTACTGCTCGTATTACCGCGACGGTGAGCTGTCGCGGTTGTTGGCCGGCGGCCTTGAACCGACAGCCGACGACGCGCTTGGCACCCATCGAGCCTTCGCCGGTCGCGTGGCCGACGCCGGCTGGCTCAACCAGCTTCTCTACGTCGATCTCAAGACGTTCCTCCCGTGCCTGAATCTGGCCTATACGGACAAGATGAGCATGGCCGCGTCGACCGAGGTCCGTGTGCCGCTGCTCGACGACGAGTTGGTGGCCCTGTCGGCGCGGCTCCCACCCGATCTGAAGCTGCGGCGGTTCACCCGCAAGTACATCCTGAAACGGAGCATGGAAGGTACGTTGCCTCGTGACATCATCTGGCGACCGAAGGCGGGGTTCGGTGCGCCGGTGCGGGCGTGGCTCAACGCCGACCTCAAGCCGATGGTGCACGACCTGCTGTCGGCTGATGCCGTGCGGGCGCGCGGCCTGTTCGATCACACCGAGGTCGAGCGGATCATCTCGGCGAACGAGGCGGGCACCGAGGACAACGCGCTCCGGCTGTGGGCGCTGCTGACGCTCGAGATCTGGCAACAGACGTTCCTCGATGGGAAATCCGGCGCGCGACACTCCATGCCAGCCTTGTCGGAGGCGGCAGCTCTGTCATGAGCTCCAAGACGGTTCCGCGCCTCGTCGTGGTCGGCCCGACCCCGCCCCCCTTCCACGGTGTGGCGGTCATGACCGTTCAGCTCTTGCGGGCGCTCGAGCAACTCGACGCTCTCGCTGGACACGTCGACACGCGGGATCCGCGCCCGGTGGCCACGATCGGACGCCTCGACCTGCAGAACATATGGCTCGGGATGCGGCACGCCTGGGAGCTGTGGCGTGTGCTGGACCGCGAGTCGGACGCGGGCGTGCACATGTCGATCTCCCAGGGCACATGGGGCCTCGCCCGGGACGCGGTGCTCGCGGCGGTCGTGCGCCTGAAGCGACGGACGCTGTACGTGCAGCTTCATGGCGCCGGCCTGGCCGAGTTCTACGCGAGCTCACCCAGGCTGCTGCGCTGGCTGATCCGGGCGATCCTCGGCCAGGCGCACCAGGCGTGGGCTCTCACTCCGCAACTGCGAGCGCAGTTCGACGGCCTCGTTCCGCCCGAGCGCGTCTGCTTCGTTCCGAACGTCGTCGACGATTTCAGCGGTGCGTCCCGGAGGGCCCCAAGGAACGGAAGTGGATTCCGGATTCTCTACCTGAGCAACCTGCTGCCCGAGAAGGGATGTTTCGAGGTGGTGCGTACCGTGCGGCGCCTGGGAGCGCGGTCACGTGGCTGGGAGGTCCGGATCGTGGGATCGGGCAGCGCCCATGTGGAGCGGTCCCTGCGCGGGGAGATAGCGGCGCTGCCCGCGGACTGCGCGGACGTCCGCATGCTCGGGCAGCAGGCGGGCGAGGCCAAGCGCCAGCAGTACGAGTGGGCGGATGTATTTGTCTACCCCACTCAGTATCCGCCGGAAGGGCAGCCGCTGGTCCTGCTGGAGGCGCTCGGCGCCGGCCTGCCGGTCGTGAGCACCCGATGGGCGGCGATTCCCGAGACGATCCTCGACGGCCAGGTTGGGATCCTGGTCGAGCCAGGCGATGATAGGTCTGCACGATGGTCCTTACTTGCCCCAAATTGCATAAGACCATCTTCAGTAATTTCGTGATAACCACAGGCTGCTGTTCCATCAAATCTAATGGTACTTATTGGAAGTTTATAAACCTCTACAACATTCTTCCAGAGATTTGTCTCTAATGCTTCCCATGCGGTATCAATAGCAAAACGATCAAGTAAATTGCACAATCGATCATCAGAAAATTCGACATCGCGAATAGAACTACCCAGTAAGGAGGTTAGAACAAGGGGTATTTTATTGGCCCAGTCCCTTACAGAATTCATTCGATGATCTGACCTTGAAATAATATATGAAAGCCATCCAACCGTAAGTTTTCCATTAGGCATACCTTGTTGCAGTCCATGGGTTCCTAGATGATCTTCGATCATTTCATCCAATCTTAGCTGTTTACAAATTTCAATAATTAAAGGCACATCATCTATACGTTCACTGATTACATTAAAAACATCTGTCATAGTTTCCTCCTGGAAGTTAGTGACAGATGATTTTATAAAAAATAGATTTTGTCTACCTACCTTTGAAAAAATTTACGCGAATCGTGGGTTTCAGGACTCAACTCTTTTTTATTCTTACCAGGTCTCCGCCGCGCTCCGACCTGGGCTGTAACATTATGGCCCTCCAGGCCTAACTACAGCTCTTTAAGTAGACATCTTGCATAACCACAATCCCTGCCCTGCCCTTGCCCAAAAAAAATCAAAAAAGAGCGGTTATCAAAGAGGCTGAAAGTAAAAGGACTTCTCGAAGATGAAAACACCACATCTTTTCGTTAATTGGGCAAGGGCAGGGGCAAGGAATTGTGGTTATGCAAGATGTCTATTAAAGCAATCACGAGATCTCTACCTTTATTATAGTCAACTAATCGCCGAGTGTGAGAAAGAAATTGAAAAAGCCTTAAATGAACTTAGCAAGCGGATGCAAATAGCATCAACAACAACGCAAAAACAAAAAAAGCTAGAAGAACAGCATTCTCAAATGCTTTGCAACGATTTAGAAACACCTAGTAGCAAAACAAGGAACAAAAAATCTAATTTCCAGTCCCCGATATCTCCCATCATGGAAGAAATCTATGGGGTCGACATCACTACTCTTTCTGGAATTGATCAGGCAACAGCTCTTAAAATCATGGCAGAGCTAGGCGGTACCGTAGAAGCTTGGCGAACTGCTAAGCATTTTGGATCTTGGTTGGGCTTATGCCCTGGAAATAAGATTTCGGGTGGCAACATCATTAGTAGTAAAACGAAACGTTGTGTCAATAAGGCAGCAAACCTTTTAAGGATGGCAGCAAATACCTTGTGGAACTCTAAATCTTATTTAGGAGCCTTTCTAAGACGTATGAAAACTCGACTTGGAGCGCCCAAAGCGATCACGGCAGTAGCTCATAAAATGGCTACAATACTATATACAATGATCAAAGAAAAAAATCGTATATTGAACTTGGGGAAGAATATTACGAAAAAACTTATCGAGAACGTCGTTTAAGAGGCTTAATGCGACAAGCTGATGACTTAGGCTTTATTTTACACCGTCGCTGCACCGTCTATATGAAGGCCCGTAAATAAAAACCCAAAGGATTCAAAGAAATACAACATTAAAACAATTACAAACTAACGAATAGAAACAGAATGTAAATGCAAGAGGCCGACGACTCATTGGTGCTAATCAAGCCCGTCCCATAGTTTGGTCGTAGCAGTTTTTGATAGGTTCATTGGTGAAGCCCTGTTAGCAATAGCAGTGGTTATCCCGTATAGGAGAGTAGTTAAATGAATAAAACTGCTTATTTTTTTACATTCGAAAATAAAAATGATGCAGGACTATATGTAGCACTTTTTAACATTCCTCCAGAAACACCATCTTGTTTAAGAAGGAGCAAGAGAAACATCACGATCAGGGCGCGGGTTCAAGGCACTCAACGTAAGAAGTTATATAGGAGGAACTTGATACTAAATTCGCTTCTTTCTCGAGGCTTTAAGTTATGGAACACCTCCTCATTTGGGCATTGCTCTGGAGTTGGATCGCATTGTGATGATTTTAACGCATACCGAAAATATCCGCGACGTGATTGCTTTTCCTAAAACACAGAAGTCCAGCGACTTAATGCTGGAAAGTCCATCGAAGGTGACCAATCAACAGCTTAAAGAATTAGAAATTCGCGTTCCTTAGAGAATGATTCTAGTGTGTTCAGGTCTCCATTCCTGCTTGATATTCCTGACCCTAAAATGGCCCTATGGCCACTATTCCTTTGAAAAAAATAAAAAAATAGTTAACTTAACTTTGCAAATTTTAAGGAGGTATCAACACTATGAGAAGAAATATCCTACTCTTAACCAGGAAATGGCAGTCGATTCTATTTTTAGTTTTGCTCTTACCCTTATTGACTTCACAAACACCCGTCTCTGTACCTGCAGATACTCTTTCGCTGACACTTACCCAGCGTCAATTGTGTGATTTAGAGCTGATCATGAACGGAGGGTTTGCTCCTCTGGAAAGTTTTATGAATCGCAAAGATTATGAACAGGTAGTAAATGAGATGCGGTTAGCTGATGGGACTGTTTGGCCCATCCCGATTGTTTTTGATGTCCATGAAAAAAAAATCGGAAAAATACAAAAAGGTTCTCAAATTGCTTTAAGGGATCAAGAAGGGTTTGTTTTAGCTCGCTTAAGCGTGGAGGAGATTTGGAAGCCTAACAGGTTTGTAGAAGCAGAAAAGGTTTATGGAACACTAGATACTGCGCATCCGGGGGTTGATTATCTTCTTCACCAGACAGGAGAATATTATATCAATGGAAAATTGACAAAAGTCCAAGCGCCACAGCATTTTGATTTTACTGTTTTGAGAAAAACTCCCCAAGAATTGAAGAGTTATTTCAAAGACAAAGGTCATGATAAAATTGTTGCTTTTCAGACACGCAATCCCATGCATCGCGCCCATTTGGAATTAACTCAGCGTGCGGCAGCTGGCGTTGGAGCGCATCTTTTGATTCATCCCTCAGTAGGAATGACAAAGCCCGGAGATATTGATCACTTCATTCGGGTAAAATGCTATCAAAAGCTTTTAGGTTATTATCCTGAAGGTTCTGCAACATTGAGCTTGCTTCCGCTTGCCATGAGGATGGCAGGTCCAAGGGAAGCTTTATGGCATGCCATCATTCGAAAAAATTATGGAGCCACTCATTTTATTGTAGGCAGGGACCACGCCGGGCCCGGAAAGGATAGTCAAGGAAATGATTTCTATGATCCTTATGCTGCTCAAGATTTAGTCAAAGCCTATGCAAGAGAAATCGATATTGAAGTTGTCCCCTTTCGTGAGGTAGTCTATGTTAAAGATGACGACAATTATCAACCCATCGATGAAGTTTCTCCCGGTAAAAAAATTCTGACAATTTCTGGCACGCAGCTGAGGAAAATGTTAAATGAAGGCACAGAAATACCTGAATGGCTTTCTTTCCCAGAAATTATTAAAGAGCTAAAAAAAGTTTATCCTAAGCAATCTGAACAAGGGTTTACAGTTTTCTTCACTGGACTTTCTCGATCCGGGAAGTCAACAATTGCCAAAGCCTTAGCTGTCAAATTAATGGAAATCCAACATCGTCCTCTGACTATCTTAGATGGTGATATTATCCGTACCCATCTTTCTTCCGAATTGGGGTTTTCTAAAGAGCATCGCTCCCTGAATGTTCGCCGCGTGGGCTTTGTAGCAAGCGAGATTACCAAGAATAGGGGCATTGCAATTTGTGCGATGATTGCGCCGTATGAACTGGACCGGAAGTATAATAGGGACCTCATCAAGGGATATGGCAATTTTATTGAAGTGTATGTTTCTACCCCTTTAGAGATTTGCGAGGAAAGGGATACTAAAGGCCTTTATTCCCTTGCTAGGCAAGGTAAGCTGCCGGGCTTTACAGGTTTTGACGATCCTTATGAGGAGCCAATCAATCCAGAAATCATCATTGATACATCCCAACAATCAATTGGAGAAGCTGTAGATATGATCCTCAATAACCTTCGTTCTTTAAAGCATATTAACTAGCCGACGTCTGAAGCATGCTCTTGCATAACCTCCTTTTCGTGCCCGTGCCCGAGAAAGTTCTTCTATTTAATTTAAATCTTCAACAGGGCACGGGCACGCACCTGGGCACGCAATGGCATTCGGTTAAGGAATGGGATGCCCTGTGGTGATTTTGTAAACAAGGCACCCAAAAAGCTTGATTTTTGAATTATTCTGATTTTTATACACTTACAAAAAATCATATTTCTTAACCGAATGCCATTGCCTGGGCACGGGCACGAAAAAGAGGTTATGCAAGAGGTTTAATATAAGTCGTCAATGCTGAATTAATTAATTCAGCATCGACTAAGTCTTAGGAAAGGAATTCCTTTCCCTATGGCTCTTCTATCGTTTGGAACCGTTTAAGATAGGACTCCCAAATTTGCGGTTCTTGCTGCCGTAGATATGTGTCGACAAATTTGAGCGTCTCAGCGAGGCCTCTTCGGTATAATAGATGGCCTTCGGACCTCCCGTGGAGGAGGACGCACCCCCCGAATTATCCACATGCTGCTTGGTATAGCTTTCGAGCATTCGGGACAGGTATTCTTGCTTATTGGCGATATAGTCATCGTAGAAGACCGGCTCTTCTCCCATGAACTGCAATAATTGCAAAAGAATCTCATCGTCGTATTGTATAAAATCCTCATAGAAAACCAGCATCCGCGTTTCGGAACACCATGCATCAAATATCGACATAGCTTGCAAATAAGTATCCAAAAACGACTTGATGAATTGAGGAGAGGGGTTATCTCCCCGGGGTGCTTTTAGGAAGAATTCTCGGTAGAGTAACTCTTTCGGGTTGCGGGAAACAAATATTAGCTTATTAAATTGCGAGGGGAATTTCATGAGTCGGGAAAACTCGGAATGAGTACGATATAAAAGTGGGATCTCGCTTACCAGCGGTAATCCAATCCGGTTATAAGAAGGGTGGTTTCGATGTATGGGATCGAAAATTTTGTTTTTCAAATCTAACCAGGATATTGGTTTTCTGGTTAATGCAGTCAGGCTGGCCGAGATGAGATTGGATCCAGATCTCGGAGTGGTTAACATGATGGTCACATCCTTGCTTTTACTTAGGTCATCGAAATTGGGTATTTTTGAACCATATAAAGCTAAATGGATAAAGCATAATATAAAAATAGATCGAAACATCATTTAATCTTCCATTCTTAGGGTAACTAATTAAGGTACTTTTCCCTTGAAAAAACTCCAACCTATGGCCAAAGCTTTATGATAGACCTTTCCCAAAAATTTATTAAGCAGCCTTTTTTTGCAACACATTTGCAATTTTTCTCATCTTTCCCATGGCTAGGGGTTTTCCCCATTTTTGGGTTATAACATTCTTCTCAAAGCAAAAATTGCCTGAACGTACGAAGGTGTTCAAATGGCTGCGCCATGAGTTTTTTAGAAGTTATCAAAATATTTCTCTAAAAATTCAAAAAAGGATAATGTCTACCTTCCCATAAAGAATTGTTGTTTAGAGTTAAAGGAGATGAAAATTATGAAACACATTTACAAATCTTTTTTTCTTCTTATTTTCATTTTTTCTAATGCGCACTCTGATGAGTGGCAAAGAGTATATCTTGCTAGTTTTATGCGTTCTGGCAACCATTGGATGCGTTTTTTAATTGAAGAAGCCACCCATATTGCAACTGGATCCGTATATAAAGATATAGATTATTTTCATTTAGATGAACCTTTCCCATGGGGATTTTCTACTGATAAGGGATACTTAGGAAACTGCCGATATCCTGATATTGACGATATCGTGGTGATAAAAACTCATTTTCCTGGTGCATTAAAACAACCATTTGATAAACAAAATTTCATTAAAACTATACGAATTGTCAGACATCCAGTAGATAGTTGTTATTCTTTTTTTGTCCATCGACTCCCAAAACCCTATCCATTCATAGTTTCTAATAAAGCATTTTCTTACTTTCTCATTCACTGGAAGAAATTTCAGGATTATTGGAACAATCAAAAAAATGTATATACGATTAAATACGAAGACTTACTAAACAATCCTCAAGAAGTACTTAAGAAGGTTTTAGAGGAGATTGGGTACCACGTTAACGATGAGGATATCGATAGAGCATTAGCCATATATCCACCAAAAAATTATGAGCTCCAGCACTTAAAGCATTATGAAAGAAAACAGTTGGATTTGATGAAAAGGGAATTTAAAGAATTATTAGAGCAATTCGGCTATATTATTCCGTAGTCCTCAAATAATAGACATCTTGCATAACCCCATCCTTGCTCCTGCCCGTGCCCTTGCCCGATTAACGCTGTTTCTGGGCATCTTAATCAGCATGAAAACTATTAAAAGTCTTTTTTGATTATTTTGGGCAAGGGCAGGGGCAAGGGCACGAAAAGGGGTTATGCAAGATGTCTATTCTCGGCTATGACTCCCCAGCGATTGCGCGCGAATGCGGAATCGCTGGAAAAAATTGGGAATTTCTTAATAATTTTTCTTTTCATTCACAAAGCCTGCTCATATTTTTCAATTATTTCCTCTCAAAACTATGCTAGAAGACGATTTGGGATGAATTTTCACAAAAAAAATAACCTCTTCTCTAAACCTTGTTCAGAAGCCTTCAATTTTGATCTATTTGGGGTAAATTCGATTTTCGTTGTTGAATTTTCCCTCGGAAAATTCAACAACGAGAAATCCTCATTAGGATTAGTACGATTGCTCCAAAACTATCGTATGTTTATTATCGAAACATTCTTTGAATTCAAAACATGACAACAAAAATAAACTAAACATACCCTTTGGATATTAGCTGGAAGGGGAAACTTGCAATGACAACACTCAGCTGCCCGAAAATATCACCCGCAGTGTATAAACCGAGAAGGCCCGAAAAAACGGTGCTTTTTCAAGTGATCAAAAAGCATTACAAAACCTGGCTCAAAAATACTCAAGAGGCTGTGCCCATCTACATTGATAATGAATTTAAGCAGTATATTCAATGCGGAATATTAGCTCATGGTTTTGCTTGTGCACATTGTCACGGTTGCCATCAAGATTTTCTAATTGCTTTTTCTTGCAAGGGAAGGGGAATCTGTCCTTCTTGCAATACACGAAGAATGGTAGAAACGGCAGCGCACCTTATTGAAAATTTAATTCCTCCTGTTCCTATGCGCCAATGGGTGATCAGCTTTCCCAAGCGAATTCGCCACTATCTTCAAACGGATGAGATTCTTCAAATGGTTCTTCGGATAGTTATGGATGAAGTTAAAAATAGAATTATCACCTGCAGTCACAAAATCGGCAACGCTCAATTTGGTGCTATCAGCTTTATCCAGCGATTTGGCAATACACTTAACTTTCATCCCCATTTTCATCTGGTTGTTGCAGATGGGATATTTGAAATGAAAGACAGTTCTTTTTATCTCCATGAAGGTTTTCTTACTCCCGATGAATTGCTGATACTCAAGACAACATTCGCAAACGCGTGCTCAAATTGTTCGCTAGACGTCACTGGATCGACAAAGATGAAGTTGCAAAAATGCTCGAATATGAAAATAGTGGTTTTTCCCTTGATGCCAAAGTATACACAAGCAACCTGAAGAATTGTTTTTCGGCTGCGCCAAAGCCCCGGGCTGCCGTCGCAGTTTAAAAGCCACGCCCTTGAATGGACCAAAAGCAGATCTTATACCAAAAGTAGATGTTATACCTAAAGTAGATGCTACACCGAAGGCCCCGGTGAACATTGAAGCAGAACTAAACAAATCTAAAGACCATATTGCTGATACAATTTTTGAAAAAAAATTAGGCCCGATCAAATCTGCTAAAATCTTCATCAACATCAGTTGCAATGAACAGAAGCTTACAAAAGAAAGCATCATTCGAAGAAGGACACATGATATATCGAAATTTCTTGTCTGAAGAAATAGAGAGAGCTTTAAATGAAATCAAAGAATCTATAGAAACCAAAGAAACAAACTCTTTCGAAATCCGTTGGTATGCAATGGTAAAAGAAGATAATGGCAATTTCACCTTTATTTATGAATCAAGAAAACTTCCAGATAGTTTCGATTTTGAAGCCGGAATTGAAAGATACTCCTCCACAAACATTGAGAAGGTGTTCAAAATTGTTCTTGAACAGATGGGTAGAGAAATTAAACCCCAACTCAATGATCAATTAGAATTTATTTGAACTATTTTAGCGCATATAGCTCAAGCAACCGCTGCAGCTTGATGCGCTTGTCGATGGGCACTGATTTTCCAAAGAGCGCAATGAAATAGAACTGGAATAGCGACCATAACAACCGCGGCTACACGTGGATGGATACCTGCTTTTTTCCATAAATAATAAAAATCGTGACCCTCAATACCCTCACCAACTGCTTTAAGAGCTGAAAGCGCGTAGCCAACATGCCAAGTGACCCTTATTACAGCAGTACATATTAAATCAAGATGCAGCTTGGGATGTTTGTCTTTAACCAAATGAGCAATTCCTAATAAAATTGTTGCATCCAGAATAGCAAAAGCCGGTCCACCCGCAACCATCATAAAATAGGATTGCTCCTGTCCCATCCATTTACCTAATCTTGTCAATCCGATTATTTTAAAGGATGTGCCCCCCCCTTCAAATGGAAAAATTTCTATTTTTAGCCAAGCAGTCTTAAAGAAAAGTGAAGTGGCCAAAGCATGCCCGATTTCATGGATTAATACCCCATGGGTTACATTATCAATTAATGCTATTAGAAAAGAATCAAACATTACTGCATAAGTATGCAACAAAAGCTTTGACCTGAAAAACTTGACATTTTCAATCTGGCCGCCCCGTATGCGCGTGCGGTTCCTATCATAGGCAAGCACCCCCCGTATTGTTTTCAATAAAATGGAAATTGTTAAAATGGCAATAATGGGTTTAACTAACCGTGGAATGGCAGGCTTCGCAATAAAAAAACATGCGGTACCAGCCATCACAGTTATGGCTGCTAACTCTTTCAATAAACTTAGCGCCAAATTGTTAATGAGCGTTCTTCTGAGTAACTTTTCCTTTTGAACGATATTTTCCTGATTATTAATCTGCTCAACAGCATTTTCCTCTTTTTTTATTTCTTGAGGTACAGGATAAATCGGAAAATTAAGCGCCCTATTAACTACAATCATATAACCTCACGAAACATATAAGGGACCTCTTCTTCCTCTTTTCCGTTTGGAGAATAGGGCATTGTAATCAATTGGCTAGCTTTAGCATATTGTAAAAATTCCGAAAAGGAGGCATATGCCATCAGATTAATTTTAAACTTACCATGGGAATCAATTTCAATCTTTGTGTGGGTGATTTTTTTATCTTGTACAATACTAATGACATAGATGAAGTGATCGCCATGTTTTTGAGAGGAAAGGCGCACAATAAAAAATACACCGTCCTCTTTCTCCTTTAAAACTCTTTCCACCTCTACACGGGTCATTGTGGGTGAAAAATGGATTTCATGTTTATCATGAAGAGATTTTATTTCCTGATTCAAAGCTTCTTGTCGAACAGAGAAGTCATGGCAAAAGGGGATTGCTGTGGGTGTCATCTTGAGAGTTCTTTCTGCTGTTTGAAGCCATTGCAAATCTGTCACGTATTGATCATAAAAATGAGCAAAAAAAACTTCTGAGGGTTTAAGAAGAGCATGCGAAAATTGAGGTTGAGTTTTTAAGGGATCTATCCTTTCCTTGCGACAAATATAGGAAAATATCACCCTACCAGGTAGACTTTTACTAGCTCGAAACGTTGCTACGTTTTTTGAATAGCCTTGCATAAAAAAAACATTGCCTAATCTTTTTTCAATCATTTCCCGATCTTCTAAATTAATAAAACAGCCAGGATCGAATTGGTTCATTTTATGTATATCCCGGGTTGAATATCCTGTGCTTAGACTCCCTTCGCATTCACTTGTTGATGGCTTCGGATCTTCGTAGGTATATTTTATCCTTTTTTTAGGCCTTTCAGTGGCTTTTTCCGGTTCATGATTTACAGGGATTGAATAACTTTCTGAAAGGAAGGCTAAGCATTTTTCTAAGAATATTTTGGTCAGAAAGGAGGGAATTTGTTTGTCAAAGGGGATAGGAATATCACTCTTTTCTACTTTCAAAACATTTATGGCATACTGAGCATAACTTAAAAAATCCCGAAAAAGATTTTCTAATTTAGCAATTCTACTCTCTAATAATTCTAGATGAATGGGTTTTCCATCTTGATACCTATCCTTAAGATAGCGATTGCATCTTTTTTCCCATGCTTGATAAACCATTCTTCCTACAAGAAATTGATTGCTTTTTCCTCGCGACCCAGCTGCTCGCATCCAAGAAAGAAGCTGTTCAACCTCGCATCTAGGCGTTACAAGAGCGCGCATTTGTTTTGATGTAAGGAGGATGTGATAAAGGTCTCTTCCTTGTAAGCTAGCATCCCTCTAGCATCCCCAACGATTTGCAGCAAAGCATTATCAGGAAGATTCAAAAAAGAAGAATTTTGTACAGGAGTTAACATAGAAAAAGTTCCTTTAATGTAAGTTTATTAAATGTTTTTTAAAAAATATAAGATCAGAATATTACTTGTGTAAAATAAAAACAATTTTATATGAAATATCATTTAATAACAAAACTAATTTCTTTTTTACTACGAGATTTGGAGAGACCGCCAAAAGGATTTGAATAAAATCCTTGTTTCGATTGCAGCTTTGCTTTTGCAGTTGGCCGATTGATCCCTTCTGGTTGAAACGCTTGCCGTTTTTGACCGGAACGGGCGGTAAGGGAGATGCGCTTGCGCGGAATATCCACTTGTAAGACTTCCACTTGAATTTTATCCCCTGTTTTAACCACTTCGCTGGGATGTTTAATAGACATCTTGCATAACCACAATTCCCTGCCCCTGCCCTTGCCCTTGCCCAAAAAAAAATCAAAAAAGAGCGGTTATCAAAGAGGCTGAAAGTAAAAGGACTTCTCGAAGATGAAAACACCACATCTTTTCGTTAATTGGGCAAGGGCAGGGGCAGGGGGCACGGGCAAGGAATTGTGGTTATGCAAGATGTCTAATATAGTGGTCTGATAATTCAGATAAATGAATCAACCCATCTTGATGAACCCCCACATCAACAAAAGCTCCAAAAGCAGTGACATTGGTCACAATTCCCTCTAGACGCAAACCTGGCTTAAGATCATGCATCGTGAGAATATCTTCTCGAAATGCTGGAGGTTCAAATAGAGCCCGAGGATCGCGCCCCGGCTTCTTGAGTTCTTGAATAATATCAGCAAGGGTGAATTCCCCTACCTTTGCATATCGCTGGCGATCGATCTGGGAAGTAAGTTCAGGATGGCTCACTAATTGCGATAAGGTAACATGGAGGTCTTGAGCCATTTGATCAACAACCTCATAACGTTCCGGATGAACATTTGGCAAAAACCAAGTCAGTTATCATTATTGAAGACCTAGATATCAAAGGGATGCTGTGTGGTTCTGCCAAATTAACCAGACCAATCCATGATGCCGGCTGGGGAAATTTTAGACGGATGTTAGAATACAAAACTACCTGGTATGGTTCCAAGTTGATTGTAGTCCCTCGCTACTATCCTTCCAGTAAGGTATGTTCTAAATGCAATTTTTTAGTTGATAAGATGCCGCTATCTATTCGAGAATGGTCGTGCCAAAACTGCAGGATTCTTTATGATAGGGACATAAATGCGGCTGTAAATTTGTTAAACTTTTATACCGGGAGTTCCCCGGAAATTTACGCTTGTGGAGATCTCTCTAACGGCGGAACAGGAAACTGGTCTACGAGTCATGGATCGTTGAAGCAATATTTGTCCATAAATTATAGAACGGCACGCATGCCCCTTTTAGCTTGATTGCTATGGTTATTCTCCTAATATTACTGAATAATATCCCTTAGTTTCCTTAGACCATAAGGTTTGTCCGGTATAAAGATCAAGGCATGTGAGTTGGTTATAATTTCTATAAATAATCTTTTGGTTACTGATAATTAGAAAGGACACAATCATCCCCACATCTTCATGGTGCCAAATTTCTTCTCCGGTGTTCAGATTATATGCCTCAATATAGCAATTTCTGCTTTCGAAACTGGATGTCCAGATGCTTCCTTCACTAAATGAGCGCAGGATAATAATATCCCCTGATATTCCTAGTACATTTTTCTTATCATAATTAGCTTCAATATGTTCCGATTGGGATTGAATGGATTGTATTTCGTCTTGGGTCATCTCAGCAGCCAAAGAACTGAGTAATAAAGAGGAACTAAAGATAAGGGTCCTAAAAAAAAGTTTCATAATTTAATCCCTATGATTTGTTTAAAATAGATTTTTGCAAAC
This sequence comes from uncultured Chlamydiae bacterium, assembly GCA_963799115.1. Taxonomy (GTDB): domain Bacteria; phylum Chlamydiota; class Chlamydiia; order Chlamydiales; family Parachlamydiaceae; genus CAWCVY01. The sequence continues at coordinate 103,280 of CAWCVY010000024.1, read as the reverse complement.
GATTTTGCATATGAAGTTATTATGGAGGCCCAAAAAATAAAATACCATTTTTTTCAGACTTTGACCTGAAACTATTAATATGAAGCGTGTAAAATCTGCATGATTTTATTCAAGTAAGCGTCAATTGGTTTTTGGATCCCATTCTCTTTATCGTCTTCAAATTCCCACGCAACTTTAGTTATTTCTCCACGGATATAATACCTTTCTGAGGTGTCTATATCTGCTCTTTTGAGAATCTCTGAGCACATGTAAGCGATCATATTAAGATAGATACCCTTGTAATAAGACAGAAAAAGTTCTTTGAAGACTGTCGCATCAAGAGCTTCTTTATTGAGGACTCCCTTTGGCGAGGTTGATTTTGTCCTGGCTCTCTGACGGTTGTGCATCTCTACTTTTGCTTTTCTCACCTCTCTTAAAAGATAAGGATTTCGTTCAAATAAAGCTCTAAAACGCCCTTGTTTTATTTCATCTCTATACAAGGGTGCATTAGATTTAACTCTGGCAGACGTAGCTCCTTGGGCGTTTTCAAAGTAGCAGTTAAGAAAATGATGCCAGTTTGTTCTGTATCCTTCTTTTGATGAATAGGAAAATCTGTTATTGGCTCTATAGGGATATAAACTATATTCTGCAGAACTAGAAAACAACTCAGAACTAGAATACAGCTCATCGATATGAAAAAAACTGGCGAGATCAATGACTTTAATCTCTCCTTCTTTCGTCAGCATTGCGTTTTGGTTGTGAAGATCCAAATGGAAGTATCCGAACGCTAGAGCATAGTTTAATGCCTCCACAAGTTGACTCGCTGCTAGGATCCCAGAAGCTTTTGGTAAATATTTTTTCTCAACATTGCCGACCGTTGTTCCCTCAACATATTCTAAGACTAAACAGCTAATTTCCTGGTTTTCAGGAGTATAATAGAGAAATTGTTCAAGCGAGTGAATGATATTTGGATGATCTAAAATTTGTCCACGCTCAAACTCCCTATCTAAATCTAAAAAGACATTAATTGCATAAAAGTTGTCAGTACTATCGCGAGATCTTTTGCTGCTTAAATTATGTTTCTTGTAGGCTTTTATAGCAAACGTCTGCCCCTGATCATTTTGTACTTTGAAGACTTTTCCAAAAGCACCTTCTCCGAGTTTTTTAATGATGGTATATGTACCCGTTGAAGTGTTGATGGTGTCGGAGCCAAAAAAAGCGGAGGTTTCCTCTCCGGTATCTAAGGCACGAGTCTCATGACTGGTATACCCGAAACTAGTTAATAGTATCGTTATAAATAGACACAAATATTTCATTGTTCCTCATGATTTATTGATTACCAGATAATATTATTAAATTATTACTTAAAACAAAATTAAAAACCAGTTAAAAATGAATAAATTATTTATAAATTAAAAGTGAAAAGAGAGTAATTTAAAAAAAATGTACAATGGCAGAAAAGGAGGACTCCCATTTAAAACGCACGTTTCTAATATTGGGTAACTTGCGATCGTTCAACCGCGGGAGCTTTCGCGTGTTTGGAATGGGCAATTTTAACTAGAGAGTTGTATAGTCTCTAAATGGTAAAATCTGATAATGAACTAATGTTGAAGCGCTTGTATAGGGAAAAGGACACACGACGCGATAGGGTAAGCCATTTTCGGTGTGATAGACGAAGTACATCAGCTGCCCTAAATCTAATAAAGGATCGTGCATGACTGATACATCAAAAATTTTGAAGTCTGTTAAACGATAAGGGAAAACATCACTGGGATATCTTTTCTCCAATTCTACTTGTTGGATATAGTGATTTTGGTAATCAGTTATGGATTCAATAAATTCAAATTCAGCTCCTTTCCAAAAAAAATTGGAAACTTGGGCAAATTCTCTAAGGAATAGGGAATCGGAAAGAAGAGGGAGTTGCTGAACAAGAAACCAAAGATGAGCATAAGATTGGTTTTCGAACTCGACTAATGCCGTTTTCCCTTGTAGGAAGAAGCTCAGTTGATGAGGCCCTATGGAAAGTTGTTTGAACATAGAGGGGAGTGGCATAATAACCTCCTTTCTGCAGCTTAAACGGGCATATCCCTTATAAAAAGTAAATCTGGTCTAAATAACGGATTGTTGCATAACTTTCCTAAAACCACAAGCAGTGAAAATAAGCAATTACGCAATCAGGGAGGGAAAATAGGTCAAGCACCCTTTGTTTTCCAAAAAATAGTTTTGATTTGAGAAGTAAAATAAGCATTCCCTTTTAGTGAATAAAAATGATAATTTATAAACTGATATTAATTTACAAATGATCAATTAATCATTTAATGTTAAAATTAATTCGTAGGGTTAATTTTATATCCTATACTATTTTTTTTATTAAACTTAATTAGGAAAAGATTATGACAAAGAAGAAAGATAAAAAGAGTATAAAAACGAGTGATTTGAAAAAAGTTTCTGGTGGTATAACTGGTTTGGGAGTTGTGCCTGCACGTACACCCCCTATAGCTAAACCCACCATTACACCTATATCAGGTCCGGTAAGAAGAGCTAAGTAGAATTCATTAGACATCTTGCATAACCACAATTCCCTGCCCCTGCCCTTGCCCTTGCCCAAAAAAAATCAAAAAAGAGCGGTTATCAAAGAGGCTGAAAGTAAAAGGACTTCTCGAAGATGAAAACACCACATCTTTTCGTTAATTGGGCAAGGGCAGGGGCAGGGGCACGGGCAAGGAATTGTGGTTATGCAAGATGTCTATTTACTCACCTGAAGTTTCTATTCACTCTATACCCAGCCCTCATTATGTGGGCTGGGTTTTTTTATCTCATCTATCTATATTACTCTTTGCCTTGCCAAAATATTCTCGAGAGCAGATTCTATATATTTAGCGCATAGGGTTTTTGTGAAATGATCTCCAAAATCATGAAAAGGATACTTGTATTTGTTTTGTTGCCTTGCCTTGTTTTGGCCTTAATCTTTTACAAAACCATTATAGGGTTTCTAGCTGTTTGGCCTCTGCAAGTTTATGCCGTTAAAGCTTGGGGTAATCCTTTTGAATATCAAGACATTCGTTTTGATGGCCGCCATCTTGTGATTCACAAGCCTCATGTTGAAAATGGGTCTTTTTCAGCTGAGGAGGTAACCTTAACCTGCACCTTTAATTGGCTGAAAAGGCGGCTTGATATTGATGTTGCAATCGACCAGCCTTGTTTTCATTTCCGCTCTCCTTATTCTTCGCATTGGGGAAATTTAGAAAGATTAATGAAAAATGAGGACAAATGGGTCAAGACCCATCCGAGTTTTCATATTCGCAAAGGGTTGCTTACCTGGAGCCTTCCCGACAACTCGCGACACCAGCTCACCTTTGATTTACAAGTCAATAGCCAAGATGGAGGCAATCTTAAGCTCTATTTTGATCCAGAGGATATCACCAACAATTGTTTGACATGCCAAACCTCTAGTCAGCTAGGACAAATGGAGATTACCTGTGATTGCCAAAATGCTGGTTGTGCTCCGTTTGCGGCATTTGTTCAATTGTTAGATAAGGATTGTCCACCTTGGATGGTAACTAGCGGTTCCTTGCAAGGCAATTTAAAAGCCGTTTTTCCTCACGATCGCAGGCCCTATGTGGAAGGAGAAATGATCGTTGATCAATTGGTTTTTACACTCAAAGGTTCTGAACTTCAAGGAAGAATCGAAAAAGCCCTTCTTAAACTTTCCAAAAATCAAGCAGCTTATCTTTCGGCTGAAAAAATTCCCACCATCGTGGGGCAGCTGGAGATTCTCAAACCCTCTTCTTTGGTTTATACCTCTCAAAACCTACCGTGGAAGCTAGACAATATGATAGGCAGGGTTGACTTGAATGAAGTTGCCACAGCCATAATTGCCCTTAAAGCACAAGGATATGATGGGAATCATTCCTCTCAATGGAGCCTTCAAGGGACGGCTAATTTGAATGCGCAACGTTCATTGAATTTAGATTTAAACTTATTTTGCTCTTCTTTGGGTCAGCCCGATGGCAACATTCATCTTTATTTACATCAACCAAAAGAAGGTTATAAAAGAGCGGAAATCCAATTGACAAAACTTTCCCATGCAGAATGTGATTTTTTTCAAACACTGCTTGCTACCCACTGGCCTGTGTTTAAAGAAGTCAAATTTGAACAAGGAACGTTGGATGCCCTATTAGAGGCTAGTGTGACCTCAAAAGGGATCCAAGAGCTAGAAGTTAAGCAATTTCAAGCTTCCCAAGTGCGTTGCTTACTCAATCCTTGGAATGCCAGGTGCCATTTTAGTCAAACCAGCGGAAAGGGGAAGGTACATTTAGGGAAGAAGAATAATTGGTCTTCGATGGAAGCTGAATTGCACTTAGAAGACGGGGAAATTCTTTTGGAGGAGTTCGCGCCTTTTCTTCCTTTAAAAGCCATTGAAGCACACCTCAGCATTCAACAAGGGCAAATTAGAGATTCCTTAGTAACCCTGCAGTTGGCAGGCCTCAAAGGAATAATGGATATTGAGTGGGGCACTATTAAAAAGATACTGACATTTAAATTAGAAGGAACGGTGCAGGATTTAGCTGACTTGATTCCAAACTCTTTGCAAGAGGGTTTACGCAAGAATTTTTACAATAATCAGTTAATGGTTTTAGCAGATCTTACCAGGCAAAACCAACAATTCAAGCTGGCTGGCGCTATGCACATTCAAAGAGCGCATACCGATCAAATGGACCTTATCAATTTTGGATGTGATTTGAAAAAGACCGACACTGGGGGTGATTCCAAATTAGTCCCGTCTGGATGGTTCTATGCACATCAATTGCCCCTAGAAAAGTTTGTATCACCTTTTATTTTTCGCAACGGGGTGTTGCAGATGCAAGGAGAAGGGGAGGTAAGGGGAGCATTTGACGATCGCTATTTGACACTTAACTATAATGCTGAAAATTTAAAAATTGAAAACGAGGATTTGTGCATTGAGGTAAAACATTTGCGTTCGCCCAATCCAGGACAGCTGTTAGGTTTTCATCAAATCGATCTTCAAACACACTCCCACTATGGTATTTTACCGATTAAGCAAGCCTCATACTTAGCACGGAACAAAGAGCTGGCCTTTCATGACATCCAAGGAATAGTAGCATTCCGAGATAAAACCATTCATCTTTCATCTTTAGAAGGATACTGCGAAGGGGTTTATTTTGCAGGCGCACTTGATATGGACTATTCAGACCCAGCACCGGGAGTTTTTAATTTAGTGATCGATTGTCCCACATTTTCAGGAAAAATTTCACAAATTCAACATCTACTTGCCCATCTTGATCATCAATCTCCTTTACATAAAATTCCTTTAGAAGGGGAAGTTTCATCTAAGGGGAAAGGATTGAAGCTGGATTTTGCTTTCATCCCGCATGATTACATCTTACAAGGAGAACTTCAAGGCTCTGTCATCGAAGGTTCCTTATCTTTTGAAGAAGCTGATATGGCCCTCAAAGGGATCTACATGGATATTGATTACCGGCATCAACAGGAAAAATTAGAATTTTCGGATATTCAAGGAACATTGCTGGTAGGTAAACCAAGGAAGGTGGAAGAATATCTTTTCACTGGCCATCACCTCTCTTTCCACCAGCTTGCCAATCCCGATATCCATTTAGATCTCAGTGTGTGGGATCATGAAGAGGAGTTATTGCGTTTTGTCGGGAATACATCTGATGAGGGAAAGGGGGTCAAGAAGGTACATTTAGAACCTAGTCTTTCTCATCTAAGCTGTCTACACCCGCGCATGTGGCAATGCCGCCTCAAAGAATGGACCACTATTCAACAGTTTGAAATGCAAACTCAAGTTGATTGGGGAGATTTATTAAAGGATCTGCAGAAATTCCGTCAAACAGGATTATGGTTTTGTTCTCCCTATGTCATTGACAAGCTTTCCTCTTTTTCACCTATCGAAGGGAAGGGATCCTTTAATTTAAGTTATCATCCTCTGGAACAGCTCTTTGCTTTCCAGATAGAGGGAAAACATATTAAGCAAAGCAGTTCAAAAGAACATTATGGACTAATAAAGGGCCGCAAACAAGACAAAAAGTGGATTTTGGACCATCTTCAATGGGATGATTGGAATTTATACGCTGAATTGCTGCAAACTGGTGACAAATGGAAGATTCCTTTTCTGGGATTAAGTGCAGGACAATCATTATTACTTGGTTTAGAAGGGGATTGCATGCCAGATGAGAATCTTTTACAAGCCAAAATCAATCTATGTGAAATTAATTTAGGAAAAATTGACCGCTGGGAGACTTTTCAGAATTTTGAAGCCTTATGGAAGCCGCGGGGATATTTAAAAGCAACGGGGAGTATGGAGTGGAATTTTGCTTTTTCTGATCCCTTGGAGGGTTTAAAAATCTTTTTGCAAGCGGAAGCCGAGGAATTAACTTTCAGGGGCTATCCTTTAAAGGTTATGCAGCCCTTTCAGATAGATTGTCAAACCTATCGCAATCTTTGTTTGCGCAATGTAAAAATAGGACTGCCTCCTCAAGAGAGTCAAGCTTTTCTGGAGGTACAGCGGCTTGATTACCAAATCGATCAAGATCATTTGAGAGGATCACAGTTTTCATTTCAAATTCCCCGGATGCAATTAGAGGCTGTGGGGCAAACCTTACATTGCCACTTTCCTGATTTTTTAGATGCTTTCTTAAAAGATTTGATTGTTTCTTCTAAACCTCAGGGGGACTTGTGTGGCATCTTCTCCTTCGAGAAAAACTTAAGCCAAAACTTTCTAAAGCTACAATTAGCAGATGGAATTTATCGATTCAAAAAAAGAGATTTTGATCTCAAAAATTTTGAATTGCAAATAGCGGGAAATGAAATGTCCTTTTCTGGAATTACAAAGCAAGAAAATTACCCTTTTCAAATCAAGGGAAAAACTGATTGGCCTGCTTGTCAGCAGGGGAACTGTCTATTAATTGACCTTGGTACTCCCTCTCAGCCTTTAGTTCAGCAACCATTAAGCGTGAAGTGGGAAAATCATCCCCAATGGGGTTTTTCTCTAGATTCCCTTCAGGGGGAGTTTGCAGGGTGCTTATTTCATCTAATGGAGGATAAAGATGCTGTGCGAACTTATGATTGGTCTGCCTTGAAAGGTCAGCTGGCAATAGATTTTAACCGTCTATCCCCTTTGCTCCCTTCTGAGATGGCAAACACCATTCAAAAGTGTAAAGTGGGTTCTACATTTTCCCTTGCGGGTCAATTTAGGATGAATCCTGGTTTAGGGCAAACGCTTTTGGAAACTGTATTTTTTCAGGGGTCTCTTTGCAGCCAAAATGTTATTTTAAAAGGATATGAGTGTGATCATATACAAGCACAAATAGATTATGAACCTGGGCGTATGGACATGCACAATTTGTCTCTTGAGGATTTCTCAGGAAATGTTCATGTTCCTGCTTTAACTGCCTTTAAGGATCAGAAAACAGATCTCTGGTCTCTCTATATTCCGCAATTAATCGTTAAAAATTTACGCCCTAGCTTGCTGCGTGCCATCGAGGTTGAGCAGGAAGCTTCATCGTCCTCTAAATTCCGATCGTTGTTGGTGAAACGAGCGGAAATCCGGGAAATTTTTGGGGAGCTAGGCGATATGCAAACCTGGAAAGGTCAAGGGAATATGCATTTTTTAAATCCCACTCGTAAAAATCTCTATCATCCCCTTTTGGCTATTCCCGCTGAAATCATATTGCGTTTAGGTTTGGATCCTCAAGTTCTTAACCCCGTAACGGGGATTATCTATTTTGATTTACAGGGGGATCGATTTTATCTCACGCGTTTTAAGGATGTTTATAGTGAAGGCAGAGGTTCAAAGTTCTATCTTGCAGAAAGCCCCACACCTTCTTGGATGGATTTTGATGGCAATCTTTTGGTAAGGATTCGGATGAAGCAATACAATTTAATTTTTAAGATTGCTGAACTTTTTACTGTATCAATTCAAGGGAGATAATCTGAAAAAGCCTCGCTATACTTTACAAAAGCAAACAAAAATATCCCATAAAGGGCAGTGAGTCATTTAGTCAATATCTAAATAGAGATTTATGAAATGACTCATTTTTAACTCACAAATGAGTCATTCAGCGATTGCGCTTCGCTCGCAATCGCTGTAGTCATTAGAACACGTGAAATAAGGCATTGTTTTATATTTGTTAAATTGCCAAAATTGTTGCCGTAATTAGGTCATAATAATAAAGAAATGGAGCAAAAATCATGAGCAAAAGTCTAAAAAAATGGATTTACATTGTAATCGGAGCTCTTTTTCTATTTGGCATGGTTCGCTTATACTATCGTTTAACCGATGATTTTCGCTTAAGCAATATCTCTTACCAACTTCCTTTTGAAGCCCCTTGGCAAGTTCCCCAATTAACCCCAGTTGAGCTTAGCCAATTGTCTCAAATTCTCAATCAAAAGTTTTTCTATATGGGTAAAGGGGCGCAATGTTACGCATTTGGCAGCGAGGATCAACAATATGTATTGAAATTTTTTAAATTTAAACATCTGAAACCTAGTTTGTTTATCGACCTTTTACCCTCTACTCCCCCTTTTAAAAGCTATAAAGAAATTTGTATCGAACGTAAAAAACGAAAACTTATTGGTGTATTTGAGGGTTATGATCTAGCTTATCGAGAAAACCGGCATGGCTCTAAGCTCTTATATATGCATTTAGTTCCTACCCAAACATTGCATCAAAAAGCCACTGTTATAGATAAATTGGGCTTAGAAAAACAGATTAACCTCGATGATGTGGTTTTCTTGGTTCAGAGCAAGGGGGAAACCTTGCGCACCCGCTTGCAAAAATTACTCAATCAAGGTCGATTGCATGATGCTGAACAAGCAATTTCAAGTATTTTGGGCATGTATATTTCTGAATATAAAAAGGGAGTTTATGACCGCGATCATGGCGTCATGCATAATACAGGTTTTGTGGAGGAACAACCTTTTCATTTAGATGTAGGCAAATTCAGCAAAGAAGAGCGTATGCGGCAAGTCGAATTTTATAAAAAAGATCTCGAGCATGTGGTCTGGAAAATTGACACTTGGGTTAAAGCTTCCTATCCTCAATATTATCAAAACCTTTCCTCTTTTTTGGCTAAGGAATATCAATCCTTGACAGGAGATGTTTTTGATATTAAATCAATCGACCCCCAACGCTTTAAAAAGAAACGTCAGTGAAAATTGATGTTAATTGGATGAGTTCACTGGGACAAGCACTTAAAAAGTCGTTTCTGCATTTAGTTTATCCGAGTAAATGCTTGCATTGTTTTACTTACCTTGCACCAGATTCTCCGGTACTGTGTGAAGGATGTGCTGCACTCCTAGATCCTCTTGACCCTTTAGAGAGATGTCCTACTTGTTTTAATTCCATCGTGGAGGATCATTCTCTACCCTGTCAAGAATGCCTGCATTATCCTTCTTTCTTTGATCAGATTGGTGCCGTTTTTGGGTACGAGGGGCCGGCGGCATCGCTAGTGAAGCGTTTAAAATATGCCAATCAGCCTTATTTAGCCCAAGGAATGGCGGGTTTTTTAGTCGGCCAGTTTGCGCGATTAGATTGGCCTTTACCGTGTGCTCTAATTCCTGTTCCTTTATCATTTACCCATTGGTTGGAAAGGGGATATAATCAGAGTACTTTACTAGCCGAAGAAATGGGGCGCATTTTGCAATGTCCTGTGTGGGATGCCTTACGCCGCCAAAGCGGGGATTATAGCCAGGCAGCATTATCCCTGGAACAACGCAAAGGTTTAGATAGTAAATGTTTTAAGCTGAAAAACAGGTATCTTTTGCAAGGTAAGGTCTTGCTGATCATAGATGATGTTATGACAACCGGCTCGACATTGCAAGGGTGTGGCGAAATTCTCAGTAGGTATGAACCTGCTGCTCTGTATGCGCTGACATTTTGCCGAACGCTGCTGGATGATAAATAGATTGAAATATAGACAGAAACGTAGTGTAGAAATTTAGTTGTGATTTTTATTTATTTTAATTATAATTTATTAATTATACGGAATCTTAGACGTAATTACATAATCGGTAAATCGGTAAAGCTAAGTATAAGGACCCGTTAAGGGCTCAAATTGTAATAGCCAGGGCATCGCCTATGCTTTTACCCACAAATATTGATGACCTCTAAATTGTAAAAGATGCTGAAAATGAGCCTGAAGGGCTCTAAGTGCAAGTGGGTTAGGGACTGGGTTTCCCAGTCCCTCCCCGTTGCCGCAAAAGGGTCAATTCCCTTTATTTACCATCGTGCAACTTTCTAGCAATGGGCGGCGCCTCGATCCTATCCTCAAGTAGAGGAACAATGCTAGTATCTCAATCGCATTCGGCATAGTTCAATGCAGTTCAACACTCCTAGTTTTGTGATGTGCTTATTCCTAAACCGGCTGTTATCGTAATGCGATATCCGTTTGTATTTCATACATCGGATCCGTTTCCTAATCCATTTATCCAGTTTCCTGAATTGACCTATCACATTGGTAGTGCGTATGCAAAAGTAATTGACAGTTCCTCTTATGACTTGATTCAGCTTTTCAACTACTTTCTGATCTAGGTTATGACACCGTATGGTGATTTCTTTCACTTTGGTCTTAAATTTCTCCACTGATTTCTTTCGCATCTTTGCTCCCCAACTATTTATATCAAAACCTAGGAAATCGAATCCATCCTTAGCACGTGTTATATGCGTTTTCTCTTGGCTGAGTCCGAGTCCTAGTTCATTGAGGAAAGATTGCGCATCTTCCAGCGCCTTTTCTGCCTGTTTCTGGTCTTTGCATAATATGACAAAGTCATCCGCATAGCGGACAAATTTGTGTCCTTTTTCATCTAGATGTTTATCTAAATGGTCGAGGACCATATTTGATAGTAGGCAGGATATGACCCCGCCCTGAGGAGTGCCTTTTGTTGTAGGTTTGAATTCACCCTCTTCCATAACTCCAGACGTGAGAAATTTTTCGATAAGTGAGAGAATATTACCATCTGCTATCTTGGCTTCCGCTGATTCTACAATTATTCGTAAAGGTATATTATCAAAGAAACCTTTGATATCAGCATCTACGACGTATGTATATCCCTGTTGAATGTAACGCGTTACACACTCAACAGCTTGGTGGCAGCTTCGACCTGGCCTAAATCCGAATGAGTTGTCATGAAATTGACAGTCAAAAATAGGATTTATCAATCTCCGCACGACCTCTTGTGCAATTCGACATCGCACAGAAGGTATTCCGAGAGGTGTTGTTTTTCCATTCCCTTTCGGGATATGGACTCTTTTTAGTGGGATGGGCTTATAAGTTCCCTTTTTAAGTTCATTCATAAGCTTGCTAAGATTTCCTTCTAGGTCTCTTTCGAAAGCCTGGATTGAGATCTTATCCATTCCCGCTGCCCCTCGATTTTTCTTTACTGCTTTGAACGCTTCATGCATAAGCTTTGTTGTGATTCTCCCAGTGAGAGAATGCACTTTTTGCTTATCGTGTGTTATTTTCACGTATTGGTTTCTCCTAATACTAGTGATTGTTGGATAACTCTTCGTATCAAGTTCATAGGATCGTTCCTTAGAGATCTGCCCCACCTTTCCTGAAAAAGGGAAGAGGATAACCTATGCGGTTTTTCTCAGCGTGACGTCTAACTTATCCGAACCTGTTACGTTCGTTATCTCTGATTTTCGGTGTCCCTTATGATTACACTCATAATCATCTCCGGGACGCTGTGGACCTCAAGAGGTTGGAATTGAAGTTAATTCTGTTCCTCCCATCCTATCATCTTCGCATTTCGGACTGGCCTTATAGCTAAGACTGATACTGGCGTATCAGGAAGTAGGCCCTCCTCGGTAAGTATGCAATGCCTTTTTCTTCAGGCGAAGTCACTTATAACCCCTATGATCCTAAAAGGACTTTGTCGTCTATTCCTTCCAGATGGAATCTTTGGATTCCAGCGCTTCATTAGGCCGTGGAAATTAGCGCAGACATAGAGGCCAGAATGTGGCTCCTCCCAAAATATCATGACCTGGCTCCTTCGTCATAATCAATTGCTTGATTACGCTAGCTGATCCGTACCTTGTTCTCACAAGTTCGAGTCATGATTTCTACACGAGGACGAACTCGCATAGGTAGGCTTAGAGTTTATATTTATTTCATATTCCTCCATTCCGTTTAAGACTTAGTATCGCATACCAGCGATTCGCACACAGCCCAGGGCATCGCCCTGGGTAAGGTTCAGAATAATATAGCAGCCTGTAAGGCTGCTAGAGAGCAACAATATTTAATGTAAATTTGTTTGTGATTAATGAATCATTCTGGCAGCCCTTCAGGCTGCAAATTTTCTTTTATCCCTACCCAGGGCGATGCCCTGGGCTGTTGCAATTAGAGCCCTCCAGGCTCATAAAACAGAGCCCTCCAGGCTCATAAAAAGAACCAATCAAGAAAATAAGTTAGCGCTTATGGGGGCCAAATCTGGGGCCCTGGGCTGTTGCAATTGTTTTGTATCAAGACATGGGTAACAAGTTCTATCAATACATAGGTAACACTTTGTAAACTGCATTTTTTAATCAACATAGGAGATTAAAAGATGCCTTGGCAAACAAAGGATACCATATCTATGAGAGATGAATTTATAAATAAAGCTATGTCTAGTGAATTTACAATAAGTAAATTGTGCTCAGAATATAAGATCAGCAGGAAAACTGGATACAAGTGGATAGAAAGATTTAAAGAAGATGGGGTAGATGGATTACTTAATCATTCACGACGTCCTCAGTCTTCAGTCAATCGTACTTCTTGCGAGATCATCGATATAATTCTCAATACCCGAAATCGTTTTCCTGCTTGGGGAGCAAGAAAGCTTAGACAATATCTCATTAATAAAGGGCATGATAACCTTCCTTCTGAAATAACGTTTAATCGAGTTTTAAAGAAACATGGAAAGATCGATCCTATAGAATCAGAAAAAAGACAACATTTTATTCGATTCGAAAAAGAAAATCCGAACGAATTATGGCAAATGGACTTCAAAGGCCATTTTAAGATGGGTTCCAAAAGATGTCATCCTTTAACAGTATTAGATGATCATTCTAGATTTTCTATTGTTTTGAAAGCATGCGAGGGTGAAACATTTCTAGAGGTGCATAATGGCTTGGAAAATGCATTTCGAGAATATGGTTTACCTGATGGGATGACAATGGATAATGGTTCTCCTTGGAAAGGTAGTCCTCCATGGACATTATCACGGTTAACAGTGTGGTTAATGCGCTTAGGAATAAAGGTAAGCTATTCATCGGTAAGGCATCCGCAAACACAAGGAAAAGACGAGCGATTCCATCGAAGCCTTAAAGAAGAGGTTTTAAGGTATCATCAATTTATAAATTTAAGAGAAACTCAAAAAATACTTGATGAATGGAGAAAGATATATAATTTTGAGAGGCCTCATGAAGGCATAGGTCTTCTTTGTCCAATTCAACGTTATAAATCTAGCCTTCGACCTTATCCTGAAAAACTGCCTGAAATTGAATATAAGCCTGATGATATAGTGAGGAAGGTACAAGCATGTGGTTGTATTAATTTTCATGACATAAGATATTTTGTAGGGGAACATTTGAAAGGAGAACATGTGGCAATAAGACCAACTTCTGTAGAAGGAGTTTATGAAATATATTTTGTAAATACCAGGGTTGCCAGAATAAGCTTAAAGTGAGTGAGGACTTTTGCATCTGTTGCGATTCTTGCCTTGTAAATAGCTTTCTGGGCTAGCTAAACTGGCAAGAATTGCTTCAGAGGCTTAAGTCCGGGCCATAAATGTTAACAAAATACCATTAAGGCTATAAAAAACGTTATTTATCCCCTCAAGGAAAAATGCGAGATTGTGATCAAAAAGAAAGTTAGAGAAAATAACAACGGTTTTTAATAAAATGTGTTACCTATGTGCTGATAGAAGTTGTTACCTATGTCATGAAACTAAACAGCAATTAGAGCCCTTCAGGCTCATTTTTTGGACGTCGAAGAAGACTGACAACAGTATCTTTAACAATTAAGATATAAGCCTGAAAGGCTTAACAGTTCAGGGCATCGCCCTCATAAGCGCTAACTTATTTTTTTGATTGGCTCTTTTTATGAGCCTGGAGGGCTCTGATTGCAACAGCCTAGGGCATCGCCCTAGGTAGGATTAAAAAATAAGCCTGAAAGGCTTAAAATGCAGGTTAAATTCTCCCATGATTTTCTCTCTAGCATCTGTTTGGCTTTGTGGTTTGCTATCAACTAAAAATGTCATTTAAAGGTGTGGATTTTGAGCTCAATACTAACGCGACAGAAGGAAATTCTTGGGAAAAATTAACCATCGATTTTAAGTAAGTATGATAATCTTCGATCGACCTCTCCACCGAAGGAGGTGCCAAACTAAGAAAAACGACGCTAGCACTCTTTGAAAATGAAGATATATATTTCAAATAGTCTTGAGTAGGATTTGCAGCGACTAAGATTTCAATATTCAATGGCAACCTGCGGATTCGACTAAGCTCTTGAAATTGGTCAAAAGCATGTTGACGGTGTAATTCGGAATCAACCAAGACTTTGAGGCATACTTTGGCTTTTTTCCAAAGAGAATTGCGCGTCAGCATATAGGCAAGCACTAACATTAAATCCCCATTTTCTTTGTGGTAAGGATGCCACCAGAGATGGAGATCCCCTCCCACTAGCTTTGACTCTAGACAGTCATTTTGACTATTTAGAATCACCATGTTGCAATTTCTTTGATAAGCTTTATTAATTACACACGCTAAATTTTTTAAGTCGTCCTTTTTGTGGATGCCACAAATGATGGTATTGGGCTTCAAAGGCCCGAGGCCATAACTTTCAATCATTTGATTCATACTCAAATAAATCTCTTCAGCGTAACTTATCTCAACAAAGGCTTGGATCTTTTGTGCTTGTAATTTCTTAATGATGTCTTTTTGAATTTCTTTTTTTTCACTTTCACTTTTCAAAGGTGTTGTCACAAATGAGGCCATGGTGAAAAACCCCTTACTTTGATTGACGGCTTGCGAAAATTGCAGCAAAAATCCGTCATTCTCTTTAGCGAAAACCAAAAAGTGAGGTCTCCAGGATTTGGATATCGATTCGCTTAAAGCTAACCGATAAACTGCAAAACGTGAAAAATATAGCAAAATACCTTCTCTAATATCGTTCCAAGAGCTTTGTAGCTGGCGTCTTTGGGCGATGAAATAAAGAAGAAAAACGAATGCTGTGGCGACTAAAGCATAGCCTGAATCGATCATCATCATGGCTACGAGACAAAGTGCTCCGCCAAAGAAGGAGATGCTCCAGTGAATGCGAAAACGGGGGCGCCAGCTTGGATTCGCCATTAAGGTTTCAACACTTGCAGAAAAATTTAAAACAGCATAGCAAATCAAACAGATCATGGTCAGAAGAGGGGCAATCAAATTAACACTGCCGAAATAAATGCCTCCTAAAGAAATTATACAGGTCGTTAATGTAGCTAGGCGAGGCTCTTGCATCTTACCAAAATTCCTTCCAAAGATTCTTGGAACGACACCATCATCTGCTAGAGCTTGTAAGGTCCTTGGGGCTCCCAAAAGTCCCCCTAAAGCACTCGAAATCGTAGCCCCCCAAATGCCTAAAATGATTAAGGCCGGAACTTTGGCAAGTGCTTGCATGATAAAAGGATTAGTAGCTAACATCTCTAAAGAGGCATTTTGAACCAAAAAGCATGCAATCAACATATAAATGGCATACGCAACGAGTAAGGCGCTAATGGTCCCTAGAGGTAGTGATCTGCCTGGATTACGAAGATCTCCAGAAAGCGAGACACTCGACTCAATTCCTGTCATCGCAGGAAAGAAAATCGCGAAAAGGGTCCAAAAGCCCAGTTTTTGGAAGGGAACTAATGTATTTTCAGCTGCCTCAGCTGGAAGCATTTCACTGCCTCCCAAGAATAAAGAGGCCAGAGATGCTATGAGGGTCACAAAAATTACTAACTGCACTTTGAGTGCACCGCTTAAAGAAAAATAGGCGAGTAAGGTGAGGATTAAAAGGGTTCCAATTCCTATCGAAATGATAGACCACTGTGGAATCAGATCATGTAAGGATTCAGCAAAACCGATGACACAAAAGGCAATCGATAGACATTGCTTTAAATAAAGAGGCAAACCAATGGCCGATCCTACTTCAATACCCATTGAACGTGATAAAAGATAATACACCCCTCCTTTGCCAACTTCTATGTTTGTAGAAATCGAAGCCATTGAAAGAGTAGTTACAAAAGCAATTAGCGTTGCAAAAGTGATCAAGATGAGTGTTGTCGACAGACCGGCTTGGCCAACAATTAATCCAAGGCGTAAGAAAATAATGACCCCAAAAACCATTAGGATACTTGGAACGAAAACTCCAATGAATGTGCCAAAACCT
Organism: uncultured Chlamydiae bacterium; assembly: GCA_963799115.1. Lineage (GTDB taxonomy): Bacteria > Chlamydiota > Chlamydiia > Chlamydiales > Parachlamydiaceae > CAWCVY01. Next base: position 86,868 of record CAWCVY010000024.1, on the reverse strand, counting down.
TGTTTTTTTTCCTCATGGATAACGCCAGTTTTTTCCCATTTGCTGTTAATTTGATCTATAATTGCAGTCATGTGTACCCCATAAATGATAGTTCTTTTAACAAAAATGTGTGGATGCAAGTCATAGGGCGATGGAGGAAGATCGAAGATCTGAAAAAAATATTTCGTTAATGAATATTCTAAATCGGATCAGATTGGATAAATTTGATACGATTTTTAGTCTATCACATTAGAGGGAGAATAACTAGGTATTTTTTTGAATCACACGAGATATATCATTCGACAATGAAGAATTTACTGATTAACGGCACTCTCTAACACTCACCACCTGATTGCTGTAAAGGGTCATCCGCAGGGAAGCAAGGAGGCAAAGAATCCCGCATGAAGCTAAAACAGTATAAGAACCAAACTGTGCCAAACAAAAAGCGCCTATTGAAGGAATGAACATGCCACGGACTCCCACCGCAATCACGTTGACGCTGCTAAAAGGAGAACTATCTTCCTGTTTGGAGAAGAGGGGCCCTGACAAGTTCCAACTCAATTCATTCCCTGACTGCATCAAGCCATAGGTAAGATAAGCGATATAGAGCCAAACAATTTGACTTTGGGCAGCTACAAGAAGAAGGGGAAAAAGTGCGGCTAGAGCGGCAATGATAGCTCCGAAATGAAAAAAATTGACTCGTTGGATCCAGTTCACCCAAAGGGGGGAACTGCAAGCAAAGCCAATTCCTTTGCATAAAGTAATGGCTACACCTATCTCAACATAAGAAAGGTGAAGCCTGTCCACAAAAAAGACAGGAAGAGCCGGTTGGATGATCATCAGACCACTGCCGATGAGCATGAACCCGATTTGGAATTTAGCAAAGTCAGGGCGGTTCCTCAAAAGGTCCCATGCATTTTTCCATGGCAGAAGGAGGGGATGAGAAGGAGTAGATTCTTTACGGCTTGTCTTCCCAGCATTTACCAAGATAGACCGTTGCCATAGATAAGAACTCGATGCTATGAGGGCGGCTATGGGAAACATCCAGTGCCATGCCTCGAGCCATGCATCTAAAACCCAACCTAGGGCGAAGGGTAATAATCCCCCTCCTAAATATCCAAATGCTTGGGTATAGGAAAATACTTTTCCACGAGCCTGGTCAGGCATATTTTGTTTGAGGAGTTCCATCCATGCTGGCATCATACCCAATTGCAAAAACATGAAGAGGCCAAAACAAATGATTAAATACCAGGAGGTATGGATAAAGGGAAAAGCTAGAAAAGGTAGATAAGCAATCCAGCGGCCATAAATAATGCTTGGCACAAGGTGGCCGGGTGTTTGATGTACTCTTGTTGACCAGTAGGAAGAAAGGATCGACACAAGTGGTTTTAATGTTGTAAGAAGAGCCAACTGAAAGGGTGTTGCATGCAGATCTTTATAAAGGATGAATGGTATTAAATTAAAAAGACCCCAAAAAGGGGTATCGAGCACACGTGTCCACACATAGGCCCTGTGGGTACGCCTCATCACAAGCGAGGAAGTTTCTTCGTTGCTCTGCATGTTTTATTTTCCTTTAAAGATCTATTTTAGCGAAAAACAAGAAGAAGTTCTGCAAAATTCTGCCGCAAATTGAGCAGTTTTAAAAATTTCTTCAAAAAATTAACTCAAAGGGATAGCACCAAGGTCTCGATGGTGCAGAGGTTTTCTGGACCTTTGCGCCTCTTTTGCTTCTTCATGTTAATCATTTTTACAACAGAGAATATATAATAAATTTACTTATAATATATATTATAATATTATTTTAATTAAATATATAAAAATACAACCATGAAAATTACTAATAGAAATTTAGCATTTTTAACATTATCAACAAGAGCTAAATTAAGGCCATTCAGGTGCGTTCAGGAGGCCTTTCAATAATTCGCACATATCTATGTGATCCTGGCAAGCCATCAACTCCCGGCAGGAATGCATGGATAGCTGCCCGCAGCCAATGTCGACGGTAGCCATACCAGTTGAATAGGCTTGTAGTGGACCAATGGTAGTTCCGCAAGGGATGTCATTGCGACTCACAAATTTTTGGAGAGAAAGATTTTTACTTGCTGCCGCCATTTGTATTGGCAATGAAGAACGCGCGCTTGTCGCATAACGTTGCTGGGCATTGCTTTTAAGAACAACTCCTTGCCCTAAAATGGGTTGGTGTTGAGGGTCATGTTTTTCGGCATAATTGGGGTTTAGTGCATGCGCAAGGTCAATGGAAATACATGTGGATTTATTGAGAAGGCAAAAATAATCCTCCCGAGTTGCTGAGAAGGCTGTCAAGATGCGTTCTAAAATCTGGCTAAAGAAAGGGGATTCTGCTCCTTGGGCGCTTTGTGAGCCTACTTCTTCGTTATCCCAAAAGATGACCATCTTTATTTCCTCTTCCAGAGGTTCAGGTTGTTGTAAAAGGGCTGTTAAGGCAGCATGCACGCTTGATAAACTATCTATGCGGTAAGCAGCAATAAAAGCGTCTTGATAGCCTAATAATGAAGGCTTTTCTAAAGGGAATAAAAAAAGATCGTGTCCCAAAAGTTGTTCAAAATCAATTTCATCACGTAATAAAGCTTCTAAGATGGAACGGGTAGGGAACGAGCGTTCTAATCCAACTAAAACATTTAGATGTTCTTGCTTATTGAGTTGCAAACCTCGTTCATTGACTTCGCGGTCTAAATGAATGGCAAGTTGCGGAATGGTTAAAGGATGCTTATCTAGACGCACCAGCTTTTCACGGATGTTTTTTTGACGATCAATGTAGAGGATTCTCCCTGCTAGACCCAAATCTCGATTTAGCCAGGATGAAAGGAGAGGAGATCCGTAAACTTCCACTCCCAACAAGAGGGCTTGATTTTTGCGAATTTCAGGTTGAGGTTTCAGTTTGAAGCTAGGGCTGTCGGTGTGAGAGGCCAGCAAGCGGAGGCGTCGAGGAAGACGGTGAGGGGTGACAAATGCACATAGAGAGGAGCCGTTGCGGGTTACGACGTAACCTTGTCCGGGTGCAATAGACCATGTTTCTTGTTCTGGCAATTCGTGAAAGCTGTTTTGCTTTAGCTGTGAAAGCATGGTAGAAACTGCATGCCAAGCTGTTGGCGAAGCATATAAAAACGTCAGGAGGTCTTTAATAAGGGGAGAATGTATCATCTTAATTACCTATAATTTTGTAATGCGCAGGCCCATTCATAGGAAGAGAAATTGTTGGCGTTGGACATATAAATCAATCGTCGCTGCCCCAATTGATGTTGATAAGCTTTATCGTAATAGGTTAAAAGGCTCTCAAATGCTTTTTCACGATTTCCTTGTTCTATGAAATTGAAAACTTCTTTGGTTAACTCGCTTCCTAACCTTTTTCTAATACGTTCTGTAGCTTGGAAGAGTTGTTCATTGGAAGCTTGTCCGTATTGAGCCAGTAAATGTTGCAAGCGGAAGGATTGTGGACGTTCCACGTAAAATAAAGGAGCTTGAAACATGCTTTGATAAAGCACAGTTGGCAATCGGCAACGACCGACCATGCGGCTTTCATCTTCAATCCAAATGGGCTTAGACCAGTCGAGACCATTTGCAATGACTGCCAGCTTATTCTCAAACTGTTCTTGTGTAGGTTGGGGAGATTTTCCAATTGCACCGAAAGCGCTGCCTCTATGTTGGGTGAGCTCTTCAATATCGATTACCTGTTCTCCAATTTGTTGCAGATGCTGCAAAATATCTGTTTTACCGCTGCCTGTCAAACCGCCTATGACGCGTAGCGAAGAAGTGGAAAATGAAGGAGATCTATCACTTAGATACTCAAGAACCCAGCGACGAAATGATTTATAACCACCTTGTAATGTAATGATTGAGAAGCCAAGCAATTCTAAAAATCTAGCCACAAAACCACTTCGCATTCCTCCCCGCCAACAAAGTACTTTGCCATCTGAAGTAAGGAGGGAAAAAGCCTGATTCATGATTAATTCTAACTTGGATTGGACGATGATCAGACCTTGTTCAACAGCTTGTTGACGGCTCTTGGTTTTGTAGGTAGTGCCGATTTGGGCTCGTTCTTCATTGCTAAAAAGGGGAAAAGAACAAGAACCTGGGATATGACCTTGTTGGTATTCTAATGGACTTCTGACATCTAGAATGACCCCTGGCTTTTGTATGAATTCTTTTAAAGTAAGGTTCAGAGGCATAAATAAATTAATTAAGAATTTCTGAAATAGGGGTTTTAATTTCTATCTATCAATATTTGAGGAGCAAAACATGATAGGGAATAGGGACAGAATAAATTATCAATTATATTAAAGCCACGGTTTTGTGTTAGGCCTGAATTGGACGAGTTGGACGAGTTGGACGAGTTGGACGGGTTGGACGGGTTGGACGGGTTGGACTATTTTAACATGTCCAATTGAGGTAATTGCATAAGTGAAAATAAATTATTTTAAATATTTTTATAAATAAATGATTCACAATGAATTATGTCTTAAAATTAGCAAAAATAGCCAAAATGACATAAAAAATAATAATAGCCCTCAAACCATATCCAGAACTGGCTTAAAATAATTTATTGTCACTTATGCAATTACCTCAATTAGTCCAATTAGTCCAACCCGTCCAATTTTTGCTTGGGGCATAAAAAACAGAAATCGCGTAGAGCTACTCGTAAAAGTAGCTCTAGGCGATGTGTGATCTATTTCAAATAGAATCAGACGATAGACTAGAAGTGGCGACCTACTGTCAAACTAACAACATAAGAATTCCACTTAAAGTTATCTCTCTCGCGATGTTCACCTTCACCGATGAAATCTGCTTCGTAATCATTACAATGACGTCTATGGTGTCTTGTAGCTTCCCAATCTTGGAATTTTACATTTAACCCAGCTGTCCAGCATTCGCTAAAGTCATAGTCAGCACCTACGGTGGCTACGAAACCTGTTGCTTCTCGTGAACGGTAGTTATGTTTGTTAAATACATCGTCATTGTTGCGATCGCCTTGAATATTTCTTTTGCCTCTGAAATCACCCCAGTGATATTCAACTTCGGCATATACACTCCAGCATTCGTTAAATGGACGATAGCAGAAATCTACCCCTACAAGGCCGCCATACCAGCGTGAAATAAAGGTTTGACGGCAGCATTCATCCCCACATGCTGGGAAAACGAATCCAGACATATCCCCTCTACCTTGTTTGAAGTGAAGGCCATCGTGCTGAACACGGATGTTTTGTTCATCAACAGCATAACCGATAATGGGAGCTACGATGACAGTGCAATCACAAAAATAAAAGGGGTAGCCGACTGCTCCGCTTACACCATATACATACTTATCGTCAATAATTGTACGATCGGTGTTAGAGAATACAAAAGCTTCTCTAGCACAGCCGAAATCATTAGAACCTGAACTAGAACTAGAACAACTAGAACTAAAGTCAGAGGAGCTATAGCTGCTGCAGCTGCTGTAACTGCTAAAGCTGTTATTGTAGACGGTGCCACTTTCTTGGAAGTCACCATCTAACACCCAACCCCAGTAACCGCATGCACGGAGATAAAGGTTGCAACCTAATGTTGTTCTTCCACTTAGACCAATTTGAAATATGTCTAAATCATGAAATCGTGTGCTTTCCTTAATAAAAGGATCGCAAGAGGGTACGCGATGACGCCAGCTGATGTTATCGTGACGATAGCCAGCTTCAAATTCAACTTGGCCCATCCCTGCATTGGCATAGGATACACCTGATCCCACCAATAACGTCATTAAGAAGGTTATCCACTTTCGCATATTGTTTCCTTGTTAACGTTGAAGTTTTCCTTAAAATTTCTTCCACATTTGGCTTTGTTGCCAGAACGCTTGTCAAACAAGCGACAGTCCTTGTGATTAGCCCTAAAATTAATATATCTCGATCTAACCACTTTTGCTGTTTTGCTATTTTGGTTGCTATACTCAGAATTTACCTAAGTATTCAACTTGCAATGCTAACAACAACCTTTTTACTGCAAGACCTGTAAACAAAACTCTATGTAATTCGAAGCCACTATCGACTATCTTTAAATTATCTGTCAAAGGTTTTTTTTCGGGAAATTTTTATTATTTTAGCCCCTTGATATTGAGTTGGTTATATATTATATAAGAATATTTTGAAACGAAGTGTTTCAAAAAGATTTCGTCTTATCTTTAGGTAGTTAAGAGAAGAAACAAAAAAATGGCTCTAAGACATACTTGAGTAGGTTTTACAGCTAAACTGCAAATAATTTTAGTAGGCGTCTTTATAGCAAGCATAAAAATTAGTTGATATTTTCTTATCAAAAAAATCTTATTTATTTTGATTTGAGAAATGAATCGATTTCCAAGCTTAGGTCTTCTGCGCATCAAGCTAAAAAATTGCCTACAGAGGATACAGAGACTGCAGAGAGGGAGAAAACCAACTCTTCAGTTTACCAGGTTCTGAGCAGTTGAACTTTATTACTTTATGAGCCCTTAGGGAAAAGCGTGGTTTGACCATCAAGATAGGGTTGTAATATCGCAGGAATACGTACGGAGCCGTCTGCTTGCTGGTTATTTTCAAGCAAAGCTACCATTAAGCGGGATGTTGCTAAACCGGATCCATTAAGTGTATGGACAAATTCCAATTTGCCCTCTTCAGTCCTGAAGCGGATATTAGAACGCCTTGCTTGATAATCGGTGCAGTTAGAGACGGAAGATACCTCATAATAACGGTTTTGACCGGGAAGCCAAACCTCAATATCCACCGTCCGCGCAGAGGCGAAAGACATATCTCCTGTGACTAAGAGCATGTTGCGGTAATGAAGTTCAAGCCCTTGCAAAATTTCCTCGGCGCTTGCCATCATCATGTCAAAGGTCTGCAAACTATCTTCTGGTTTGGTGAAGCAGAACATTTCAACTTTATTGAATTGATGCATGCGGATTAATCCACGTTCTTGTGATCCGGCAGCACCCGCTTCACGTCTGAAACAAGGCGTATATGCAACGTATTTTAGGTTTAAATCCTCAATAGGAATGATTTCATCAAGATGCAGGCCATTTAGAGGAATTTCAGCTGTAGGAATGAGATAGAGATGATAATCGGGATCTTGAATCTTAAATTGCTGGTTATCAAATTTGGGCAATTGCCCGGAGCCAAACATCACATCTTGGCGTACGAGGAGAGGGGGAATCCATTGCATAAAACCATTTTTTACGTGTACTTTTATCATGTATTGTAGGAATGCCCATTCCAGCCGGGCGCCCATATTACGATAGATAGGCCAACCGGCACCGGCAATTTTAGCCCCTCGTTTAAAGTCAAACAAGTGTAGCTGCTCATTGAGTTCAACATGATTTTTAAAAGGGAAGGAAAAAGTAGGTTTTTGACCTACTTCCTTAATGAGCACGTTGTCTTTAGGATCCTGTGAAACTTTAATATCATCCATCGGAAGATTCGGCAGGCGTGCGATTTCTTGAATAAAGGTTTCTTCGAGATTTTTGATTTGATGGTCTAGAGCATGTATTTCATCAGCGGAACTTGCTACTTGAGTCATAAGTTCGTTAGCATCTTGTCCAGTCCGTTTAAGTTCGCCAATTTTTTGGGAGAACTCATTGCGTTTAGCTTTAAGGTGTTCAACTCGCGATTTGCATTCACGGATTTGATGATCGAGTTCGCAAACCTGGGAAAGATCGATTTGCGGATCTTTGGCTTTCAATTTTGCTTCAATAGCATGACGATCTTTGCGAATGAGGCGGATATCGATCATATAAAATCCTTAATAATTAAAAATCAATGAGTTAAAAAGGTTGTGTTTGAGAGTGATTCCTTTATTTATAAATAAAGGACTAATTAAGTAATATAGCACACCATATCTTGTAGTGCAAGGAGGGAGATGTGCGTCTGAAAAAGCTTTCAATTCAAGGTTTTAAATCTTTTGCAGATCGAACTGTTTTACAGTTTGATGCTGGGATTACTTGCCTTGTGGGTCCTAACGGCTGCGGCAAATCCAACATCGCCGATGCTTTTCGCTGGGTTCTAGGGGAACAATCTGCTAAATCCATGCGTGGAACAAAGATGCCGGATGTGATTTTTGCAGGAACAAATCAGCGCAAACCGTTGAATTTTGCCGAAGTTTCATTAACTCTTAGTGATATTCAAGGGGCACTGCCTCTAGAATACGAAGAGGTGACTTTAACACGCAGGCTGCATCGCAGCGGCGATTCGGAATATTTGCTCAACGGCAATCCTGTTCGGCTCAAAGATTTGCAGAATCTGTTTTTGGATTCAGGGATAGGCCGAAATGCATTTTCCATTTTCGAGCAGGGAAAATTGGATCAGGTGATTAACTATTCTCCTTATGAAAGGCGCTATATTTTTGAGGAAGCGGCGGGGATTTTACGGTTCCTGCAACGGAAAAGAGAGGCTCTGAAACGGCTAGAACAAGCTGAGCTCAACTTATCGCGTCTGGTAGATATTTATCAAGAAGTGGAAAAACAGATTAAAGTTTTAGAAAGTCAGGCCAATAAAGCCCGTATTTTCAAAGAACAAAAAGCTCATTTAGAACTACTAGAGAAAACCAGCTATTTAATACGTTGGATGGCTTTGGAAAAGAAATATACGGAATTAAAAACCAAGCAGCAAAATCAAATAGAGCATATTGAAGAGTGCCAGAATAAAGGTGTGAAGCTGAGCGAACAAAACCAATTGGCAAAGCTTTTGGTGCAACAGCATGAAAGTGCTTTGCGCAGTCAAAGTGAAAAACTCTTGACTTTACGCGGGCGGCTGGAATTAGAACTTCAAGAGAGTCGTTCCCTTCAGCAGCAACTGAAGGAAGGGCAGCAGCGGGAGAGAAAGCTGAAGGAAGAGTGGGAAGAATTGGGTTTAGCTCGCCTGACTAGGCAAAAAATGTTAGTAGAAATGAAGGGAAAGTGGCAGCAGCTTGAAGAAGATTGGAATGAAGCAGAAGGCAGGTTGCGTAATCGTCAAGAACAAGTCAAAGAACGGGAAAAAGGTGTTGTCAATTTGCGCCGGGAGCTCTCAATTAAGCAGCAAGACCATCTAAAGCAAATGCAGAGATATAGCCAGCTGCAAAGTGAGCTCAAGCAGATTGAAGTGCGTTTGGAAAATTATGAAAGTCAGCAAAATCAAGTTGAAGCTCGCTTCCAACAGCTAATCAAAGATCGGCAGCAGGTTGCGCAAATAGTTCAAGAAAGAAGACAACATTTGCAACAATTGTCGGAGCTCATTGATAGCCATAAAGATAGATTAGAGCAATATAGCGATGATCTCAAAAGATATGCTCATGAGGGAGGCATCCTCCAAAAAGAAAAAGAAGAGCTGCGCAGAAAAATTGTGGAAAGTAAAGCTCGGCAAAAAGTGCTTTTAAGGATGCGCGAGGAGCATGAAGGTTTTTCCAATGGCAGTAAACAATTGCTGCATGAATCTCAAAATCCTGAAAGCCCCTTGTTTCGCACCCTGCGGCCCCTCTACGAATACATTGAACCTGAAGATGAAGTGGTAGAAGCATTAGCTGTTGTGCTTCGTATCTATGCGCAAACTCTGGTGGTGGAGTGCGGGCATGATTTTAAGCGTGTGCTTGCTTATGCCCAAGAAGCAGATTTACAGGATTATTCTTTGCTTTGTCTAGAGTGGCTTCGTACAATCGCCCCCCCCATTTTTGATAATGGGAACTTAATGAAAAATAAGGTATCTTCGCATCCTTTGACGGAGCATTTTTTATCAGGAGTAACTCTGGCTTTTTCTAATGAAACGATGTTGACCGATTGGCTGCAGGGCAAGTGCCAAGAAGCGTGGAGCGCGCAAGGAGTATTCCTTGATTGCCGCGGAGTCTTCTTTAAGGTTAAACCCAATGAGAACCAAGTGTTTATCAGAGAATCAGAACTTAAAAGCCTGGAAGAAGAGCTGGATATAGATGAAGAACATTTAATGAGTTTCGAACAAGCTCTGCATCAATTACAAGAAAGGAGCTCCCAAATCCAATTAGAAAGATCAGAGCTTGATCGCATGCTTCGACGTGATGAGATGAAGCTGGTTGAAGTCAATTTCGGCTTGCAGCGCGCTTTGGCTGATTTGGAAAAGAACAAAACCGAACAGGTTAGTTGTGAGCAAGAGGCAAAGCTGCTCAAGCAAAATTATGAAGATCAAAAACTTACTTTTCAAACTTTAGAGCAGCAGTATACCGTAGCGGAAAGCGAGCTCGTCAAGTTTGATCAAGAAAAAGAGGCTTTGCAGTTAGTGCTTAACGAGCAAGAAAAAATCTTGTGGGAGCATCAGCAAGATCAAAAAGAAAAGGGGGAATTATACCTGCAGCTTTCTGAGGATCGTCAAAGACTTTCGCATCAATGCAATCTTTTGGAAGCCAAAGAGCAAGATCATGACAAGCGGGTAGCTAGCATCGAGGATGAAATAACTGAATTAGAAGAAAAGCAAATGGCTGTAAGGAAAAAGGAGCAGGAAAGTCTGCAAAGCCGGAATTTGTTTGAAACACAGTTGCAAGAAGCCGCTCTTTCCCATGCCGAATTAGAAAAACAGAGTCTATCGATCATGGATGATCTTAGACAGGCTGAGAAACTGGTGGTTGTGCATCAAACTGAACTGAATACTCTTGCAAATGGACTCTCTCAGCTGCAGTTGCAAGCCGAACATCAACAATCTGCATTGGAAGCGTTGGTGAATGAGCTGGCAGAGCGTTATGCTTTAAGCATAGAAGAAGCTCGGCATCTCTCTTTACCTCTTGATGTTCCTTTGGATCAAACCGAGAAGCAGATGAAAAAAATACGTCAAGCTTTACAAGAGGCTGGGGATATCAATTTGGCAGCTATTGAAGAGTTAGAGAATCAGCTGGCTCGTTATACCTTTCTCAAGCAGCAAATAGAAGATATGCAGCAATCAAAAGGGGAATTATTAAAAGTCATTCAGCAGTTGGAAGGAGAAAGCCGCAGGCTATTTCGGGAAACTTTTGAAATGATCCGTCAAAATTTTAAGAAGAATTTTCAAATCCTATTTGATGGCGGAGAGGCAGATTTGCAGTTTACCGAATCACAAGATGTGCTAGAAGCTGGCATAGAGATCACTGCTAAGCCACCGGGCAAGCAGATGCGTTCTATCAGCCTTCTTTCAGGTGGAGAAAAGTGCTTGACAGCCGTGGCCTTGCTCTTCGCCATCTTTGAAGTGAAGCCCGCTCCTTTTTGCATTCTCGATGAAATCGACGCTCCTTTGGACGATTCCAATGTGGAGCGATTTGTCAACGTGGTCAAGCATTTTGTCAATCGTTGCCAATTTTTGATTATTACCCATAATAAAAGAACAATGGCTATTGGGGATATACTGTTTGGCATTTCGATGGAGGAAAAGGGCGTTTCGAAGCTACTGTCGTTAGAATTTGCTCATCAGGAGGGTCCTGTAGCTTCGCTTGTCTGACATCCTATAAGGAGGATAGTCTTGATAGCAGCTTTTCTTTCAGAGGTACCACTGCTCGATCAATCTTATCATAAATGTGTTCTCTCTTTTGGCACATTAGGACCTTAGGGTCGGCATTAACATTCTCCAGTCCGTGGGCCAACATGGTTCTTACTACTAGCTCTGCGCGTATTCTGTTATCAAAGGATTGATCAAATAAAAGGCAACCATTGAAGGATTTGCTATCCAGATTCCGCATGTATGCATCATCTTTTAATAACAAGGCGGTATAAACAGTGTAATAACCACAACCTGCAGATTCGGCGCCTCCCTGATCAAGAATGTGCAACACTTCGTGACTTTCATTTAATTTTATAAATTCCGGCAGATGTGATGAGATGAACTCTATCAATATGGTACCGTACCGTTTATCATAGGATATTTTATCAGGAGACATAGAGTCATAAAACCTTAAAGAGGCACTTTTATCGGAAATAATGAGTGTAGCCAACGAGGCGTGCCCATTTAATTTTATAGGAATATTAATGTGAGTAAATCCATCTCGGATTGTCTCCTCAATAATATCTTTGACTGTTGAGTCTTTTACTTCCAAATCTTCTGACGATATCATTTTAATTCCAGTGTATTCAAAGGGGATAATGAGGCCCTCAATACAGAATGGTAAGTTATAGACAGTTTCTCCGTGACCCAAAGCATCCATGGCATCGGCCATCAGTTTCGATGCACTTCCTCCATACCCAATTCCACCATTGATGTGATGTAAATCTACGCTTATTCCAGAAAGGTTGATCGTTTGGCCTGGTGAATAGGTAGTAATGGTTGAGCCTTCGGGGAATTGAAAATGAAAATAATCTTCCTTTTTTTCAGGAAGGGTATTTAGATTTTGAGAGATAACCTCTATCGCATGAGGAGCCATTTGATTGACTCGATCTGTAACTTCGTTTGTTGATGGATGATTGACATGGCCTGTATTCAACCCATTTGAATAATTGACTAATGATATGCTACTACTAAACATAATAAATACTTTTTAGATTGTTTTAAATGTGGTTTTAATATTATTACAATTATAAATACCATATACATAATTTAAAGTCAATTAATTCATCTTTTTACTTGTTTTCCGGGGTGCAATTAAAAATGTAGGTTGAAAATTCTTGGGAGTGTTAGCACATATGCGTTAAGCTAAGGATAACGCAGAGTTGCCCTATCCCTGGTGGAACCCCGTTCAGGAAGTAACTTTACTCGTAAAAATATATCCACCACAGAGATCACAGAGCTCACAGAGAGAGGTTTATGTTCTTATACGACGTAGATCTTCCTCTGTGAGCTCGCTCTGTGGTCTCTGTGGTTAATAATCTTTAAATAACACCCATCGATAACGTCCCAATTTAGGGAAGTTACTTGGGAGACGGGGAGTCGGGGAGACGCAGATAGCCGATATTAGAACTGGTGCTTGTAGTTGCGATTGAAGTACACCCTACTAGGTGGTTAAGGACTATTAGAAAGCCTATATGAAGATGCTCTCTGTTATAGGGTAGAGGCTCTATATATACTTCCTCTGCGTCTCCCCGACTCCCCGTCTCTGCGTTCTTAGCTTAATGCGTATGGGGCGTTGCCCTGGGCGCCCTGGGCTATTTATTAGAGCCCTCCAGGCTCAGTCTTACCTATGTGAAGGCACTAGTGTTACCTATGTTACCGATTGCACCGCTAATAAAATACCATATTTGTGGTTGATCGCGTTCATAGAATTTTTTCCCATTGCCCTACGATGTCAATTCGATCATCTACAAAAATAGCCTTAATCTAGTCGCTAGAATGAGGCTAAGAAAATCAAGCTGCTTTGACTTCAAGAAAGTCATTGACTTGTTTGACTCCACTTACGTGTTGAACAACTTTTAAGATTTCATCGTGTTGCTGTGCATTCTGGACGGTTCCACTAACGGTAACAATTCCATTAGAAGAGGTGATGCGAATGTCTGCAAGATCAGGCAAAACGAGCTTATCAGCAGCCAAAGCATTACGAATTCCTGAGATCACCATCTGATCTGAAGGGACTTCTGTTCTAACAAACTTTTGCTCTTTGACTGTTTGTGGTTGATTAGCTACGGCCACGTCTTGTGATCTGCCGCTTTCATATCCTAGAAAACCTGCTAACAGTAGAAGTGGGATACCTGCCAGGGCCAGCCATTTATAAAGAGAAGAAGATTCTTCTTTTTTGACTCTATAGGTTTCTTCAATGGGTTTTACATAGGCTTTATCACTTGCGAAAAAGTGCGGATACCTTTCCATTAACCATCTTCTTAATTCTCCTTCTGCTTGTTCTTTGCTATATCCATATCTTGCCTCAAGTCGTTCGATTAATTGGTCATAACGGCCATTAATATGTCTAAGGTCTTCATCTGTTAAATTCCAAATTTATCTTTAAGAATGGGTCTAATTTGTTGCCACTGGGATTCGAATATTTCTTTACTCATAACGACCTCCTTACAAATGTCCTAATAAAGGTTTTACAAGATTTATTCTTAATAATGAATTGCATGCAACCCTATGATTAATATATGTATTATTTATTTAACTGTCAAATTATTAATATAACGATTGATTTAGTTTTTAAGGTGATTCTATTAACAGTCTAAATGTTAGGAAATTGCGAAAATATAGTTATTTCTCCCTTAAGCTTGCTTTCTTTATAGCTAAAACATCGCGATTTTGAGAGATATGTTTATTCTTGGAATCTAAAATTTCTTTTGGAAGAGTTTTTATCGGATTTTCTGAAATATTAAGCACTTTCAATTTAGAAAAATTTCCAATTTCAAGGGGAAGGGTTGTCAATTGATTGTTGTGTAGATCGAGCACTAATAATTTAGTAAGATTTTTTATTTCGTGCGGTATACTAGTGAGCTTATTATCGCTTATTTTAATAATAGTTAAATTTTTGAAATCGAATAATTCATCAGGCATTGCAGTTAAATTTAGACCGACCAAATTTAAGAATCTTATCTTATTAAGAAGTTCAGGGTACTTATTCATCCATTTATGAATTTCATCTACTTCACCAAATAAATCCTTTGCTTTAATATTTTCTTGAAGCTCACCAAGTTCAGTTTGATGCTCTATATCTAACTCTGGATTCATCTTGATCTTTTCCCAAACTTTTATAAAATTGACTGCATTTTGTTCTTGATGCCAACGTTCTAATTCCTCTAACCGTTCGAGGGAAAGATTCCCATAATTGTTGAGGGATTTTTGAATTTTTTCTTGTCCACCATTTATATAAGAGGTTAACTGAATGATCGTTTTATAAACTTCTTTAACTTTTTCAAAGTTTGATGAGTAGTTAGGGTGTTCTACTTCGACTTTTTCGAGAACTTTTCTAAGGATTGGACTTTTCTCAAATCTGTAAAAAAGATGATCAAATTCCATGCTGTTAATGACCTTTTGAAATTGCTTATCAACCAATTGGTGTTTGGAATCGAAACCAACTTTATCTAAGATCATTAATAAAATTTCATCGGGTAAAGATGAAACAACATTTTGCCCTTCAATATTCATATGTCCCTCTTTTTAATTAAGACTCCGTATCGTTATTTTATTATTAATTAATTAATTTGTAAAATAGTAATAAATGTCCTTGCCCGTGCCCCTGACCTTGCCCTTGCCCAAAAAAAATCAAAAAGGAGCGGTTATCAAAGAGGCTGAAAGTAAAAGGACTTCTCGAAGAGGAAAACACCACATCTTTTCGTTAATTGGGCAAGGGCAAGGGCAAGGGCACGGGCAAGGAATTGTGGTTATGCAAGATGTTTTATGTGAAGCAAGTGTCAAGTTCATTTTTCTGATAGCTGCAAATCCCGTTCTGTTTTAAACTCATAGGCATTTAATTTATTCAGTTAGGTGATTATGATTATTGGCATTCCGAAAGAGATAAAAAATCATGAATATCGAGTGGGAGCAACTCCTAGCCTCGTCCGTTTATTAGTTGAGGCCGGCCACCATGTTTACGTGCAAACGCATGCAGGAGATAAAATCGGCTATAACGACACGATGTTTGCTGACGCAGGAGCTAAAATTGTTGAGACTGCTAAAGAGGTGTACAATTGCGAAATGGTCATTAAAGTCAAGGAGCCGCAGCTAAGCGAGTTTCCTTTGCTTAAAGCAGGACAGATTCTATTTTGCTACTTGCATTTAGCCCCCGACCCCATTCAAACTCAAAAGTTAATTGAAAGCAAAGTGGTAGCAATTGCTTATGAAACTGTCACTGATGCGCATGGACGTCTCCCCCTATTGATTCCTATGAGTGAAATTGCTGGCAGGATTGCCATTCAGATGGGGGCTGCAAGTTTGCAGCTTAATTATGGCGGCAAAGGTGTGCTCCTTGGAGGTGTCCCAGGTGTATTACCTGCTCGTGTAGCTGTAATTGGGGGTGGAATTGTAGGCACCGAAGCTGCCCGTATGGCTTTAGGACTTGGGGCAGATGTCACCATTTTAGATAAAGATCTTTCCCGGTTGAGAGCTTTAGATGCGCTATTTGGGCCTAAGCTTAAAACTCTTTATTCTTCCTCTACGACAATAGAGGATATGGTTGTACGCTCTGATTTGGTTATCGGGGCGGTATTAATACCAGGAAAAACCGCTCCAAAGCTCATTACGGCGGAAATGATCAGCAAAATGCAGCCGGGTTCGGTTTTTGTGGATGTCGCCATCGATCAAGGGGGGTGTTCGGAGACTTCACGGCCTACCACTCACGGCGAGCCCACTTATGTGGTTGATGGTGTCGTTCATTACTGTGTAACCAACATGCCCGGAGCTTGTGCCAGAACATCAACTCAAGCATTAACTAATGCCACGGGAGATTATGCATTAATGATTGCCAATAAGGGGTGGAAAAAGGCACTGAAAGAGCACGAAGGTTTGCGCCAAGGGTTAAATGTTTGTGATGGCCATATCACAAATGAATCGGTAGCGCATGATTTGGGCTATCCATACGTCCCGCCGGAAAGTATAGTTTAGCCTTATGCGTTATATCATCGGCATTGACCTTGGAACCACTAATTGTGCATTAGCATTTATTGATACGGAACAAGCTTTTCTACCTGTGCAAATCTTTGCCGTTCCGCAATTAACCGGGAGCGGAAAAGTAGATATCCAGTCGACCTTGCCCTCTTTTGCTATCTCATCGCTCAGGGTAGTGGGCCCCGGGTTCCTTGAAGCTGCCATGGAAAGAAGAAACTGTGACTTTTGTCGGAGAATTTGCCAAGCTTCAGGGAGCTCGCGTTCCTACCCGCCTTGTCCAATCTGCCAAAAGCTGGCTCTGTAATGTTGCAGCCAATCGGCGGGATAAGATCCTACCAGTAGAAACAGCCGATTTCACCCAACGTTTAAGTCCCGTAGAAGCATCGGCAAAGTATCTTGCCCATTTGAGAGATGCTTGGAATGCCACCATGGCAAAGGGGAATCAAGACCATGAGTTGGAGGAGCAAGAAATCATCTTGACCGTTCCGGCATCTTTCGATGAAGTTGCCCGTAGCTTAACCGTGGAGGCTGCTCGGCAAGCAGGATTTTTATATTTTACTCTTTTAGAAGAACCGCAAGCAGCTTTTTATAGTTGGATTTCACAGCATGAACATGAGTGGCAAAAACAATTCAAGGCTGGCGATAGTATTCTCGTTTGCGATGTGGGCGGTGGAACTACAGATTTTAGTTTGATTGAAATTCAACAAAAAGAGGAAAAGCTATCCTTTCAGCGCATGGCGGTTGGTGATCACTTACTGCTAGGCGGGGACAATGTTGATGCAGCCCTGGCCCATTATTTGGAACAAAAACTTCAGAACGAGGGCTATCCGCCTCTAGAATCCACTCAATGGCTGCAATTGCAAGCGGAAGCCCGTGAGGCCAAAGAAGCTTTGTTGCGTCCGGATGCTCGGCTTGATGATACTTTTGCGATTGTGCTTCATGGAACAGGATCCCATGTGGTGAAGGGCAGCATCTCTGTTACATTATGTCGAGAGGAGGTTGAAAATCTTCTTTTAAAAGGTTTTTTTGCTTATTACCCTTTACCAGAAGCGTTGCAATTGAGGCGGAGCAGAGGTTTTAGGACTATGGGCTTGCCTTACGAAGATGAACCTTTAATTACCAAACATTTGGCCCATTTTTTACAGCAAGCACACTATTTCGACAAAGGAAAAGGCGTAGACTACATATTATTCAATGGAGGTACCTTAAAGCCTGAACCCTTTCAAAGGGCTATTGAGACTGCTCTTAACTGTTGGTTTCCCGATACACCCACTAAACGCTTAACTTCGGCCTGTTTGGACCTGGCAGTCGCTAGGGGTTCTGCTTATTATGGCAAGGCGCGTAGGGGATTGGGGGTGACTATAGAAGGCGGATTACCCCGCACTTATTACTTAAAACTTGATGTCAAGGATGCTACAGGACAACTTACATCCAAAGCATTGACCTTGCTTCCTAGGGGATCTCAAGCGGAACATGTTTTTCAGCCAAGCCAAGTATTTTCTTTGCGTCCCAATACCCCGGTTTCTTTCCATCTTTTTGCTTCTCATGTCCGCCTGCATGATCAAGAAGGGGATCTGGTAGAAATTGATCCGGTTGAAATGCAATCTCTTCCTCCCATCCAAACCATTTTGCGTTTTGGCCGCAAACAAGGGGCTGTTGCGGAGACAACCTTGCCGGTGCGTTTGGGAATCCGCCTGACAGCCATTGGGACAGTTGAGCTCTGGTTGGAATCTTAAACGAGCGAACATAAATGGACATTGGAATTTCAATTGCGTTCTGCAGTTGGCCAAGAAGCTAATGTGTTACAAACTGCTCCTGCCGTACAAGATGAAACCTTCGAAAAGGGCTATTTAGAAGCTGCCAAACAGACCATCCAAATTCTTTTTCAACCCAAAGGGGCTTTAAAGCCCACCGAGATCATGGAGCATTTGGAGTCTTTGATTGGAGTTTTGCGGCGGGATTGGGGGCCAAGTTTATTACGCGAATTATGGGAGGCTCTTTTAACGTGTGCACCCCATCGTAGAATATCGGGAGAACATGAAGCGCGGTGGTGGAATTTAGCTGGCTTTTTTTTACGTCCTGGTTTTGGTTTTCCGCTTGATGATTTTCGTATAAAAGAGCTTTGGAAGATTATTTTAGCTGATTTAAAAACTCCTAAAGTTCTAGATTGCCAAATCCAGATGTGGATTTGCTTTCGCCGTGTGGCGGGAGGGTTCAATAAAGGCCAGCAGATGCAGGTTGCTAGCGAATTGGTGCCAACAATTCTAAATAAGAAAACGGGGAAAATAGAGATTAAGCGCAAAGGGGATTTATACCTTTATTCCGAAAAAATTCGTGCTTTGGGTTCTTTGGAGAGACTTGACCTCTCTCTTAAAATTAGTTTAGGGGATGCTTTGGTTGACCGCATAGTAAATCAATCTCCGGGGATTTATGACTACTGGGCGCTAGGGCGCATAGGAGCACGCCATTTAATTTATGGTTCGGTTGGTCAAGTAGTTCCTAAGGAGGTTTGTAACCGATGGTGGAGAAACTTTTAGTTCATCAACCTTTGCCTGAAAATCGAGAACAGATGCTCTTTTTACTAAGCCAATTGGCACGCAAAACAGATCACCGGGAACTCAATCTCTCGGATGTACAGTTGAACAAAATATTGAGTGTTTATCCAGACGAGCATTTAAAAGATTGTCTATTGAAGGAGCGGGCTTTGACTCAAAGTGAGCAAGAGCAAGTTTTTGGTGATCGCCTTCCGGCAGGCTTGGTGCTTGAACTTTAAGGTGTATAGATACATCATGAGGACTACATGCCCATGTCGGCATGCTTTTATCCATAAGTCCTTCTTGCAGCCCTACAGGCTGCAATATAATTTTTGATCCTACCCAGGGCGATGCCCTGGGCTGTTGCAATTTAAGCCTTCCAGGCTTACCTTTTAATTGATAAAGATGCTGAAAATGAGCCTGAAGGGCTCTAAGTGCAACAGCCCAGGGCATCGCCCTGGGTCAGGTTTAGAATGAAATAGCAGCCTGTAGGGCTGCAAGAAATGTAGGATGTTTTGTGGGTAAAAGCAAGGAGACACCACGGGCACGAAAAATGAATCTTCAATTTAAATGAGTATAATTAAGAAAACAAACATGAATCCTAGATTTCCTGACTACTTAAAACGTTATCTACCTGAGGCGGAAAAGTCTCTTTCGCAAGGTTTGGTTAAAGATATTGAGTTTTCAGGTTCTACTTATCAAGTACTCGTTGAAGATAGGCATTCTCATCAAGACTTTTGGGTGTTTTTGCAATTAAATGGAAAGGGTCAAATCAAAGATGCTTTTTGTTCGTGCGAAGAAGAGATCCAAGAAACACCCGGTTGCGCTCATCTTGCTTTGGCATATTTGAGCCTTTTCAGAGGCGAATCGCCTCCTTTGCATGAACGATTTTCACGCTCTTTATGGAACCACTTATGCCGCCTTTTCGAGGAGCGTTTAGGCGGCGATCCACAGAAATTAGTGAAAATTAAGCCCGGAAATTATTATTACAATTCGAGTTCGGGTAAATTGCTATTAACTCTCAAAGCGATGAATCCTTCTGAAGCTGAATTTTTGGATAACATGATTCATAAACGTGAGAGGGAGACAGAAGAGACCTCGCTTAAATTTTCTAACCTGTCCCCAGAGGAAATTATCCTGTGGCGCGAAGGAAAGCCAAAATCTCAATTACGCTATGACTTATCATTCTGGAGCGATCTGGCCAAATGGTTCATGTTAAAACAAGAAAGAGGATTGCCTTATCAGGTGACTTTTAAATATTCCAAAAGAAATCTCCCCAATTGGATTCAAATTGATTTTGAAGATGTGCATGCAGGGTTTTATCTTTCTGAAGCAAATTTGCCTTTGATTATTGACTCTCTTAAAACCGTTGAAAGCCCTCTTGCCGTTTATAACATTTCTCAAAGGGGCATTGAAAAGATTACTTATGACAAACATGAACAAGTGATGTGTATTGTAGGGGCTCGAGATGAACGATTTCCGGACCCAAAAAATGAAAAAAGAATGAAGCCTGGAGTATCCGTTTTAATCAATGGGTGGACCTTTGTACAAGGCGATGGATTTTATGCAGAGGAATCGCATGAATTATTAAAAACTCCTCTTTTATATGGCGAAGATATTGCACATGCTTTGACAGAGCATGCTCGTTTGATCGCTTCATTAATTGTGGATTGCAATGTATACAGAGATCCCATTTCCCTCTCTTATCAACTGAAATTTGATCAGGGCTGGAATTTGCAAATTTTGGCATATTTATTCGAACCGGGAGATTTGTTCATACATCATTCGTGGCTCATGGGAGATTGGGCCTATTTAGAAGATGATGGATTTTACCCCATAGAAGGCAATCGTTTTGGTTTTGCAGAGACCCATGTGTCTATTTCTCAAATTTCAGAATTTGTGACTCAAAACCGTTCCTGGTTTAATACCCAGGAGGGTTTTCATACCCATGTAAGAAGCATCGAATATCAATTAAGTTATGAGCTAGGTAGCAATAATCGTTTAACGTTCAATCAAAGTTTAGCCAAAGCTAAAGAAGGCATACGACAGCAAGATTTTGGTGCCTGGGTTTATTTAGAAGGCTATGGGTTTTATTCCAAATCAATGGGCTCCTTTAACTACCTCCTCAAGCCGGGGATTTCCTTAAGCCCCGCACAAGTACCTCTTTTTATCCGCATGAATCGGGACGAACTTGGCTTAATACCAAATTTTTTTAGTGAGCGCTGCCCTGTGGCGAAAGCAGGACTCAAAATAGAGTTAGCAGATAAGCGCAAAGTAAAAGTCACGCCAGAATATGAGCTCTTGCCAGAATATCAAGGTAAAACCATCCAGCTGTTCGATGATTTTATCTATTTAGAAAACGAAGGCTTTCATGAGCTCCCAGCGGATTTGCGTTTGCCGGAAAAATATCGGTTCCCCGTTGAAATTGAGGGTGAAGAGCTTACTTTCTTTTTGACTTACGAGCTCGATGCGTTGCGCAAGTATGCCTCTTCGATTGATCCCCTTCTTTTGCGCCCTTCTCAAACTCGTTTGGTCGCTGATTTAGTGGAATCTGTTTCTGAAAAAAGTCGAGGATGGTATCGATTCCGTTTTTACTATCAAACGGAGGCCGGTTTAATTCCTGTAAGTAGTTTAAGGCAAGCTTTCGGAAAGAAATTTTCTTTTGCTTTTTTTGAAGCCGGCCTGATTGATCTTCGTGATAAGCAATATGATTGGCTGAGGTCCTTGGGAAAGGAGCGTTTCGAAAAAGATGCTGACACTGTTGTGTTGACTACGTTAGAGTTTATGCGTCTGAATGCCTATGATCCCGTTGAAATGCTTCTTAGAGATGAAGGGAAAAGCTCCGTAGCAAGTAGTCTTCTTTTAAACGAATTAAACCAATTGCATACTCCCGAACAGCCTGATATAGGGGGATTATTGAGTCATTTAAGGCCCTATCAAGAGATTGGGGTTCAATGGCTATGGTTTCTCTATTCCCAGCAGCTTTCCGGGTTATTATGCGATGATATGGGATTAGGCAAAACCCACCAGGCAATGGCTCTTTTGGCCAGTATCACCAACTTTTTTCGTAGCTTTGCCGAAGGGACGCAACACCATTTTTTGATTGTATGCCCCACCTCGGTGATTTACCATTGGCAGGAAAAGCTTCAACAATTTATGCCCAGCTTGAGGGTTTGTACTTTTTACGGCACTAAGCGGAGTCTAGAGGAATTTCATCAACAGTATGATGTTCTATTGACCTCTTACGGTATTTTACGCAATGAAAGAGAGCTGCTTTCCCAAGTATCATTTGAAGTGGCTATTTTTGATGAAATTCAAGTGGCAAAAAATCAATTCAGCCGTGTCTATGCCGCGTTGATCCGAATGAAAGCGCGCATGAAGATAGGGTTGACGGGAACACCCATAGAAAATCGCTTGCGGGAGCTAAAATCCCTATTTGATATTGTCTTGCCCACTTACATGCCCGGGGAGCAGGATTACCGTGATTTTTTTATTAAGCCCATTGAAAAGGAGCATAATGTTCAGCGTAAGGAACTCCTCAACCGCCTCATTCGACCCTTTATCTTGCGGCGGAAAAAAGAAAATGTGCTTAAGGATTTGCCAGAAAAAATCGAGGAGGTTGCTTACTGCGATCTGTTGCCTTACCAGCATCAGTTATATATAGAAGTCTTAGAAAAACGGCGCCGCCATCTATTAGAAGATTTGAGCGATGAGAAAAAAACAATTCCTTTTCTGCATATTTTTGCTCTTTTATCAAGCCTTAAACAAATTTGCGATCATCCAGCAGTCTATTTAAAAAAGCCTGAAAAATATCAAGAGTATGACTCTGGAAAATGGGAGCTTTTTTTAGAGTTAATGCGTGAGGCTCGCGAAAGCCAGCAAAAGGTGGTGGTTTTTTCCCAATATCTGGGAATGTTGGATATTATTGAAGCCTATCTTAGAGAGGAACAAATAGGCTTTGCAGCATTGCGCGGGGCAACGCAAAATCGCAAAGAACAACTGCAGCTGTTCAATCAAGACCCAGCTTGCCGGGTATTTGTCGGATCGTTGCATGCGGCTGGATTGGGTATTGATTTAACAGCAGGTTCAGTGGTCATTCATTATGATCGCTGGTGGAATGCAGCGCGGGAAAATCAAGCCACCGACCGCGTTCACCGCATAGGACAGACGCGTGGCGTACAAGTATTTAAACTGGTCACCAAGGGTACTTTTGAAGAAAAGATTGATGCCATGATCTTGCGGAAAGGACAATTGATGGAAGACATCGTAGGAATAGACGAGCAGGATACCATTAAAGTTTTCACGCGTAGCGAGCTAATCGAATTGCTTCAGCTCGTGGATACAGGTGAAGAGCGCGCTGCTGTTTCCGATAGTGAGTAACTTTGAATGAACTAATTGGACTAATTGGACTAATTGGACTAATTGGACTAATTGGACTAATTGGACTAATTGGACTGGTTGGACTGGTTGGACTGGTTGGACTGGTTGGACTGGTTGGACTGGTTCCATCTGTCCAATTCCGTCCAAATAGTCCAATTAGTCCAACTCGTCCACATCATTGAATTCTTGCGTTAATGAACAGATTAATAGCATTATAATAGTCGTCAAATTCTGTGATATTTTGGTGATTCGCCCCTTTGATTTCTTTAAAGGATAGAGGTTGTTTTATTGTATTTACCAAATTTTGAATACAATTTTGAGGGATAATTTCATCTTTTTCAGCTGATAAGATTAAGACATCAGCAGAGTTTTCTTTCATGTATCTTATTGTCTTAAAATTATTGTCCAATATCCAGACGAAAGGAAGAAGCAAAAAAATACCTTTAACTACATTCTTAATTTGATCGAAAGGGGTGACTAAAATGATTCCCTGCACCTTTCTTTTACTTGCCACATAGGCAGCAACAGCCCCTCCTAAGCTTCTCCCTATTAGAAAAATCTGTGAGGGAGAAATCTTATAGACATCTACTAATTGGTCATAGGTCGTAAGAGCATCAGCAAACACGTTTTCTTGTGAAGGTGTTCCTGGTGCATCATTATATCCCCTATAGTTCATCAGCATAAAAGAAATGTCTTTAAATCGAGTGATCTCATTTAAATTATTAGCCACGTTTTCTGCATTACCCCCAAAATAGATGACGATGGGGTTTTTTGGAGTTGTTGGGGGATGACACATCCAGCCAGTCACATTTTTGAAGAAGACTTCGTATTTTTTCCATGGATGAAGGTAAAAAGGATTGGCAGCAGTGGGATGAAAAATGAGTTTCCAGCGTAAAAAGTAGGTGCATAACAGGAGTGAGAAATAAACCAGTAATATAAATAAAAACAGACGGATCATAATTTATTGATTTATTTTCTCAAAGTGAATACACCATCCTTTTTCTGAAATAGATAAACTCAATAAATCCCCTTTACAGATATCTTTCATTACAGAACGGGGAAGATCGAGGCATAATTTTTTTTCTTTTATTTCAATATTGCTTTGTATTATTTCGCCCATCACTTTTTTCCCTTCTCTGCGAGGTGAAAACACCGAGAAGGGTTTGAATAAATTAAATAGATTGTTTCCGTAGAATTTTATTTTTTCTACTTTTAATTTGAGATGATAAGCTTCATTTTGATCTTTGTACCAATTGTCGTCCCATTGAATTTCTAACATGGTTTGGTGTTTGAAAAGCATAATCACTTATAATAGAAAAATTGTTTATGGGTTAAGAACGACCAAATCATATCCAAAGTCGACAGGTTTTTTTTCAAAACCAACATAACCAAAAAAAGTCTCGATCTTATATCCAGGGATATTGTTAAGAGACTCTTTTAAATAATGAAATAGTTTATTCGGAGTGGCGGGGAAAAACAACTTATTGGGTATGATGCTAGCAGCCACAAAGATCTCTTTTGCACGACTCGTGCAATTTCCTCCCACAATATGGAAAGCTTTAGGGTTGTCTCTCAATTCTTGCCACTTTTCTATAAATAAATTCACATTTCTTTCGGGAGCTCGAATTAGGAGAACGGCTGAAGAATAGGTTTTCTCTTTGGCATATTCAGCGTTTATCATCATTCGAGCTATTTCTCTTTGACTCCTTTCGAGCATGCCATTTCTAGAATGAGTCTCAAGGCTAGCGGTAGTGGACACAGCACCAGCCACATTTATATCAAAAACTTTGGAGCTTGCCATTGCAGAACCCCCTGATGCTGGACGGTCCCTATAGCTAAAACCGATGACTCCATCGATAGGAATAATACAATCCCCATGCTGATCTTTTAAATGGGGAGAATGTCCGTTTTCCAGTGTTCCTCTAGCAATGAAACCTATCGTTGTTCGATCGAGCACCACTTTTTGACCAACCAGTGTATTTCCTTTTCTAATTTCTGAGATTTGTTTTTTTATTTCCATAGCAGCCTACTCTCCTCATCCTAATTTTAAGAAAAAAGACTTTACCAAACCTTAAAATTTTTGAAAATATTAATATGTAATTAGTTGAATGAGGGAACTGCTGACATGTCATGATAAACGCAAAATCTCCAACGGTTCTGTGGTTGATTTTTTAGCTTAATGCGAATGGAGTATCCCTCTGGATAACGAGGGATAAGCTGCTCGGATCAAGGGGCTGCGCATTCTTGAACCACGACATCCCATTTAAATTTAGCATGTTCCGGTGATCCTTTCGCCACATCATTATAATTTAGTTTTTGTAATACTGCACTCTTCATCATCTTAAATAATCGAGGATCGGTAATCGCGCCAGTTGGACAATAATGATCATTCTGAAGAACATCTTCAGTCTTTATTCCCCATAAAGTTTTTTTTCCTAATTCATTAACTTCATCAATGCTTCCAAGATGGCGAATAACAATTAAAGTAAATTTTGTGTTAAATCCAGACAAATTTCCATCTTCAGGTTTCAAATTAATGAATTGTGCATCGCAAAATAATTTTTTTGTGAAAATGGATATGGTATGATTTACATGATTTTGTGGATCAGATAGAAGGGTGCCCACGGTGGTAAATTCAGGAAGTGCTTTCTTAACGGTAATTTGACAAGTACAAGTGATCTCACTTTCTTTTGGTGAATCGGGTTGGGGAGGAGGTTGAACTGGATTAGGTCCAGGAGGTTGGTCTTGAATAGGGTCAAGAGGTGGGTTGGGATTAGGTTGATTCTTTATTTTTCGATTAAGCCAAAAATTCCTGCCAAAATACACCAATCCTGCTAGCAACACCGTACAAGCAAGACAAGTAATAGCAATTTTTAATCTATTTTGTTTGTTAACAGCGGCAACGAAATTACTATAAAAATTTACTGAATTTATATTTCTAATAAGCATTTTACTTCTCCATTAAATTTATCTTGTTATTTATGAGTTTTTTTAGTAGCCCTTCAGGCTAATTCAAGCAGCCCTTCAGGCTCATTCAAGCAGCCCTTCAGGCTCATTCAAGCAGCCCTTCAGGCTCATTCAACCAATCCTCAGTTTCTTCCCCTTCATCCAAGTCTAAGTCCAATTCCTGTTCCCCTTTTGGTTCAGGCCTTGAAGAAGGCCTTTCCTTTTTTTCTTTGCCTTTTAAGTACAGGCTAATGGGCACACCTGTAAATTGATAAATCTCGCGGAACTGGTTGTAGAGATACTTTTTATAAGTTTCATTCATCAAGTTGGGAAAGTTGACAAAAAGGATAAATTTTGGGGGCTCGATGTCTACTTGAGCCATATAGTAGATACGTAAACGTTTTCCCATGATCATGGGAGGATGATTTTTTTGCAATGCAGCTCCGATAAATTTATTGAGCTGGTGTGTCGTAATGCGTTTGGATAAGTTTTGGTCCACTTCCTGAACCAAAGGGAAGATTTTATCAAGATTGCGCCCCGTTTTGGCTGAAATAAATACCTTAGGGCAGTGCTTCAGAAAAGGGACGTCTTCTTCAATGCTTTTAAAGCAATGTTCCATCCTGAAGCCCTTAACCAGGTCCCATTTATTGAAGAGAATGATGCATCCTTTGCCGGCCTCTTCGATGCGATTGGCAATTTTTTTATCTTGAGCTGTCATGCCTTCTTGAACATCGAGAATCAACAAGCATATGTCGGCGCGTTCAATTGCCCGATCGGTACGAATGGCTGCAAATTTATCCACTACTTCATGTTCGGCGTGTTTACGGCGTATGCCTGCCGTATCGATTAGAGTATATAGATGATCATCATGGGTAAAAGAAATATCAATGCTATCGCGAGTTGTACCTGGGATAGGGCTGACAATGCAGCGCTCCTCATCTAGAAAATAGTTGACAAGAGAGGATTTCCCAACATTGGCCCGTCCCACAACTGCCACTTTAATGCTATTAGGGAGGCTTTCAACCTCTTTAGTTTCGGCAGGGGTTTTTTCAAAAGCCGCCTCTAATAGCTCGGCAATTTGCCAACCCTGCGCAGCCGAGACCGGAATGATATTTGAAATGCCCAACGAATAAAATTGATGCATGAGAGGCATTTGGGATAGATTGTCGATTTTATTCACCGCCAAACAAACCGGTTTTTGCGTACGAAGCAAGATTTTAGCTACTTCTTTATCAAGGTCGGTTAGGCCTATTTGTCCGTCGACAACTTGGATAATGGTATCTGCTTCCTCAATGGCGATTTCTGCTTGCCGTTTAATTTCTTCATTGAAGGGGATCTTCGAGCGTTGATTAATTCCGCCTGTATCAATGACCTCAAAGGGAAAGCCGAAAAGATCGCTGAGGGCATAGAGGCGGTCGCGAGTCACTCCCTCCGCTTCGTCGACAATCGCAATTTTTTGTTTGCAAATGCGATTGAACAGGGCCGATTTACCAACATTGGGGCGCCCCACAATGGCCAACTTGGGTAGGTGAGTCATAACTATCCTTTGGGGTTTTGAAAAAACTGCTATAGGGTATTAATTAATGCCCCTTTCTTCAGCGGAGTCTTTTTTACCAGACTTAGTATAATAGTTCTAAAACCAATTAAACGCAAAGCTACAAAGTCTCAAGCATGCGATTAGTCCGGGTTTGATGAGGGAATTTGGGGTTTAGATGATCTTTGTAGATTCAAGGCAAAAAAATGGCAGCTGCTTTTTTATTTCTTGCTTTATTAGCAATATTATAGTAATATACAAAATAAGTTTGTTTTAATTACATTTTATTGATGAGGATTTAATATGCGTATTCCATTTAGTTGTGTTCCTTTAAGTCAATTATTTAGCCAAAATAGGATCATCCAGAGTTTGAGTCCTTTGCAAAAAAAAGTAGCCCTTGCAGTCGTTATTTGTTTTAGCTTACTGATGGTTGCTTTTGTAGCATGCTGCCGCAAATTTACGAAGAGTAATGTTCAAGATGGGGCCTTTAAGAAAGATGCTCCTCAAAATGGAGATCCTAAAAACGGCATTCCCAAAAATGAAGAGCCTAAAAATGATATTCCTCCAGATGAAGTTCCCAAAAATGAGGAGCAGCCTAAAAATGATACTCCTCCAGATGAAGTCAAAGAAATAAAGCCGGAAGATATCCCTCAAAATAAAGATGATGCAAATCACCTCGATGTAGAGAGTGTTCGGTATCTTTCTGATGAAAGAGAAAAAGCGATAACGGAAGAACTCAATGCATTGTTGGGAAGGGGAGAGCTTCAACAGGCTTGGAAATATTATGTTAAATCAATAAGATCTAAAAACGATGAAAATAAAGACATCGACTTTGCAAGACATTGGAATGTTCTCCTTCCCCCTGAGAACCTGATTAGAGGGATATTAAATACACTTCCTACCACCGAGGCAATTCTCTCAACGATGTCTCGAGAATTTCTGTTTCATTGCGCTTTGGCCTATCCTGAATTAGCAAGAAGGTGTGTATCAGAAGATAAACTCTGGAATTGTAACCTCGATCAAGAATGCATTGTAGACCTCTGTTGCAAGGACGGTCAAACCGCAAAAATTCTCATGGAATCTGGTTATGCAAAATATCTTTTGATTTCTAATTTTGGTAAAAAAATAATGGAGAACGCCCTTCCTCTGATTGCCAAAGACTTCCATGATAATGTGATGACAATTGGGAAGATGGAGAATATCAGCTGTTTCTTATTGATGATGTATCCTTTTTCAGTCAAAGAGCAGATTTTTGAAAACATAATAAAATTATACCATCATGTCGAAATAGAAAAAAAGAGCCAAGACGATGAAGAACTCTGGAAAAAATTCGGTAAACTTTTAAAGCTTGTAATCGGAAAATGTCAGCTTGAGGGTGTTCAAAATAACGAAGGAATAAAAATATATTATCATCAATTTGCATTAAAAGAAATCGCTCGCGATAACTTGGTAAATGAGGAAAAAATTAGAGAGTATGTTCAGAGAATATGCGAGGGTAATTTTCTTATAGATGCTAATGAATTTCAAAATGATGACCTTGATTACCTTGATGACCATGAATACATAAAGGCAATCGATTTAATAGAAATTCCTGATAACTTGGCAAATGATGAAAGGTTATAGAGTATATTAAGTGAGGGCAAGAATAGTTTTCTCATAATAGCTGATGATTTTTAATTCTTTAAGAATAATTTCTAATCTATTATAATGGCTTTATTCGAGACCATGCAGCTTTTGAACTTATCTCTCAAGATGACTGTTCATCAAGCTGATTTTCAGATAAGATTTATTTTCGTTAAACCTTAAATTTTTTGATTGGAAATGAGAACGCATGAGAAAAATATCTCAAAGCGCTCTCATTAGTTTGACTTATGTCCCATATACACCAAGATGAAGTTTCTCTTATCTATTTTAAGAGGGATTTTGAGCGGTATTCATGGAGCGCCTTGCGCTCCGATCTGATTGCTGGCTTATCTGTTGCTATGCTCACTGTGCCGCAAGCAATGGCATACGCTTTAGTGGCAGGGTTGCCTTCTCTGCCGGTCTTTATTCGGCAATTTTTTCAGCCATCATCGTTGCTTTCTTTAGTTCTTCCCGGCATGCAGTTGTAGGACCTAGCAACGCAATTGCAATTTTGATCCAAGGGGGAATTTCCGGAATTTTATTTACCTACTACCGCAATGTCACGGGGCCGGAGAGGGAAGAGCTGGTGATGCAAATTTTGAGCCAGATCATGTTGTTAGTAGGGACTATTCAAGTGTTAGCTGCATTCTTTAAATTAGGACGCTTGACTCATTTTGTCAGCCATACTGTGATTATTGGCTATGTTTCGGGGGTAGCCCTAGCCCTTGTCATCAATCAATTATTTCCTTTACTGGGGATGACTGTGCCTGTCGATTTATCCTCTTTATTCGAAAGGGGTGGGTATATTCTCACTCACTTGGACACCATGCATTGGCCTACTGCTTTAATCGGCGTAGGATGTTTGTTGTTTCTGTTAGGGCTTAAGCGCATTGACCGAAAAATGCCTGTAGGTGCCATTATGCTGGCTTCGGTGGCTGTTTTAGTTTACTTTTTGGACTATCTTTTAAACTATTTCATCGCTAACGATTATCAATTTTTTGATTGGTCTAAACTTGAATTTTTGACTCAAAATATTGCAATTGTCGGAGATACACGCGGCGATTGGCTGTTTCCCCATTTTCATTGGCCTTATTTCAATCCGAGTATCATGAATAACGTATTGCCTGTGGCGTTTGCTATTGCTTTATTGAGTGTCATGGAAGCCACTTCAAGTTCTAAATCTGTCGCGGCAAACTCTGGTCAGCGCCTTTCGACCAACCAGGAAATTTTTGGATTGGGCCTGGGTAACTTTTTTTCAGCTTTCATCGGAGCCATGCCTGTTACCGGCAGTCCCTCTCGAAGCGCTTTGAATTACGATAATGGGGCTAAAACGCGGTTGGCAGCGATTTTCAATTCTATTTCAGTGGCTCTTATTCTCATTGCTTTTGGATTTTTAATTCGCCACCTTCCGGTTGCGTCTTTTTCTGCGTTATTAATAGTGTCTGCAGGGGGCATAGTAAATTTTAAGCAGCTTTTTTTGTGTTTAAAAGCTACCCGTTCTGATGGGTTTGTCCTTGTTTTAACCCTTCTTTCCTGTATCTTTTTTAGCCTTGATATCGCTTTATATATCGGTGTTGTCATGTCTATCACGCTATACTTAAAAAAGGCGGCAATTCCACAACTAGTGGAATTTACAGTAGATGAAGCGGGTGTTTTACATAGTGTGAATGCTAACCACCCAGAACAGCGGCGGATCCGTTTTATTAAGGTGGAAGGAGAACTCTTTTTTGGAGCGGCGGACTTGTTTCAAAGTACTCTTAAATCTATTGCTGAAGATGATACCACAACGCGGGTGATTATTCTGCAACTCAAAAATGCTCGCGATATTGATGCCACAGCTTGTTTAGCTTTGCAGCAACTCTATGATTATCTTAAAAATTCTGGAAGGTATTTAATTGCTTGTGGAATAACCCATCAAATTTGGGATGTTCTCAGTGACTCTGGAATGGTGGATGTCATTGGCAAAAATAATCTTTTTATTTTCGATGACCGCCATCCTCAATTATCAGTACAAAAGGCTTTCCTACGTGCGCATGATTTAGTAAATGCTCAGACTGTTAAAGCGATGGAACTGGGTGCGTCTCCTCAACCTATGGCAGAACCTACTGACAAATCTCCTATTCAAGAAGAGCTGAAACCTGAGGGTATTTAAGGAAGTGTGCAATAATAAGTTGGACGATTCAACTTATTTTTGCACACTTCCTAAGAACCTGTTCAAAATCTTTTGTTAGATACAATAAACTACCACAGAGCCCACAGAGAACACAGAGAGGGGTCTTATGAATTATTTAATTAATCCAGATATATCTGAAGAAATAGACGGGCGTGAAACTGATCCATTAACGGGTAATATCATTGGGGCCGCTATTGAACAATAGCCCCAATACATGAAGCACAATTACTGTCTTATTTACGGCTTTATGGAACCTGTACTCGAGGATTGCTTATTAATTTTAATAGACATCTTGCATAACCACAATTCCTTGCCCGTGCCCCTGCCCTTGCCCAATTAACGAAAAGATGTGGTGTTTACTCTTCGAGAAGTCCTTTTACTTTCAGCCTCTTTGATAACCGCTCTTTTTTGATTTTTTTTTGGGCAAGGGCATGGGCAAGGGCACGGGCAAGGAAAATGAATTATGCAAGAAGTTTAATGTAAAGCGATTAGTAGATGGCATTTGTCGAATGAAGATATAACCCCCTCTCTGTGTTTTCTGTGGGCTCTGTGGTAGTTTTAACTGCTGAAGTGTTCGACACTAAAATTTTTTAGGCAAAGAAAGTTTCGAGAAATTATCTATTTAAAAGATTTTGAACAGGCTCTAAGGAACAGGATCCCATTTCATCTTGCGGCCTGCCCCATCATATGTTGTTCGATAGACCCACTCTTCGTTATTTTCACGCATCAGCCGGTCGCAGCCCATCACATAGCCCTGAAAAAAGCCATATTTTTGCATCGCATCCAAAGTATATTGAGAGCTGCTGGGGATGTAATGGCTTCGGGGACCATCTGCTGGTGAGATTACCTCTTGATGAAAGCGGATGGCACTAATTCCCCAAGTGGCAAGTGCTGAGCGGGGGGGTGGGGCAATTTTACAAGTTGAAAGGTGAACAAGATCGGCATCTTTACCCCATGGATCGGCTGCCAGAATAGAAAAGATAAACAAAAAATAGAAGCAGAAGTAGGAGTAGTTAACCTCATTTAGAATTCCTGAAAAAAAATCACTTTTCATACATTTATCGGATTCGTAAAGTTGTGTACTACGAAAATTTATCTTAAAAGATTGTTGAAAGCAAGTAATAAGAATCATTGCAAAAAAAAATTTAAAAAAGACAAAAAACTGTATAAATTCCCGAATTTAACATAATCCTCAAACAATCAAAACTATCCTTGATTATAATCACAATAAAATAATAGAATGAATCAAAATCAATGAAATGTTATCACTTGAGGTCAATTATGGTTTTTGAATTATCTAAGCTTGTCTCTTCACAACTTTTTCCTTTTCTCCCTCTGCAAGTTCCTCGTACACAAGAGAAATATCCTCCTACTTACTCACGATCTTTAATTCAATTTTACGTATTTTTCACACAAATTACTCAAGCATATTCTTGGCAAAATAACAGTCTAGAAAATTACCAGAGATTTCAAAATCAATTTCAAGTTACATCTGAGAGGGTGACAGTCCAGCCACAAGCTAATCTTTCGCCTAAACAAAGTGAATTAATTCGAACAATCGATGCCCTTTTTCCATACATTGTTGATCTAAAATTGCAGATAAATTCTGAGGTTGATACAACCCTTAATAAGACCAAAGAAGATAAGGGTCGATCTGCAGAAACACTTTCCCAGCATCTATCTCTACCTTCTCCACCTAAAACTTCTTTAAGTAATCAAACTTTTCAGCTTCTTGAACAAGGGATATTATCACTGCCTACAGAGCTCTTGCTTTATATTTTTGAGAACCATGCAACAGATTGGCGATCGGCAGGCAATTTGGCTTTGACCTGCAAGACGTTTTATCAAATCATCAATGATCCGTATAGTTTAAAACGTTTCTTTAAAAATTCCTCTCCTCTTTTTCCTTCAATTTCTTATCCCTTAAATCTTCAACTTATAGGCCTAACGGGTTTCGAGCCTTCCCATTTTGGGCAAGAGCTGGTCGATCTTAGCGATGAAGAACTTAAATTCATAGCTGATCATGGTTCAAATTTAACAAGTTTAGCCTTAGTTAATAGTAAAATTACGCCTTTAGGTCTAGCTAATTTACTAAAGCGCTGCCCTCAATTGCATACTCTTGAATTCCGCCAATGCAGCGCTCACTTTGATGCCTATATGAGTGTGGTAGGTTTATATGCCAAGGGACTTGAACATCTAAAAATCAGCGACTGTGCTATGAGCGATCCCTCTCTCTTTGCTTTAGGTATTTGCACTCCAAATTTACGCTCATTTGAATATGAAAATAGCCAAGGGCAGGGCTTGTTAAGCGATTATGGATTAATTCCATTCTTGACCCGCACTTCTCAATTAGAAACGATAAAATTAATGGGCTGCTCCAAAGTTACTCAACTTTCTCTCATGAGCTATATTAAAAAAAAATCATTGCAGGTCATTCGAAAAGGATTCCAACTTAAACACCTAACCTTTTCTTATTGCAGCGTAATGGATGAGCGATTATTTGATTCTTTAGCAAAATATTGCCCAAATCTTGAAACACTCGAATTGGGATTTTCCCCTACTCAATGTTCCTCTGACCTGGAATTAAAGAGACGATCCCTAATTGGAATTGCAAAGAACTGTTCAAGGCTGCATTCTCTCAAATTAGTGGGCTGTCGTTATTTATCTTCGCCTAATGTCAATGAAATATTGAATAATTGCTCTAATTTGACCCAGTTAGAGCTCGTGCAATGTCTTTCTTTGAATGATGTTGACCTTTCTAATTGCAGCAAACTTCACTATTTAAATTTTCAACCCACTCAAACTTATCAGGTTTCTTTAGAGTATTTAAATAATCTCAAAATAAATTGTCCTGATTTAAAAAGCTTGACGCTTTTCGATTGTGTAATAAAAGAAGCTGATCTCTTGGTTTATCTTGAAAAATCTTCTCTTAGGCAGCTCCAATTAATGAAATGTGGAAGTTTTGGATCACCTCTTTTAAATGCTTTAAGCCTGCATTGCCCAACTCTTGAAAGTTTAGAAATTGAAATAACAGGAGAAAAATGCCATCCCCAACCCTTTGAAGACAAAGATATTGAAAATCTTGCTCGTAACTGCCCTTCTTTAACGATGCTCACCTTGAAATCTACTAACTCATCTCCTATCACTTACCCTCTTTGGCAACTGTCAGAATTAAGCTTAGAATACTTAGCTCGCCATTGTCCCGATTTGAGGCATCTTAATTTAAGCCATTTAGATTTATTGAGTAAAGGTTCTGATTCCCTCAATAAAAATATCATCAAATTTTTTACCGAAAAATGTTTAAAAATTACACATTTAGGTTTTCCTGCTGCTCAAGCTACTGATGATTTAGCTCTTTCCTTCATTCTTCCCTACCGTCATCAACTTCAAAGCCTTTCTTTGGAACACAATGATTGGCTCACTTCGGGATTTCTTAACGAATTAAGAAAATGTTCATGCTTGCAATATCTTTGGTTAAAACAAAGTTGGAAGGATTCATTGCAGCTAGCAAACTTATTTCCACATCTCAAATATTCAGATCTTTGATTCTGTTGTTTCATCATTCATCACAGAGCCTTGCTGGGTACTTTTACCCACAAACTGCTCTACATTTCTACAGTCTTATCAACTATAATCTTTTTTTCATGCTCGTGTACGCATCCTTCTACCTATAATAATAATTAATTAAATTTAAAAAAATCAATCTACTTAAATTTACAAGATTCTAACAAATAATTAATATAAAAATAAAATAAAATTTACATTACGTTAATATTTATTTAATTTACATTTAATAATTTAATTGTAAAATAAAGTCAAATAAATAAATTTAATTCTAATATAAGGCAGTAATATGAATAATAGCTTAGTAGTAGTACCATCACAAGTTGGTGCAAATAATAATTTTGGATCACCACAACTAAATAAGACAGAAGGGGAATCAGGAGGGGCATTAATTGATTTAGAATATTTAGGAAAGCTCTCTGCTTCTCAAAAGGAAATGACTTATATAGTCAATTCAAGTCAGTTTATATCAACTTCTAATCACTCATCACATGTGCCTGTTCTTAGTAAAGACCAAAAGGAAAACATGTTAGAAAGTGTTGTTAGAGAACGTGTAGTTAAAGATAGTTGGGAGGAAGAACTAGAAGAGGGGGGACTCTTTTATGAGGATATTCCCGAAGAAAATAAACTGGAAACTGAATCTATTGTTTCCATTCCCTTTTCAGTTAAGGATGAAGAGTCAGAATCAGTGTCTGGTTATTCAGCTAAGGATGAAGAGTCTGAAATAGAGCAAATTTTAATTAAGGCCAAAAAAACAAGTCAGCCAAAAGTTCCTAAAAAGGCAAGTCAGCCGGAAGCACCTAAAAAGGTACGTCGGGGCAAAAAAGAAAAGATGATGAGGCGCATAAACAAACAAAAGGAAGTGAAAGAAGAGGCAGAACAAAAAGTAAAGAGAGAAGATCAATTCAGGTTAGATCAAAAGAGACAAGCAGAAACGAATAGTTTAAAAGGTTTTAAATTATTTCCAATACAAAGTGAAAATAGTAAAGATACATTGTTAGATACCACTGGGTTAAGTGAAAACTTTTACGGACTTACCCCCAATGATATGGGCTACCGACATATGCAGAAACGTCTTAGCTTTTTCAAAGAGATGTCTCGCTATATACAAAGTAAAGCTCATTTTTTAAAGGATAATCATTTTCCTCAGTATGAGAAAAAGCAATTTAAAGCCACAGCTTATGTCGTTCCTTCTCAAACAGCTGGTAGATCAAGAACCGATTTTGAACGTGCCCACGTTAGTATATTAAATAAAATTGTTGTTAAGGACCGCGACAATCAGTTATATAAGATGGAAGGAGCATTAGAAACGGCAGATAGGGTTAACACTACTGTACAAGAGTTCTTCAATATTTGCGATATTGCTCCGAAGGCAATCAACTCAATTGATTGGTATGCAGAATATCATTTAAGACAATATGCTTATGAGCTTTTACAAGGTGTCAAAATTGGAGACATAACCTCTACTCAAGCTGCAAACATTTTTGCTGGGGAATATAACAAATGCTTGAATGGGCTTCAAAAAATGATTAAAATCGGGAGAATTCCAAACTACATGTCAGTTAAAATGAAAAAGGAAATGGCAAAAATCCTGGCGGATAAAAATTCTTCGGAATACGTTAATGGAATGTTGGGAGCCTCATTTAAAGGCTAGTACATCTAAGCTTACGAGTACAAGTCTTCCGGCTATTCTTTATAACGCGAGTTTTGGATAAGGATCCCACTCGCGTGCCTTTGCCAGTGCTATAATAGACATCTTGCATAACCAGAATTCCTTGCCCGTGCCCCTGCCCTGGCCCTTGCCCGATTAACGAAAAGATGTGGTGTTTTCCTCTTCGAGAAGTCCTTTTACTTTCAGCCTCTTTGATAACCGCTCTTTTTTGATTTTTTTTTGGGCAAGGGCAGGGGCAGGGGCACGGGCAAGGAATTCTGGTTATGCAAGAGGGCTATTATTTTAAAAGGTGGTTTCGAACATAAGCACCGGAAAACTCTCATGTTCGACTAAAATTTTTCTGCTCACCCCTTCGTAGAGGCGTGTATTAAATTCCTGCGCTTCTATGCCTGCACCGTTAATGCCCCCAATATACCATCCCATCTCCATACTGGCTGTAATCGCCCCTGCGGCCGGATAACCATTGCGAAAAAATTGATAAGCAGCTGCAGTAAATAGTGCATTGATAATAATAGAAGTTAAAGCAGATTTTTTTTGCCCTACGTAATAGTAGCCGGCCCCAGGCAAAAAAGCATTCAGGGTGCGGGCTAGACGCGGAGATTTAGCATAGCGGTCATAGAAGACAAGGTCATCGATCATCCCTTCAAATTCTCGATGTTGGCTGATACGGCAACGGGCTGCATCGAGATCGCCGCTTTTTAGAGTTTGGTAAAGATCAAGATCTTCGGTTGTCTCGGGTGAGTAGGTGCGGATGATTTCTAAGACGCAGTTGGCTTTGTCCTCCTGCTTGGTTTGTAAATAACAATCGTAAACCATGAGCAATAAATTCTTGAAAGCTGGGAATTCTATGGTCGCTTGGCTAAGAGTGCTTTCTTCAAAAATATTGAGCGCTTCTTGGTATTTATAGCCTAGGTAGTAGCTTAAAATTAAATTGTATTCTAACTGTTGTTGGCGTTGGATCTCATTAATGGGTAAAAGAATCAACCCCCGTTTATAGCAGGTGATGGCGCGATAGAAATCCCATTCTTTGGCAAAGCAATCGCCTATCAAGAGCTCCTTCGCCCATTCCTGATCCAATTCTTCTGGGGTAAGAGGGGGAAGGCACTAGGCAGGGCGCTCAGGCGCACCACGGGAGGGGGGCAGATGATGGTTGGCTCGATCTTCTGACAGACAGGCTGGCAGCTGACTTGCATCAGCCCCAATCCCGCCATCAGAAGCAGGGAAACAAATTGCGTCAATAGCATAGGTATTATTTCTGATTGCAGCCGATTTCATCCGGATCGGTATTTTTGATCTGGAAGGAATCTAGTGCTTCATCAATTTCATAGTTCCACATTCTTCTCAATTTCGACTTTTCACGGAAGACGTCTTGCTGGCGTCGTGTAATATCTTCTAATTCTGCTTCACTATCGACGATCAGTGGTCTAATAAAAATCATCAAATTGGTTTTATTATCCACATTGACTTTGGAGTTACAAAAACCCCCTATAATGGGAATGCCTCCCAGGCAAGGAACACGGGTGATATTGCGCGTTTCTGTTTCTTGAATCATTCCGCTGAGAATGACAAAAAAACCATTGGGGACATGAATTTTGGTTACGACACGACTCTTACTCAAAACAGTAACTAAGTTTACGCTTTCTGCATTAGCATTACTAGCTGCATTAGCTGATCCAAGGTCGCTGTTCGAACTTTCTTGGACAATATCAAGAGTAATAATCCCATTATTGCCAATCAAAGGGGTAACGCGGAGAAGGGTTCCTACATCGATAAATTGGAAGTTATTAGTAATAATCGATCCTAAATCATTAGCGAGCGATTGCACTTTATAACGGTCAGTGGTTCCCACAAAGATTTCGGCGGTATTGTTGTCTTCAGTGATGATTTTGGGGTTTAAAAGAATATTAGCTTTTCCGACACCATGAATGGCTTTAACTAATGCTCCAATGGAATTGAAGCGTGTGCCATTATGGGTAATATGGGTTCCCACAACGTTAGCTGTATATCCCTCGACTCCAAATGGAAAATTAGGAAAAGCAGCAGGAACATTAGCTGCATTAGCTGCATTTAAAACTAGGTCGCCAACGAGGGCACTAGCATCAGTGATAGCGGCATTAGTTTGCTCAATAGCTGCTTGAGCAAGAACTGGTGCTAGACCAGCAAAATTTTGAAAGCCTGATGTGGGACCCCCAAAAAACAGCGAATCCCATTCCACACCATAAGTAAGGGAATCCATGATTTGCGTTTGGATAATCAGCATCTCAATAAAGACTTGACGCAAGGGCGTGTCAATCTCTTCCACTAATTCTTTAATCTTTTCTAAGGCTGGTCCTGACCCGGTAAAAATCAACGCATTTGACGATTCGATCCATTGGCTGCTATTGATGGCTGAGACGAGATCAGCATTTGCAGTGCCAGTCAGTTGCAAACTATTGGCTATTTTCCTAAGGGCGATCTCAATTTGATCGCCACGGCGGTAGCGGAGTTTATAGAGGTAAAAGAGCGTTCGTTCAATATGCCCAGCGGGGAGTTCTTGGGAATAGCGGGAAATGGAAGATATCCCGCCAGGAAGAAAATCACGGGACTCATCGAAAATTCTAGAGGAGCCTTCGCTACCAATTCCCCCTTGAACTGTT
The DNA here is from genome assembly GCA_963799115.1 of uncultured Chlamydiae bacterium. Taxonomy (GTDB): domain Bacteria; phylum Chlamydiota; class Chlamydiia; order Chlamydiales; family Parachlamydiaceae; genus CAWCVY01. The sequence continues at coordinate 47,379 of CAWCVY010000024.1, read as the reverse complement.
CCCGGGTAATAACCAGGAGCTCCGGGTGCTATCAGCCCTCCTTCGGCACCAATTCCCCCCGGTAGAAATCCAGGGTAGCCAGGAGCTCCCGGTGCACCCGGATAGGGATATCTTTGTGCGGGAGTAATGCCGCCAGGTCCGAAAGGATAGCTTTCTGGAGCCCCTACAGGTAATTGCCCTTGGGTGCCAATACCTCCAGCTCCGAGTGGATACCCTAGGGCACCACCGCCTGGATACCCTGGAACGCCTCCAGGGCCTACTCCTCCCACACCAATGCCGCCTGGAGCGCCTCCTCCGGGAAATCCGCCAGCGCCACCCGCGGCTCCACCTACTCCAATTCCACCTGGAGCACCGCCTCCGGGAAAACCTCCGGCTCCTCCCGCGGCTCCTCCCACCCCAATGCCGCCTGGAGCGCCTCCTCCGGGAATACCTGCGGCGCCTCCAATACCTCCAGTGGCTCCTCCTACACCAATGCCTCCTGCCCCGAGTGGATAGCCTCCGCCAGGCACTCCTCCAGGAACTCCTTGGATTCCTCCTGGGCCCGCCCCTCCTACGCCAAGGCCTCCTGGGGTAACGCCTCCTGGGGCAACTCCCCCGGCTCCGCCTGCGGCGCCTCCTGCTCTTCCAGGCAATCTAGGGGCAAATGAAGGATGCAAAGAATCTAAGGGGATGATTTTTGTGCGGGCACTTGTAAGGTCGAGATTTTCTAAAATAGCCAGGGCTTTTTCGACAATGAAAGGATTGGAAACAATAAAGATGCTATTGCTTGACTGTTGGGGTACAAGTACAAATGGGTTTCCTTGTGCAATAGGTTGCATCAATCTGGTTGATAGATCCACTAAGGAATCGACAAAGCCATTGCGCACCACGTATTGTCCAATTGTGACGCCGCTATTGGGTGCATCTAAAGTATCGATTAATTGAGCAACCTTATTGACCGTGGTAACAAGATCAGTGACAACCAAATTATTCGTGTCGCGGAGAACCTCGACGAGGGCTTCATCTGAAAGCAGGGGGCGGATAATCTCGCTGGCCTTAGTAGGATCTAAGGTATTGAGGCGGAAAACACGGGTAACTAATTCAGATTCGCGCGAGGAGATCAATTGATTGCCGTCACCTACAATCCGTGCTGGAGACCGTACACGAGGATTGCGATGGATAATGATATTGTTGCCTTGTTCAATCAATGAGAGATTTCTAATGCGAAGCTCTTGCAATAGTGCTGCCATTAAATTTTCGATTGAGATGGGTTCCTCAGACAAAATGGTGACATTAAACTGGAGATCATCATCATCAAAAATGAAATTTTTGTTTGATACACGGCTTACAAAGCGGATGAATTCAATTATTGAGACATTATTAAAGACTACCGAAATCTCTTTGACAGTGTGTTGGTGTGGTTGGTGTGCATCATTGGCTTGTGCGACGAGATTCTGTAAATCATTTATCTTCTTTTCGGTTGCAGGAGGAGGGGGGGAATTAGGCGTAATGATGGTGGGGGGACGGGGAAAAATTTGAGTGTCATGGCTGAGATGAGCATCCCCTTTTGCAACTCTCAACGTATCGGTTTTTGTTAAAGAAGGGTCTTTTAGCTCAGCCAATTCGGATGATAGGTGATCGGGAGGGTGAGTTAAATAGCCAACTGCGGGGGAGGTGATGGGCTCCTTTTCTACTAATTGTTGAGAGTCGGCATTGACAGCCCCTATACGTGTTATAGGCAATGATTCAGAATTTTTTTTGACAACTTTAATATTGCTCTTTCCTTGAGAAAGATTGGGAACTGAGGCAGCTGGTGAGTGATCAGAAGAGGTATTATTCTCAAAGTTTTGTTCTTCACTATCTGAATGGTCTTTCTGTGGAGGATGTTTTGCGTTGCTAGAATCTAAGTTTATTTTGTCTGTAGCCGTTGGGGTATCTTTGCCTGAAGAATAGGTAGATGCCCCCCCTTCCTGGGTTGAAGATGGGGGATTTGAAGTATGAGAATCATTTGTTTGAGTGTCGCTGGGGTCGAAATCGGCAAAATCACCCTGTTCATTGTCATAGGGTGATTCTTGCCATGAAGATGTAGGAAAGTTATCGTATTCTGATTCTGAAGAAGAGGTGCAAAGGCCGTGGTTAGATTCGGTTTCAAAATTTGAAATCGCTGGCCATGGTTGATTTTGGTATCCCTGATAGGGGGAATTTAAAGGTTCGCTATCATCATCTTGATCGCTTTCGGTCGAAGGCGTTTGCGGAAGTTCAGGGTGGGAAAACCAGACGGGAGGTTTCCATTGAGCATCGCAAGGATCATTGCAATCAGGTGGTGTTACATTTGGGGGAGATTTTTCAGAAAATTGGGAATAATGATCTGCATAAGAACCTTCCCATTCACCTGACAACTGTCTTGTTAGGCAGGTAATGGCTAATAACCAAATTTTGAAAAATCGCTTGAAATAAGATGTTTTCATGAGTTTTTAGTTATTTTTTTTGCGCAATCTTGTCATCTGATCAGGATATTACCTATGATTAAGACATGCGGATTAAGGTTTGAGACTTGTTTTATTCCAAACCTGAGCATTAATTTCCACAAAAAACGCATAAATCGGTGAAAAAGTTAGAAAAAACGCCTTTTGCGTAATTACTCATAAGAGGTCAAGTAGGAATTTGAGATGAGAGTAATTTTAAGAATACTAACAGGATGTACAGATAATAACAAGATACATCTTGTCCTTAGACTAAATATCTCTAATAAACTTGATCAAATAAACTACCACAGGGCCCACAGAGAACACAGAGAGGGATGTTTTATGAGCCTGAAGGGCTCGCATTGCAAGAGCCCAGGGTATCGCCCTGGGTAGGAATAAAAGAAAATTTGCAGCCTGAAGGGCTGCCAGAAGGAATCATTAACCACAAACACTTTACATCCAACATTGTCGCTCTAGCAGCCTTACAGGCTGCTATATTGTTCTTAACCTTACCCAGGGCGATGCCCTGGGCTGTTGCAGTTGTTTAGTTTCATGACATAGGTAACAACTTCTATCAGCACATAGGTAACACTTTGTAAACTGCATTTTTTAATCAACATAGGAGATTAAAAGATGCCTTGGCAAACAAAGGATACCATATCTATGAGAGATGAATTTATAAATAAAGCTATGTCTAGTGAATTTACAATAAGTAAATTGTGCTCAGAATATAAGATCAGCAGGAAAACTGGATACAAGTGGATAGAAAGATTTAAAGAAGATGGGGTAGATGGATTACTTAATCATTCACGACGTCCTCAGTCTTCAGTCAATCGTACTTCTTGCGAGATCATCGATATAATTCTCAATACCCGAAATCGTTTTCCTGCTTGGGGAGCAAGAAAGCTTAGACAATATCTCATTAATAAAGGGCATGATAACCTTCCTTCTGAAATAACGTTTAATCGAGTTTTAAAGAAACATGGAAAGATCGATCCTATAGAATCAGAAAAAAGACAACATTTTATTCGATTCGAAAAAGAAAATCCGAACAATTATGGCAAATGGACTTCAAAGGCCATTTTAAGATGGGTTCCAAAAGATGTCATCCTTTAACAGTATTAGATGATCATTCTAGATTTTCTATTGTTTTGAAAGCATGCGAGGGTGAAACATTTCTAGAGGTGCATAATGGCTTGGAAAATGCATTTCGAGAATATGGTTTACCTGATGGGATGACAATGGATAATGGTTCTCCTTGGAAAGGTAGTCCTCCATGGACATTATCACGGTTAACAGTGTGGTTAATGCGCTTAGGAATAAAGGTAAGCCATTCATCGGTAAGGCATCCGCAAACACAAGGAAAAGACGAGCGATTCCATCGAAGCCTTAAAGAAGAGGTTTTAAGGTATCATCAATTTATAAATTTAAGAGAAACTCAAAAAATACTTGATGAATGGAGAAAGATATATAATTTTGAGAGGCCTCATGAAGGCATAGGTCTTCTTTGTCCAATTCAACGTTATAAATCTAGCCTTCGACCTTATCCTGAAAAACTGCCTGAAATTGAATATAAGCCTGATGATATAGTGAGGAAGGTACAAGCATGTGGTTGTATTAATTTTCATGACATAAGATATTTTGTAGGGGAACATTTGAAAGGAGAACATGTGGCAATAAGACCAACTTCTGTAGAAGGAGTTTATGAAATATATTTTGTAAATACCAGGGTTGCCAGAATAAGCTTAAAGTGAGTGAGGACTTTTGCATCTGTTGCGATTCTTGCCTTGTAAATAGCTTTCTGGGCTAGCTAAACTGGCAAGAATTGCTTCAGAGGCTTAAGTCCGGGCCATAAATGTTAACAAAATACCATTAAGGCTATAAAAAACGTTATTTATCCCCTCAAGGAAAAATGCGAGATTGTGATCAAAAAGAAAGTTAGAGAAAATAACAACGGTTTTTAATAAAATGTGTTACCTATGTGCTGATAGAAGTTGTTACCTATGTCATGAAACTAAACAGCAGTTAGAGCCCTCCAGGCTCATTAAACACCCTTCTCTGTGTTCTCTGTGGGCTCTGTGGTAATTTTAACTGCTGAAGTGTTCGACACTAAAATTTTTTAGGCAAAGAAAGTTTCGAGAAATTGTCTATTTAAAAGATTTTGAACAGGCTCTTAGAGTTTTGCTAGAAGTCTATTGCTGTTCCAGAAACATAGAGCCCTCTTGCCAAATTATGCAAGAGGTCTAGTCTTTGCGGAAGACGCTTACCAGAACTAAGCATCGCTCTTCTGTAATACGGCTAAGATACACTTTAGCTTTGCGTAATATGGAATCAACTTGTTTTTGTGGGGAAGAAAAAGGGGTTTCTTCCAAATAAACTTGGAATTGCTCTTCCGTGAAAAGGGAATGCTTGGTGCTCTCGTCTTCAAATGAGGCGTAAAAGATCACGGTATCACCTGGATACCAGGGATGTTCAATTTCGGTAAACTTAGCCTCCGAGTCGGCTCCTAATGAAGAATGGGTAGAGATAATGGGCTCTAGTTCGGAATTGTTGGAAGCTCGATACCAAAAATGGCCGCAGTTGCATGAGATGAAACGGAAAAGGTTTTCCCGTGGAGAGAAGATAAGGTAGCTGAATGAAAATTGCTGCTTCATGGGATCGTCGAGCAAAAGCGCATTCAAAACCTTCGCCATTTCTTGAGGATGATGTGTGAGTTGGGAAAGAGCCCGTACCATACCTCGCAGAACTGAAGAATAGACAATACCCGGTGATCCCTTGACAGAAGGTTCACCAATGATGATGCCATAATTCTCATGTGGAAGGGAAAAGAAATCATAGTAGAAGCTGGAAATGCCTAGGCTTTTGTAAGTTGAAATACCAATGTCGATTTTAGGCCAAATGGGCGCATGCTCCGGAACCAAAGAGTGCTGAGCATTCCGTAAACTTTCGGATAAATCGCTTAAAGGATCCAACTCTTTGTTTTCCTTTAATAGCGCTGGAGAATGCAAGTAAGCGGAGACATCGGTCATAAAATCGACAATGTCTTGATAGCGGTCTTCAGGTTTTAGTTGCAGGGTTTTGGTCAAAATTTTTTGCAAGCCTTTCGGCATGAGGGAAAGATGAATTTGACCATGGCACATTTTGCCAAGAACCAACTCATAAGTAATAATGCCAAATGAATAGATATCGGAAGGATAGGATGTGGATTCCGGATCTTTCTTTTGCTCGGGGCTCATGTAAATGGGGGTTCCAATTAAACGCCTTTTTGAGTGGGGATCTTTTTGGCCATCTCAGTTAACAATTGAGCGATGCCGAAATCGATGACTTTAATTCCCCCTGATTCAGTAACTAATATATTTTCAGGTTTGAGATCTCGATGGATAACGCCATGAGCATGCAAGTGGCATAAAGCCATTGAAATTTCCATGACAATTTCCAGGGCATGTTTAAGTGATATCAAATTGTGCAGGAGATATTGCCTTAATGAAATGCCCTGGATGAATTCCATGGCGATGTATAGACCCCCTTCCCACTGCCCTTGGTCATATAATTTGACGATATTGGGATGGTCTGCCAAAGCGATAATCGCAGCTTCGCGCATGAAGCGTTGGACCATTTCAGGATTAGAAAGAAATTCGGGAAAGAGGACTTTAATAGTGATGGGATCTTTTGTTTCGGGGTGGGCTGCCAAGTATAAATAACTCATTCCTCCCTTCTCAAGGAGGGTATCTATCTGATAAGGTCCGATTTTCTCGGGAAGCTGTTCCTCCGAAAAGAACTTACTCTTGGTTGTGGGCAATGTTTTCTGCTTGTGAAAATTTGATTTTTCCATATTGAGAAGCCTCGTGTTCACTTTAGGAGATACCACCCTCTAGTTAAAATTGTGCATTTTCGGGTGCGCCAAAGCCCCGGGGTTGAACGATCGCAAAGTTACCCAATATTTAGAAATATGGGGTAACTTGCGATCGTTCAACCGTGGGAGCTTTCGCGTGCTCAAAATGCGCAATTTTAACTAGAGGGTGGTAGAGCGACCTGACTGCAAAATGCGCACTCCGAGTGTTTCTCCTATACGAATAAGCTCTCCCTTTCCTACTATCTTTCCATTGATTGTTAGATCCACACCTTCTTCGGGACGAACATTAAGCTCAAGAAGGTTGCCTGGTTCCAGTTTTAATAATTGATCCACTGTCATTTGAATCTGACCCACTTCAATTACAATGGAGACAGGAATTTGATCGGTGGTAATAGGTCCGCCTTTAGACACGGGGGATTCTACAGCTTCTTCGGCTATTGATTCTTCGGCTATTGATTCTTCGGTTTCTGAAGAAGTAGTTTGTTCTTCAATTTCTTTATCATCATCATCATCTTCATCCTCGGTAAATAATTCCTCTTCTGTATCAAATAAATCTTCATCTTCAAAATCTTCAGAATCTTCATCCTCTTGCTCCGAAAAATCTAGATCACTTAGCTCGTCTTCATCTTCATTTTCAGGTTGTTTAGCCATTTGGGTGTCCACCTCATGAAATAAGGGAAGTTCTAGGATTTTAAGATTACCACTTTTTAATTTAGCACGAAAGGCTTGCTTTCCGCTAATTGTCAACATTACACGCCCTTCGAGATCATCTGGATTTAAGGAACAGCTGTCTAGCAAAAGATAATCACCGATTTGCACAGCTTTCCATTCAGCTAAAGTTAATTGGGTTTTGCCTGCTTCCACATGAACGAGGACATCTACTGCTTGAGCCATTTTTTGACTAAGAGCGGAGGGCTTGGTTTGTTGGGCGAAGTATTCCACCCACGAGCGGCGAAATTCGGGAGAAATAATAAGTCGGCTCCCTATTGTTTGATCACGCAAACTTAGAGAAATATCCAAACAAAGAGAATCTTCTTCAGGCAAAGCCATTTTATTAGTCAAAATGGGTACAAGCTTTTTATCAAAGGAAATTTGAGTGAAATTATAGAGCACTTCAAGAGAGAAAAAGCGGAAAAAGCTTTCAACTAACGAGGGGTCTTGAAAACTCAGATCATGTGATTCTTTTGTTAGAAGCAAAGTAGCCAAAGTTGCCATTTCTTGTTCTGCCATAGTCCAGCAGACTTCTCCTCTCAATGAAGGAACGGAAAAAACAAGCGGAAAAGAAGGAATTCCCCTTCCCTCATAAAGTTCTTCCTTGGCACGCCAAGTAAGTTCTCCTGGTTGAATCGTTAATCCTTCTCGATCAAAAGTTTGTGCCAATTTAGCGGATAGCTGGTTCCATGGAAATGGCGGAGTAGCTCCTGTAAGGGGGATACTATCGAGCTGTTTGAGTCCGGGCTTAATTTCCCGTATCCAGTCATAAGAAGAGCTTGGTGGAGTATCAGTCATTTTTCCATCTTGGTTGCATATTTCATATTTACACCAAATGGCTTTAAAACGCAAACCCTCATGAACTTTATCAGTGTCACAGAAAATGAGAACAAATGATTTAATAATGCTGATTAACGTTCAGTTTCTTCTTCTCCCCTCTCTTGCCCTTGCCTTCGTTGTTCTTGCTCTCGTTGTTGTTGTTGTTGTTGTTGTTGTTTCTTGATCACGTGTTGCTTGTCCGCTCTCTGTTTTAATGAGGGTTTCAGGCTGGGTTGTGGTAGTCAACATGTGAACAATAATCCCTTTACGCTCTAACGTTGCCGTCAAAGAGTCCTCATTCAATTTGCGGTCAATAAAGAGCTTAGCTTGCGGTGATAAGTTGGCAAAAGAGATATTAAATTCACGTTTGGCATGATCAGAGGTCGTTAAACTTATAGTGGCTCCCTCAAGAATGGGGGGATGGCGTAAAGTTACCAAAGTGGTTGTAAGATCATCTTTTCTCATGATTTGAATGCTTTCAACAATTTGAGCAGCAATTTCTCTAATAGTCGACGCCCGAGAAGCTTGGCTTTCTTGCAATTGAGCTTTTCCTGCGTCAGTTTGAAGTTCAGCAGCTTGGATGCTGGCATTAACGGCTAATTTCGCCCTTTCTTCTAAAGCATCTGTTTTTTCTGAACTTGATTCTGATCTGCCTTTCTCTTTTTTAACTACGGGTTTCTTTGGGCTTTCTTCAAGTTCTGGAGATTTAGATCTTTGAGCATGTAGCGTAGCAGCTTGTTGTCGGTTCAATTCGTTGGCCGGTACTTGGGCTTTATCTTTCACCCCTTTATCTTCATTAGCAGCAAGTAATTTGCTGTCAACTTGTTCCAAATCGGGCTCTAGTTCAGGCTCGAACAGGACATTCTCGCCAGTTTCTGCTGCTATCTCTTTCTCTATAGATTGCGCCCCTTTGTTAATTGCCGGCTGTTCACCTCGCGTAGAAGGCTTCTTTGTTAGTACACGAGGTTGTTCACCCTGCACAGAAGGTTGCTTTGTGGGAACCGCAAGCTGTTCATCCTCCACAGAAGGCTGCGTTGTTGATGCAGCAAGCTGTTCGCCTCGTAGGGAAGGTTGCTTAACGGAAGGTTGCTTTGTGAGTACAGCAGGCTGTTCAACAGATTGCTTGGGTGATCGCGTTTTGAGTGGTGCGTTTTCATCTTCAAAAAGGTTCTCTTCATGAGCGAATAGTTTTGCCTCTTTCGATTCTTTCTCAACAGGCATAAGGTCTTCCTGAGAAGAGGGTTCTTCCTCTAAAGTACCTAATTGTTGATCTTTATCTAAAGGGCTCCTAGTTCTACTCGATGGCTGGTCGAATGGAGAACTTTTCTTGCTAGACGTTCCCTTCCCCAAGGTGTTTTTTGATTTGCTGAGTTCGAACAAAGAAGGGGGGGATTCGGTTTCTTGTGGTTCTTCAGCAGCAATTTCTTCCTCTTCTTTAGAAGGACGGCGATCTTTCGCAAGTTTTCTAAAATTGTCATCGCGTGGCTGTCCAAGCGGCTTCGTACGGCCCGGCTTATCTACTGATTCCCCCCCTCTACTTGGTCTGATAGGCGAGAGATTATTAACCATAATTTTTTTCTCCTTTAAAGCTGAGAGAAGTTAAGTTCTTCGATGTTGCGATGTGTAGATAGTGGATCCCAATTCATCTTGTTCGCGTCCTTCTTTAATTTCTTGTTCCCTGCGCATTTCTTTTTCCCAGTCTTTCTGATGGATAAGCAATTTATCCACTTCCTGACGTTTCATACGCAGATCTACCTTGGCTTGTTCCAGGTTTTTTTCCGCTATCGTCACCTGTTCCTTTTGGTCCTTAACTTTTTTTTCTTCAACTTTTAATTTTTCATCCACTATTTTGAGATAAACTTTCATTTGTTGGATTTTGGGACTTGTTGTCTCGTGATCCAGTGTTTCTCGCAGTTGCGCCAACTTTTCCTGCTGATGTTTTTTCACTTTATTGCGGTCTGCTTCCCGTTCAGCAAGTTTTTGTTGCTCCTTTTCTAAAGCAAGCATCTTTTCTTTGACAACCTTTTCTGCATCTTCAACTCTTCTTTGCTTCACTTCAATGACTTGCTTAAGAGGGTAAACAATTTTGCTCATAATAACCTGACCATTTTTTATCTAAAAAGGGACTTAAGTAATTGGACTGATTCCTGAAAGGAACATTTTTCATCCACAGCTTGTTTTAAATACTTGAGAACTTTATCGATATTATCGATGGCAAAGTCTCCGGCCTTATCGGCGCCCCTTTTATATTCGCCAATTTTGATCAACAACTCATTCTTCTTGTAATTGGCTAAAACTTCTTTCAGCTTACCAATCAGTTGTAACTGTTCTTTAGGCACAATGGAATTAATGACGCGGCTTGCAGAAGCCAGGACGTCAATGGCTGGGTAGTGGTATTGTCGAGCTAATTCGCTGGATAAGATAATATGTCCATCTAAAATAGAGCGTACTTCATCGGCTACCGGTTCGTTCATGTCATCGCCCGCTACAAGAATTGTGTAGAAGGCAGTGATATGCCCCTTGTCCGAATTACCTGAGCGTTCTAGCAATTTAGGTAAAGTAGAAAAAACCGAGGGGGTATAACCTGCCCTTGCAGGTGGCTCTCCGGCGGCTAATCCTACTTCGCGCAAGGCGCGAGCAAATCGGGTGACAGAGTCCATCATCAGAATGACTGACTTCCCTTGGTCCCGAAAATATTCTGCAATCGCAGTGCCAACATAAGCTGCGTTGAGTCGTAGCTGAGAAGCTTGGTCGGAAGTAGATACGATGAGAACGGAGCGTTTGAGGCCTTCGGGCCCTAAATCTTTTTCAATGAACTCGCGCAATTCGCGACCGCGTTCACCAATCAGGCTGATGACATTAACATCGGCTACAGCATTGCGGGCAATCATGCCAAGCAAAGTGGATTTCCCACCGCCGGCTGCCGCAAAAATTCCCACACGCTGTCCTAAGCCAGCCGTCAAAACCCCATCAATCGCACGTACGCCCACTGAAATGGGTTTATTGACAGGCATTCTTTTGACAGGATCGGGAGGGGCTTGAAGAACGGGGTAGGTTTCTTCGAGGATAAGCGGACCCTTAGTTTCCACATCTAAAGGCTCCCCTAAGGCATTGAGAATCCTTCCCAATAATTGCGGACCAACTTTAATATGGAGGGGAAGATAAGTAGGAATAACTTCGGATGAAGGGCCTATGCCTGTCATTTCACCAAGGGGGGAGAGAAGGACTTCGTCTTTGGTAAAACCGACAACTTCAGCCCGTAATGGTTCACCCGCGCGTTTGATAAGGCATACTTCCCCAATTTTTACTTGAGGCACAATGGCCTTGATGAGCATGCCCACAATTTCCGTTATCCGGCCGTTAATCGTTGTCAACTGCAATTCTTCAAGATCACCTAAAAGCTTATCAATACCATCGTCTTTTAACATCTGCTACCTACCAAAATATTAACCATTATCAAAAAATAAAGATAAAAAACAATAAAGGAGACAAAAAAACTCCTTTAATTTTTTTTATCCGAGGCCCATTCTCGCTGTGCCTTTTCGAGTAACTGGTAAAATTATTCTAAAAGGCGCAGCGAGAATGGATCTTTCTGATGCGGATGGAGGTGCTTAAACTTGAACGTTCATGATCGTCTTAGTTGACTCTAAAGCCTTGTTCAACAAACTGGTGAACAATTCAACTTGCTGTTGGACGTGACTCATTTTAATTTGGAGTGCAAGCATATTTGCAGGGGTGAGCTGACCAGCTCCTGATAAATTGAGTTGGGAGATGGTACTTTCGAGATTCTCAAGTTCATATTGGCTATGAGTGAGAGAATCGATAAAACGTTCAAGTGGCTTTACTTTTCCGGTGGGCTGTACGCCCTTTGCCGGTGGAACCTCTACTCCTGCTTTAGATAAAGCAATTTTGAGGTTATCATCAATATGACCTAAACGATTGCGCAGCAAAGTTTGGTAAGAAGGTTTAATCTCAGATTGCGTTTGAGATAGCTGGGTCTTTACCTTATCAATTTGAGTAATGATGCCTTTAGCTTGATCTTGCAAGTCTGCAGGACTTAGACGAGAAAGCGTTGAGGTTTGCGCATTCAGTTTTTTGACTTCTTCGATTAAGGACGAAGGCACACTCTTTTTTTTAGAGCCGCTACCCGAGACAGATTCAACCTCATCGGATTGACGGCGTTTCTTATTTTCCTGATCTGTGGCTGTTCCGCTTTTTTGAGCAGAGACATTTTCATCAGCAAAAACTGGTTTTTCTAAGTGGTGTGATGCTTCAACGGGAACACCATCCACCCGTTGAAAAGTTGGTTGAGCTGGTTGAGCATTTAAAAGTGATTGAAAGTGCTCCTTATTGGGGGCAACACGTTCCAAGCCCTCAGCAGGGTTTACCGTCTGATCTTTGCTCAGCACCTCGCTTACCTTTTTGACTGCTTCCACTTTATCTGGTAGAGTCATGACAAGCCTATTTTTTAATCTTTGAGAATCTAAATAATCTGTGGTTCTTGGCTGGCTAGACTATATTCGTCTTTGCTCGAGCACAGGCTCTTTTTAACCAAGAACCACATGAGATAGAAGCCAAATAACCATTTGGCCCCCCGTAAATTGCCTTTAATGTTACGCTTTAAGGTTACGTGCCATACCTGATATCGCTGCATTGGATGCGGACACTACAGACGTTGACATTTCAGACACTTGAGACAAGTGGTTCATTAACATTTGCATGTCAAACATATCAGCGATGCTAATGGAGCTGCGGTTGGCTTTCATATGCGCAAGTTTGGTTTTCGCACTTACGGTTGCATCATTGACAACGGTTAACAGGAATTTAACATTAAAACCAGTTTGTGGGCTACCTGGGGTACTCATAATTCTACTCCTACTTTTGTTCTTATTAACTACATAATAAGTTCAGTAGGGAATTCAGATTTGGGAAATTACACTTCCTGAAGCCTTAAGGAGAATTAAAATCTCTTTTCGACTTCGGTTCTGAAACGCTACAACACTTAAAAAATTTTTACTTTATCAAACATGATAAAGAGAAGTGACAAACTTCTTCACCTTAGGCCACTTAAGGCTAGGTCAGAATTTTAAATCACTTCTCAAATCTTTTTTAAACTTTAACTTACCTTCCTTGAACGCTATTTTATAAATCTTTCGGCCGTTTCTCAAGCCAAAAAACAACTCCTCTCTTAGGATTAAATCTAACGATCAGCAAGATTATTTAAAGTTCTCTTGTTCATCACTTATGATTATAGCAGTTCTTGTTTATTTAATCAAGTATGCGCTGTTTTTGAATAAAAAAGTTAATTAATTGAAAGATGTTTTAGGAGATTCTAGCCGCTGAAATGAACCATAATGGTCTACATTAAAGGCCTCTAAGAAAAATGATTTTGCTAGTTCCTCTGCGTCAATAGTGAAGATAATGGGGGTGATGCCGCTCCTATTTTCCTCTCTAGTTTCTAGGGTAAAGACATCTCGGTTCCAATGCTTAAGAGGGAAAATCATTGGTTGTGGTCCGATAGTGAGAGATAATGTTCCGTTTTGTTCTATCACACGAGCTTTTCCAAAGTAAGGATTAAAGTAGTCTCCTAAGTAAGCTTTGAGGGGTAATGAATCTGATTTATTTTGGGGTTTGGGAAGGGTTTCGGTGATTTTAAGCAGGGACTGAAAGCGTTCATTCCAAATAGATATCCAGTTTTTTTCCACATGCCCTTTTTCTATTAAATCCAAAAAAACTTGTGTCAGTGCTTCAGGAAGTCCTGTAGGTGCTGCATTGGTAAATATTGCCATGCCGAATTGTTGTTCGGGTATTAGTTCGATAAAGCTACGGACGCCTAGTTCAAAGCCTCCTGAATGAGATAAAACTTTTTGACCCTTTTGGTTATACTTGATTCCCCAGCCCATCCCATAAAAATAGATACCCTCCTCATTGACATTTGCGAGGGATAAAGGGATGCGGGTTTGTTTAAGAGCATCAGCGGCAATGATCTGTTGCCCTGATATTTTCCATCTGCAAGCTGCAGAAGCATCCACTTGGCAAAGTCGTTAATGTTTGTGCTGAATCCTCCGGCAGGAGATTGTGCATCGGGATTGCGTTGATAAAGGGGTTCAGCACTGTTTTTGGATATAAAATGAATGTCTGCTTTGTTGGGTTTTTGGATGTAGCCTTCAAATGTAGTGCTTGTTGCAGTCATGCCTAAGGGCTTGAGTAATTTTTCTTGCGCTAAAGTTTCCCAAGACATATTTGAAGCTTTGGCAGCAGCCAGGGCGGCTTCAGTAAACCCAGAGTTCGTATAGGCATAATTCGAGCGAAAGCCTTTCAAAGGTAGAAGTCGTAGTTTATGCAAGATGGATTGCTGGTCAAAACCCAAGTCTTCCAAAAGATCTCCAGCATGATCAGGTAGACCGCTTCTATGGGAGAGAAGATCTTGTAAAGTAAGCTGCTTGGAGATCCAAGGATCACTCAATTGGAATTGGGGGTCCAATTCATTGATGGGGGAATCCCAATGCAATTTTTGTTCCCCGACAAGAGCAGCTAAAACAGTAGATGTAAGCGGCTTAGAAACAGAGGCAATTTGAAATACTGTATCGGAATTGACTGGCAGCTCTCCGCCTGCTCTGCGGACCCCGAATCCCTTGATGTACACAATTTTTTGATCATCAACAATAACGATGGCCAAGCCTGGTACATGAGATTCTTCCATCCCTGTTTTGATATAGCGTTCAAATTCTGGAATGATGGCTTGGATTCTGTTCGGATTCAGTTCATTGGTAGCGGCGAAGGAAAATAAGGGAAACACAAGGAACAGGAAGAAAAGGCCGGATGAGAAATTTTTTGCATGCATGTATGTCACCTTTGCTAGTGCCACTGCCTTCGGTATCCACAGGTAACTTTAGGCAGCTTAAGAGAATAAATATGACGAATTTTAATATTAAATAACTCTTAAACGAAGAGGTTTATCTGGATTAACAGCACGCAAAAGTCGCTCGTATTGGTCAAGCGTAATGCGCATTTTACCTCTTTCATATTGTGCATAAGCATTTGGAGATTTAGATCCTAAACGTTCAGCCACATCTCTAACAGTTGACTTACTCATTTCCCTTTGTCTAATTAAAGAAAAAGCTAACATCAGGCTATTATCGGAAGAAGTAATGCCAATGACATCTTTTTTATAATCTTGGACATGTATCTTAAAGTTCTTTACTTTTTCTTCGGGAAAATATCCATCCACGAGGACCTCAATTGCATCAGCAATCATTCTTAAAGCTTCTTTTCTTGTATATCCTTGAGTACAAACATCTAGAGCAGTAACTTCTACAAGCCAAAATTTTCCATCCTTCCAAATTTTACCTTCTAATTCCATTATTTCTCCTTTGAGGGTGGATTTTCTTTTGCTTTCTTGAGAATTTTCTTTGCGAGATACTCTTTGATTTCTCTGTGTCTAGGAATTGATTCTGATTCTTTTCCATTAGTCCACCTATCATGATCGCCACCATGGTGACTAAACCACCAACCTAATTTAGACAATTGTTGCTCAAGATCTCGCCTCTTCATTTTTCCCTTATTTTTATTGTAATTTATGTGAGGTATTATTGTACATGTTAAAATGTACGAAGTCAACTTACAACAGCGATTGCGGTCGAATGCGCAATCACTGATAGATGATAGATGATAGCTGAAATGACTATTAAAATAAAAACTTGATTGTTTATCAAAGAAAAGATATACGCCTTAGCTGCCATTCAACATTTGGAGAAAAAGGTGTTCCTATGAATAGATTTTCTACAGCCACAATTGAAGAAGAGATTTTTCCAAACAATGTCAAAAAAGACAAAGCTTGCCTCATGGCCCATACTAGCAAAATTATGGAAAAGCAGCAGAGGTGGGGAAATTATGATTTCATTGACTGCGTTTCCTATTTTCAGTGTTCCAAATGCGATAATTGGTGTTATAACGCACTCCAAAAAGGGGACGAACCCACTTAAACCCAACTTAAACGGGTCTTTTGTGGATTTCGTCGTTAATCATATCAAAATTCAGAAAAGAACGGGCGCTTGGCTTATTTCTGTTAGCTTCCATAAAACCGACTAAAATGAATGTTATTTTAAAATAGCCGTGATTTTTTCGTACCACTATCTTAAAAAAAAATATGAACGCCTATTCTACATCAACTTGGTTTAAAATAGTTGTGGTTGATTGATCAACAGCATACCAAGTTGATAAATTTTGATTATTATTAAACCCCCAAGCAACAATAAAGTGAGTCTGCATAGTTTCATTTGCAAAACATGCAGGATAATCAATAATGATTTCATTTCTTGAAATATGGATTGATTCACTACTTATTTCATCTTTTAAATGAGAAGGAAGCCAGTCATTTGAATTTGCACGGGATTTAAGATATTCTTCATCTTCAGTACCTATAGTCAATCTATGGGTAGATTTATCAAAAGACAGTGCTATTAATCCTTCTCCCGTCTCCTGAGAGCCTTCTAAAGTTGTTTCTAGGTAACAGGTAAACCTGAATAGTGTATTGTTGAAATAATTTTTTATTCTCCATATCCCACCTATACAGCTATCTACCTTCATGCCTTCGGGCAATTTTGGAATAAAGTTTGTTCGAAGAAACTCAATATCACAAACCTCAGATTGCCAAGAAACAATGGTTGTTTCTGGCATAATCGATTCTATAAATTGTTGTTTATTTTTCGACAAAGATTTTCCATTCACCATACAATTGAAATGCAATTTTCCAAGAGGCGTTTCTAATACAAGTGGATCTAATTTAATGGGAACGGAATGTTTTTTTACTAAAAATAAATTCATTTTCTTGGTAAGGTTGGAACAATATTGGCACCATCTTTTTGGGATGAATTAGTCTATTTTCCAGCGGGGAAAGCGCTTCGCCAAGTTCGCATAATACTTTTTAGCCGCCCTTCTCGCCTATTCTTTTAATCTATTTTTTAAGATTGCTTCTTTCAAAATTTGACTCGTCGCGTTTATAAGCCCAAAAAGAACTCTCTGGAAGTTGTTTTGGAGAATCCAGGCGAATGAATCTTTCATTTAATCGGCCATTGAAACAATGTGCAATAATTTCTGCGCAAGCAACCTCAGCATCTTCGAGTTCTTCTTCTGTTGCCTCTCCATCAAAATAAAAAGTCATATATGCAGTATTTTCAAGTTCATTCCAAACGGCACATACACCTCTGATTTTTGGTGATTTTAAATCTTTAATGGTTAATTCAGTTATATAAATTAAATGCTCTTGCATATTCATAAGAAGTTTTATTCCATAAAGGCATTTGGTTCAGATGGAATGACATGCACTTTTCCATCTTTTGCATATTTAATGATACCTTTTGATGTTGGCAAATATTCAGTAGTCTGTCCCTTCCTTTTTGAGGCATATTCACCTATAACTTTTCCAAAATCTACCCTTTCAACAAAACCAGCTTCTCCAAGTTCTCCTATTACTCTTTCACCTGTTCCAGCATGGGCTTTTATTAAAGCTTCTAATTCGGCTTCTTTAACTGTAATGATACCTTTACCCATTTCATAATTATGTTTCCCGGGAATATGCTTGTTCTGTCTATCCCAATGAATGGTGATCTTTTTAAAATAAGCTTTACGATGTGCTGCATGCTTTAATGAAGAAGTAATTACGGCTTCTTTCTGAACTGAGGAAAGGGTTAAGGCTTCTAAATTACATAATCGATTTGCATTTTTAAGATGGCGTAAAGCTGAAGCTCCTTTAAAAATTTTGCAGAGACCTCCTCCGACAAAAATTTCTACACCATATTTGCCAATGATACTTCCGATTAATTGTCCCTTTTCAGTTTCGTTAAGTTGATTAAAGCGGGCACAAAGGTCCTTAATTTCATCCACACAATCATCCAGGACCTCTTGGTCAAAATTTTTGCAATAATCAAATAGACATTCGCCCATTTCATAACATGCATTGCTAAAATGTTGTATATTTTCTAAAGCCTGCTGATTAAGGGGATGTACTGCCCAACAACCTCACTTAATCCATAAACGGAATTACAGATAGAGGGAAAGATGTCAAGCATCTGCTTCCTTTGCACTTTCAGCAGTACTTTGTAAAAGGGCATTTGTAAATACCATGGAAGCTTGAGTTGCTGATGTGGCAACCATTTCTCCTTTGCCTGAAGCTAAAGTAATCTTCAGCAGCCAGATCAAATTGACCTGTTTCAAAATAAGCTAGGGCTCGATCAAAATAAGCAGCTTTATTGCCTGGATCCTGCTGAAGGGCTTGCGTTAGAAATTTAATGGCTTTATCATAAGCCATTGTTTCAATACAAACAGTCCCCAATTCATGGTACACTTTATCATTTATAATGTCTAACTGACCTGTTTCCTCAGCATCCCTGATGAATTTCGATAACAAATCAAAAGATTTATCAAAGTTATTATTCAAATAGGCAAGCATGCCATAATCATGATAGGTAATTAAATTGTAGTGTCCCTTTTTAAACATTCCTCAAATAATTTTACATATTCACTCGTAATTGTAGTACTGCAATCATAAAGAACTTGCTTACAATAAAGCGCATCTTTTGTGAGATTTGATCTTTCTTTAGCAATTTTTTCTTCTTTTTCAGCTAAAGAATAAGCCCAACCGGGACTCATATAGCATTGAAAAACAGATTCCCATTTAAAATCTTTCATGATGCTAATCTTTCTATCAAATAGCAGAATATTGTGATAAACATCAGGATAGCGAAAGAGTCTCTTTCAAGAGACTCCACATGCTTAAAATCCTCACGAAATTTAATTTCCCATTTCTCTCGGTAAGGGGGGAGTTTATTCAAGAAATTTTTTCGAGCAGCTTCTTTATATTCCGCGATTAAATATTCAATCTCACAAGTTGATGCACTTTCTGTATAACAATCACAAAGTGTTTGCTCTGCAAATATGGCTTTAACGAAGAAAATTAGAAAAATGCAAATAACTTTAAACATGGTTCTCCAAGAAGACTAAAGTTGTCTCAACAAAAAGACACTATCAAAAGAGTTATATCTCCTACAAGCACAAAAATACCTAAGGCCATTAAGACCAGGATTTGAGCATGCAGGCTAGGCATGATTAAATTGCCAATTGAATACAAACGGTCGAATGCACAATCGCTGATAGATGATAGCTGAAATGACTCTTAAAATAAAAACTTGATTGTTTATCAAAGAAAAGATATACGCCTTAGCTGCCATTCAACATTTGGAGAAAAAGGTGTTCCTATGAATAGATTTTCTACAGCCACAATTGAAGAAGAGATTTTTCCAAACAATGACAAAAAAGACAAAGCTTGCCTCATGGCCCATACTAGCAAAATTATGGAAAAGCAGCAGAGGTGGGCAAATTATGAGTTCATTGACTGCGTTTCCTATTTTCAGTGTTCTAAATGCGATAATTGGTGTTATAAAAGTAAATGTAAAGTAGCTTGTGGTCATTGGCATTTGCTTCAATTGACTGATGAACACAAAAAGGCGGTTTTGAAAAATGAAAAAACAGCTAGTGTCAACATTCTCGATCATCTTCTTGAATTGATCCCCAATCAAGTAAATGAAAAGATCGGTCTAGTGACTTATCAAAATGGGATAAACAATAATTTTCAAGATGACTTTGATAAGATGGGGGAGGAAATTAAAGGTCATTTAAATCCTGAGCAGCTTCTTTGTATTGGTCTTTACAATAAGTCGATAAAATTACCGGGGGATTCTGTTCGAATGCAATGTGAGTTTCTTGGTTGTAGAACAGAGGTTGTGAGAAGTATGCGTAAGATGTTTTCAACTATGGTTGATCGCTTGAAAAGAAATTTTTCTCATCCAAACTGGCTCCATATTGCTCATAGTGAAGGTGGACTTATTGCCCGCGATACTTTAGCTGGATTAAGTTTCGAAACGAGTAGATATACTAAGAATCACTTAATAGTGCATACATACGGTTCTGTTCAGCCAATTGCCAAGCATGAAGCTGAGACAGCTGTTAATTTTTATGCTTCTCATGACATAGCTTACCAAGTATATGGGGTCAATTATGAAAAAAACCCTAATTATACAATAAAAGTGGTTGATAGTAAAAAGCCCCCTTTCCTACCCATTCCTGGTGACCATGGTTTTCTTGGTGCTACTTATCCAGGAGTATTAGAAACAAATATGCGTAATCTTAGAGATGAGGTTGGATTTTTTAATGCTAAAGGTTAGATTGTTAATTTTTTTGTTTATTCTATTCCTGAAGTCATGCCCATGCGGATGAGAACATGGGGAAATACCTCTTTCAATTTTTGGAAAATTTTACACACCAGATGGAATTAGATTTAAATCTCAAATGTGGGGGGAAATCAGGGGATTTAAAAGAAAAGATTAAACAAATTGATGTTTATTTCTCAGCAAAAAGACGAGCAACAATTGAAGAAGCAAGGGCCTTGCATATTTATGTGATGGAAAAGCTGATACAAACCATAAATGAAGATAAAGAACTTCATCCCTATTTTTTTGAGCGTCCTTTGACTTTTAAGCGTATTGGAATTGACATTGATTTTAATGAACCACAACTTGGCAATTACTATGATGGAACAGTGACTTGCGTTCGTAATATTAATGATTTAGCAGGAGTTATTGAAAATAGAAATAAAATATTCTATAGAGCCAAAGATCCTTTTACCGGTAATATTTATGATCTTTTGACGGAGCCTTACGAAGATGCGCTGAGATTAACCAAGACTTCGCCATTGAAATTTCCCTATAACCATACGACCACCCAACAAGAGTCAGAAATCGATCAATTATTTGAATCTATCATGATGTCATTATACAAAGAACATGGCTTATATGTTGTATATCTGGGTGGTAAAATGACGAAAGGAATTGAAGAGATTGGAGCAAAGCTAAGATTTTATGAGCCTGTTACGATTGAAAAAGCAAGACATTTAGAATTTTTAGTGATTAATCAATTACTAAGCTCCGTTAATCAAAATGAGATTTTAAGGAAATATTTAAGAGAATATCCTTTTCCTCCTAATCGTGTAAAAATTTCCATTGAGTTCAAGAAAAAAACAGGAGCCCCTTATTATAACGGCAGTATCGATGAGGTGAAGTTTGATGGCAATGAGTTTGCCTATTTAAGTAAACCGCCAGATCTCGAAGAAGGACGCTGGAGGGCTGGAAAAATACATCATGAGCCTTCTATCTATCATCAAGAAACTTATCAAGAAGCTTTAAAAAACCCTTCTAGATAAATCTTAAACTAATCTAACCAATATTTACTGTCCCTAGCATCATTTATTGTAGCTTAATGATCAAGTAAGAGATAGTAAGCATAATTCGTAATTAATATTATAATACAGCTGAAACTAACTTATGAGTATTATGCTGTTCTAAAACAGTCTCTATGTTATAGCAAAAAGAAGCTGATTCTTTACGAAAAATTGTTCTTGAATTTTATTCCAATATCATTATATCTATTGAGAAAGCTCCTTATTGAGGTCAAATTGTGAACCGTGTTTATCCCTTTTAAAAGAGTGGATATCAGGATATCAAAATTCTTTCAAGAGCCTCGTGTGAATTTTTATGAACACCCAAATTAGGAAAAGTTTTTATGGAGTATGGTGGAAGTACCTTGCCTGACAATAGTACGGCATCTTATAACATTAATTACTATAATTTGGAATTTGGTAAAGAAATCGGTAAGGGCGGGTTCGGGGTTGTTTATAAAGGTAATTATCTTTATGAAAAAGTTGCTATTAAAAAGCTGCATACACATTTACTAAATGAGACAAATTTGGAGAGGTTTAAACGCGAAGCACAAGTAATGGCGCGTTTACATCACCCACGTGTTGTCCAACTATATGGTTTTTGTATAGAGAGTCCTAATTGTGCAATAGTTATGGAATATATGCGAAACGGTTCTTTATTTGGCTTATTGAGAATTCCACAGAATATCCCTTGGGAGTTACGTTATCAAATAGCACAAGACATAGGTGCTGGCGTAGCCTGCCTGCATCATAATGGAATAGTGCATTGTGATTTAAAGAGTTTGAATGTTTTATTGGATCGTAATTTGAGAGCTAAGATAACAGATTTTGGTTTGTCCAAAATAAAAAATGACACTTCAACGTATGGAACATGCAATGGTGGTTCATATAGATGGATGGCACCGGAATTAATGGAAGAAAAGCCGCACAGTACAAAAGAAGCAGATGTTTATAGCTATGGAGTTATCTTATGGGAATTAGGGACATGTAAACTTCCTTTTGAAGAATTGAATGTCATAAGTATTGCTAGGCGTGTGCTGGAAGGAAAACGGGAACCCATCAGTGGTGATACACCACCTGCCATAGCACAATTAATAGAGGAATCCTGGAATCTCTCTCCTGAAAAACGCCCAACAATGGAGATGGCTGTTAAATTTTTGAAAGAAAGGCATACTGTGAGTTCTCCAAAACCTGATTCTTCTCCACCAGAAGAGGCGCTTCCTGTGCCTGATGTTAAAGATCGGGAAAGTACTTTCAAGCCATTACCAAAACCCTTACAACAAACTCCTGTTGTTTCTGCAAAACCTCAACCCCAACCTCAACAAGTCTTTTATAGTGAAACCTTATTTGAGGCAGCTTATAGAGGTCATCTTGAGACTGTTAAATGGCGGCTTGATAACGGTGATTCTATCAATAAGAAAGATAAATTTGGTAGCACAGCTTTGTTACAAGCTTCTAATAACGGGCAACTTGAGATTGTAAAATGGCTGCTTGCTAGAGGTGCCACTCTCAATGACAAAGATGATTCTGGTAACACAGCTTTGTTAAAGGCCGCTTGGGGTGGCCATCTTGAGACAGTGCGATGGTTATTAGCCAACGGTGCCTCTATCAATGAGAAAGATATTTATGGAAACACAGCTTTATTACAGGCTGCTGCACAGGGTCATCTTGAACTTGTGTGGTGGTTACTCGTTAACGGCGCCTCACTCGATGAGAAAGATAATCTCGGCAATACAACTTTGTTAAAGGCTACTTCTTCTTATGGTAACCTTGAGACAGTGCGGTGGTTACTAGCCAATGGTGCCTCTATCAAGGAGAAAAATAATGATGGCGACACTGCTTTATTAAAGGCTGCAGCTGGTGGTAAGCTACAAACAGTCCAATGGTTACTCGTTAATGGTGCTTCTATTAAGGAGAAAAACATATATGGTACGACAGCTTTGCTGTTTGCTGCTATATTTGACCATCTTGAAACAGTGCGATGGTTGTTGAAAAGTGGAGCTTCTCTTGACGAGAGAGGCAATGGTGGCATGACTGCTTTTCTGTTTACTGCTAAGTATAGCCGCCTTGAGACAATGCAATGGTTACTTGCGAATGGTGCCTCCACAAAGGAAAAAGACAATAATGGTAATACGGCTTTGTTGTGGGTTGTTCGTTCTGAATCTTTGAATAGTCTTAGTCTAAACACTGTAAAGTGGCTACTAACGGAAGGTTTGGCTGATATAAACGAGAAAAACAACGATGGAAAAACAGCTTTCACTCTTGCTATCAAACTAGAAATAAAAAATTACTTAAAGGATTTTTGTCAGCAACAAGTTTCTGAAACATTAGTCGAAGCAGCTAAAAAAGGTCATCTTGATACTATACAATTTCTGCTTGATAATGGCTTCTCTATTGATGAGAAAAACAGCTTAGGTAACACAGCCTTGATAGAGGCTGCTGGGGCAGGTCACCTAGAGACAGTACAGTGGTTGCTCGCCAATGGCGCGTCTATTAATGGGAAGGGGCATTCAGACTACACTGCTTTACTTGAAGCTGCCAGTTATGGCCATTTTGACATTGTGAAATATCTGTTAGCTAATGGAGCCTCTATCAAAGATAAAACTTACATGGGGCAAACACCTTTGCTAATGTTTGCTGAACGTGGCCATTTTGATGCTGTTCAATGGCTACTCGCTAATGGTGCCTCTATCAATGAGAAAAATAAGTGGGGTCACACACTCTTGTTGATAGTTGCTCGAACCTGCAATCTTGAAGATGTTCAATGGTTATTGGCTAATGGTGCCTCCGTTGGAGAGAAGAACATTCGCGGTCAGACTACTTTGCTAGAGGCTGCTGCAGGGGGTAAATTTGAGACGTTACAATGGTTACTTGCGAACGGTGCTTTTATCAATGAGAAAAATAATGATGGCAACACAGCTTTTTTTAAGAGCGGCTACATGCGGTCATCTAAAGATTGTTCAATGGCTACTCACGAATGGTGCTTCTATAAAGGAAAAAAATAATGATGGCAACACAGCTTTGTTACTGGCTGCTAGTTACGGTCATCTTGAAGTTGTGCAGTGGCTGTTAACGAGTGGTGGAGCTAACATAAATGATAAAAATAATAATAGAAAAACAGCTATTGACCTCACTACTAATTCTTTTACTACTTACACAAAAGTAAAAGAGTTTCTAATGAAATTTCGTGAGCAACAACGCGCTAAGACTGGATTATGGGGATACATTTTTGGAAATTAAAATAATAATCCCTAGCATGTATGGCTTTCTGAGGGATTCTGTTTCCTACATATAAGTATAATGGGTTCCATTCTATGGGACTAGATTTCCCTTAACAAAGTTGGCTTGATGTGGAATAAATTCATATCCATCCTCCTTGCAGAAAATGCGAGAAGGCTTCTTTACATAGTTGAATCATCCGTTGTAAGCTCCCATCAATCCTTCGATCAAATTGATCTTGTTTCAGCTTTAGCTCGCAAAGCAGCTTTTCTATAACCTCTTGAGGTAGCCTCTTAGCCAATTGTTGAACTTTTTCAAAGGCAATCTTTATTGAGATGTTAGTGAGTTTCTGAATGAGCTCATTGAGCTGTTGTTGACCTGGTAGGAGTGCTTTCACCATGGAGATTCTCCTTTGCTAAAGATAGGAATGCTTCAAAGATTCTACAGGCTGTAGTGAATTCTGACAAAGAAAATCAAGCTGCTGAGAGTAACATATAAGGAGCGTCTTCAGTTGCTCTTGCTCGATAGCCTGGGACAAGAAGAATCATTGGTTGAGTTTTAGACGCTCAATACGGAACACTCCGCTTTCTTCAAGGAGGGATCAAAAAAATGATCAATGACACGAGAAAATTTAACTTTTTTCGGGAGAGTACACTTTAATTTATAAGCAAGTTCTCAGATCTAGGTCAGAACCCCAGATTGCAAGTTAAGAAAAATGTTATCCTGAATTGAAATATTTTCTGTATTACTAAGAATTCACTTTGAGCTCATGGCGAGGAAATAGAAGTAATTGTTTGAGTCTCTCTAGAAAAAACTCAATTTTGTGATATTTAGATAGGCAAAAATATTTAAACGCTTTATATTCTCCCAAAACGACATGCAAAAGATCGAAAACCAATCCCAAAATCAATAAAGAGGTTAAATATTATGAAAGGAAAGTACATCTTTTTATGTAACTTTATTTTTTTTGTGTTTTATTTAACCAGTTTAATGGCTACCCATGCTGTACAAAATTATCAAGTAATTAACGATGATTCATTGCAAAAAGTATATGTGAATCCTAGCGACTTATTTATTACTGAAAATGGTCTTTTTCTACAAGGAGCAGCTGAACTCATTCCTCTACATAGTGTAAAAACCGATGAATACGGTTTTTATGTCAAAACCAAACACAATCCAGAAGTAGGACCACTGAAAGAACCAGCCTGTTGGAATGGGCATCCCCTTTATCATGAAGAATGTGGGGGATGCGCCCATTGGTGGTGTCCTTTTAGGTGCAAATGTCACTCTCCGTGGTTAAATTAACCATGTTCATAAAAATCAAATTTTTAGCCATTACTTTATTACTATCTTTCAATTGTTATGGGTTAAAACTCCATCAAAATGAAGCTACAGTTCTTGAACAATTTTTCCGTACCATGCTATTGCAATCCGAAGGTGGTTATGTTCTTTGTGACAAAAAGCCTGTGTGTATCAATGGCTTTCATATAATCGAGAGATTCTATCGAGAAAATGATCGGCATAGAGAATCGGTCGATCTACGAGAGGGAGCAATAGTCTGGAAAAAAATCGCACCACCAAATAATGATAATATCATTATCCACGTTTACAATGAAGAAGATTCCCTGGCAAAAAACTGTATACATATTTTATTTATAAATAGAAAATTATTCATCCAAACAGTTCACTCAAATTTACCCTTATTTCAATATGTTTTAGGTCCGTCTGTTACACCGCATCAACTATTAAATAAACTTATTGATCCTAAAGAAACTTTCCACTCCGTGTTAAAAAATAACACCGTCCTAATTGGCATTTTGCTAGGATTCGGCACCCAGAATGCTTTGCATGGAAGTCGCGTAGAATATCTAGAAGAGCACTTACTATCCACCAATGAACAGCCTCCAATGAAAAATATTTTTTTAGAAAGTGATACTATGAAGCGCATGCACAAAGAAACTTTACTATTCTATCGTCCATCAGCCAGTCGTAAAACCCTGAACCTTGAATCAAGCTTCTCTTACTCTTCAATGAGAGAAGAGTTGTCTAATTATATGGAAAAAATGGATATCTCTTCTGCACAATTGTCTCAAAATCGTCCTTATTTTATTTTTGGAAAATTAAAAGAAGATAAGGAAACTGCCTCTCTTATTCAGGAATTAGAAAAAGCACAGATAGATATTACCAGAATGCTATCCTCTAATAATTTTCTTAACGATATATTGCATATGGTTTTTCCTAATGAAAATATTGAAACTGCAAATTTAGAACATTCTAATTATACTCTGGGTTTTTCATCATCAGAACAGAAATTATTACCTTCTTTAATTGGAATAAGTATTTTAGACAATTTAGATGATGTGAATGATGACTTTTTACAAGGCTTTATTTTAGGCATGAAAGATGCTCAGACAAATACCAAGCCCCGCTTTGACGACCGAAGTGTGAGGGATTATGGCAAACTTAAAATCTTAAATGTTGCGCAAAATAACATTAAGCAAGCAGATCTATATTTCTCTAAATTGGAAGAAGAGCAGGATCTAAGCTGTATTGCTCCAAAAATATTGTATTATCGATGTCTTGAAGAGGGGACCGGCACTAAATTAAAAAACCAAATGAAAGTTACGATTCATTGCAAGATAGAAACACCAAACGCTTTTGTTATTACCGATACATGGGCTGATGGACAGCCTTTAGAGGTAGATTTAAGAAACGCCATTCCTGGATTTGCTTGGGGATTGCGTGATATGAAAGTTGGAGAAACAAGAGAATTCTTCGTACATCCCTGTATTGGGTATGGTATTTATACTACCTTGGAAAAAGGGGTTTATCTCAAAGCACATGTACAACTGCTTGCCATCCAAAACAATAATGAGGAATTTGCTCAATTTCCCCCTCTTGATTATTTTGATTTCGATAAGGATCTCGATGCATTACATAGATATGACTTTGCTGAAGTATCAAAAATTGCAGGGTATCTGCAAGGATACGATGTTTGGAATCATTACAAACAAGTAAACTATTATACTCTCCAACAGGTTTTAAACTACATAGATCAGTTTAAGTCTAAAGCGGATGAAATCAGCTTCGAATCTGAGGCTAATCAAGATCTACTAAATCGTTTACACTGGAATATTTATCATCAAGGGAGTCTACTCAAGCCCTAGCATCATTTATTGTAGCTAAAGATTGTAGAAGTTCACTATCTCCTTCTCCTGCTCGCAAAACATAAAAGTAGGGGCTCTTTTTCCGACCTCTGAGTAGCTTTTCTGCTTATAATCCCGAAATACACCCGAGCCAAGCAGGGTGCCGTTCGATCTTTAGGTTAATGGAATATTCAGCTAATAGTTCTTTTTTTTTGATAAGTGCTTGAATGCGTTGATAGAACAAGGAATAATGGGCATTTCTTGATTTAAGATTTCTTCAGCTTTCAATAAATAAGAGGAACGTTGGAAAGGATTCAATTCTCGTTCAGTTAATTAGAGCATTACAAGAAGAAGTGGAGAGATTGCAAAAAGAACAGGGAATTACTTTAAGTAAATCTCTGTCGAATAAATTTGAAGATGGCGCTTCATTGATTAAACATATGGAAGAACGCGTTAAAAACGGGAGCCAAAAGGCTCCCTCCATTAGAGTAACCAATAATTAGAAATATTTAACTTCTAGAGCTGGCTTTGCCTGTATTGCTTCTTCCAAAGTCAGTTTTACCGGATCCGAAACACTTCGAACAAAGGCTATAGTTTTAATGGTGCAAGAAGATTGAGTAAGATAATCAGCTAGAGTTTTTATGTCGTTGATTTGTGATTTGTAATGTTTAAAATTTAATACTTTGAATTTACCTTTATGATCTTCAATGTACCGAACGAAAGGAGCCATCGAATTAATTTTGGGACAATTTTCTTCCCTAGAGAGGGACAGAACTTTATCGGCTAAATATTTTGAAAATATGGAATCAACTAATTCAGTTGGAAGTGGCTTTTTTCCATAAAAGGTAGCATAAAAGGCTTTCGTAAGAAAATATTTTTCTTTAATAGAAAGTTCTTTGAGTTTTGATTCAGCTTCCTCTAATCTCTTTTGGTTAACAGCAATTTCTTTATCACAATTGGCGATTACTTCGTCAGCTCTTTGTTCTTTTTTGTCGAGTACATCAATCCGTTTGGCGCGTTCATCAATCCGTTTGGCGCTTTCTTCAATTTCTCTATCAAGAACGACAAGTTTCTTATCCGCTTGCAGTGTAATTTGATGTTGATCCCTAAGTGCTTTAAAATATGGGAGACAATCATGAGTAAAATTTCTCCTTAATTCATCTATTTCCTGACTATTTAATGGTACTAACCCTTGCACGGGTCCTTCTATAGGTGAACTTCCTCTAAGCATGCGAAACTCCTTGAATTTGAGTACTTTTCATTTATGGCCAAAGTATAAATTTTCTCCAATTTTAAGGCAAAGATCCTTTTACCGGTAATATTCATGATCTTACCGGTAAAATTTATAACCTTTTAGTGGAACCTTACCAAGATGCACTGAGATTAACCAAGAATTCCCCCTTGAAATTCCCCTATAACCATACGACCACCCAACAAGAGTCAGAAATCGATCAACTATTTGAATCTGTCATAATGGAATTATACAAAAAGCATGGCTTATATGTTGTCTATCTGGGTAGTAAAATGACGAAAGGAATTGAAGAGATTGGAGCAAAGCTAAGATTTTATGAGCCCGTTACGATTGAAAAAGCAAGACATTTAGAATTTTTAGTGATTAATCAGTTACTAAGCTCCGTTAATCAAAATGAGATTTTAAGGAAATATCTAAGAGAATATCCTTTTCCCCCTAATCGGGTAAAAATTTCCATTGAATTCAAGAAAAAAACAGGGGGCCCTTATTATAACGGTAGTATCGATGAGGTGAAGTTTGATGGCAATGAATTTGCCTATTTAAGTAAACCGCCAGATCTCGAAGAAGGACGATGGAGGGCTGGAAAAATACATCATGAGCCTTCGGTCTATCATCAAGAAACTTATCAAGAAGCTTTAAAAAATGCTTCTCGATAAATCTTCAAACAAATGTAACCTCATTTATATTTGGAAATTGAACAAATAACTTGGGATAGGACTATTTTTCAAATGCATGGATCAATATGGAATTTTGTTACATTAAGCACATGTCGCGTTTCATAAGAGATTGAAGAGATACAGCGTAGATAGAGGTATCCATCCCGCCGGCTCTAGAGGTTTTAAAATCAAAGCAATAATATCTTTATTGATGAAACACCTGTGGATATGCTCCATTCTGGTAAGGGAAAAGTCCACCAAGCCTAAAAGTAAAAAAATAATTTCTTTGACCTATAATGAACTTTTTTCATAAAATCTTTACTCGTATCAACAGAAACAAGGAGTATCCTATGCGGTCGTTATTTTTTCTTGCTGTATTATTATTTTCAATTAACAACAATCATATTTTCTCAAATGAAGAGATCGAATCAAATAAAGAGATCGAACAAAATCTTATAACCGAAACAGTTTTTGTTCATTGTGAACAAAGCGTATTAGCAGTGATCGATGATAAAATTTATTTAAATCCAAATAAGTTTTTATGCTTTAAAAATCACAATCTTATTCTAAAGGATAATCAAGAATGGATGCGCCTTGGAGAGGTTTTTCAAGATGGCTTTGGTTTTTTCATTCGGGCTAAAGAAGGACTTAAATGTATTGAAGGCCATACAGCTTTCAAAAGAGTGTATGGCACTTGGTATTGTCTCGAAGAAGGATGTAAATATTATTACTTCGATCATTTTAATTAAGGATTTCATGAAAATACCTATTTTAACCTGTTTTCTCTTAGGAACGGGGATGTTAAGGGGAAACCCTGAAAGTCATTCTCCTTCAAAAATTGAAAGCGGTTCAAAATCTTTATACCAAGCCAAAAATTCAATAGAAGAAAATAAAGGAGTAAAAATCTTTATTGAGAACCTTTCTTTCGAACAGAGAAATGTTCTTGAATGTTTTCTAAAATTGATGATAAAAACAAACCTAGGAGGATATGTTATATTTGGCGATAAACCCCTATGTATAGAAGGGTTCAATCTGGACGCTGATACAGGAGCATTATCGGGGTTGAATAAAGAATTAGCCATACTTAGTAAAGGGATGGAATTTTGGAATGATCTAAAAATATCTCCTACTAATAAAGATTATTTCTTTATCTTTTTTAAGCCTAATAATAGTTATCATCATATCATCTGTATTAATCGACAAAGATTTCTAAAAGTTGTCAATGATAATATCAGTTTATTTCGTTATGCATTAGGACCCACTCTCACACCTGAAGATCTTTTAAAAGAACTTGTGGAAGCAAAAGATAAGTTTTATGACATAATAAAAAACGATAATGTTCTTCTTGGTATCTTGCTTGGATATGGCCCACAAAATGCTTTACTTGTTTCCAGGCAAGAGTTCATTTCAGATGCTTTTGCTTATGATAGAGAAGAAGATTTTCCTTTTATTTCAAAAAGAGAGAGATTTAAAAAAAAATCATTACCAAAATCGCAGAAAAAATACCCATCCTTGAAATTTGGTTCTTTGGCTGAAGAAAGTCAAACCATCAAGAAACAAGTAGCTATCTCAACTCGTCTAAAACCTTTTAACTCCTACAAAATTCCCTACTTTGGATGTGAACCCGATTCTCAAGAAAGCAAAGAACTGCTAGATTTATACGTTGGGAATCGAACTGCTATCATCCAAGAAGTTGAAAGTGAATATTTTCTTGAAGATACTCTTGCAAAACTGTTCACTACCACATTCGGAACCTTAGAAATTCCATCGATCCCTGAAGATCGTCCTCTTTACTTACCTAAAAATAGAGATGAGCTTATTAGTCAGTTTGTAGCATTTATTCAACAAGAAATCCGTTCAGAAAAGTACTTTCAGGAAAGTTTTATTAAGGATTTTTTTGAAGGAGTTCGAGCTCGAGAAAACGAAAAATCTCTAGCTGAAATCTCTAAAAATGCTAGAAAAATTGTTCTTGATATCGTTCAAATTGAACAGGATTTAAAAAACGCAGAAAATTTAGAAAAATCTAACTCCTATTTTAAGACTCTCGATTCTAGAAATGATTTAATCGCTCTTATTCCTAATAAAGTTTACTACAAAATATTGGAAAATGGACTTGGATCCCCACTTACAAATAAAACTGAACATGTTTCCTTTCAATACAATTTTAAGTTTTTGTCTGAAGATGATTTAGATGATTTCGGCACAATCAAGAAGGAAAGCATTGAATACTTCATACCCGGCATTTCAAAAGCCCTCATTGGCATGAAGAAGTCGGAAGAAAGAGAAATTTATATTCATCCGGAATATGGCTATGGCGAAGACTCTTATCTACCGCCAAATCTTACCATAATCGCAAAAATACAACTTATTGATTTTTCGGAAGGAAATCTTGAGAAGGCTACCGCAATGCCCCATCAATTATCGCATAACAAATTCAACGAACTCCTTGAAAAATATGAAAAACTACGAGGTATTGAATTTCTTGAAAATGGAGCATTTTTCTGGGATTTCATGAAAAAAGGCGGGGATTTCATTGATTTTGAAACATTTCAAAAATTCTATCTTAAAGAAGATCGAACGGCTCCTTATCCTAACTATAATCAGAAAAATAAATTTTTGACTGACTTACAATGGTATATTATGAGCTATTCGTTCCCCTGATTTTAGAAAGATACTCTCAAGGTATTTTTACTTTTGAAATGAAGATGAGTCTCAAAGAATTCCTGGATTTCGCCAAGGAGTAATAGGAGTGTGAATGAGGAAAATTTATATCCGCTTATGGAAAGATTGGGAAATATGCCCACAAGAGTTAGCTATATTGTTGAAATTATTGATTGGATAAGCAAAGCGTTTCACTGAGTTAGGGGGGAGGGAAACTGTTCTTGAGGAATGATTAGATAAACAAATAGAACGCAAATTTAATATAACAAATTAATTTTAAATCCTGAGCAACTTCTTTGCATTGGTCTTTACAATCAGTCGAAAAAATTACCGGGGGATGCTTGTCGAATGCAATGTGAGTTTCTTGGCTGCAGAACAGAGGTTGTGAGAAGTATGCGTAAGATGTTTTCAACTATCATTGATCGTTTGAAAAGGAATTATTCTCATCCCAACTGGCTCCATATTGCTCACAGTGAAGGTGGACTTATTGCTCGCGATACTTTAGCTGGATTAAGTTTCGAAACGAGTAGATATACTAAGAATCACTTAATAGTACATACATACGGTTCTGTTCAGCCAATTGCCAAGCATGAAGCTGAGATAGCCGTTAATTTTTATGCTTCTCATGACATAGCTTATCAACAATATGGGATCAAATATGAGAAAAATGATAATTATACAATAAAAGTGGTTGATAGTAAAAACCCCCCTTTCCTACCAATTCCTGGTGACCATTCTTTTCTTGGTGCTACTTATCCAGGAGTATTAGAAACAAATATGCGTAATCTTAGAGATGAGGTTGGATTTTTTAATGCTAAAGGTTAGATTTTTAATTTTTTTGCTTATTCTATTCCTAAGGCATGGTCATGCTAATGAGAATATGGGGAAATATCTCTTTCAATTTCTTGAAAATTTTACACAACAAATGGAAATAGATTTAAATCTCAAATGTGGGGGGAAATCAGGGGATTTAAAAGAAAAGATTAAACAAATTGATGTTTATTTCTCAGCAAGAAGACGAGCAACAATTGAAGAAGCAAGGGCCTTGCATGTTTATGTGATGGAAAAGCTGATACAAACCATAAATGAAGATAAAGAACTTCATCCCTATTTTTTTGAGCGTCCTTTCACTTTTAAGCGTATTGGAATTGACATTGATTTTAATGAACCACAACTTGGCAATTACTATGATGGAACAGTGACTTGCGTTCGTAATATTAATGATTTAGCAGGAGTTATTGAAAATAGAAATAAAATATTCTATAGAGCCAAAGATCCATTTACCGGTAATATTTATGATCTTTTGACGGAACCTTACGAAGATGCGCTGAGATTAACCAAGACTTCCTCGTTGAAATTTCCCTATAACCATACGACCATCCAACAAGAGTCAGAAATCGATCAACTATTTGAATCTGCCATAATGGAATTATACAAAAAGCATGGCTTATATGTTGTATATCTGGGTGGTAAAATGACAAAAGGAATTGAAGAGATTGGAGCAAAGCTAAGATTTTATGAGCCCGTTACGATTGAAAAAGCAAGACATTTAGAATTTTTAGTGATTAACCAGTTACTAAGCTCCATTAATCAAAATGAGATTTTAAGAAAATATTTAAAAGAATATCCTTTTCCTCCTAATCGTGTAAAAATTTCCATTGAATTCAAGAAAAAAACAGGGGCCCCTTATTATAACGGTAGTATCGATGAGGTGAAGTTTGATGGCAATGAATTTGCCTATTTAAGTAAACCGCCAGATCTCGAAGAAGGACGATGGAAGGCTGGAAAAATACATCATGAGCCTTCGGTCTATCATCAAGAAACTTATCAAGAAGCTTTAAAAAATCCTTCTAGATAAATCATCAAATGAGGAGCAGTATTTAAAATTCGCTGCTAAAATTTCTGCTTATCTTCGAATATGACACATACTAGATGACCAGTTTTAACAATTCTGAAATGCTAATACCTTGAGTATGAGCATGATCAAAATAACGATAATCATAGTCGCTTTAAATTTTTTTGTTTTATGACTAACTGGTTAAATTCCACGGGCAAAGAAGGCCGTCAAGAAGACTCGTGCTCTCTATGCTCATACAATAGAAAAAAAAGACACACAGACAAACAAGATCACCATAAACACTTGCTTTTAACATGCGAAGGCTATGTGTGGGGATTTGCCCTCCTTTTGTGATGGCGTGGATCATTCCCATATTTTCCATCAAAAATTTCTGGACCCCATCTATAATGCACTTTTAGGTTCTTAATCTTGCTATTACATGACAGAGGCTTCTTCTTAGGGAGAGCGAAGTACAATGAATGTTCGTCGGAATTATAGTGATAAATTGCCATAAATCTATGGTATAGGGGCTGCGCCCCATGTTTTTTGATAGGAATACCAGCAAGAATAGTTAAATATTAAAAAATTAATTAATATTTAAATCAAAAAAAGACTATTTAAATAACTGTAAATAAATAATTTAATCATTGATTGCTTTGAAATGGTTCTTTATAAGGAATAAACACATAATGGTTGAGAACAAGAAGGTGTGTTATGAAAATTGCAAAATTTACAATACCAAAAGATTTAAACAACTTTGAGACATAACCTTGCGCAAAGCCTATTTGTAAAAAAGCTCGTTACTTATGCCTGCTAGCAAGAAGACAAAGGTTATCGCTGAAAGAGTTATACTTGTTAGAGAAAATTGGCTTCTGCCTTGAATTTAAATATGAAGATCAAAGCGCTAGCCAAATTTCTGATCATGCTTAAGGAAAATCATACTTCTAACAGAAAGGAAATCCCTAAGATACAGTTGGAAACCCCTATCTGACTGTTTCATTAAGAGCGGATCCCTTTATGATAACAGGTAGAGTACCTGCAAATAAGAAGGCTCGTGCTCTCTATATGAAAGGCGAGAAAGAGCTGGCTTGCGAGGAGCTGCCTTTCATACTCAAGATGTTTGCGGTGGCTGAAAGAATAAGTCTTTAGATAAATCTTCTAGTGCATATTAATTTAACAGATTTGTAGTATTGTAGTTAAATCTGTTTTGCTGTTATAATGGGGTTGTCTAACCTTCACGAGGCGTTTATGAAAGAAAATATGGTAAGATTAAGCTTTGATGTTCCAGAGGACGAACACATTCTTCTAAAAACAGGGTGCGCGCAGCTAAGAATCGCTATTAAAGACTTTTTGCATGAAATGATGCTGAAAGGATTGCGAGAACTCAAAGAAAAACAATTACAAGAAAGATTGAAAAAATCAATACAGCAATCCAAAGAGGGCAAAGTAAGGAGCAGGGGTTCTTTTGCTAAGTATGTCGAAGATGAAATTTGAAATAGTTTTTACCGAACATGCAGACGATCAAATGGATGAACTTAAGGCGGAGAAGGACAAGAAAGCCGTATTAAAAGCTGTAAATAAGATTTTAGGTTTCATGGAAACTAATTTGCGTCATCCATCACTACATACTCATAAATATGATGAAATAGATGGACCAAATGGAGAGGATGTCTTTGAATCTTATGCTCAAAATAAAACTCCTGGAGCCTATCGAGTTTTTTGGCATTACGATCCCGGAAAAAGAAAGATAACGATACTTGAAATTTGTGCTCACCCTTAATTTGAAAAATTAGCATGTCCAAAAAGAAAAAAACTAAGTTCTCATTTCCTTCCATCAAATCTTGGTTGGCAGCACTCACTGCTGGCGTTGCTATTCCATAAATTATAGAACGGTTTTAATCACCCGATCTTCGATTTCACGGTGATTGATATCAGGTAGGATTTCCCTCTTTTGTCCTATATTAATTTATAGATGAATCTATTATTGCATTCCATTTTATTATTATTTATAATATAATTTCGTTTTATATTATTTGTTTATTTTAATAATATATGGATATCAAATGCAAGCTTTACAATCATTAGTAAGTTCTAGCCAAATTTATTTAGAAATAAGGGATCTGACAAGTTCTATTCCGATTGAAATTCTAGAAAATATTTTAAAATCATTACCTTTAAAAGATCAATTAAACGTCGAATGCGTATGCCGAAAATGGAATCGTGTTGTTAAAGGAAATGGCAACGATCTCATTTCAGCTCTTCAATATAAAATAAATCCTTGTAGTTTTCATCATGTATTTATAGATGAAATATCTGTTCCATTTTATCAAGTAAATTTTAATTCAGCAGGCGAAATTTTCCACTATCAAATAATTGATAAAGAAAGGAAGATGTATGATCACCTAATAAAACGCAGAGTTGTATCAGAAATAAGTGAAATTGAAGTATCTAGAACACTTGCAAAGAAAATTCTTCGGATTGCCATGGGAGAATTAAAAATGAAAATTCTGAAGAAGGAGCTAGTTAAGATAAGTAGGGATTTCCTACAGGAGAAAACTAAAGAACATGGTTCTTCTCTTCTTAATTTTATAAATATTATAAATGAAAATGTTTGTGGTAGAGAAGAAAAAATTGAAGCTTTTTTATATGAAGCATATCCTCTTCATGGCATGGGAGAACCGGCAAGGCAAATATTTATTCCATCTTTGAAAATGGGGATAAGTAAAGAACTTTGTATGATTCTTCATTATCCTCCTTTTTCTCCTTTTTCTAAATACTTGAAAATTAAATCAGCTTTAATTCGATTGCCAATAGAATTTATAAAGCAAATAGAACGAATTGATGAATTAAGAAAAGAAATTGAGAGCTTAAAAGGAGAGATCTTTCCGGAATTAAATTTTCTTGATAAAGAAACAATAGTAAGGACGAATACTGATTTTTGGAGAAGTATAGCAGTTTCTCAGGGGAACAAAACATAGTCGCGAAGGCCTGCTCTTCGCAGTTCTTTTATCCCTACGTTCATTTTTATAAGAAGTTGCTTAAGTTACTTCTTTGCTTTCTGGGTCTTCATTGCTTTCGGGTTCATCTTTTTGATGCGCAAAAAAAGGTGCTTTCAATTTCTTACTCAAATCCTTTTCTGACCATTCAAGGGAAATTGCACCTAAACTCTTAATGGTCGGATCAGTGGTTTTTTCCATCGTTTCTTTAATGATTTTCTCCCCTTTTTTGCGCTTGGATTTTGTAAGAAGAAAGCATATCCCTAAGAATGTTTGTGCAAGATGGTTTTCAGGCTCTACTTTTACCACAGTTTCAAATATTTGGGTCGCTTCCTTAATCTCCAATTTATTTAGCGCAATATAACCTATGCCAATTTGGGGAGCTGTACTATAGGGACTCAAGGATTGCGCAGCTTGAAATATACGGGTAGCACTAATTTCATCGAGTTGTTTGACAGCCACAAAGCCAGCCTCGATGAGAAGAGCAAAATCTTCTTTAAACTCTTCGATTTTTTCCTCGTTCATATGAAAACCTCAATTCGTGGTTATAAAACAATTCGATAAGTACTTTAGGAAGTGTGCAATAATAAGTTGGACGATTGGACTGTGTGAATTCAACTTATTTTTGCACTCTTCCTTACTTAGCCTTGCCGGCTAGACGAGACATTACCTTTAAGAGCGAGTTATAACCATGAAGCAATAAACCGAAACGGTCAAACTCTTCTTGGTCGTCACCAGAGCGAAGCACCTCTTTGATTTTTTGGATGCGAGCTTCCACTTGCTGACGTAGCATTTTAAGCTTCGTGGGATCTTTAAGGTCCTTTTCTAGTTCAAAAATGAACTCTTGAGAGGGCTTTTTCTTCTTTTGATCTTCTAAACCAAACATGTCAACCTCGCGTTCACAGGCTTTGGGGCGTTATAGGCTAATGCCTGTGCTTGTTAATAGCTTTTTATTGATTAGTAATCAATACGATATTTAATGTCTTCCTTTTCAAGGAAAACAGAATTAGGGGTGATTTTGGTAATGGCCATACCATCCAATGAATCCCCTTGAGATAAAAATCTTCCGTTTATGACCACGGTGTATTTATCGCCTACACGGGATTTTCCCGTCACGTCATAGTGGTCCGAAATATTGACAATCCCCATTTCCGGTGCTTGCGATTGTATGAGATTATTAACAACTCTTACTCCCGGGATTTGTTTAACTTTCGCAAGGATGGAATTCAGCTCATTTAACTTATCGGAAGGAGCTTTCCCCGTGAGAGAGATTTCCCCGTTTGTCATCTTGGCGACAACATCTGTTAATTTAGCCTCGCGCAACCAGCCTTGGATTTGGTTAACTATATCCTCTTCTATCACAATTTGTTTCTTTAACAGGTCTAAATAGGGAAAGTTCAAATTCATGTAAGAGGAGAGCTGCTCGCCTTGCTTACGGGTTTGCAATTCGCCCGATAAAACGAATTGGCCTGCAGAAGGTGAATGGATGGTGATGCCCTTCCAGGTCTTACCTAAGATGGAATTCACTTCCTGCCAAACATATTCGTCGATAATAATATCCTTATCATTAACCGACTTAATAAACTTTAATCCCAGAAGGTTATAATCCAATTGACTTTTTTCAGCGGCGGTTGACACATGTCCCAAGAGCAATAGCGTCCCATTGGCTTTATTAAAGACATGGCGAACCGCCGGGAAGTGACTGATAGCTTGTTGGATCTGTTCCTCTTCGTTTTCATGCGTTTGCATGGCAATGGGTTCAGCTTTGAATAAGGCGGTTGTTCCTATTCCAGCCAATGCAAAAAGGCCAAAAATGGTCGCAAGAAAGATGAGAGGGCCAAATTGTCGAGGTTTCTTGGGAGGAGGGGCTTCAACAACCGGAGGGGGTACTGGTTTTGTATCCTCAACAGGTTCTGGAGAAGAAGTGAAGGGGGCGACTTCTTGGATTTTTGCTGGTTCTTCTTGTTGTAATACTTTAACGATAGAAGGAAGAAGGGGTGAAATAATGGTTTGCATTTCCCCCTCTCGGTCGTATACCACAAAGGAGGTGGTGCCTAGGGTGATAATGGTACTTAAAGGCAAGTCTTGTTTTTCTTCTATGGCGCTGCCGTTAATCAATATCCCATTGCGGCTTTTAAGGTCTTCAATCAGCAGAGTTTCTTCTGGAGTGACTGTTATTTTAGCATGCTGGCGTGAAACACTGGTATCGTGAAACACAATATCGCAAGTATGGGGATCTGTTCCCAGGATATAGCTATGGCCAGATTGCATGTAGAATTCGGCGCCATTATTAGGACCTCCAATTACTTTTAGGAGCCAGCGTCCCGTTTCGACAATGCCAAAATTAATCTCGGCCAGGGTTCCTTTTTCTTCTCCTTCTTCGAGAACCGTATCAGTGAGGATATCATCTTCCTCGTTAAGGTAAGTTGCAGGAGATGGGGGAGGGGAAGGAGGAGGAATAGGCTGCTCCGGGATGGACTCTTCCCT
Source organism: uncultured Chlamydiae bacterium (assembly GCA_963799115.1). GTDB lineage: Bacteria > Chlamydiota > Chlamydiia > Chlamydiales > Parachlamydiaceae > CAWCVY01. The sequence continues at coordinate 8,028 of CAWCVY010000024.1, read as the reverse complement.
TATAGGTTCTTCTTCAGCTGACTTAGGCTCTTCTATCATGAGCTCTTCTTCAGCTGCGAGCTCTTCCCTCATATGCTCTTCTTCAGCTGAGGGTTCTTCTTCAGCTGACTTAGGTTCTTCTTCAGCTGCGGTTTCTTCTATCTTAGGTTCTTCTTCTGCGAGGGCTTCGGCCAGAGCTTCAGCATAAAATCGAAAAAGTTGATTGCCAATTTTGAGGCTATCTCCTGGAAGCAAAAGTTGGGGTTGATCATCTATATCTTCGCCGTTAATTTGAATGGGATTGGTATCGCTTAAATTTTGAACAACAATCCCTTCTGCAGTGCGCCTCACAATCAAGTGTTGTTGGGATACAAGAGGATCCTCAATCACCAGCTGGCTTTGTTCAGGATCACGCCCAATGACCCACTGATCGCCGTTCTCGAAAGAGAGGATAAGCCCTTTAAGATCGCCTTCTTCTGCCACTAGTCTTGCAACCATAATTCACCTGATAACCTATCAAAATTATTAATATTGTAACCCTATTGCGGTTTTAATGCTTCTCCGCGCCAAAAATTGATGACACTGATAAAATCTTCTAACTTCTCTTTAAATTCTTTGTAAGTAATATTGTAGTCCAGCTCATGCGAAAGCGTCAATAGATTCCCTTCATCTTTTAATCCTATCACTGCGCCCCGCGTCCCTATGCCGAACAAATTTTCTTCCATGATTTTGAATAAAAAAGGTTCTACATTTTCCTGTGGACATGGTGCAATGACTCCTTTGAGGATAAAACTTCGCTCTAATTGGATTACCTCGACTTCAATGTCTTTATCGAATGGCAGGCGGTATGCATTATCTTCATTTTGAGTGATGCTCTCTTCCATAGCAAGTTCACGTCCTAATTCCTCAATCAATTGATTCAACATAAAAATCCTCTTAAGCTGAGTGGCCTAATGCATGTGCTTTAAATTCGGCATCGATGAGTCTGTTAAGGAAATCGAGAAAGCGATCAAAATCGGCTTTTGCATCATCGCGTGATTTGGCGCTAGTGTCGTTGTATTTATTCAAGGCTTGCATGTAGCCTTCGTTCATCTGTTTTTGGGATTCCACAAATCCCATCTCAGTTTTTATCCCGCCTTGTAATACACTGCCTACGGTTTTGTTCAATTGCTCCAATATTTGGAATCTAGGTTGAGTCTCATATTGACTTAAATACTGTGCATTTTTTTGAATCTCATACGCCTCCTGAGTTATCCAAGTATCAAGTTCTTGTCTGCGTTGTTTTAGCATGGCTGAATCTGTTATCTGAGGGAGGGGTGCATTATCGTCAACAAGTTGTATTCCATCATCTATTGCTTGTTGTCTCACTCTACCTTGTCTTGTTTTTAATTCGTTATCATACGTTTCCTTTGCTTTGCCATAATTGTGCGCAGTAGCAAATACTTGAATGGTAGAAAATCCAGCTGATATACCACTTTGGATGGCCTCGATATATTTTTCTCGGGCTTGCAAATTATAGGATTCTATTGTCAATGATGCGTTGGCTTTAGCCATATCTACTAATCCTATACGGGTTTGTAGCTCTGTTTCGTATTCTTTAAAGTGTGTGTCTCTTTTAAGGTTCAGTATATTAGTCATGACCGCATAAAAGGCGGCTGTATAAGAGGGTTTGAACCAAGGATTCTGAGTAATTTCCGCCACGGTTTGTTCAGGAAACTCTTCTTTCCATTTTTCAATGACCATGTCCAAAACAAGACCTTCCAAGGGCGTAGAGATTTCAGGCAAGTCGGCTTGTAGAGAAACTCCCCCTGCATATATGCTGAGTTCCGCGAGCGTTTCCTTTGGAGCAAGAGTGTCTTTCTTTCTCGATTCTATTGTCATCTGCTCTGGGGTTTTCTCCATCGTGATCTCTTTCTCTACGTCTGACTCAGGGACTTGGCCAAATTCTTTGAAATAGGGATCATTTTGATCGTCCAATTTAGTGAGATCTGTCATAATATCTCCTTTCTTTTATTGAATGATGACGGCTTAAGCTGCTTGCGTTACAGTGGTTGCCGTCATTTCACTCTGGTAAAAAATATGTCTAAAACTCTCATTTATTTGAGAGCAAATAGTGGCAGTATGTCGTAAATCGCGTCTAATTTCTTCGATTGAGCATCCAAAAACTGTCAAACTGCTCTCTATCGTTTGTTTTAAGTTAGCTGGTTCAAAAGCCTCCAATGCCTGACGGAACAATTGCAGCTGGCTCGCAGCAAGGAGGGCTTGTTCCTCATCGACCATTCCCTCTTCTTGAATACGTTGGATGGCTTGCTCCACTTCCTTTAAGGTCGGCTGTAAATAATGCTTCACTATTTCAAAAAATTCGTCTTGATCTACTTTCCCCTCCTCATCAAGAAGAGTAATCAACAGCAGCAACATACACATGCCAATTGCAGTGATCTTTTCTTGGCTTTCCTCCTTGAGCTCCAACCCTTGAGTCACGGAACGAAAAGCAGCTTCTGCCGCACGTGAGCCTAATATAAAGGTCAATCCTAGTTCTCTAAGCAGCAGCGAGGCTTTTTGAGCAGCGGCTGGATCATGCCGAGGAAAAAGCTTTTTCCAGTTGCCGGTCAGTTGGGTTGAGATAAAAATCGCTCCCAACGCGATCACTTGCATAAAAGCCAGCAGCAAAGGAGCTGATTCTCTTTCAGATGGCTGCAGTGACGCTTGTACTAGTTTGCCTACTGCTCGCTGCAGTTGATCGAGAGCCGGACCGATAAAGCCTGTTTGGCTTTGCCCCACCGCCTTTCCTTGTAAAGCCGCTTGAAAAGTCATCAATAAACGGGCCGGAGAACCTGCTAGAGACCACTCCGTTTGCAAATCAAAGTAGTGGATGATAGTTTGCAAAAGAGTCAATTTACCCCTCACAAGGGGATGCGTTTGCAAAAGCTTTTCGCTCATTCTCAACTGATGGCCTAAGCGCTTGAGTTTGGCTTCTTCATGCAGTGCCATTATCCTCTCCTCTCTTCCTTGTATTTGAAAAGTTCTAAAGCCTCCTTCATTTGATTGGATACGTTAAGCAATATTTCATAGCTCGGATCATTGCGCCCTATTTTTTCCAGATAACCATCCAAAAAATGGACGGCATGTAATCCATAGGTACTCAATTCTCTTTGCACAAGTTCTGGAAGAGCCATAAACTGTTGTGCACTGATCAAGGCTTTTTCGTCGCCTGTTCCTGGAGCAGATAACCGATCGGCCATCGCCAGCAGATTTGCTTCAAACTTCAAACTTGTGTCCAAGGCAATCAAATCGGGATCACGGTCTTCAAATGCTAGCTGGGCTTCATCTTCTATCAATTTTTCTTTTAAGTAAGGAGATAGGTTATTTCGTAATTCTTGGTAATAGTCGCGGCTTGAATCTTCAACTAGGCGATCGTCAACGAAACGGGTGCGAAAAAGGGGCGGCAAGCTGGGGCGTCCTGCTTCGGCAGGCTCAGTTTCGATGCCAATTTGGGCTTCAAATGGAACATCGAGGCTATCTTTGGTTAAAATTGCACCCTTTTCCCCTGAAGCTGATCCTTGGGAAACAGTTTTCTGCGCCTTTTCTTTGGCCCTATCATTCGCGCTGTAATCTGCATAATCAGGAATGGGGCCCGCACCAATGCCAGAAGTGCTCATAAAACTCTCCTAAAAATTTTCACGCCGAGATCTTCAACATTTCGGGCAAATGTATTTTAAGGTATTCCTCCAAATTGTGAAGCTCTGTTTGAGCTTTGTTTTTCAACGCAGCATATTGGGGTTTCTCATCGGCTAAAATAAGAGTTTCTTGAAGGGCGCTAAAAGCAGATAAGGGATAGTCGGCTTTCATGAAACAATCATAGAGATGGAAACAAGGGACAGGATCCAAAGAATCCCAATAACTGCAAATGATGTAGTTGGCCGCAGCATCGAGGTAGTTTTTAGAATAGTGATAGCAAGCTGCAATGGCAAACCAATAGCGAGGATTCGCGATGTCCATGTCTCGCAGCCATTCGAACACCCGCAGGGATTCTTGATATTTCCCTGCTTGAAAAAGGTTATAGGCATAGCGATAGACTTTTTCTAGAATTGCTGGCGAAAGTCCTAATGCCTCCTTCGGTTGTACATGGTCGACTTTTATTTTGACGACCGCATCTTCTACCAATTGACGTGCTTTTGGGGGAATTTTATCTCCTAAGCGTTCTATCTCTGCGCGTACTTCTTGCCTAGTGCTCTCAAGTTCTTGGTCTCGATTATCAGCCATAAAACCTCCTTTGCCTTTATATGGCAGAAGCTTGGATCATTTTTGCTACGCTTTGCCTAGCCGAATCGAAAATATTAACCAAATCGCGCTGCAAGGCTGCGATGAATTCGCCTTGTGATTCCATTCCCGATTGTATTTTTTGCATGACTTTATCCAACATTTTGATCAATTCTTGCAGCAACTCTTCTGCAGCTTTGAGTTCGCCAACTTGCCTCAGCAATTCTTCAACCTTGAGAAGCATGACACATCGGCTGATTCCATCAGCCACGTTAATAATTGGAGGAATCAGCTCCATCACTGCGTTAACTATGCGAGCAATCCCCATGAGCTTAGCATCCGGGCTATAAAGGCCCTTGTATCCATTAATAATGTTTTTTACTTCCTGGAGGGCTGCTGCGGGGAGATTTTTGGTGCTCTTTGCTAAATTGTCGAGGTATACTAAGAGATATGTAGCGAGCTTATTGATATTAGAAAGCGAATCTTTAAGGGTATCGGGAAGAGTTTTTACGAACTGAATCAATCTTTGTGTGCTAGCCAAAACGCTTTTTCCAGCTTCTTTTACCGTTTCGGTCACGCCTTTGGCAATCCCGCTTGGGCTAATCCCTTTGCTTGCTATGGCCATAGCGGCCATGACGATCACCACTTGTGTGGCCATCATGATGGCTTGGGCAATTTGACTTTTGTCCTTATCTACGCCAAGGGCAGTGAGGGTATTGGCGAGCATTTCGGGAATCGCATTGCTGCTTACCACGGTCATCATAATCCCTTGGACCGCTATTTGTTTGGCCCCTTGGCCAATCACTTGGGCAGCAACGCTAGCACCTGCACCCCCCATGAAGGTACCTGCTACAACGACCACCGCAAGAACAGCCACAACCGCGACTACAAAGGCTATTTTGACTAGTGTTCTCGCCCATTCAGGTTGATCGGGCATAAGGTCTTTAAGGAAATCATTAAAGGCACCCACGATTTTGCTTGTGATCCCTGCGAAACTATCAACAATAGAATAGGTTGTGATAGCGGCTCCCACAGCAATACCCGCTAAAATCAAAGGGATGCCAACGCCTCCGAAAAGAGATAAGCCTGCTCCGACAATAACTGAAACTACAGCAATAATAGGGCCTACAATTTTCATGACTTTTCCTAAAGTCTCTTTACCCTTCGATTTCTTCGCGGCTTCGGCCGCTTTTCTTTGCGCCTCTTCGGCTCTTGCCCGACGATCATCAATTTGTTGGAATTTTGCTACGCCTAATTTATCGGCTTTTTCGATATCTTTGGTTTGCATTTTTCTCAATTCATCCTTTAATTCCGAGATAGCAGCGGCAATCGCACTGAGAAATTCTTTGAGGCTGATACGATTGGGGTCATTTGGCGGTAACTTTCCCAGAATATTTTCCCCGATTGTTTGAACAGCGGTCAGGAATTTAATCATATTTTCTAGAAGCTTTATTTTGACCTCATCGGAAACGGCAGCAGGAGTTACAATGCCGCTATTGATCGGCTTCCAATTATCGGGATTATCTGTGCCTCTAAACCATACTTCATTTAAACCAAACGCCTGTTGAGTGGCTTGCGAAGCTTTGCCGGTGATGGCAGCATAGGCTTCAGCGATTTCAAAGGAGGCTTTTCCCTTTGATAACGAAAGCTTTAACAAGTTGATTTGTTCAGAGGTCAAAGGAGGTTGGGCTTCTTGAATATAAACTGCCAGTATTTGTTGAATTTGGGTGTCGTAGAATTGATTAATCTCTGATTGTTTCTCTTCACTATAGGGTAGTATGGGCAGAGGGGTCCAATCAGTTTTTGAAGTCGATTTAATCGTCCAACTGTCAGATAAATGAGCTTGCTGTTTAGTTTCCGCGGTTACTTGTTCGTTGATGGATTTTGCTAGTCCGAGCAATTTAGGATTTGTTAGGGGGGCTCCAGTCATCAAGTGATTGTAGAGGGATTTAGATTCTTCTGAAGAAAGCCCTCTGTCTTTGAGCAAGTTTCTGACACGGTCGGAAAAAAATTTGATGATGAGTTTTTGTTGGTAAATGCCATAAGGCTGAGGGCCGCTTTCTCCTTCTGGGTCAGGCTCAGGGAGTACGGGGTTTTGAGCTGCTGCGATATAATCGTTTTGGTGTGTAAATTGAAGGCGAGTAAAATCGAAAACGCTGGTAGTATCTTCTCCTTCATAAGTACGTATGTCAATGCCAATGACAGATTCCTTTTCTTCTGTGACCGGAACTTCCGGAGTTGAAGGTGGAAAACTGGTTGGCGAAGGTCCCTGCGAGATGTTATCATAACCACTACGTCCAAGGTTCATAGTGACCTCTGTGTTATGTTTCAGGGGTTGATATTAGTTGCTTTTTCAAACTTTCTAAGCTCAGTTGAGCCCGCTCCTTCATCTTCAAAAATTCGGGTTTATTACCAGCGCTTTTGATAACTAGCTCTAAGCATACCATCGCGGACAAGTAGTCTTTCATTTGGATAAAGCAGTCCGAAGAGTGGTAGTGGGGAATGGGATTTTCGGGATCAATTGCCACGCACATCGTATAAGTTTGAACAGCATTCATATATTCTTTAAGCATATGAAAGCAGGCAGCCAATCCTAGCAAGTATTTGGATTCCAAAGCATTCATCATGATGAGAATCCGAAACAGATGGCTGGCTTCCACGTATTTTCCTGTATTATATAGGCGATAAGCTTGGGCATAAATATTTTCCAAAATGGCATTATTCACTCCCATGGCATCTTTGGGAGACATCCCTTGCTTGAACATTTTATTGGTAATTTCTCCAAGGGCTTTATCGAATTTCTCGCTTTGCATTTCTGCGGGAGCTCAAAGCCTCTTTTTCATTTGACTTTTAGATCCTCGCGAACTCTTCATAGTGCCCTCCTCTGGCTATGAGTCTTTTTATTAACTCAATATAAAGCTCTTGGCAGCGCCCATAGCTCTTTCCTTAAGAGGGCGCTAGTTAACCCTGATAATTGCTGCAGAAAGCTGCTAACCATCTCGATCATCGCATTTCTCGAATCTTGAGAAATGTTAATGTTCGATTGTTCTTTTTTTGCATTGTCTGCTTGGATATCTCTAAAAGCGCGTACAGTATCCATCAAATTGGCATTGAAAACTGAGTTCAAGTCGTTTCTTGCATTATCTGACAGTTTTGAATCTATATCCCCTTTTAAGAAGACGGGAATTTTTGATTGTATGTTGGTGTAGGCGGCCTGGAATTTGGTATAAAAGGTTAACCGTTCGGTTTGAGTAATGGCCACTTTTTCAAGCGACGTAACTAATTCAATCAGCAGGCGCATCACGCGCGATGTGACTTGCATTTGAGATGAAGTTTTTTCATCCCATGAGGGGCCTCCAATGTCGACAACGGGTCCCTTGCCTTCAGTTTGTACGCCTTTGGTACCTTTTTGTGTCCTGCTGTTGTTTTTTCGGCGTGGGTAGTCGTAATCCACTCTGAAAGGGATATGCCGGGTAGAAAATAACCATATTGCTGCATTTGATCTTCATAAAAATTGTTAATGCTTTGTTCGAATGCTTCATCTGAAGGATTTTCGGCAACTGATTTATAAAATAGTTCAAAAGTTGTGCTAGGTTCTAAAGCTTTGTGAGAAGAGGTGGGATCCGCATAAGATTTTCCATTTTGCAAAGTTGCGCTCCCTGAGATGACCAGGAATTTTTGAAATTGATCGATAAAATTAGTCACCGTATCAGTTGGAGAGGAATTTTCGGGATCATTGGAATAGTGGTATTTGCTCAAGAATAAGTTGAAAGCTCCTACAATATAGTA
>CAWCVY010000023.1:0-40198 GCA_963799115.1 uncultured Chlamydiae bacterium | reverse complement strand
CGATGGCAATCCTCAAAGCGCACCCTAACAGATGAAGGGAGATCTTTTAAGAATTTATTAACGCTTCACCTGATATTTGAGACATCCCGGTAAAATCCATCAACATCGGATTTCAGATTTTCAGGTTTTAAAGAAAAAAGCTGCTTTTCGGTGAGATGTGTTCTAAGATCGCTTGTCAATAAGGGGGAGAGAAAAGGGTTATAATTGGGAATGAGATTCGATGTAAACTTTTGCCCGCTCAATAAAAGTGTATAGACGGTGTTTAGGTTCAGTTGGCAAATCGCAATCCATTCCAGGACCTTCTATACACTATTTCGGCATGGCTCCTGATTTCTAGGCTCATTTGACAAGTTTTTATCTTCTCCACCCATTGCTCAAAATTTTCATTATCACAGGGTTTACAAATAAGGGTTAACTTTTGAAGATTGGAATTGATTTTAGAATAGATAAATTTTTATCCATTTCAACTCCTTCTATCTCTATTATCAAACTTTATCTTATCAGTGTATAGTTTTAGAAATTCCTCAATGGATCTTTTCGAAGTTAAGCAATACTTCATTTGAGGAAAAAATTTATTGCAAGATTCGATAAATAATGTTTCATAGAAAGGAGTTGTTATAGTTTTCTCCCATTGAATAAAAAGTGACGATTTTATTTTCAAATTTCAAGTCATTAGCTTTGAATATTAATTTAACAGTGAGATTATGGAATATTCAAAAAAAATATCAACAAGTTAGTTTGAATAATTAAACTCTGATGTTATTGGTTGGCTTACATCGATCAAAGGGTTCTTCTTTTTCCCATTGATCATAAATTCATTGAGGAAGGCTTAAAATAAACAAGATTTTCTGCTCTAATAAAGGAGCAGTCAACTTGAATCTCATTTTGGACCTTGGAGCTATTGCTAGCAAAGGAGAATAGAGAGTGGGATTTAAATGTTTTGCTTCCGTAATTTAGGCACAGCTCTTTTATGATGAATTAAAGCTTTTATCAGAGATGGTGTATTGTCGAGAGCTAGGTAGGTTGTTTGGGGATCGATTTTCTTTCTCTATAAATAGTTGAATATGCTTTTCTGTGAGTGGCTTTCTATTTTGAATAAAGATCAGCTGAGGAAAATCTATTTGAAAATGTGGAGGTATAACCACTACTTAAGAGTTCCATTTCAATATAGTCATCAATACTAATTAGTTGCGTCTTCCCCTCACATTCACTTTGATAACTTTCAACAGGTTGAAAGTCTTTTCAGAACATCAAAATACAGCTCCCAAGAGCGTGATGGGGGTAGTTTTTCTTTAAAATTTTTTAAATGCACATCCATGGCATTTTCAGTGGGAAATTTCCAATTACTTTCTTTAAATCTTTAAATTTAGTCAGAAAATTCCAGTCAAGTTTAGCATCGAATAAAATTTTAACACTTTCAATTTGAGTTAAATTGTCAAGATGGTGACTTTTATACTTATCAAATCCAATTTTTGTTAAGTCTAATTGAATAGATGCACCATCCAGGAGACTGAGAGAAAAAAAATCTTTTATGTGAGGTAAAAGTTTTGGATTCAATTGTACTTTGAAAGATTTAGAGGAAAAAAGAGAGTTGGAAGTTAAGCTAGTTAAGCCTATCTGGTTTTAGTCTTCCCAAAGTAGCATGAATTGTTTTTGAAAAGGGAAAGTCATCGATAAACACCACCATCTGACATCCAAAAAGTGAGTGTTTGCAGGATAGGAGATAATTCTTTCAAAGACTTTCCTTCGATTTTTCTTGCAAGGGCTTCATCGCAACTATTCATCAAAGCAGGAAGATTAAAGCGGTGCACTTCTTCTATAAATATCAGAATACCCTGTCATTTCCCATCCGATCAAAATGGTCGGGAGAAAAGGGAGCTTCTATCCAATTTTTCAATTTTTCAAAGTGAACAGCGCTCACATCCTGTAACTCAATAGGTTTTTCGAGATTTTCACTGTATTGGCCTGAGAGAAGAGCTTGAAAATATCCATTTTGAGAGGATTCGCAAGACAAGCTTTTGAGATGCAAATGATCGAATTTTCTATTAAAAAGGAAACGCTATCAGAGGAATCGTTAAAGTACCGCGCTCTTTTTTATGACTCGAGAAAGAGGCTTGGGTGCTACATCACCTTCTACTACGTTCTATGAACTTTTCCTTATAGACCCTTTTTAATATATCAAAATTTCTTTTCTCCTGATCGTATTTGAACTGTGAATTTAAGCTGACAGGAGAGCTCCTCTTGGTTTAACTTGACCTTTTCTTTTAGCTTATCTTCATCAAGAGGTTTTAGCTTTTCCCAGGCCTGGCTGACTTCTTTTAAAGCCACTTGGTAGCTTTCATTTGCCTTCTCTTCTAATAAAGGGAGGTTTACTTGTGATTTATTTAAAAGGATTGAAAAGCTCTATAACGCTTATTGGCTTCACCTGCATTGCATTCCGATTTGCGTTGGCCAAAGACTACCATTTCTCTGACTGCTTTTTTGATCTTTGGGTCCAGCCTTTGAAGGGTAGTTGTCTGGGATCTTTTTCTTTTATGAGTTGCTGCCGGTGCTATTGTATATGAAGAATTTTTATTTTCTCTACTTGATTTGTCAACGGGGAAAGCAGGTTGCATAATTATTTATCCTTATTAATTTTTTTATATTAAATTATAAATTTACTGAGCGACTGTACGATTATTCATTTAGAAATCGAGATTCCGGGATATCTTTTTTCTAACTTCTCGATCGTCTCTTCCCTTAGGTTGCAGCCTTCCAAATTGAGTTTTTTCGGGCCTGTTTATTTTCTCTAAGAAAATCAACAAACCAGAATCAGTAATCTTTGGCATATTAGCAAAGTTAAGAGCCTTTAAATTAGGGTCTATTCTTTTATTATCCACCAACTTTAGAAGATGGTTATCTTCCCAGCAAATTGTGGTAGGGATATTTTTCATTGGAAAGAATTCTTGAAAAACCCCAGAAGCAAGATCTCGATCTCGATGAATTGATCAACCGTTACGGTATGATTCTGAACATCTTGCAAAAGTTGAGAACAATTATTTAGATTTATTTTTAAATGCGAGATAACTACCATGCAGAAATTCTACCATCCCCTTAAGTGAAATGAAGGGCATGCCTGAAAGATCATAGGTGAAATGGAGGGAAACTCTGCCTCTTGGTTTAATCTGAAGCAGTTGATCGTCTTGAATTTGCTCTTTTCAACTCTTTAGGTAAACGCAAACAGCTAAAACTAGGCACCAATTCTCTCATCTCATTAACTTTATTGATATAGTCATCTATTTGAGCAGTATTTTATCTGGGATTTTCTTATCAAGTCCCATGCTTGCGGAGAAGTTTAATTTAATAATTTATCAAAGGTAAGAGCGTAGATTCTTTAATTCCCTTAGCATAGTTCTCAAACTCCCTAATAGAATTATTGCTTAAAGTCGAGCCATTTTACCATTTTTAATGCTTTTAAACTTTCAAACTCATCGAACTCAAATGTTCGATGTTTAAGTTCCTAAATTTATCCATTCTATCTTTTTATCGGAAAATTTTTGGCAAAAAATAGTTAAAAGTTCTTCCGCTTTTTCTGGGCAACACTGTGAGAAATCCAAATCAAAAAAAAAGGTGGGTAAGTTCTGAGCTAAGGTGATGAAAGGTTCCAAACTTTCAGGAAGCAGTTCATTTATGATTGCGGCTGGCAGAATGATTGTGTGATAATCTTTATCTAATTTTAGTTGAATTTTATTTAAAACAAAAACAATTGTTAAATTTTCTGTTGCTTTTGAAAGAGAAGGAATTATTTCCCCTATCATTTCAGGATGTTGATCGCATTTAATAATAATTATTTTTTTATCTCCCGATAATATCATTTCATTTAAAAAAATAGGGAATATTTCAGTTTTAGCGATTTCAATTGGAAGCATGACTTGATCGAGACGTGGGGCAAGTTCGGGAAGTTTATTATAAAGGCTTGGGTCTACGCCCTCTAAAAGGAGCGTGTTTACTTTTGTTAGTTTTTCTAAAATAAATTCAAAGCCCTCTAATGTGACATGCGGCATACCGATAAGATTAAGTAGAGTGGTGTTTGGGTCAATTTTCTTTTCTTCAAATAATTTATTTACATGTTGATCATTCATTTGAGCTCGAATAGCCAAATTTTTTGAAAAAAGAAGAGAATATCCTTCACGTAATAGTTCTATTTTGAAAAGATCTTCAAAAGGGATAAGACCATTAGAAATGTCCTCTGTTAAACGCTGACATTTGTTAACACGAATTTTAACAGTAGGAGGCGCTTCCTTTAAAAATTCTATTATCGCTTTTCCTGAAATTTGAGACATGTCGGAAAAATTAATGACCTGGGAGGATTTAAATTTTACGGGTTTTAAAGAAAGTAGTTGTTCATCGGTAAGATAAGCTTTAATTTCATTTGTCAATAGCGGAGAGAGAAAAGGATTATAATTAGGAATGAGAGGTAGGTAAACTTTTGCCCGCTCAATAAAAGTCTTTAAACGCTGTTCTGGTTCGATGGGCAACTCATCATCCATGCCAGGGCCTTCTAAACTAATCGCAGCATTGAATGACCCAAATGATTCTCTCAAATATTCTGTTAAATTTATCAATTCTTTTTCTTTTTCTTCTTTAAAAAAGTTTAAAAGAATAGTTAATTTTTGAAAATACGGCAATTTTTTAATAATTGGAATCAATGCACGTTGAAGCAATACAGCAGAAGATATCTCTATCGCACAGATAATATTAAAGTATGGTTTAACAAAAGCGTCAATTAATTCGTGATCAAAAGAACTCAAACTAATTTGCGTAACAAAATCTCTTTGAGAAATAGCAAGACTATGGTGTACCAATTGTTTACATGTTGTTGTATTATATAAATTGCTCGGGTAAAGAGTGATAACCCTTTTATTCAATTCTAAAAAAACACCTTTAGAGGCAGAAAATTTTACACGAATCCATTCACATCTAGAACATAGAGCCATTAACATTTGAAATGGAATTGTATTAAAGGGAAGATTTCCAGTGAGATCAAAATTAATCTCAAGAGTTTTATAAGTTTTATTTTTTTTCAAAAAATTTTCAATAAAGTTTCGGAAATTATTTGGCGTAATCAAAGTTGAAGGAAGTTGAACTTCCTTTAATTTTGATATAAAGGAGGGTAAGATGGCATAGAGGGAAACGGGAACATTGAGTAGCTGGAGCTTTTGTAATTTAGGAGTTGCCTTTATAAGGGAATGAAAGCTCTTGTCTGAGAGAGGGGCATGATTGAGATCAAGACTAGTTGCCTCGGGATCAAATTTTCCTTCTTTTATAAGCCTTTCAATGTGAATTTCTTTCAGGAGTTGCTTAATTTTCAAATAAAAATTGGGATTTTCAGGATGTTTTAAACTAAATTTTTTGTCGTCAAAAATCTTAGTATGCATAGTTTGTAAGATCTCCAATTCAATAAAGTCATCAATACTCATTGGTTGAATTTTATCATTTTTAATTTCGTTTTCCTTTGAATAACTTTCAACAGGTTGAAATTTATGCAGATTACCAAAATAAATTTGCCAAGAATGTGATACTGGAAATGTTTCTTTAAAATTTTGTAAATTCCTATCCATTGAATAGTTAGTCGAAAAATTAACATTTACTTTTTTTAAATTGTTATATCCATTCAGAAGATTCCAGCACTTATTTTGTCTAATTAAAATTTTAACAGAATCTGTTTGAGGAAAGTTTTTAATCAAGATATCAATGTATTTATCAAAACTGGAGAGTGCTGTCAAATCTAAATAAATAGTTGCATTTTTAAGTAAACTGAGCGAAGAAAATTTCTCTAAGTGTTCTAAAAACCTCGGATACAATTTTATTTTAAATCGTTTAGTCATGAGAGGAGGGTAGCCGTTCAAATAATACTCCTAACCGCTTTAGATAATCATAAAGTATTAAGCGGGTTTCCAAAAAAGGGTCGTTCTCAGGGTCTTTTAAATCCAAATAACAAGGGATCCTATCCTTGATAGACAATACTTCATCGCAAGACTTCCCTTTGATTTTTCTGGCAAGTGATTTATCGCAATCTTCTATTAAAGAGGGAAGATTAAAACATTGTACCGCTTCCATAAAATCCAAAACTTCTCCCGTATCCATTTGTTCAAAATGGTCCTGAGAAGGATTTTCTATCCAATTTTTTAATCTTTCAAAGTGTGAGACGCTGATATTGTCGAGCTTGATCGTATTTTCAGAATTTTCAAAACTTTGAAAATAAACAGATTGATGGGGGAGCAAGCTAGCCTTGGAGATGGTAATGATCTTGGATTCGCCATCATGTTCAATTAAAAATGAAAGACAGCTAGCGGGTGAATCCTCAAAGAAGCGAGCTCTTTTTACTACTCTTGAAAGAGAGTCAGGTTTTGCTTTGTCCTCCTGGTGAAGCTCTAAGAAAACACTATAAACCCTTTTTAAAACGTTAAAATATTTTCGTCCTTGATCGGCTTCAATGGTGAATTCTAGCTGACCAGAAAATTTATCTTGCTCTGATTTAACCTTTTTTTTTAATTCATCGTCTTTGAGAGTTTTTAGCGATTTCCAGGTATCATCAATTTCAGTTATTGCTTGTTGATAGCTTTCTTTTTCACTCTCTTGGGCAAATGAAATTGACTTTTTTGAGTGTTTGACAAGTGAGTGATAAACTCTAAATTGATCTAGAGAAGAAGGCAGTCTTTTATTGCTTAAGTCTTTAATTTTTTGGATTTCTTGTTTGAAGGGTGTGCAAGATTGTACTTTCTGTCTTTTTCTTTTAGGAGGATTTGAAGGAAGTTCATTTTTTTCTCCTGGATTATTAGGCGTTATACGTGGAATGTTCATTAGATAAATACCTGCTTTATGGTCAAATTTTTAATTAAAAAATTGAAATATGTTGTTTTTTTGATTAATCTAGAAGTTTAATATATTTGATGAATTAAAGCTAGACCAGTGCGATAAAAGAGGCTCATTCAACGAAAAGAGACGAGTTGGACTATTTGGACGAAGTTGGACAGATGGGATCAATTTCCAATTAGTCCAATATGTCCAATAAATAAAATTTTAATTACGAAGAAGATCTAGTGTATGTTATTTATATTCGTTTAGACCAAGAATTGTTGCCATATCTCTAGTATCACCACCACCATGAAATATTTGGAGGCGTACGAGAATATTGTTCCTTTTTAGCTGATCTTCATACTCTTTTGCAGCCACATAAAATGCCTTAGCTATATTCATTGTAACGTTACTAAAGACTCCTAGTCCTGGAGCTGTGGGCTTAAAAATAATCTGTTTTTCAGGGAAAAATTCCGCTAGTTTGATAGCTTGTTGAAATTGTGCTCTATACGCGTGCAAGGAACATAAAAACTCAATTTCGCTCTTTTGCTTATATCCAACAGGAAGGCCATAGCTATACATCCCAAATGCAGGAGCTGAGACTAACATCTCGTAAACTTTTTCAGTATTGCCTTCTCCTTTAGGAATACATCCGATGCAAGGAAACTCCATTTGATTCCCTTTTTGTTGTAATTGCTTAATTACTGCATTAGCTAATGTTTCTGTTCTTGGAGTAAGATATCCATGTTTGATAGTCATTTTAGTGTCATTATCAAGAACGTGGCACAATCCATTATATCCTATATTTGCTGCATCATTAATTCGCTCTATTAGTTCATCTGAAAATTGCGACTGAGCCCCAGGACCCTGAGTTGGGTCGCCCCTATATGTTTCAACAGCAGCGCCCGGCTGGGGTGTTTCTGGCATGCATGATTCACTGCAATTGAATTGGCTTGCAACACCATAAAGCACAACATGGTCGCGAAGCTTGCTGTCTCTTTGAATGTCGCCTTGAACTCCATCTGTATTTTCCCATTTGAAAATAGATGAATCTAGGTTTTGCTTAATGGATACTTTATTAACCCATGGATTATCATAGTCCGGGGGAGAGACGAAAACAACTTCTGCGTCTATTTTTTTGGCCTCTTCTTGCAAGTATGCTTTGGCACTGCGGTGAGCTGATCTTTGATGAGCAACCGAATTAACTTCAGTAAAATCGGGGTGTATTGGCTCTATTTGAGTAGGTATCGCATTGATGGGAGATTTTTTTTGTTCTGAATCCACTATTGCTGGAATCTTATCAACTCCATTTGGAGAAGGGGAAGGATCGGGCAATTTTATTTCCAGGTCAGGAGTTTGAGGAGCAAGTCCGTTAATTTTCTGAGCGACTTGATCTACTAGAATTTGCTGAGGTGTGTGCTCATCCATTTGAACTGGGACAGCTGGTGCTAAGTGCTGGGAAATACCGCGAAAAAGTTGTCTAAGATCTGGAGAGATACTAATAGCCGCTAATTTTAAGATAGACCCTATCAGAAGTCCGGGGACAACAGCGATAATTGCAGCAGCTGTAACCGTCCAGTGCTTTTTCTGATAAGCTTGTTGAAGAGGGGGTTCATGATTAATGTCAAATTTCTGTGCATTAAATAGATAGTGAGCTGGTGCTAAGAACTTGTCAGCAATCTCATTTAATTTCGAGGGAGAGTTAGGAACAACTATTAAAAATGCAGGATGAAACATAAAATGGACCTTATTATTTTTATAAAAAAATTATATCAATTTATAAGATAATGATCAAGTTCGATTGGACGGGTTGGACTAATTGGACTATTTCGACATGTTAGAATTTGTCCAACCTGTCCAATTCCGTCCAATTAGTCCAATTCGGATAAAGGGCGCGCTAGTTTTAAGAGTAATGCTCAAACTCTTGAAAATTAGGCATTATTCCCAGGTTTCTCAAATCATCTAATTTTGCTTTTATTTTGATCTTTTGATCTTCTCGTAATTCGCAATAGCCAAGATCTAATTTTTTAAGATGAGTGAGTTCCTTAAATTTTTCGATAGTATTATCATCAATGAGCATCCCTCTCCCGTGTGGTCTGCCACCTCCGCAAGAATGGAAACACAAATCTTCAAGTTCTTTAAGCTCAAATATCTCTTGGGGAAAAGCTATAAATGGATTGAATCCAAGATCCAGCGCTTTAAGCCCTTTTAATGAGCGTATTTCTTGAGGAAAAGAATTCAAACCAAAATTTAAAATGGTGAGGGATTCAAGTTTTTGCAAAGTACCAATTCCTAATGGATGTGGTTGGGGAATTAAACCCATCTTCACATCTTTTTGTCCATATAGTTGAAGTTCTTTTAAGTTTACTAATGGGCTTAAATCTATATTCTCCCAATCAATTTCAGCATCGTAACCAACTCTTATGGTATCTATAGTAGCTAGTTTGGCTTTAAGTGCTGCACTATCATTTAATTCGGCTTGTTCTATCCTAACAAAACCTTCCACATGTTGTTGATCGAGTAATCTGCATAAGTTTTGTAGATCTTCAAGAGTTGCTGCAAAATGTGGTTTATCATATGCGAGAAATTTATATAAATTAAAAATTCTTGCTAATAGATAAGTGAGGCCTAAAGTCAAGAAATTCAATTTAAGGTAAATGCTATTATTGTGTTTTTGGACGGATGCCTGCATGCGTTGTGTAATTAGCTTTAACGCTTCTTCTTTTTGAGCGTCATTTACCGCGTTAACGGTCACTTCTGATTTATTAGCATTAAATAATGCGGTCAGTTTGCCAAGATTGTAAATATGATCCTTATTATTCTTATCTTGAGATTCTTTGATCCATTCCTCTTTTGTTAGTACAACTAATTGATAAGAACCTAACCGGCCTTGAGCCTGTTTTAAAGCAAAAAAACTTGTCCCAAGATTATCTGGTTGGATATTTACTGCTTCTATATTTATCTTCATATAAATCCTAAATGATGTTTTTCTAAAATAGAATGATAATATATTGAATAATATATTTCAATAATTTTAACTCAAAATTCAGGTTTTTAGAAAAAAGTGGAGGAGGGATTGACATCCACAGAAAACTTGATTTTTTGTGGGATTAAATTACTTGCTTGAATGGTTTTTAGAGCTTCATTAAGGGGATACATACTAGGGCCGCGTAAAAGAAATTGATAACGATACTGATCCTTGACTTTAGCGTAGCCGCACGGAATGACAGGATTAAATTCAAATTGACTCGGCAGCCGCTGCATAAGGGCTTGGCGTATGTGTTCGGCTGCGGCATGAGTTGTTTCTGCATTTTCCCCTGAAAAGATAAGCTTGGCCATATGCGCGAAAGGGGGATAGCGGAACAATTCCCTAATGGCAATTTCTTCTTCATAATATCCTAAGAAATCTTGTCGGGCAGCATATTGGAGAGTGCTATTGTCAGTAAGAGAAGTTTGAATGATAACTTCTCCCGGCGTTACACCCCTTCCTGAACGCCCTGCTACTTGGGTAATCAATTGAAAAACGGTTTCCGAGGCACGAAAATCGGGAATGTTCAAACCCGAATCGCTATTTAAAATGCCTACAAGAGTGACTTCTGGAAAATGCAACCCTTTAGCTATCATTTGTGTGCCAATTAATACATCTGCTTTGCCTGTCCCAAAATCCCGCAATAATTTCTGATGGCTCCCTTTATGTTTTGTCGTATCGGCATCCATTCGCAAGGTGCGAATAGAGGGAAAAATGGCATGCAAAGCGCGTTCAATTTGTTCGGTTCCTACTCCGCGGAACTTTAAGGGATTTTGGCCTCGGCATTGAGGGCACTCCTTGGGAGGGGGCTTCAATTGATAATCGCACAGATGACATGAAAGACAGTTTTCGCCTAAATGAAAGGTCATGGGGACGTCGCAATGGGCACATTTGACTGTATGATGGCAGTCTTGGCAGAGCAATACGGTATGATAGCCTCGCCGATTGAGGAAAAGGATGGTTTGTTCTCCCTGTTGGGAGCGCTTTTCAATCCCGGTGAGCAAAAGATCGGAAAATTTGGTGATCCCTTTAGCTTTCTCAAACTCTTTCCGCATGTCGACAATCGTCACTTTAGGAAGGGATGCGGCTTCGGCTCGTTTGCTCAAGACACTCAAATTATATTTGCCCTGCTTGGCATTGTAAAAGCTTTCTAAGCTTGGCGTTGCACTGCCTAGAATGACTGTGCTACAGGTCAGCTTGCCACGCATGACTGCCACATCGCGCGCCTGATAGTAGGGGCTAAGGTCATTTTGCTTATAAGATTGTTCGTGCTCTTCATCTACGATGATTAAACCTAAGTCGACTACAGGGCTGAAGATGGCTGAACGTGCCCCAACGACAATTTTCGCTTTTCCTGAGCGAATATTGTGCCACTCATCGTTGCGTTCGCCTTGGCTTAGTCGATAGTGCAAAATGGCGATTTTTTCTTTAAAACGGCTCCGGAAGCGCTCAATGGTCTGAGTGGTTAATGAAATTTCAGGCACAAGCATGATGGTACTCTTGCCGATTTGGAGGACCTTGTCAATGGCTTGCAAGTAGACTTCTGTTTTACCGCTGCCCGTTATGCCAAAAAGTAAATGGGTCTCGAAAGTGTTGTTTGATAGACTTTTTTCAATTTTAATTAGAGCTTCGGCTTGCTCCTGATTGAGCGCTTTGGGCTTAGTTGCAAAGTATTCCTCATTAATGAGGGGGGAGCGGTCAATGCGAATAATATCCAGAATGAGAAGGCCTTTTTTAGCCAAAGTATCCACAGTACTGCGCGAACCATTGGTTTCTTCTAACAGTTTGGATAAGAGCATTCCCTTTTTGACAGGGAGCATAGCTTCTAATAGAGTTGCCTGCGCAGGACTCTTATGCTGCAGTGCCGTGCAAATTTCCCTTAATTCTTCTCGTGTTTTGCCTCGCATGACAAACAATTGTTCCTTAGGCGCCATCCCTTTTCTGACCCCAGGGGGAAGCATGAGACGGAAAATGTCGCGCAGTGGAGCGCAGTAGTAGCGCGAAAGCCACAAAGCTAGCTGAAATAAATCGGAAGTAATTAAAGGAACATCTGAAAGAATCTGAGCAATGGGTTTTACCGATGGATAATTGGGCTGCTGCTTGACCGTTAAGACATATCCCTCTCGCAAGTGGCCGCGTAGAGGAACTTTCACACGGGTTCCGGGTAGCAGAAGAGAATATTGATGAGCCGTCACTCCGTAATCCAAAACTTGATTGATGGCTACATCTAAAATAATAGAGGCATAAGCAACAAAATCTTCCATAGATTTTTTATCTCAATTATTTTGCTTGTGTGGCAGCAAATTCGTTACAGATAGCTCGCCAGAGCAGAGATTTAAGCTGGGGTTCTTTGAGATAAAGGGAAAGATCTGACACCAACAGAAGGGGTATTTGGAGTAAAAAATGTTTGCTTTGCTCTGGGATTTCACGGTAGTAGTTCATGAGTCCAGGTTGCGAATAGACCCCGTAATCACTTGCAATCACTAAACGCAGAGTAGAAGCTGTCAATATTTTTTCCCATTCCTTATTTTTTTCTAATTTAGAAGCCGAATAGATGCGTACCGGGGCAAGGCGTAAAGAAATCGCACGGGCCATATTTTTTAGAAAAGCGAGAGGCTTTTCCTCTTCTTGAAATGACAAAAGAATGATGGGGGGCATTACTTGTTCATTTAACCAAGTATTTTTAATTTTCCGGGCTTGAGAGTCACAAGGAATTTGTTCGTGAATAATGCTATTAGGAAAATGATTCCGGAAAAACTGATTAAAGTCTTGATAATTAACGGGTGTGTTTGCCTTGTCTAAAGGTTCTAAAGCCAATAGGTTAGCTGTCGGGTTAGGGGTGCTGCCTCTCTCATTTGCAGGTGGGGGGGGAGGCTTGGAGGGTTGTGCGGCAGCGTCAGGGAATGGTGTCTGGAAATGAGAGTCCGACGTAGGAGAAAGTGCTATAGGTTGCAAGGGAGCGTTGTCCAAAGTACTTGGTAAAGAAGGCTGCTTGAATTCTTTTTTAGGAAAATTTACTGAGGCCAAAGAATCGGGCTTCTTTTGAACAAATGATAGCGACTTATCATCTATTTTTTTTCTTTCTTTAATTTTATATTCCCGTGAGAGATAAAGTCGTGTGAGAGATAGTAATTCTTTATAGCGTTCTTTAACGAGAATCATAAACCTTTTCCTCTAATGCAAGAAGTTCTTGAATCCAAGGTAAAAGAGAATCAAATCCACGCTTTTGATAACGTTTAATAATGAATTGAGCAATTTCATCGGCATTAAGCGGCCATTTGAATCGTTTATAAAAAAAATCGGGGCCATAAATTTCGGCTAATTGTTTTCTTTTGCGTAATAAACATAATAAAACATTTTCATTATTCCAGTAAGCAGTGACAACTTGAGGAATATAGCGAGTGATTTGATTAAACCTAATCTGCAAATTGTTGAAAGCTCTTTTCAAGGGATTTAAAAGAAAAGTTGTCTTTTGCTGTCGGGAATATGCTGGCTGTAAACTGCTTAATAGTGTCAAATTATGCATGGAAGCCAACCAAGCTTGGTGCACAGCCATTTGTAAATTTATATGGTCGGCATTGCGATGTTTTGAATTCCGAGAGAATTGCTCACAGTATTCTTTTAGTTTTGTCAGAGAACCTTTAGTCCAACGAAAAAAAGAAAACTGGTCTTGCTGTGGGAGACTTCCAAGAAGCTTGCTGAAAATTTGAAGAAGAGGATTGAACTCCTGGTCCGATTGATGGATTGTGTCCAAATATTCAGTTACAAGGACCTTTATCTGAAGGGCCAATTGATAGGCATGTAGAAATTCAACTAATATAAATTGAACCAAAAGAGAATTGTCTTCAGAATAGCAAGTGAAATGGTGGTTTGGCCCTTGAATTTTTTTTGACACGGTCCTTAACCTTACTCTGAGGGCGCGAAACTATACCCAATTGTTTTGGCCTTGTTCGCCATTGTTTCACAGCCTTCTCTTTAAAACAAATTTACCATATCGACCCACAAAATTCAAAGGAAATTCGAAAAGATTGGACGAGTTGGACATGCTGGAATTGGTCCTATCTGTCCAATTCGTCCAAATAGTCCAACTCGTCCATGTCCAATTTGATTAGGATAAAAAAAAACCCCGCAAAGTGCTGACACTCTGCAGGGAATGAATCTAAGCTAGCAAAAAAGCAGTTCTTCTAGAACCCTTTTTTCTGTGCAGGATTTTTCGCTGAAGAAGGGTTTTGCTTTTGTGTTTGTTGCTTTTGATTAGGATTTTGCTTTTGTGGCTGTTGTTGTTGCTTCTTGTCCATAATGCCTCCTTGATAATTTTTTTTAACTACTTCTATTACTTATCCTTAAAGTAAATCCAACATTTTACTATAAAGGATTAAAATGAAGCAATTAAGTGTTTGTGATTAACACATCTTATGTATTCACTGTTGTCTATATCATTGTCAACAGAAAAAATAAGATGGTTTTAATATGCTGATAATCAAGTACTTGTATTTTACATTTTTTCAAACTTGGATTATTGTATGAAATCAAAAAGGGATAATTGCAATTCAGGTTCTTGAGCTTTGGGTTTCTGAGAGGGGGAGCGTTTGGCACGAGTAGGCTCAAAGGCGCTTTTACGATTGGAATTTTCCTCAAGATGCTCTAAGATCTCCTTTGAACGTTGAACAACTTCTAGAGGCAGTCCTGCAAGGCGGGCAACGTGAATGCCATAGCTTTTATCGGTTCCTCCTCTGACGATCTTGCGTAAGAATGTGATATGCCCTTCAGCTTCGTGGATGGCAACGTTGTAATTGATGGCCCCTGGAATCTTATCTTCGAGTTTGGTCAATTCCCAGTAATGGGTTGCAAAAAGAATTTTAGCCAACCGTTTTTCGACGGTTAAAAGATATTCTGCCACTGACCAGGCAATGGAGATGCCATCATAGGTACTTGTACCACGTCCGATCTCATCTAAAATGACTAGCGAACGAGGTGTAACGTTATTCAATATGGTTGCAGTTTCCGTCATTTCGACCATGAAAGTTGACTGTCCTCTGGAAAGGTCGTCGCTGGCTCCAATGCGGGCAAAGACTTTGTCGACAAGGCCCACATGAGCTTTACGGGCAGGTACGAATGAGCCGATTTGCGCCATAATTACAATCAATGCTACTTGCCTCATGTAGGTGGATTTTCCAGCCATATTAGGGCCTGTGATCAGTAATAGGCGCTGTTCTTGGTCATTAAGGAATGTGTCATTGGGAACGAACTTTTCTTGTTTGCAGACTTGCTCGATGACAGGATGGCGTCCTTCTTCAATGGAAAGGATATAACTTTCATCTACAAGGGGGCAGCAATAGTGGTGCCGGCGAGCAGTTTCTGCAATCCGCTTAAGCAATCTATGCGACCAATTGCTTGAGCAATGTTCATCACCTCTTTGGCGTATTGAGAGATCTCCAGGCGAAGTTGGTAGAAAAGTTCGCTTTCAATTGATTGAATTTTTTCTTCGGCTGTTAAAACCTTGCTTTCATAATCCTTGAGGGCAGGAGAAATATAACGTTCGGCATTCACAAGTGTTTGGCGGCGCAAAAAGGTTGCAGGCATGCGTTCGGTTTGTCCCCGGCTTACTTCGATGTAGTAGCCGAACATCTTATTGAAGCCAACTTTCAAAGTTTTAATTCCCGTTTCTTCTTTTAATTGTGTTTGATAACGGGCTATCCAGGCTTTGCTATCACGGCTAATTTCCCGCAATTCGTCGAGTTCTTTGTGAAAACCGTCCTGAAAAATTTTTCCCTCGCCTAAGCGCAAAGGGGGTTCTGCAACAAGGGCTTTAGCAATGAGTTGATTCATTTCGGGTAAGGAATTCAGTTTTTGAGTCTCTTCCTGTATCCATGGGGAAGATAGAGGAGCTAGCAAGGCTTTGAGAGGTTCTATCGGGGCGAATGAATGGTGCAAGGCCATCAAATCTCGCGGAGTGGCATAGCCAGAGCTGATTTTCATCATCAGCCGTTCCATGTCTTTAACGTGTTTCAATTGCGTGCGCAGCTGATCAAGAGTATGCTCGTGATCTAGTAGATTTTGAATGCCCTTTTGTCGGTGGCGAATTTCTGGGATAGATAATAGAGGTTGTTTGACCCACTTGTGCATTAAACGCGCTCCCATTGGGGTTTGGGTATGATCAAGCACCTCTAAAAGGGTATTTTTGCGGCTGCCGTTTTGCAAAGAAGCAGTTAATTCTAGATTACGCTGCGTCATCTGATCGAGAGTCATAAAATGGGTCGTTGAATAGGCCAGGATCTGTTGAATATGATGGATGGGCAAGCATAAAGCATCTTGAATGTAGCGTAGCAGGGCTCCAGCGGCGTTTATGGCAGCCGTCATACCACTTAGCCCGAAGCCATCAAGGCTATGCACTTTGAAATGTTGGGTTAAAAAATCGCAGGCAGTTTGAGGATCAAAATGCCAGTCTGCTTGGGTATTGACGAGAAAAGCATAAGTCTTTTGAATTTCTTCAAAAAAACTTGCATGCTTAACTTTAAATTTTTCAGATGTCAGAAATTCTACCGGATGAAGGCGATAAATCTCATTGAGTAAATCTCTTTCGTTGGAAAACTCACAAATCCAAAACTCACCTGTAGTCAGATCAAGAAAGGCAAGTCCGATTATTTGTCCCGCTTGAGCAAGAGAGGCAAAAAAATTATTGTTTTTTTCAGACAGTAAATGAGAGTTAATCAAAGTGCCTGGGGTGACCAAGCGGACAACTTCCCGCTTGACCAAACCTTTAGCCTTTTTAGGATCTTCTACCTGTTCTGCTATGGCTACGCGATATCCTTTTGCTACAAGCTTATCAATATAGATTTCGCATGTATGAAAAGGAACTCCGCTCATGGGAATTTCTTGACGTTTGGTCAAGGTCAAATCCAGCTCCTTTGAAAGTAAATGAGCATCTTCATAGAATGCTTCATAAAAATCGCCCATGCGGAATAAGAGGATTGCATCGGGAGCGGATTGCTTGCATGCATTCCACTGAGTCATCATAGGGGTGATTTTAGATTCTTCAGAAATAATTTTACTATCAACAGTCATATACTTCTTCTTGGTTAAAACAGTGAGGAAGAGTATATTAACCCATTTTTTATTAGAAAAGGACTAAATGATATACGGGATAATTTTATAAGGAACTTGCTTGCAATATCTTTGCCAGTCTGTACCATATTTATTCGCACACCGGCGGTCATCGCGAAAAGCACGTTCCGTCAACAAAATGGCCAGGAAGACGACATAGAAGTAGGGTAGAAAATTTGTAAATAGGGCAGGGACTGACCAGAAAAAGGCTCCTAGTACTTCTGGCACATAATGGAAATGGCGGGAGAGTCCCCACCAGCCAGACGCAAGCAGCAGATTTTCTTTGCTTTCCCCTTTTTCGGTTGAATAGCGTGCCACTGTTACCATCGGTTTTTTACCCCAAACTTTACACTCACCATTGCTTGAACGCACAAGTTGCCTTTGCCTGTCTGCCCAATAATTCAAGAGGATGCTAACTGTTCCACATGTAAGTATCAAAGAGGACCAAAAGAGTCCTAAATGATTGGGATGTTTGATTAAATAGAATGTGGGAGAGGTGTAGATGCCCGGAATCCAGACAAGCACTCCCCAGCAAATATAGTAACCCGCTCGATCATGCATAATGTCAAGAGAACCTAGATAGCCGGTTTCCCAGAAGAAAAATTTAGTAACGTACACAAGCTGCAAAGCTACGGCCACGAACATGGAATCGCTGAGGCCGTAAAGTTCGTGTTGTTTAGCCGCGAATGATAAAAGCAATAATGGCCAACCCATCATACCAAAACGGCAATTGGTAAACAATTTTACATCCCACCCGAATAGTCTAGGATAGAGTTCGGTTCCCCAATAATAATCAAAAATGAGGTTGCCTGAACTTCCTGCATCAGTACTAGAAGGCTTCCAGATGCCTTTCAATAAAAGAAACAGACAGAAAAACAAGCTAAAAATATTGAGAGCACCAAGAAGTTCAGGAAAATTGTCGTATAAAATGGTAGGGGAAAAAAGCTGAAATTGATAGGTGCAC
This sequence comes from uncultured Chlamydiae bacterium, assembly GCA_963799115.1. GTDB lineage: Bacteria > Chlamydiota > Chlamydiia > Chlamydiales > Parachlamydiaceae > CAWCVY01. The sequence goes on along the minus strand of CAWCVY010000023.1, from coordinate 22,265 downwards.
AGGACGAATAAAAACAATGTAGTGGCATAAGCCAGCGGGCCGTTGGCCTTGTAAATCGGAGTGTTCCCAGCTGGAGTCACAGGCCCATGGTAGATTTTTCCTGGAAGGATGCGCATGAGAAGAAGTTCCAATCCTGCGAAAACGCAGATGATTTTCCAAGCTGTTGCGGAACCAAAAAAATAGGGGGCCCAAATAGAATAAATTGTTGTCAAAACACCCTGTTGGGCAAACAATTCCCCTAATTTTGTGAACGAACCATCTAAAGAGGCATTCGTATACCAAAAAAGAAAAACGGTAGGAGGGCAGCCAAAGATAAATATAAGGGGAACCAAAGTTTGACGGAACCAGCGAAGGTAGGTGGAATATATCATAGGAAGTAAGAGGTTTAATCTGTTTTTGGGCATGTTGTCATTTCATAGAACTTTAAGTAATTTTAGACAAGCAAGGAATCATTTCTGTAGACAAAGTACTCAACGCAAAGGCTTAAAGTATTTATACACCAATAACTTGATTAATTAGTTTTTACGTGCCCGTGTGCTTCGCTCACGGGCACGTAACTGGAAGATTTATTTCCTTGCCTTTTTCAATTCATCGCATTTAGCTGCCAGGATGAAATCACTTTCAGTTAAACCATCAATTTTGTGTGTCCATAAAAGAATTTTCACCTTTCCATAAGCCAGATAGATGTCTGGATGATGTCCTTCTTGCTCGGCTAGCTCGCCCACTTGATTGGTAAAGGCTAATGCCTCTTTGAAATCTGAAAAAGATACTCCTTTTCCAAATGATGCTCATTAACGATTTTCCATGCATTGTCCAACTGTTTAAACAGTGTGGATAATTCTTCACCTTGTAAAGGAGGAACGCCTCCTTTGCAAGGAATGCATGACTTTTTTGATAATTCACAGTGTTGCATACAGATTCTCCTTGGTCAAATTTGTTTGATTGTTTGTAAACGCAATTTTAGCTAGGAAAACGCTCAGATAAAATAAAGGGGTATTGGCCACGCTAAAAAAGGCTTTATAAGCAAAAGATACAAACATGATGGGCAAGACCTCCCTCATTCCCATTCCTAGGCCCCAATAAAGATAGAGCATGTCGATCAGCACCGTATCGACGATTTGCGATATAAAAGTAGACCCATTATTCCGCAGCCAAAGAAAGCGGGGGCCGGTCCATTTTTTAATGAGTGCATAGAGTTGAATATCGGTAATTTGAGCTGCAAGATAAGCTATTAACGAAGTGAAAATACGCAATCCGCTTAGCCCCATTACTGCTTGAAAAGCGATTGAGTCAACAGCTTGAGGAGAAGGAAGCATCAAGGCTATTTGGATAATGCCAAAGCTCAGAAGATTCATGGCAAAGGCAAGATAAACCATTAACTTGGCCTTTTTAGTTCCAAAAATTTCGGTAACCAGATCGCTTAAAAGGAAGGTGAGGGGATAAGTAGCAAGCCGGCCGAATGATCAGGTCATGAAAGGGGAGTTTGACCATTTTAGCCGAAATAATATTCGAAAGAACAGCGATCACACAAAAGGTGGCGCAAATGATTTGATAGAACTGTGGTGAAGGGTCCACTTGTTTAGACATCATGCCTCCATTAAGAATGCGGTTAAATCTTTCTCATCAACTCCTGGTTCCCCAGGTGCAATGTAATCGAGCTTTCCTGTAAGTAGAAGCTTTTCTAGTTGATGCACTTCATCGTACAAGTGCTCGAAAGAATCGATGACGAATAAGAGGGGTTGAAAACGATCGATCTCAAAGGATTGATTGATTACCCATTCTAGTTGAAAGGGGAAGCGCTGTACTTCTGGAGCTTCGATGGAATGGACAATTTCACCTGCTGAACTTAAAAGTCCGCTGCCATAGACACATAGCTTTTGATGTTGACGCATTAAACCAAACTCAATTGTAAACCAAAAGAAACGAGACAAGGCTTGAATATTGCTCTTAAGTTTGGCAATTTTTTCCTCCCTATTTTTTAGGGATGCGTGACGTTGAGCAGATAAACTTGCTAAAGATCCCAATTTAACTAGCACGTCGGCAAATGTCCGGTCGGTGTGCATGGGCACATGTCCGGCAATATCATGAAAAAGGTCTGGTTCCGGCAAGTAATTCAATTTTTGACTGTCCCGTATGGTGATGGTTGTGGGGAATTCTCGTTTTTTAAGGCTGTCAAAAAACAAATAGGCGGGAACATAACCGCTGACTGCTTTGGCTTGAAAACCTGTTAGTGGCTCTAAAAATTGATTGACCTCCTCCAACCTAGGGATTCTGCTGGGGTTTATGGCAAGCATATTAACTCCTTGCAAGAATTTTTCGTTAGCATATTTTTCCCAGCGTGGCAGTAATAAGCTGTAAAGCTGTTGCCAGGCGCTTTGATTGTCTTCACTGTATAACTCGTAGGGCTGATGGATGAATAATTCACCCTGCTGGCGAGCCTTTTCAATAAAAGGAGCTTTGGTGGTCGTAAGGCCTTGATTTTTTTTTGGCAGATCCATAAATCCTCTAAAAATTTAAAAAAATGATAAATATTAAATAATTGCAACTTTCAGGTAAAAGCTTTGGGTAAAAAGACCGTTAAGAGTCTTTTTAATGCTCGCGTAAAATTAATTTTTTAATTTGGAGAGAATTAAATTAAAAAATAGATTAGGCGAGTAAGTAAAAAAGGATTTGATTAATAAGAAAGATAATAGGCAGAATAATAGGCAGGGACAAAAGAAGAAGTAGCAACTTGAGAACAAAAGCTAACAAACTGTTGAGGAAGACGACACCCAAGTGTTTGTGTTTGTGGGCGATCATTTCATCTGGCAAACATAAGTTATAACCTCCTGTTAATGGACCTTTATTGGTGCATTTATCCCATTTTAATAAGAATTACTTTTTTTGTCTAGTACACTGTATAGATTTAATTGAATCAGACTAATTCGTGAGTGGGATGGGTGCCATCCTGAAGTTGTCTGAGAATATCCGTATTCTCTGTAAATATTGCTTCGGCCTTCCTTCCCCCTTCCGGTCCCTTTGGCCCATGGTAATCTTTGAAAACATTGCCAGCATGTCCGGCTCTTCCCCAACAGTTTTTTACAACATGCTGGAAAAATAAGGTTGCAACGAAAGCATCAGCCTTATTTTGTTTATTTTTCTCTTTAACGCATACAGAGATAAATGGACGATTGAGAAAATCAACATCAACTGTAATCGGATGGAATCCCACATGGTTTGGCGCTAATCCTTCCAGGAGTTTATCATAGTCTTCGACGGAATATTCTGGCCACACGGGAATTAACCGAACATTCGGTTTAGGGCCGGCAGGATCGGGTGTAAAGCCTGGGCTTCCTCCCATGCCATGCTGATAAATATCATCAAAGACTTTTTCTACGCTAGATAATCTGGGCAATGCCTCATAGGCTGCTTTTCCACCTAGAACACCCACAACCTCTTTTTCTTGCTTTTGAGCATGGTATTCTGTGGAGAATTCAAGACACCATATCAATTCATACTTGATCATCTTCCAAACAGCATATGCAACTACACAAACTGCCGAAATAGTCACCAATACATGGGGTGAACGGGCAAGGGCAATTTTTACTCCCAATATTCCTAAAGCAAATGGACTGACAAGGGCCACCCCAGCACCTATCACAGCAGCTACTAATTTTATCTTGGATATAATTGCAGAGTGTTCTGCGACGCAAATTCTAGCACATTTGCCCACAATATTATTTAAGTCTCTTCCACAATCCGAATGATAAATATCCCCTAATAAACAATGAATAACATTTGAAATTTTCATTCTAACTCCTGTCTATTGATTAAAAAATTATTACCTATTTGAAAATAAAATTCAAGTTATTTTAATTCTGTATTGTAAAATAACGATCGCTGGCTTAGCTGCTTCATTCGGATGCCCTGAAGAAGGGTAATATAACAAATTAATTTTAACAGGATAGACAGGATTTACAGGATAAGAACAAGATAAAAAAAATGATGTGATTTTGCCTATCTTGTTAATAAACAGTGCGAATTTTTATTAGCAGGAATTGTTGAAGTATTAAGAAGTGATTCTAGAATTCAACAGACGATGGAGCTGACCAAGTAAGTAGAAGGGAATCGATAATAACATATAGTTGATGGCCTTCCCTTGATGATCTTTTACATTGATCTCCATCTTGCTGGGAATATCGGAATTGACCCGCACTGCAAGAGGAAATTGTTTTAAGCTCATAAAAAGATGGAGGGATTTTAAGCTCCCTGTGCTCCCAGCTTTTACTTCAATTGGTATGATGCTATTTCCATGTTGAACAACATAATCGACTTCTGCCGCTGAACCTTTCTCTTCGCGATGCCAATAGTATAAGGCGGGTTCAATATATGGGGGAGTAATTGTCCGTAAGATTTGACCAACGACTTGTTCTGCAATACCACCTTTGTTGATTAACACAACCTCTTGTGTTAGAAAAAATTGATCTAAAGAAAGCCCTAAAGCTGCAGAACACAGCCCAACATCAAGAAATATGACTTTTAAATATCTTTCTTGAATTTCGGCCGCTAGCGGTACTCCATTTGCAAAGCAACCAGTGACCTTATGACAAATTTTTGCTTTGCAAAGTAAATCCAAAGCTTGCTTGATCGTTGAAGATTGAACCGAAGGATTTACTTTTGAATATACAAATTTTTCGCCAAGTTGTCTGGGGACTGCAACCATGACTTCTTCTATGCGTTCTGTTGCAAGACGTCCTTTGTATTTAGCAATATCATCACGGTATGTAGCCATTAGATCATGATGCACCTGATTGACTTCTTTTAAAGACCTGTTATTCAACCAGGAATTTACACTGCGGGCATTCCTCCAACGACAATATATTCCTTAAAATATGTCATCAATTGTTCATGAATTGCCTGAGGGATTACTTGTCCCCATTGATAGGAACTTAAATAATCCATAAGAACGTGCTTATCGCTTGCCTGCAAAAATTCTTCAAATGAACAGGGCTCAAGATGCATGTATCTAATCCTGCCGACAGGCATGCTGAAGGAGTGTTTTTCAAGCACAAACTCCAACAAAGAACCTGCGGCAATCACAGGTAGATCAGGTAAATCTTCAGCAAACCAGCGAAGCTTAGCGAACAGCTCAGGTGCAGCCTGGATTTCATCTAAAAATAAAAGGCAATTTTTTGGGTCAATCGATTCGTTAAATACTGCACTCAGATTTAAAAGTATTTGATGAGGATCATTGGAAATAAATAAAGAAGCTATTTGAGGATTTCTTTCAAAATTGACTTCTATAAGCTTTATTTTTTGGGCTTGTGCGAGGTGGCGGACAAGCCATGTTTTGCCAACCTGTCTTGCGCCGCGAATGACGAGTGGCTTGCGATCAGTTGATACTAACCACTCTTTTAGAAAAGCCGTGCCATTTCGCTTCATTGCATAAACCTCTTTGGGTCTATGTTATGCAATATAGATCAAAAAGTCAACAAAAGAACCTGTTCTTTTTATGACTTATCTATTATAAGAGCCGTCTCTTTTAATGAGGATCAAGAAAATCATGTCCTTAAAGCTCACAAATAACATCATACAAATCAGGTGGGATGCGCAGATTAAATTTTCCTGAAAATGGCCTATCTGGTTCCTCTCCTCTTTCTTTACAGAAAGCGAGATAATCCTCGACTGAGTCTTTAAATGCCTGTTCCGGAGGTGAGAGAGCCTGAAGGGCTCAAATTAGAGTTCTTCAGGCTCTATCAAACAGCCCATGCTTTCATCGGGCCTCGATGGCTTCTAAACGTCATCCTTTTTTAATTAATTATCGAGTTTCAATATTTTGGCTTTAAAAAAGCTTATCTGTTCAATTTTCTTACAGCAATACTTGAAACTGTTAAAGCGGCTAGTTGTGTGTTATTTAATGGATAATCAATTGCTTTTGAAAGTATAAGGTTCAATGCAAGTATAGATCCACCAACTAAAACATCGAAAAAAACGCTTTTAATGATTTCTTGTTTTTTTGTAAGGGGCTCGGGGTGGTGTTCAATTCGCTTATTTAAATAATTTACTGTCGAATTAACTGCGGTAAAGAATGCTATGTTACCTAACACATAAACACCATGAGCTGCAACGGGGTATTCTTGTAAATTCATATTATGATCTCCATTGTATTCACTAATTAAAAAAATTGTTTTATCACAATCTGTGATTACAAAAGCCCATCTAATTTTAGTTTATTATTCCATAACTATATCACCCTTAACGGCGCATTGACAGGCTAGACGATGGGAATTCAAACCTAATTTGCTTAGAGTAATTTTTTCTTGCTTTGTTTTAGGGGAGAGATTTTCTTCCCCATTTACTACCTTAATGGCGCATGTGCCGCAATTTCCTTGGCAACAGCCAAATTTGAGAGGAGCAGAGGGGTAAAGAAGATGTACCCTTCTCAGCTCTGTTCCCTCTTTAACGTTTATAGTTAGATTTTGTTTAAGGAAAGTAATTTTTGGCATTTGGAAAAATCCATATTCCATTCTTCGCTGAGGAGGTTGGTGAACTCTCCTGTCTGCAAATCTGTTTCATATTCTTTCATCATCACAGGGTGTTGTTCAAGATCATACAGGACCACACCATCAAAGGGATCTTGCATCCAACGGTAATACATATGATGAGTTGCTAAGGGAAGGCCATGAACCGAAGATGTCCGGCAGGTTCGGCAATGATTCTGTTCGAAAGTCAGTGTTTCAATGAGTATAACCCGGTCATCTTGATTGCGCAATAGACAATGCGTTTGATCCTTTTCTTCTTTGAGTACTTCCCGTTGCCATGCAAGCTGGTCAAGAGGTGTCAATTTGCGGAAATCAAGTAAAAGGGAATCGTAAATGACCTTTTCGAAATATGTGAATTGATATTTCTCGATCGAAAGGCGTTTGTGATAGGGATCAGAAACTATCTTGTAGGAATGTAAAGAGGAAATAGGATCAATCACTTCTATGCCGCAAGGCTTTCCATTTTTCCAATAATAGTCGCGGTAGTATTTGAACATGAATTCTATCCAGGTGTTACGGGTGAACTCTTTAAACAATCATTTCAACAAAAAGAAGGCATTATGTCAAATAGAGACTCCCGCTCAGGAAAATCTTTGTTAAACATGAAATTTGCATCAAGTCTTAAAATATCCTTTTTGGAACTCACTTATAATTAATCCGTTAGTTATTTTGATTGTTTCTTGCAAAAAAGTTTAATTGGCACGGTGTTCGCATATGAATAGCGTTCGAATTGAAGGAGGAAGCCATGAATAAAACTCAGTTACAGAAAAAAATCGCTTACTTAGAGTTCGTCCACGATCAGTTGGAAGCAGAGGTCATCTATGTGGATAGCTTGCTGAAGTCAGTTGGATTTCCTCGTGGACTGGCATCAGCTAAAGAAGTTGCTTTGGAACTACTAGAAGAAACAGAACAAGAGAGTCAAGCAGAGAACGAAAGAGAGAGTTATTAAAGTGAAACGGCCTATGAGATTTTATCAAAATTTGACTCAATCTTTATTTTATTTTAATGAAACTGCGGTTAAATGGGGCCATAAAAATAAATAATAATAGTCTTTTTCACCCTGTGCACCAGAGTTAATTCATAATAAACTGGCACAGGGTTTTTCTTTTATCCATCTCCAAAAAAATTCCTTAAATTAAAGCATATTTCAAAACCAATCCCGAAAGAGCCGAACACAAAGCGGTACGGCAAAATCGTCTCCTTGCACATACGCGAGGTGCCGTACCGCACTCCTCCTGAGTAACGGCAAATTGTTATTAGACGACTTCAGAAGTACTTGTGGAGTATACTATATAGAAATTATTTTAATTTAAAACTACACCGCATATATCATTCAAAAAAAATGAGTGGAGGAAAAGGGCTAGTTTTGTTCAATCTCTTGAACGGGATGGCACGCCTCCCAATGATAATATCGCAACCTTTTCCGACCAAGCTCCAAAGCGGGCATATAGCACCAGTGCGGACGGCCAATTGATTCCACTCGGAAAAACTATATCATAAATGAGTGTTTATGAGAACGAGTCCAAAAGTTCGGGTAAGTTGTAAAAGGGCTGTTTGAATGAGCCTGGAGGGCTCTAATTGCAACAGCTCAGGGCATCGCCCTGGGTAGGATTAAGAGAATTTTTGCAGCCTGTAGGGCTGCCAGAATGGTCCATTAATCTCAGAAATTACATCAGAGAAGTCGCTCTCTGGCAGCCCTACAGGCTGCTAAATTATTCTGATCCTCACCCAGGGCGTTGCCCTGGGCTGTTGTAATTGTTTAGTTTCATGACATAGGTAACAACTTCTATCAGCACATAGGTAACACATTTTATTAAAAACCGTTGTTATTTTCTCTAACTTTCTTTTTGATCACAATCTCGCATTTTTCCTTGAGGGGATAAATAACGTTTTTTATAGCCTTAATGGTATTTTGTTAACATTTATGGCCCGGACTTAAGCCTCTGAAGCAATTCTTGCCAGTTTAGCTAGCCCAGAAAGCTATTTACAAGGCAAGAATCGCAACAGATGCAAAAGTCCTCACTCACTTTAAGCTTATTCTGGCAACCCCGGTATTTACAAAATATATTTCATAAACTCCTTCTACAGAAGTTGGTCTTATTGCCACATGTTCTCCTTTCAAATGTTCCCCTACAAAATATCTTATGTCATGAAAATTAATACAACCACATGCTTGTACCTTCCTCACTATATCATCAGGCTTATATTCAATTTCAGGCAGTTTTTCAGGATAAGGTCGAAGGCTAGATTTATAACGTTGAATTGGACAAAGAAGACCTATGCCTTCATGAGGCCTCTCAAAATTATATATCTTTCTCCATTCATCAAGTATTTTTCGAGTTCTCTTAAATTTATAAATTGATTATATGTAAAACCTCTTCTTCATTTTTAAAGCTTCGATGGAATTAGTCATCTTTTCCTTGTGTTTGCGGATGCCTTACCGATGAATGGCTTACCTTTATTCCTAAGCGCATTAACCACACTGTTAACCGTGATAATGTCCATGGAGGACTACCTTTCCAAGGAGAACCATTATCCATTGTCATCCCATCAGGTAAACCATATTCTCGAAATGCATTTTCCAAGCCATTATGCACCTCTAGAAATGTTTCACCCTCGCATGCTTTCAAAACAATAGAAAATCTAGAATGATCATCTAATACTGTTAAAGGATGACATCTTTTGGAACCCATCTTAAAATGGCCTTTGAAGTCCATTTGCCATAATTCGTTCGGATTTTCTTTTTCGAATCGAATAAAATGTTGTCTTTTTTCTGATTCTATAGGATCGATCTTTCCATGTTTCTTTAAAACTCGATTAAATCCTTATTTCAGAAGGAAGGTTATCATGCCCTTTATTAATGAGATATTGTCTAAGCTTTCTTGCTCCCCAAGCAGGAAAACGATTTCGGGTATTGAGAATTATATCGATGATCTCCGCAAGAAGTACGATTGACTGAAGACTGAGGACGTCGTGAATGATTAAGTAATCCATCTACCCCATCTTCTTTAAATCTTTCTATCCACTTGTATCCAGTTTTCCTGCTGATCTTATATTCTGGAGCACAATTTACTTATTGTAAATTCACTAGACATAGCTTTATTTATAAATTCATCTCTCATAGATATGGTATCCTTTGTTTGCCAAGGCATCTTTTAATCTCCTATGTTGATTAAAAAATGCAGTTTACAAAGTGTTACCTATGTATTGATAGAACTTGTTACCCATGTCTTGATACAAAACAGTAATGTGAGCCCTTCAGGCTCATTCAAATAGCCCTTTTACAAATTACCCGAACTTTTTGACCTCGTTCTGTTTATGAGTAATGTTACTTTTTAGATATCGGTGACGTGAGTCAGTTGGGGGCTCCAAAAAGGGGGATTTCTCCATACGCATCAGGCAATCAAAAATTTACTCATGAGGGGCAAAATTCAGAATATCGCACCCTAATTTTATCAAATTTTGATTTGATCTTTATTGACGGTTTACACAATTCCTTTTTGATGGTTCTTTCATTAGGTACGCAAATAACCTCAACCTGAACCTGACCTGAATCGGGAAAAGATGATTGATTCAAATTTAATTTGTTCTTCATCAATGGTTAACGTGTATCTGGTGTAATAAGAGTTTCATCAATGCCGCAATAGTTTAATAAGATCTAATAACTAAAAAGCTCCCTGGGTTTGCTAATACTAATAATAAAGGCCCAGGGACTTATGTTTGGCAAAGATGGCATGAAATAAGCATATGGTTAATGTTATGACACATTGGAGGTCAGTATGACTAAAAAAGATCTTCTTAAAAAAGTTGCCCATTTAGAGTCTTTAAATGATCATTTATTGACTGAGCTGGGTTATGTAGATCGTCTCATGAGGCTGGTGGGATTTTCTGGTGGACTTGAGACCGTTAAGTTGACAGCACAAGAATTATACGAGGCCGAACGAGAAGATTTGTGGGAATTAAATGGTTAGTAACCTGAATGTTGGGTTTATCTCCTCAAAATTTAGGCTTCAAAACTCAGGTTAATAAATACTGCAAATCTTCCAGAGTTAAGTGCAGGGGGGTGGTTGTATCTGTATCAAATAACTCTTCGATCATCATCCGCTTATTGGTTTTAAGTTTTACCATTTTTTCTTCAACGCTTTCTGCAACCACAAATCTCTTGGCAATGACATGATTCTGGCGGCCAATGCGATGCGCTCGATTGATAGCCTGTTCTTCGACAGCTTCATTCCACCACGGATCATATAGGTAAACATAATCCGCAGCAGTTAAGTTCAATCCCACACCCCCCGCTTTCAAGCTAATAAAAAAAGGGATAGGGAGGGATCGTTTTGGAAACGATCGACTACTTCTTCGCGATCTGTTGTACTTCCATCTAAATAGCCATAATGCCAGCCGCGTTCATTAGCAGCTTTAGCCATTAATTTGAGCATAGAGGTAAATTGGCTATATATCAGAACTTTGTGCCCTTCTTCCACAATGGTTTCGAGATCTTCAAGTAAAGTATCAAATTTGGCACTTGCTGGGATGGATTCTGGATACCAGGAAGAGATAAGCAAGGGGTGGCAACAGATTTGACGCAAGCGCAAAATCGCTTCTAAAACTTCCATACGGTGCTTTTGGATCCCTTCCATTTCCACTTTCTTGAGTAAACCGCTTTTAAAACTCGCTAATAGTTGATCATACAAAATACGCTGTTCTTCATGCATTTCAATCCATACTGTTTGATCGATGCGGGGAGGCAAATCTTTGGCTACCTCTTGTTTGCGGCGCCGCAGCAGAAAGGGGGCGATCTTTCTCTTTATGCGCTCCAGATAGCGTCGATCGGCCTCGGCTGCCAAAAGATCGGCCGCAAAATTCTCTTGAGATCCAAACAAATCAGGCATTAAAAAGTGAAAATGGGACCAGATTTCCTGCATGTGATTTTCGATAGGTGTCCCTGTTACACTAAGGCGCATCTGAGCATTTAACCGGCAAACGGCTTGAGCGATTTGCGTGCTGGGGTTTTTGATCATTTGAGCTTCGTCTAGTATCACACAAGAGTAGGCGAGATTTTTTAGCAGCTCAAGGTCTAATCTTAAGGTGGTATAAGAAGTCAAAATAATTTGAGCTTTTAGCAGATCTTCGCTCCTGGTCGCCCGTTTGGGTCCTTGATGAATTAAGCATGTAAAAGTGGGCAAAAATTGGTGGATTTCATTGCGCCAGTTAAATAATAAGGAGGTGGGCATCACGATTAAATGGGGAAGTTCGCAGGAAATTCTGGAAAGAAGGGCTAAAACTTGAATGGTTTTACCAAGTCCCATTTCATCAGCTAAAATGCCATGAAAACCATACTCTTCTAAAAAAGCGAGCCAGTTAAGTCCTTGTTGCTGGTAAGGTCGAAGCTGTCCTTGGAAGAGAGGGGAGGGCGGAGCCTCCTGAATCTTCGAAAAGCTCTGCCATTGTTCTTTAAGGGTTTTAAGTGATTCGGAAAGGGATTCCGTTTCTGCCGCATGCTCCCAAAGAGCGTCCAAAGCACCGAAACGGTTTTTTTTGATACGCGCCTCTTCGCCAACAAATTCGCTCTCTTCCGCAAGGTCTTGCAAGGTTTGTTGATGCGCATCTGTGGGAAGCAATCCCACGGCATGAGGGGAAAGTTGGATAAAGATTTCTCGGCGGTTAAAAGCCCCCAAGACCTTTCCCACATCTGCTTGATGTGTCTCGTAATGCAAATGACCTTTAATGGCAATGGTTTGGGGATAATCTTCAAATTTTAATGCCAAACCGGTCTGTTTGATGACTTGCCGCTCTTGCCAATCTTGAATGCGCCATCCCACCTCAAGCAAGAAAGTCAAACTTTTAGCCACCCGATCCATGGGGCAGTAATAATGAGACGAACCGACTGCCTTTTTAATAAAATCGGTTTCCAGCAGATCCTTTTCCCAGCCAGCTTCGGCTTCTAAATGACGTTTGATGAGGAGGCGCCCTTGAGCGTCCTTAATGAGGGGGCGGGGATCATGAAAGGCAATGCGCTGTCCATGGCCATAATCCATCCATAAGTCGGCAAAGGCTCCCCAACGGTCGTTTAATAGGAGTATGGGGAAAGGGATGGCCGACTGAGAGGCTTCTTCCAAAGATCCCTCTTTGATGACGAGCTGCGGGGTGTCAGGATCTTGGGGATCAAAGTCTTCTAAAAACAGGTGTTTGGCAGGGCCTTCTAAAATTAAGGGTCCTTGTTTTACTGCCAGAAGTCTTTTCCAGCTAATATCGGTCTTAATCATCTTCAATGAGATTCCATATACAAACCAGTGAGGTTTGCCTGGACCGATGGTTTCGCATTCGCTAAGGGCAATCGTTTTGTCACGCCAGCGCAGGCGTCCCACTACTTCGAGCTGACCTGGTTTTGGTGAAGCTGCTTCGTAATAAAATTTTACCTGTCCGAATAAATCGATGGCTAATTGTTTGCCCTTGAAGAATAACTTTTGCGTGGGGGCTAAGAGTTTAAAAGCAGAATAAACTTGCGAGGAGGGGATGTGTACTTGTTTGACAAGCAAGGAGTCTAAGCGGGGAGTCTTGTTGAAGGCTTTTTGTTGAAAAAGCAGCTCTTCTTTAAATAAAAAGGCCAGAGCTTCTTGATCAACAGTTTGCCTTGCCAATAGACGCCATTGAGAGGCTGTAGGAGCTTCCTTAGGATAGAAAAGGTGATAAACTAAACCCTCTTTTTCAGCTTCTAAAAGGTCTAATACTAAACATCCCTGGGCCAAGGTATCTTGAGAATTGATGGCGAAGGCAATTTCTTTCACGCCGAGCCCTTTAGGATTATTTTCAGAGGTTTGACTCTACCCATTCTACCACTTTTGTTTGATTGAGTGCGAGGGCTAATAGCGTACAATCTCTCCCTTAAGCATCTTTATCTGTTAAAAGGTGTCGGAGGTGATCTTGACACTTAATCCAGTTCAACACATCGATGTGGCCTTTTCTCAATGCCATGTGCGCGATATTCCCTTCTTCTGGGAGCAAGGCTTCTAAAAGATGGCCATAATGCTCGTTTATCCAAATCAATGACGGGATGTAATTATAACGCACTGCTCCATGGGCAATGTTAAAATTGCCTTCGGGGATTACTTCTAACAATAAACAGAGAAGAGGTGGATAATTTTGTATCCAATTCAAGGTTTCCACATGATTAATTGATTCGCTGTCGCAATCAAACTTTTTCGGGTTGAACGGGTGGTCTCACTTCTTCAATTTTTCCATCAGGATTAGTTCTCGTACCTTTTACAAGCTTATGATCACTGAATGTTCCTTCTTCTTCACTACCATCGGGATAGGTCATCTTTCCTTGCCCATCCAAGTAACTTCTGTAGAACATTCCTTTTGCTATTCTGCCATCCTTATACTTGATCTCTCCCTCTCCACTTAACCAGCCATCTTTGAATACTCCAATCTCTACACCATCTTCAACAATTTTTCTCCCCCGTCCGTTGAGAATAGTAGGTGGAAAGATCTGAATGTAAATATAGTATGCAGCCAAACATGCAAAAGCTAATAATGCAACCCCAAAAATTTTCTTTGTTCGATTGGATAAAGGACGAAGAAAATTTTGTTTAAAATAAACTATTGTTGAATTATCTAATAAATTGAAATAGACTTTCATTTCTTAGCCTTAACTAAATTTCATGTAATAAAATGAATTATTCCTTAATTGGCGTTTAAATGTCAAGCAGATGTTAGAGGCTATGGATAAGGTTGAATGAGCCAGAAAAAGCTCTAATTGCAACTGCCAATCACGGATTTTCATTCAGATTTTTGTTAAATAAATTTAAAAAAGTTTCTGTAGAAGACATGAATCTGTTTAATGAGCCTGAAGGGCTCCAATTGCACACAGCCCAGGGCATCGCCCTGGGTAAGGTTCAAAATAATATAGCAGCCTGTAAGGCTGCCAGAAAGCGACATTATTTGATATAAATTTTCCTTGTGATTAATGAACCTTTCTAGCAGCCCTACAGGCTGCAAATTTATTTTTACCTCTACCCAGGGCGATGCCCTGGGCTGTTGCAATTTGGAGCCCTTCAGGCTCATTAATCCAGACTCTAGCTTCACATGACATGCGTCGTTTCAAAATTCATCAAATGGAAAATCTGAATGAAAATCCGTGTTGGGCTGTTGCAATTTGGAGCCCTTCAGGCTCATTCAACCAATCGTTAAGCTCACACATTCATTCTCTTCATAGCAGTCAATGTACACGAAAATATGCAACCATTAGAACTTGTAAAAATGCCATTTCAAAAACCAATCACTAAAAGTATAAATATCAAACTGACGTATCTTCTTTATGCTTAAAGTAATGATACCATTTCCGAAAAGGCTTGTGAGCATCTTGGTGATGATAGGGTCTAACTCGTGGAGCAGATTGGCAGCTTAAGGTACAGCAGCCCTGAAATTGCTGCAGGCAGGCAGGGCAGCAAAGAAATAGACTGTTGCAGTCGATATTGGCGCAATTATAATAGGACTCATTACGTTTGGCAATGATGGCATTTACCGATTATAGGTGAGGTTTCTTCTGAAATGGGAATAGTCATGCGGTCATCAAAAACGAAAAGTTTTCCCAACCAATGATCGCTTCCTTCCTTGATGCCATAATTAATGATGCCTCCATCAAGTTGGTAAACCTTCTCAAAGCCTTCCTTGAGAAGAAGAGAAGAATACAATTCGCAACGAATCCCCCCCGTGCAATACATCATAACCGGCGTCGTTTTAGGATCCACCTTTTTTTTAAGTTCTTCGGCATATTGGCGAAATTCGCGAAAAGTTTCACAAGGGGGGCATTCAGCTCCTTTAAAGCGTCCCACTCGCCACTCATAGTCATTGCGTACATCAAGCAATAAAGGTTTTTGGTCATCCTCAAGCAACGCTTTCCATTGTTCCGGAGAGACATGCTCGCCAGTTTCTGCCAGATCAACTTCTTCATCCAATGTTACTAATTGTTTGCGGTATTTTACTATTTGCCTGGGAAAAACATTCTCGTGATAAGGATGAATCTTGAAGGGCATGTTTGCAAATAGAGGTTTTGCATGCATCCAATTCATATAATCTTGGGCATCGCTGCGGATTCCACTCATTTGGCCATTGATCCCATTCGCGGAGATATAAATACGTGAGGTAATTTGACGATCTTTAAAAAACGCTTGATGATCCTCTATTTCTTGATAAGGATTGGGAATAGGGATAAAATGATAATAGGCTAGAACAAAGAATGGGGATTCTGGAAGCATGGCTTAATAAAGTAAAAAGTAGAAAAGAAAAGGATATCCAAAAAGGGGATATTTGGCTAGCTAAAAAACCCGGATGGAGACATAATAAATAATATTGACGATTTTAAAGCGGAGCATTTATGGCAGAAAAGTTGACCTATTTAACAGACCAAAATTTTAATGAGACAATTGCCAAGGGTGTAACCTTGGTGGATTTTTATGCTACTTGGTGCGGTCCTTGCCGCATGATTACTCCCATTGTGGAGCAATTGGCTGATATGGTCCAGGGAAAAGCTCGGATTGCTAAATTGGATATCGATGAATCTCAGCAAACAACTGCTTCTTTGCAGATCACATCGGTTCCCACTTTAATCTTGTTTAAAGATGGTAAAGAGATGAAACGAGTAGTTGGTGTAAAAGATTTAGACTATTTGCTTAACCTTGTTCAGTCACATACTTAATTAAGCTACCTTTTTCCATCGGGAATTTCACAAATGCTGAAATTCCCTTTATTTTTTGAGAAAAAATGGGCAAACTGCTGATTATCATTGGGGCCGTTTTAGTCATAGCGGGGTTGTTATTGGTGTTTAAGGTCCCTCTTCCATTTGGAAAATTGCCTGGCGACATTGCCATTAAAGGGGAGCATGTTCAATTCTATTTCCCCATAGTCACCTGTATTATTCTTAGTATTATCCTATCTTTGTTGTTCTACCTCTTTTCCGGGAAATCATAATTCTTCAGGTTATTTTGTGTATAAATCCCTGCTGCCGCCAAGCTTCATAAACAGCAATGCCTACAGACGTAGCAAGATTGAGGCAACGTACCCCGGGGACCATGGGTAATGTGATGGCACGATCTGGCCATTTTTCCACTAAAGAACGTGGAATCCCTGAAGTCTCAGATCCAAAAATGAGTAGCGTATCTGCCTGATAAGTTACAGAGGTGTATAAAGTTTTAGCTTTGCTGGAGAAAAAATAAAAAGAGGGGCATGCCTGCTGTTCCAAATAATCTTCTAAATTATCGATAAGCTCCACCTCTACCCCTTCCCAATAATCCAAACCCGCGCGCTTAAGCCAACGATCACTGGTGCTAAAGCCAAGCGGTTTGACCATGACGAGATCACAGCCGGTGACAGCGCATGTTCTGACAATATTGCCTGTATTCTGAGGTATTTGTGGTTGGTAAAGAATAACTTTCATAAAACAATACAGTGTACTAAAGAAAGAAGACTTTTTGGATGGCCCAAAAAGTCTTCGAGGTGTTTGCAATAGCAATTATTTTGCTGGAGAAGTAATTTGGGGTGAACGAGTATGCCCAAGTCTTGATTGCGAGGATTGTTTACCATCCTTACCTTCTTCAATCTCTTCCTCTTCCTCATCTATGTAAAGTTCATCGTCTTCATCGTCATCTGAATCCTTATGACTTCCCCCCAGGGAGGCTTGCTTTCCTTTTCCTTCATCAGAATTAGCTTTGACAAGGTCAATATCAAAAATCAATAACTCATTCGGCGGAAGTTGCCCTGTTGTGCCATAGCCTAAATCAGGATGGACATAAAGGCGCCGCTTTTCTCCCTCTTTCATCCCCGCTATACCCTTGCTAAAGCCAGGAATCGTTTGATCAAGAGGAATGGTGATCGGGCCGCCCATTTCTTCTGAAGTACCAAATACTGTGCCGTCTTGATATTTTCCGGTATAATGAATCTTAGGTGAAGAGTGGGGCTCAACGGTCGGTCCCGTGCCTTCCTTGAGAATTGAATATTGCAGCTTTTCGGGTACAACTTCCACGACGCCAGATTCTTGTTTGTTTTTGGTCATGAATTCGTTAGCTGCCTTCAAGTTGTTTGTAGACATTTCTTTAAAGGCTTTCTCTTGAACTGCGGCCATCATCTCTTCATATTCTTTTTCAGTCAATGGGGAGGGCTGCCCGCTAGCGCCTTCACGGATTCCTTTTATAATGCCATCCAAATCAAATGACAGTCCGGGAGATTGCAAATTGCGGCCGATAAAATGACCGAAAGCTTCGGATAATTTTTTCATGTCAATCTGAGGGGCCTTATCTTCTTGCTTTTCTCCTTGAGGAGAAGAAGGAGCTGTCTTTTCTGTATAGTAAGATGTGGCGTTTGTTTGTTCTGCTTGCAAGGGAGATAATCCTAACAGCAACCCAAAACTAGATAATGCCAATAATCGCGTCTTTGTTAACATAGCTTTGAACCTCCAATTTAAATAATTAAGCTCTACTGTAGGGAATCCCAGCAATTTAGCACAAGAAAATTGAGACACTGATGCTGATTCATTCTCTAGGAAATGCGGATTTCTAATTCTTTAAGTTGTTCAATGGTCACCTTTGAGGGACTTTCCAGCATGAGATCGCTGGCCTTCTGGGTTTTCGGAAAAGCAATTACATCGCGGATGTTCTCTGTATGCGTTAAAATCATTACAATGCGATCCAATCCCAAGGCAATGCCCAAATGGGGGGGTGTTCCATAACTTAAAGCCTCAAGGAAGAAGCCGAATTTGGTATCAAGTTCCTCAGGGGTAAGTTTAAGACATTCGAAAATTTTCTGTTGAAGTTCGCTATTGTGAATCCGTTGAGATCCTCCTCCAATTTCATACCCATTCAATACGATGTCATAGCCTGATGAGCGCATTTTCAAAGGATCGGTGTCCAACCACATGAGGTCTTCTAGATGGGGAGAAGTAAAGGGATGATGCTCACTTTGTAAACGGCCCTCCTCTTCATTCCAACTAAATAAAGGGAAGTCTGTCACCCATAGGAATTCATAACGTTTGGGGTCTATTAATCCTCGGTCGCGAGCAACTTTTCTTCTCAAGTGGTCCAAAGCCAGATTAGTACGATAGGGTTGATCGGCTATCATAAATACGAGATCGCCTGGTTCTATCCCCATTTCGTGAATCAGCTGCTGTTGCGCTTCCTCGGGGAAAAACTTCACAATGCTTGAAGTTAATTCGTTTTCTTGACGTTTAATCCAGGCCAAACCTTTAATGCCTAAACGCCCCACAAATTCTGTGTATTCGTCAATGGCTTTGCGGGAAAGATCCGCCCCTCCTTTAATACAGAAACCTTTAATTATCCCTCCTTCGCGTAATTGATCAAGAAAAACTGAAAAATGTGTTTGCTGCGCAACGTGATTTAAGCGGTGAAGTTCCATCCCAAAACGCAAGTCAGGCCTGTCACTTCCATATTTATCCATGCATGTTTGGTGGCTTAAGCGGCGGAAGGGAACGGGGATTTCAATGCCGCAGCAAGTTTCGAAGATCTCTTTGATCAATCCTTCAATAATGGGCATGAGATCTTCAGGTGTTCCAAAGCTCATTTCAAGATCAATTTGCGTAAATTCAGGCTGGCGGTCAGCTCTTAAATCTTCATCGCGGAAACATTGGGCAATTTGAAAATAGCGATCCATGCCCGCCACCATCAGAATTTGTTTAAAAATCTGAGGGGATTGAGGTAGGGCAAAAAAATTCCCTGGATGGGTGCGTGACGGAACAAGATAATCGCGTGCACCTTCAGGGGTTGATTTGCCCAAAATAGGGGTAGAAACTTCCACAAAACCCTGCTGATCCAAATAATTTCGTGTAGCTAACATGGCTTTGTGGCGCACGATGAGCTTTTTGGATATATCGCCTCGTCGAATGTCAAGGTAGCGGTATTTAAGGCGTAGCTCTTCATTGACTTCAATCTGTTCGTCGCAAATGGAAAAGGGAGGTGTTTGCGATTGGGATAGAATTTTCAACTCCTCTACCGCAACCTCAATGTCTCCGGTTGAGAGCTTGGGGTTGGCCATTCCTTCTGACCGAGGAATGACTTTTCCTCTGATCGTGATGACCCACTCTTGACGCAACTTTTCGGCTTGATGATGAGCTTCAGGAAATTGATGGGGATCGAACACAAGCTGTGTGACACCAAAACGGTCGCGTAAGTCGATAAAAATCAAGCCACCATGATCACGTCTTCTATTCACCCATCCCGACAAGATAACTGAGGCATTGATATCTTCCTTCCGTAATTCTCCACACGTATGCGTCCGGTGTTCATTAAACTTCATAGGATTTCTTCCACTAATTTTTTAATGTTTTCTAAATAATCTTTAGATAGGGGGATTTTCACTTTCTTTCCTGTGGCCATCTCCTTTAATTCGATCTCGTGTTTCTCTAATTCATGGTCTCCGATTACAGCTACAAAGTTCGCTCCGATTTGATCGGCGTATTGCAACAACTTTCCCACTTTTTTGCCGCTAAAATCCATTTGGGAAGAGATACCTTTTTGCCTCAAAGCATGTAAAAGTTCAAAACTCATAAGCTTGGCTTTTTCCCCCAAAGGGATAAGAAATATAAGGGGATGATCTGGAGAGGGGAGGGGAACATCCTGATTGATCATGGTCTGCAAAATGCGTTCAATCCCTGTGCCAAATCCGATAGAGGGGAGATCAGGGCCGCCCAACGTTTGTAAAAGACCATCATAGCGCCCCCCTCCGCCGATGCTGTTTTGCGCGCCAAGTTCACCAGCAATTACTTCAAAAACCGTTTTATTATAGTAATCAAGTCCTCGCACAAGTGTAGGAGTTACTTCATAAGGAATCCCCAGGTTGTCTAGCAGATGCTTCAGAGCTTCAAAATGGGCACGTGCTTCATCGCTTAGAAATTCGAGAATTGAGGGGGCTTTGGCCACAATATCTTGGTCTCGCGGGTCTTTAGAATCCAAGATACGCAAGGGGTTAACTTCGAAACGGGCTTGGCTGTCCGGTGAAAGAAGGGATAAATGGGGAAATAAATAGTCTTTCAAGGCTGCACGAAAGGCTTGCCTACTTGCTGCATCACCGAGCGAATTGATCAACAGCTTGAGGTTTTTTAACCCTAAGCGTTGATAAAGGGTATATAAAAGATCGATGAGTTCTGCATCTTGTTCAGGGGAGTCATTGCCGATGGCTTCGGCCCCAAATTGGTGATGCTGGCGATAGCGACCCGCCTGGGCACGCTCATAACGAAACATGGGAGCAATGTAGAAAACTTTTTGGACCGGGGTAATTTGGTGCAATTGATGTTCAATGAAGGCTCGCATGACAGGGGCGGTCCCTTCAGGCCGCAGGGAAAGAGAGCGGCCGCCCTTATCCTCAAATGTATACATTTCTTTGGAGACAATGTCTGAAGTATCTCCCACGCTACGTTGGAAAAGCTCTGTGCGTTCAAATAAGGGAGTACGTATTTCATAAAAGCCGAAGTCGCGGGCGGTTTTCCTAATGATTTGTTCGACATGAGCCCATAAATAAGAACTTTTCCAGAATTCTTGCGAATCGTGGGGAATGATGTCAAAAACCCCGGGGGGGATAGGGTATTTCATACAGGCTCCTGAGCTGAAGGGAAAAGAAAAGGATTATAAAATAAATTGCTATAATCCGTAAAGAAAGAAATGTGTTTATAACACCGATATTTTATATTTATTAAGAGTGGATTAAACGTGAATAATGTAACACAAAATTATAAATTGTTTTCTTTGTTATAATATTTTAGGATCATCCGACTGAAAATAGCCATTAATTGAAGGGCTTCAAAGAACCTTAGAGCCTGTTCAAAATCTTTTAAATAGATAATTTTTCGAAACTTTCTTTGCCTAAAAAATTTTAGTGTCGAACACTTCAGCAGTTAAAACTACCACAGAGCCCACAGAAAACACAGAGAGGGGGTTATATCTTCATTCGACAAATGCCATCTACTAATCGCTTTACATTAAAATTAATAAGCAATCCTCCTATTTCTTCAGATATATCTGGATTAATTAAATAATTCATAAGACCCCTCTCTGTGTTCTCTGTGGGCTCTGTGGTAGTTTATTGTATCTAACAAAAGATTTTGAACAGGTTCTTAGAAAAAGTTCCCATCTTGTGCGGTTCGACTTTGCCCTTCAGGTTCATTCTCCTCTGAAATTTTCTAAAACTAGTGTATAAGATAATTCGCAAATTGAAAAAACCATAGGTAATAGAAATAATGGGTTAAAACAGCTTAGGGCACACAGGGCAATTGATTGAATGTGACTCCCAAGTTTATGCCATTTACAAATATCTTCTATTTTTTTGTATTCCCTACTTTCCCATAAATTATAAAATTGATTCCGTGCTCTATAATTTGGGTAATCTAGTTTTAACTTATCTTTTAAATGATAAATTTGAATTTTTAGGAAAACTAAAGAAATAACAGGGATCAATACGATAAAAGTTTGTGGTTTATTCCACCCATATTCTAATTCTACGTTTTTTGTAGCTTCTTTTATTGCATTAAAATATATCATAAAAAAAATCCCAGCAGTAAAGCAAAATTCTAATCATTTGGCTCTTCAGTTTTTCCTTCTATTTTTTCTTCTTTTGGATGCTGTAACGCCAGCAATTCTTCGAATTCTCCAACAAAAAATTCCTTTTCTTCGGATTTAATAAAGCGCTCTTGGCTTAAGATATGCTGCAACACTTCTCTGTCATCGGATTTAACAGTCAAGTGAT
>CAWCVY010000022.1:0-63823 GCA_963799115.1 uncultured Chlamydiae bacterium | reverse complement strand
CTAGAAATGTTTCACCCTCGCATGCTTTCAAAACAATAGAAAATCTAGAATGATCATCTAATACTGTTAAAGGATGACATCTTTTGGAACCCATCTTAAAATGGCCTTTGAAGTCCATTTGCCATAATTCGTTCGGATTTTCTTTTTCGAATCGAATAAAATGTTGTCTTTTTTCTGATTCTATAGGATCGATCTTTCCATGTTTCTTTAAAACTCGATTAAACGTTATTTCAGAAGGAAGGTTATCATGCCCTTTATTAATGAGATATTGTCTAAGCTTTCTTGCTCCCCAAGCAGGAAAACGATTTCGGGTATTGAGAATTATATCGATGATCTCGCAAGAAGTACGATTGACTGAAGACTGAGGACGTCGTGAATGATTAAGTAATCCATCTACCCCATCTTCTTTAAATCTTTCTATCCACTTGTATCCAGTTTTCCTGCTGATCTTATATTCTGAGCACAATTTACTTATTGTAAATTCACTAGACATAGCTTTATTTATAAATTCATCTCTCATAGATATGGTATCCTTTGTTTGCCAAGGCATCTTTTAATCTCCTATGTTGATTAAAAAATGCAGTTTACAAAGTGTTACCTATGTATTGATAGAACTTGTTACCCATGTCTTGATACAAAACAGCAATGCGAGCCCTTCAGGCTCATTTTCAGCATCATTATCAATTAAAAAATAAGCCTGAAAGGCTTAAATTGCACACAGCCCAGGGCTGGGGTGTCACATTTGAAGGTTTTTTAATGCAATTTTTGAGTTGAGACTTCGCTCTACTTCTGAAGCTAATTTACGATAAAATATGCAAAAAAAAATTAATTGGTGTATACAAACAGCTCTAAGCATTAGTTTTAGGGAGTTGTTGTTATGTCACAGGAAGGAAAACGCAAGTATAAAAAGGATGAAACCACCTCAGAAGTACGCAAAAAATCTAAAGTGATGGAAAAAAGCAGAGACGACTGGAAGACGAAGAACCGAGAAAGTCAACAGAACCTCAGATCACTTAAAAAGCGCATGAATGAAACAAAGGGTTCACGAGAAATGTGGCGAGCGAAATTTTTAGAGTTCGAAGAAGAGTCGCGTGTTAACAAAGAAAAAATAGCAGATTTAGAAACTGAGCTATTTAAAGAACGGTTGGAAAAATTGGTGCTAGAACAACGGATAGAAAAAATTAACGAGGTATTAAAAAAAAAGAATTAAAAGAGAACCTATATAACCCCACTGAAAAGAAGGTCGGTAATACTACCTACTCATCGCAGTTCAAAGCTTTATGCGTTATTCTTATAATATCTACTGCAATAGCGGTGCGCAGCCTTTCTACAGTGTTAAAGTCATTACAGCTATATGTGGGTCTATTCGGTAATAAAACGCCTTCTCATACAAGTTGTCGGCGCTGGCTTAACCAAGCAGGTTATTATATGCTTGAAATCGTTTCTGTGGAACAAGCTAAGGACTGGATCTTTATTGTTGATAATTCAATCCGCATTGAGAATAGAAAGTTATGTCTTGTTTTAGGAGTAAAACGTTCACAATTGAAAAAAGGTAAGAACCTATCATTCAAAGATATGCAAGTAATAACAATGAGGTTGATTGATAAGAACAAGGAAGTTGAAAGAGTTTTAGAGGAAGCAGTCAAAAAAGCTGGAAAACCAGTTTCAATCTGTTCCGATCTTGGGCCGGATGTGATGTCTAGCATAAGAGCAATAATGAAAAAATATGAGGGCATACAACACGTTCCAGACATGACGCACAAGACAGGTAATTTATTGAAAAGGCAACTGGAAACAGACAAGAACTGGAACGAGTTTATAACGGATGTAAACCAATCGAAAAACAGGCTAAAACAGTCTTCATTGAGCTTTCTTTGTCCACCAAACGTGAGAGGAAAATCAAGATTTTTGAATTGTAAAGATGTGATTGTTTGGGCTTTACGCATAATTCAGATGCTGGAATCGATGGATAAAGAAGATGTTGACTATGAAGTAATGAATGAAAAGCTTGGTTGGACAATGAAACAGAAAAAGGATATTGAGTATTTCTTCGAGCTGTTTGAATTAGCCGCAGTAGCAAAAGAGCTCACGAGAAAACTGCATATCGATAAGAAGGTGTGGAAATATTGCGAAGGACTTTTGAAGGAAATGAGTAGCAGTAGCAAGGGAAAGAAGTTTGCCTATGAATTGGTTGCATTTTTAAGAGAGCAGGGAGAGAAGGTAGATGAAGAGGCGTGGTTGCTGGGATGCAGCGAGATTATTGAATCAGGAATGAGCAAACTGAAGTTACTGGATAGAGAATGTGGGAATAGTGGGTATACACGGTCGATATTAGGTCTAGCAGCCTGTTTTGGACCTATCGACCAGCAAGCGATTGCAAGAGCATTTGAAACAGTGAATGAAAAAGATATCACGGCTTGGGCAGAAAAGCATATTGGACAAACAATCCAGAACAAACGTAGAAGGGCATTGAAAAAACTAGATAGAAAAGAATTGGTAGAGGAATTAGACCGATTCATAGAGAGAGAAACCATGGCTGCATGAGGTCAAATGTGACACCCCAGCCCAGGGCATCGCCCTGGGTAGGATTTAGATTAAAATAGCAGCCTGTAGGGCTGCAAGAAATATGGGACGATTTGTGGGTAAAAAGGGGCATCGCCCTGGGCTAAGTAAGTATATAAACAGCAGCCTGTAGGGTTGCCAGAGAGCGATTTGAAGAATTGTTAGTGATCATGAACCATTCTAGCAGCCCTACAGGCTGCAATACTGTTCTAAACTTTACCCAGGGCGGATGCCCTGGGCTGTTGCAATTAGAGCCTTTCAGGCTAATAAAAAGAGCCTTTCAGGTCTTCAGCAAGCGGCAATGATGACATCCCTGCCCAGTGAACGCTTACAAAACCTTAGCTTAATGCATATGGGGCGATGCCCTGGGTTGTTGCAATTAGAGCCCTTCAGGCTCGTTCATGGACATTAGTCTCAAACGAGTCATTCCAATATTCACTAAATGACCACTATTTTTAGCTTTTGCACGACGAAATAATCCGTTGCATGGATTTGAACGAAGAAATGAGTCTTGATGGACTCGAACCATCGACCCCCTCATTAAAAGTGAGGTGCTCTAACCAACTGAGCTAAAGACTCTTGTAATGACCCCAAGGGGATTCGAACCCCTGTTATCGGAATGAAAATCCGGTGTCCTAGACCTGGCTAGACGATGGGGCCAGATGCATCTCTTGAATATAATCTTACGACTTATACTTCAAGCTTTATCTTTGACTATTTTTTGATCAAAGAGGTTTTATCCTAGCGCAAACACTCAGTTTTTCGCAAGCCTTAAATAGTGGAAATCTCTTTTTCTTTCTTTTCAGAAAGCTCATCGGCCTCTTTGCAAAACTTATCAGTTAACTCTTGAATATTTTTCTCAAATTTTTTCATCATATCTTCAGCAATTTCTCCATCGGCTTTCTGCTTGCGCACCGCTTCATTCGCTTCGCGGCGAATGTTGCGTATGCTTATTTTAGCTTTCTCAAGCTCATCATGGCAGATTTTAGCCATTTTCTTACGAATTTCTTCGGTCATCGGGGGAATTTTAATTCGCACTACATTCCCATCTACAATTGGCATCAAACCTAAATTTGCTTTTTCAATCGACTTACCAATATCTTGCACATTTTGTGCATCAAATGGAGTAATCAGCAATTGGCGAGCTTCTGGGGTTGAAATAGAAGCGATATCTTTCAAGCGCATGGCACTGCCATACACTTCAACCATTACATGCTCAACCATGCCGGGATTTGCACGTCCGGTGCGAATATTTTTCAAATCATTTTTAAAATGCTCAATTGCAGCTGTCATCTTAGCTTTCGTTTGGTCAAGAATACTCATACAATCTCCTCTAAGATAAATTTAGTGAAAATCTTTCCTAAGACCCATTCACCCATGTCCCACGTTGTACTTCTGTGAGAACCTCTTCAATAGGCTCTTGAATTAAACGGCGCATGTTGAAAACAAAAATGGGAATTTGGCTGCTACGGCATAAAGCAACGGCTGTAGCATCCATGACTTGCAATTTTTCTGCAAGTATCTGTGAGTAGGAAATGGTATCATATTTAATTGCATCAGGATATTTGAGGGGATCTTTATCAAAAATACCATCTACCTTAGTCGCTTTGAGTAAAACATCCGCCCCTATTTCACTTGACCGTAAGGCAGCAGCTGTATCCGTTGTAAAATAGGGATTACCCGTTCCACCAACAAATATGACAATCGTCCCTGCTTTTAAATAGTCTAATGCCTTTGTCCAATGATAAAGTTCTGCCACTTTAGGACATTCCAAAGCACTCATGACACAAACAGATACTCCTTGAGCCATTAATGCTTGTTGAAGCGCTATGCCATTAAATAAAGTCGCCAGCATCCCCATGTGATCAGCCGGCGTCCTTGGCATACCAGTGATTTTTAACTCAATCCCCCTGAAGATATTCCCTCCGCCAATGACTACGCCCAATTCAATTCCTGCTTGATGGATGCGCTTCAAATAATTCGCTGCCTCCATACATGCTGCATGATTTATCCCAAAGGTTTGACTTCCCAGTAAAGTCTCGCCTGATAACTTCAATAATACTCGACGGTAAAGAAATCCTTGCCCCATGGTGCTTCTCTCACAGATAATGATCTTTTTATACCCGAATTAAGTTAAAGAATTGGGTATATACCAAATCATAATATCAGATGTCGTCTTTAAACGGGTATATAAACCACTCGTAGACACCTGGTAATCTAAAATGTTTTATTTGCAAATAAACAAAGATTAATATAAAATTTAAAAAATAAAAGTAAATAATAAACCAAGTAAGGCTCTCTATATGATCTATCCAGAAATTTGTGGTGATTATTACTCTAAAAACTGGGATGCCGAGGAATATGAAAGTCAATTTGAAATTCTTCTTGATGAAACCTCTTATTCTGCGGCAAAAGAGGAGGGTTTTGTTCGTCTAAGTTCTATCGAAAAAGTGCAGCAGTTTTTTAAAGGCTGCGTCGGTCTGACAGATTATTCGCAAACAGAAAGGATACAAGCTGCAGCCTTAAAATTTCTTTACTTTGGCGAAGCACATGGCTTTTTGGATACCAATCAGTTGAACCGCTTGCAACGAAAAATTAACCTTAATCTCGGACCACAAGATCCTGCATTCAATCAAATATTCCGTGAAATACAAGATTACCGCCACCGCAATATTCCCTTATCAGAACATCTAAACCACTTGAGAGTGATAGTCTTGGATTATCACAAACGCCACGCCTCTAGTCTTAGACCCTGTCTTTGGTCGCGTTTGCATACCTATCCCTTTATTAACAGCAGCCAACTTATCCTTTTCGGGGAAACCCCTTTACAACTTTCCCAACAAGCTCTAGCGCAAAAAAAACCTTCACCTTCCCTTGCGCTGCACTATCTACAAAATGCCTTTGCCCTCAAGAATAGCTCGCCCGAATTTCAGGAGAAGATTGTCATACAGCTTAAATGGTTAGAAAATGTCTACAAGCAACATCCAGATCTGATGGGGCGCGAACACCATATACAGAAATTATGGATAGGACTGGCCCAAACCGCATTTGAACATGGTCGACGTAAAGAGGCAATAGACTATCTCGCACGTGCTTTAAAAGTAGCTCCTTTGTTAGAGGTAGGAAAAGAGGAAATCGGAACACTTTATTTAATGCACCAAGAATACGCCTTAGCGCTGCCTTTTCTTCCTGCCCTCAAAGAAATTTATGCTCACGATCCTCAGATGTTGACTAAAATTGGACATGCCTATTGGCATGAGAAACGATTTGCCGAAGCTATATCTCTCTATCAAACTACCATTAATGCTTATAAAGAAGCCAAGCATCATCTAACTCCAGATGATCAAAAGCAAATTGCTTTTCTTCACGATACCGTTGGTGCAGCCTACCTGACAGGGTTAATGGGTCAAAACCAAGATAACCTTGCTAAAGCCATTCAAAACTTTACAGCTGCTGTAATGAGCGCCTCAACTAAGGATTACCAAAAACATCTTTTCCACGCATATTTTCAACAATGGACAATTTCTCCCAGAACTTTTGCAACAACCTATGGATCAGATTTCCTCAATATTTTAAATATTTTAGATTCCGATCTGAAAAAGGAATGTAAGGACACAATTACCACTATCCTATTGGATAGCAGCGAACAATTCTTCCTTGTTCACAATAATCAGAAAGCGCACACCTGCTTAAAAAAAATGCTATCCCTATTTGAAGATCAAGTTGATTTGAGAATTAAAGCAGTAGATTTAGCGATTCGCTTCAACGATTGGAAACCATTAGAGGCAAAATTCGCAGATTGGGAAAAGGAGAATTATGCGAACCCTTATCTTAGAGAGAAAATTGGCGATGCTTTTTGGAATGAGCATAAAGATAAGGCTTTAAAAGTCTACCAAGAGGCATTGCGATTGTTTTCGCAACGCCTTGCTATCTGCCCAGAGGAAGAGAAAACTCATTGCCAGGCACACATTGCAGATTTGCAGGCGAAAATTGGACAGGAACAATTGAATATCCAACCGGGTTTTTTTAAGGGGGTTCCTTTTGAGCAAGCTATCGAACGATTGGGAGAAGCTGCCGCTTTAAAGGCTGAGTACTCCCCGCTTCTGTTTAAAGCCAATCTAGAAGCTGCTAAAAATGAAAGTCAACGCTCTTTTCTCCTGCGCGATTCGAATAAGATCATGGGATATTATCAACAGGCTTTTCAAGCTTCCCATGAAAACGGGTCATACTTAACTGAGTTGATGCAACTCTATATGGGTGCGAAACGTCTCAAAGAAGCCATCGCACTTTTCGTTGATATCCAAGGGCAGACATGGGCACAGGAGTTTATTTTGCCCCCCGAAGGCTTTAGCAAGCTAGCTCAAATCCTCCTTGATAACAAAGAATTGAAATTAGCTCTTGTATGCCTTAAAAAGGCGCACCAGCTAATGCCAGAAAATGGCAAGTATAAGCAAGAATATTTTCAACAGTCTTTAAACTTAGCCAAGCAGGAATTTGATCAAGCTCGTAAAGAGGAGAAAGGGTCATTAAGGGTAAATCGTTTGAAAGAAATAGCAGCCTCTCTTATTACCTGTTGGGAAGAAGGTTTTCAAAAAGCAGAAAAACTTAAACCAGTTTTTCAAGAAATGCTTGCTAAAATTTTTCATGCCAGGGCTGGTTCTTATCTGCCACAGTGTTTACTTCCTCAGCCAAAAAGTGGATATGAAGGAAGAAATGATGAAATCTCCGCTCACAAAATACAGCAGAGTAAATGGATTCAATTTACTCTTCAGCTTTATGAAAAAGGTTTAAGCTATCATCCAGAAGCTGCATATTTGCATTTTGATAAAGGTCTGCTTTTAGATTGGTTAGCCGACCTTCCTGAAGCCTTAGAAGCTTATAAATTGGCAGTTAAATACAATCCGCGCAATCCCTTTTATCATAAACGTCTTGCATTAACTTATGGGGCATATTATGATGAAAGAAAATGCGAGGAGCACAATCGCATTGCTAGCAAAAATGCTCCTCAGCAATTCGCTGAGGATTATCCCTTATGGTACGATGAGCATATGTGTAAAGTGAAAACGCGAGAGATTAACCCTCATACATATCCCATTTAAACTGAAGATTCGGATTCAAAAATTAAAAGGCCCTAGAGTGAAAATCCAGGCTTGTATAAACCTAGTACATCAACCCATTTAAATTGACGTATTTGAGCATGCCAAAGCCCCATAAGCGCTAACTTATTTTCTTGATCAGCTCTTTTTATGAGCCTGGAGGGTCTAATTGCAACAGCCCAGGGCATCGCCCTTAGCATTACCCACATCTTTTGTGGTTTAAGTCCATTTTTGAGTGTGTTATACCTAGAGGAACATTCGTTTTTATTCCTCTAGGTATCAGTATAAAGGCAAATAAAATAAATCTTTTACAAATGTAACATTTTTTTTGACAATAAGTTCGCTCTTAAATACTTTAGAGCAAATTTTATTGGAGAAAATTATGTATCAACCATACATGAATGATATTTGGATTGAAGAAAACTTCGGCGGTGCCAATTTCAATGACGAACGCTTAAGTAACCGACTAATATTAATAGCAAATGGAATGAGTAAGCTTCCTGAAGGTAGTATTCCTCAGCAAATGGTAAAATGGAAGGATATAAAAACATGTTACGAATTTTTTAAAAACGATAAAGTAACACACAAACGTATTCAAACACCTCATCGGGAACGGGTAAAAAAGGCAAGTTCTGAGAGAAAAAATGGAAAAGTTGTTTTATTTCCTCAAGATACTTCAGAATTGGATTATACTAACTTAGAGAAGATTAGGGGGCACATAGGAAATCATCAGAATACAGGTTTAATGTTCCATAGTTGTCTTGCGATCGAACCTGATACGATAAATCCAAAAGTGCTAGGTCTTGCTCACCAACAAGTTTCGGAAAGAAAAAATCCCTCCTTAAACAAAAATGAGTCTAGAACAGAAAGAAATAAGAGAAGTAAGGAATCAGATCTCTGGTTAAAAAATCTGAAAGCAATTGGATCCCCTCCAGAAGAATGTATATGGGTTTCCGTAGGTGACAGAGCAAACGATGTATTTGAGTTTTTTGTGAAATCAAAAGAATTAGGATGGGAATCAGTTGTTAGGGCATGCCAAGATCGGAACATTGATGTTGATGGGTATGAAACATTACTCATGAGACATATGAGATCTCTAGAAAGTATGGGAACCACAATCATTGATATACGAAAAGAGGGAGGCTCAAAACAAGAAGAGATGGTTCTAAATGTAAGTTGGGAACAAATCACGTTGCAAGTACCAGCACATTTGAAAGGAAAGCTGCAGCCATTGTCACTAACTGCAATCAGATGTTGGAATGAGGAGGAAGGGATTGAGTGGATACTTTATTCAAGTATTTTAGTTAACAGCACTGAAGAAGCAATTGAGAAGATAAGATGGTATTCAAATAGATGGATTATTGAAGAATATCATAAATGTTTAAAAACAGGATGTCGTATAGAGTCTAGTCAACTCGAAGCGGAAAGAAGGATTGAGGCTCTCGTAGGTATTTTAGGAGTGATCGCGATTTTGATGCTTCAGTTAAGGAATATAGCGAGAGCACAACCTGAAATACCAGCCAAAGAGGTAGTGGACGAAGATGCTCTTGAAATTATATGTAAGCGATTTCAGTTACCAAAAGAAATAAATGTGAGAATCTTTTGGCATTCTGTAGCTAAACTAGGGGGGTTTATAGGAAGACGATCAGACGGTGAACCTGGTTGGCAAACACTATGGAAGGGATGGTTGCGGTTTTTAGACATTTTTTGGGGCTATACGATTTCAAGACTAGATGAAAATGATAATTTTTATTAAAAACCTCTTTTAAGCAACTTATGAAGAAATACTATCTTAGAAAAGATGTGGGTAATGCTAAGGGCATCGCCCTGGGTAAGGTTCAGAATAATATAGCAGCCTGTAAGGCTGCTAGAGAGCGACAATGTTTAATATAAATTTGTTTGTGATTTATGAATCATTCTGGCAGCCCTTCAGGCTGCAAATTTTCTTTTATCCCTACCCAGGGCGATGCCCTGGGCTGTTGCAATGCGAGCCCTTCAGGCTCATAAAACAGCCGATCAAGAAAATAAGTTAGCGCTTATGTGCCAAATCCACAGGGTTGAGCGATCCAAGTTACCCTATATTCTCTAATATTGGATGACTTGTGATCGTTAACGGGAGCTTTCGCACGGCCAAAAATGATTAAGAAAAACTATACAGTGTACTAGACGGGACTGGATCATTTGAATAAATCCTCAAATTTATTTTTGAGATTCTTAGGAGGCGTAGAGGGGGGCTTGCCTAATAGTTCGAATTCTTCACAAAAATTATTTGCCATGCGATCCGAAACAAATTCTGTTCCCGGAATTGCACAATCATTAGGACGACCAGGTGCATAGTTTTTACAATTTACACAACAGTGTAAAGCAAAACCACATTGATCGCAAAATGCCCGGAAAGAAATTTTTCTGTCTGTTTCAGGAAGTAATGACCCACATTTCCAACAATTCATATGCATCCATCATAAAGGTCCTTACTTAAAGTAAGGACTCTCTAATTTTTAATTAATTACAAATTCTCTTGATTTCCCTCTCTGATTAATTCATTAGAAGATTTTTTTATCAAGAGTTGGTAGTGGTTTTGATTTTTACGTAAAAGATAAATACACTCCAAATCATTTTTACTTGTAGTTCTATATAACATTTTCGGGGTTTGTAATTCCCCTTCTTCAAATGTAGGGTGTTTGTTGACATCAAAAATTTTTATCGATCTTTTAACATGCATTTTTTTAAAAATGTTCAATAAGGCCTTAATTTCACAATCGCCTCCCCACATCCCCAATTGCTTCATTTTATTCACATAGATCTCTACCTTGCGATTATCATCGATAATCTCTTCCTTACCCTGTCGGATTTCATCATCAGAAATGAAATCTCCAAACTCTTGTTGGTGGATAGAAATATAATGAACAGTCATTAAACGCAAACAATGGTGTATGGGTAAAATGTTAAAATCGTAATCTTTAAAAGCTGCTTTGTATCTTTTGGCATATTCTAAGATGAAAAAGCGAATAAAGGGATTGCTTCGCTCCAAGCCTGTGCCGATGGAGGCAAAGAGACAATCACCATCTCCTAAAATAGGCACGATTTCAAATTCCTTGCTTAATAAAATTTCGAAAAAAAATTCTTGTGATTCTGCTTCTTCAACCAACAAAATTCTATTTAAAAGTTCTTCACTGGGATGTGAAGCTAATTTAAGATCTTTTACAAGTTCCCCATATTTTTCTTGGTCATATAAAATTTGTTCTCCGTCAAATAAAATAAGTTTCATCTCATTTAAAAATTCATTCCACTCATGTCTTTCCTTTTTATTTTGAATACTATTTTCAAGATCTTTTTGTGAGGTCTCTCTTTTTCTTTTAACTCCTTTATTTTCTCCTTCATCAGAAGAAGGCTTTTGATCTATATCTAATCGAATTTCAGAAGGATGCTCTTTCAACTTATCGATAATCGTTTGAACCCCTAAATTACTGATTTGATTATTTTTCAATAATAAACGTTTAAAATTTAATAGACTAGTAACTGCTGTTACAACCACTGCAGCTGCATTATCATCTAGTTCATTATCGGTTAAATCCAACACCTCAAGTGAGACGCATCCTTTTAAAGAATAGCCAAGGAAGTCATAACTTTCTAACTCATTACCGCATACAAACAATTCTTTAATTGTTAAATTATTCTCTAAAAAAATAGATAGTTTTTCGATTTGAAAATTGTTTAAACTCTGGTTTTCTAAAGTTAGTGATATTATTTTATATTTATGATTATTTAAAACCACTAAATGTTCCTCTCCAATGGAGCAATCAACAAAACTTAAGCGGATTGATTTTAATACAACTTCTGCTTGATTAAAGAAAGCATTCCAAACGACTATATCTTCAAATCTGCAGCAAATAAATTCAATTTTGTCCAGATCGTGAATGGATAGCACATTAGCTAAGGCGCCCATAAATGCTTCAGATTGAATCTTATAGGGATTCTTAAAACAAATTGAAAGTCTCTTATTTTCATTATCTTCTCGAAGACATATATTTTGATGGGATGGATTATCGAAAATTAAATTTATTAATTTTTGCGTAGCGTTATCTATACTTTTCTCTTCTTGCAACAAATATGATAGATCATCTGTTGGAGCTTCGAATGTTTGAGGCAATCCTTGCACTATAGAAATAGATTTTAAAACGTCATCTTCCCAGGTGCCTGCCAGAGTGCCTGCCATTGGCAGATCAAAAACAAAATCATTCATATACAATGACTCCTCTAATAATTAAATTACAATTAAACTAATGGTATAATTTCTTTTTATTAAGATTTACGCTATCCGAAAAAGAATGTGTTTTTCTACTTTTATTGAATTATGATAAAGAATTGCTATTTAGAAATCAAGAAAGTATTGCTTTGAGGCCCAAGAGGGCATTTTATTTACTGGATTGCTTTATGGATTGCATGACACCCTTCGCCATCCAAGCTCTCGAGAAATAAAACAAGGTGGTGCTTTTCGGCAGTCGTTAAATGCAGAGGGCGTATCAATGAATCTAAATTTGGGTTGAGAATACCCCCTCGATCATAATAGTCCACTACTTCTTCTAACGTTTTTAGGCTCCCATCATGCATATAGGGACCTGTCTGTTTTATCTGTCGAAGGGTGGGAACTTTAAAAGCCCCCCAATCTTTGGGATCTTGGGTGACATTAAAACGGCCTAAATCTGGCTGAACCTTATCCATGCCTATTCCAATATTGGCAAAGTTTGATTCGGTAAAATTTGGCCCTGAATGACAGACGATGCATCCCGCTTGCTTGAAAATTTCAAATCCATGAATTTGTTCTCGAGTCAATGCCGTAGTATCCCCAGCCTGGTAGTGGTCAAAAGGGGAATTACCCGAAAGCAGGGTACGCTCAAATGTCGCAATAGCTTTAGCGATGTCCTCCATCGTACACTCTTCATGACCAAAAGCAGCGTAAAAGTAAGGCCTATATTCTTCTACTTCCCGAATTTTATTTTCAACGACTCGATAAGCCTCTTCCATAGTACATTCGAGGGTCATTTCATTGGGATTGCGGATGGGTCCCAAAGCTTGTTCTTCCAAGGTTACAGCTCGCCCATCCCAAAATTGCACAGAGTTATAGGCTGCGTTGATGATTGTAGGGGTATGCCGCGTCCCAATATGTCCGTGAATTCCCTTAGGAAAGGTGAGATGGTCGGTCAATCCTTTTGGGATGCTATGACAGGTAGCACAGGAGATGGTATTATCAGAAGAAAGACGAGTATCGGAAAATAATAAACGCCCTAATTCCGCTTTGACTGGGGAATAGGGGTTATCCTTTGGCCATGGAATGGGAGGCAAACCCAAAGGAACTGGGCAGGAATCTGAAACATTTTCCTCCTCACTCCACCCAGTCGCAAACAAACATAAAATAAGTGTACAAAATAGCAAATTTTTCATGCTCTCCTCCCCATCATAAAAACGGAAAACAATATCACAATTTTAATGAATATTAATAATAGGTTACATGATTTTCTCCAAGCATTTATACACATCTTGAATGAAGAATTGCTATGTGCCCTGCTTGTGTGCGAAAAAAAACAATTCTTCAGAGTGTTTGTGTATAATCAATAATATTGATAGAAACATAGGTGGAGGAATTCTGCATGCACTTTACCGTTGATTACCTGGCTTCAGGTTTATTATTGATGTTTCTGCTTGCCATCTTTTTGATCAAAAAGCGGCTATTTCTTACGTACACTCAACCCTCCTTGGCTTTTTCCAGACTAAAAGATTTGCAGCAGTCCTCTTGGCGCTCCCGTCTAGTGCCTTATCCATCAAAGCTCCACCTTGCTGCACTCATTTGCTTAATGATTGCTTTTATTGATCCCCATCTCCTTTTTCCCAAATCTTCTTCCTTAATGAAGCTTAGCCATCCTTACCGTGAAATTCCCACTGAAGGCCTTGCTATGTACCTGGTGCTGGATCAATCGGGTTCGATGGGGGAATCTGTTGTTGCAACGGGCAAAAACAATCTGAAAGAATCGATTCCAAAAATTGATTTATTAAAGCAAGTCACGCGACAATTTATTATCGATCATCCCTCCGACATGATGGGCTTGGTTTCCTTTGCACGTGTGCCTCGCGTCCTGGTGCCTTTGACTTTAGACCAAGATACTTTGCTAAAGCAATTAGATCAAATTCAGGTGGCCAAAAATCTGGACAATGATGGAACGGCCATAGGGTACGCCATTTATAAAACTGCCAATTTGATTGCCGCTACCCGTCATTTTGCTGAAGATTTAAGGCAGGGAGGCAAACCACCTTTTACCATCAAAAGCGCGGTCATAATCGTCGTCACAGATGGATTTCAAGATCCTAATCGTTTAGATTACGGCAATCGCTTGCGTACAATGGAACTCGATGATGCGGCAGCTTATGCCAAAAGCCAAAATATTCACCTCTATGTCATCAATATCGACCCCTCTTTCTCCTCGGCTCAATTTGCACCCCATCGACGTCAGCTCACCTCAATTACTGCTCAAACAGGGGGAGGATTCTACATGGTCACTGATAATCAAGAATTGAAAGACATTTACGCCAGCATCGATCGTCTAGAAAAAGGAACAGTTTCCCGCGAAGCTAGTCTGCACGGATTGGACGAAAAATCTGCTTATGCCCGCTTTTCATTATATCCCTTCTTTATCTTGCTTGGACTAGGATGTTTATTGGCTGCCCTATTTTTAGATGCTTTTATTTTAAAAACGGTGCCGTAATATGCGGGGATTAGATATTTTATTTAATATGCCCCAAGCCGGGTTTCTGCTCCTATTGCTTATTCCCTTGCTTTATGGATTATTTGCTCTTGACCGCTTTCGAAGACACCAACAAGGTGCCTATGCGCCTTCCGCCGTTTTGCCCTATTTACTAATTCCTCGCGCTGCAAGTCTGACGCAAACAAAGTTAGTAGGTTGGGCGTTTATTTGGACTATGGCTTGCATTGCTCTCATGGAGCCCTTTGGGAATATCCACTATCCCGCATCTTCAGCATCCGCCGGACCCTCTGCAAATAATATTCCCCATTTTGCTCCCCATGAAATTATTTTCCTCGTAGATACCTCAGCCTCTATGCGCGTTCCTGATGGCCCTCAAGGAGAAACTCGGTTAGAAGCAGCTAAGTCCATTATGGAAGATCTTCTCAGTCAACTGCGGGGGCAAATGGTCTCCCTCTATGCTTTTACTTCAGAACTCAGCGCCTTAGTTCCTCCCACAGTCGACTATCTCTTTGTCCGCCTTTCCATTAAAGATTTGCATATTAATCAAACCGATGTAGGGGGAACGCTTTTTACTCCCGTTTTAAGTGCTCTTAAACAACAAGCATTCCCCAAACCTTCGCCAAAACACTATAGCATCATTTTCCTGACAGATGGGGGCGATAATGAATTAGAAGAGTTAAAGGGAGAGGCTCGCAAAAAAGCCGAGGAGGCCATTTTAAATGCCATTCCGGATCCACTGCAGCTGCATTTGCGCTTATTTGCCATCGGTTTAGGCTCTCTAAAGCCTCACCCTATTCCCCAGGTTGTTTTTGAAGGCAAACCCGTTTTATCAAAACTTGAATCCGCTATCTTGGAGAGATTGGCAGCAAAAGAAAGAGGAGTTTATTATAATGCAGAAGAATGGACTTCCTGGGATCTAAGCAGGGAGCTGGCAACTCAAATTACAAACGATCCGCTAATAGGTCCTCAAGAGACATCCTCCGAGCGCCAAATTGCCCCTATCAAGGCTGAAGATATTATTGTAGATTTATACTATCAGATTCCCTTAGGAATTGCCTTGCTTTTCTATTTGCTGAATTATCTCCTACCCGATGTGCGAAAAATATGAATACATTAATTTCTGTTAAGTTTTTCCTTATCTCTGTGATCTCTGTGGTTCATTTTTTACCACAGAGATCACAGAGAACACAGAGAGGGCGAAGCTTTATAGTGGGATTCGCAGCTTTTGTCTTCTTTCTAATTCCTTTTCTTGAATCAAAAGAAATTCCGTCGGGACAAAACGCGATTGATCTTCAAGGCAGCAGCCTTTGGGAAGTCCACGATTACGCAGAGGCCTATGTCATGTATGAACAGTTGCTTAGCCAACCTCTTCCGACTTGGCAAAAAGCCCGCCTCTATTACAATTTGGGAACTCTTTTATTAGCTCAAAAGCAGAATATGGAGGCTCTGGACTTTTACCGCAAGATTCCCCCTATGGATCTTTCTTTACCCCTTTTTGCTACGCACTTACTTCTAAACAAAGGAATTGCTTATTTAAAAGAAGCTTCCCAAGCAGTCCTGGAGATAATCTTGGCCGCCAAATCTTCCTAACGCTTAAAGGCCTGAAAGCACTGCAAGAAGCTCAAACATTCAATTGCTTAGAGGAAAGCGACTCGAAAAATATCTGCTACCCGCATCCACTGTTAGAACGTTGGATCAAAAATGCCCATCTGCAGCTTAATTCCCTTCAGCAGCAGCAACGCATTCAATGGATAAAGCAAATATCCCTAGAAGCTTTGTCTAGTTATCTTAACGAGAATCTTCACGAGCTTTTCAAATACATCCAAAATTTGCAACAACAACAAGAAAACCCTGCCTCCTATGGTTCTTTTTTGCAACAGCAAGCAGTCTCTTTACTTCCGGTCTGGAATGCTCTGCAACAAAGGGAATTTTCTCCAGCTCAAAAAAAGGCATTTGATCAAGCCTCCTCCGCATACTTAAAGATGCTGCAAAATTTGACAAAACAAAACCTCCCATCAGCTTTAAAAGAAATCGAGCAATCTGTTGAAGCATTAACTCCTCTGACTTTTCAAGAAAATGCACCTTTACAATTAGCAAGCCTTAATTATGAAATTCTTCTGCTGCAAGATGCTCCGACCATTTCTGGTCTGCAAAAACTGCTTGCCCAGTTCGATCAATTACAAGTAAGTAAAGAGCAGACCAAGCTTTTAAATGAAATTAAAGAACTCCTAAAAAGGAGTTTAAAGGAACTGCAAAATAACCAATTAGAAGGTTCGCGCTTTTTCCTGCTGACCGGATTAAGCCATGTAGAAGCTTTAGTCGGTTCAAAAGCCTCCACACCAGTTGCTATCTTAAATGATGCTTTGGGACAGGCCTCCCGTACTTTACAACTGTTTTCATTAAAAGATTTCATGCAGGCGAAGTCCCATCAGCAGGAGGACTTGCATGAAATTTTAACCCAACAACTTCAAGCGGCTCTCGAAAAATCTTTACCCTTTATCCCGGTAGTTTTGGAGGAGCAAAAGAAGCTTTATCATCAAACAGGAAATCCAAATGCTCGCTGTCAAGAATCTCCATGGGATCAGGTCATTCCTTTTTTTGACCGTGGCTATCAAATGGCTAAAAAAGCAGCAGCGCAATTTTCTCCATTAAAGTGGGAACAAACCGTTCAAGACTGGCAGCAAGCCCTAAATCTCCTTATTAATCCTCCTCAGCCAAATTTACAACCAGAAAAATCATCATCCTCCCAAAATTTGAGTCAGACTTTGGGTCTTATTCAAGAAATGTATTTACAAGACCAAGCGCAACCTGTGCAGGAACAAAAGGAGCTGCATTCATGGTGAGAAATTGGATTCTTTTCTTTGGACTGTGGCTAGGGGGGATGACCCGACTTTTAGCCAATCCCGTCATCGATGCCTCCATAGATGGAAATACCGGACAAGCCAATTATCCAGTCGAAGGGACAATTACTATCACGCATAAAAAAACAGAAAAAATTGATCCTCAATCTTTTATCATGAATGGGAAACCATTTGAAACCTTATTTGTACGCGATGTGAGCATGTCGTTGAACCCTGATACACTAGTCACCATTTATTCTTTTCAACTCCCCGCTCAAGAAAAAGGGCTTTATGTTCTCTCTCCGATTAGCGTAAAAATAGGAAATCAAACTTATCAAGCCATTGCTTCTAGCTATGAAATCAAAGGCGCAGAAGGATTGCCCAAAGCAGCCCCTTCAGCCCATCCTGCTTCTCAACCAAAAGGAGCCGCCAAGCAGGAACCGCTTGTGTTTCGCTTAGAAGCCATGGTGAAAGGTTCTACGGAACTTTTTCCTGGTGGAAGAACCAAACTTTTCTATCGCATTTCCTATAATCGCAGTATTGATTTGACCAACTCTGTCCTACCTATGATTCATCCTCCCCATTTTCAAAAAATCGGGGATGTCCACATTCGCGACTACCAGCAGCAAAACCTAACAATCCAAGATTTAACTCAAGAGATCGAAGCCTCTGATTTGGGAACCTTTCAGCTAGGGCCTTCGAAGATTGAAGGCTATGCCTATACGATGCAAGCGGGACAAAAAGTCTATGATCCTACTCTTTTGCAAGCAGAAGCTCCAGTTGTGACTTTAGAGGTCAAACCTTTTCCCAAGAGTGCCCAACCTGCCTCCTTTACAGGAGGTCTAGGAAGCATCAAAGTGGAAGCAAGTTTAAAATCGGCCGTTAAAGTAGCTGTAGGAGAAAATTTGCAATTGGAAGTCAAAATCTCAGGCATCTCCAATTTAACTGATTTCAATTTGCCCCCTTTGAAATGCCAGCCAGGTTATAGCGGTTTTTTCCAAACCAGCGATCTTCCACCCCTGGCTGAAATCAAAGAAAAAACAAAGGTCTTCCAGATAGAGT
Source organism: uncultured Chlamydiae bacterium (assembly GCA_963799115.1). Taxonomy (GTDB): domain Bacteria; phylum Chlamydiota; class Chlamydiia; order Chlamydiales; family Parachlamydiaceae; genus CAWCVY01. The sequence goes on along the minus strand of CAWCVY010000022.1, from coordinate 45,505 downwards.
TAAGACCCATCGCAAGTCTTACTACCCAAATTCCTGCATTAGAGGTCTCTTCTTTTGATGCTGCCTCCGGAGAATATGTCACTCAAGAGACTTCACCCATCCCGATTGAGGTTTTTTCACCTCTTACTGAAAAGGCTTCATTGCCTTCACAAGATTCCGTCCCGCCGCTGCCTGCTATTGCAGATGACTGGCCTACCCCCTCTCTTCTCCCTTTAGAATTTCAAGGAAAGCCAGTGGAGCTGGGCAATTTAAAAACTAGCTGGACCAAGACTCCGTGGGTCCTTTGGCTTTTTCCCGCTGGATTGCTTTTACTGCTTATGCAAATGAAGCGGCATCGGACCATACAGCAGCGGCCCAAGCTCAAAGTACCTCAAAGTGAAGAACTTTTAAAAAGAGCATTAAGTACTCGCACGCCCTCTCTTGAAACCATCCCCTTATTAGAACAAGCTTTTTGGAAGCGTTTGTGGGAAAAGGGCATTGTATCCGCGGGAGCCTTTCAATTGGAAAGGCTGCCTTTGGAAGGCAAACTGGGTGCTATCCGTTCCTTTCTATTGCGATTGCAAGCCCTCCAATATAGCCCTGATAAAGCTTTTGATTGGAAAGCATTGCAACAAGAGGCAAAGCAATTGTTCTATCACATTAGGTAACAGTTGAATGAGCTTATAATTTGTTATTTAGATTCATTCTCCAATTTATTTTAAATGTTTGAAAAATCGTTTGCTTGCAGAGAGTGATTTTTTTTGCTATAATTACTTTTTCATTATAATTTCTTGTACTTAAAAAAATATATTAAAAGTAGGTTTACATATGAATAAAGTTGGCCAATTTTGTGTGTACATAACTATGCACAAAGATGATGTTACACCTCCTCAAATGTCATCAATGATGTTCGAAGATAAAAAAGAGTAGTAACATGTCTTGCGAAATCACTGATTCATCAGCAAAGGTAGTCACTAATAGCACACCACAGCCATCAATCCTTGAAAGGGATTATCTTATCAAATTTAAAGAACAGCAATTACAGCTACATTACAGATCCAGCAAAAAAAAAATGAACTACTCCAGAATGATCTGAAACTGGTGATGCTGCAAGAAAAAATTAAATTATTGCAAATAGAACAAATTTTAGATCGACTGTCGAATATCAAAAAGTTAAGCGAAAATAAAAATTATTCATCACTCTGCGTTTCAAACAATGTGAAGCAATTACAACATAAAAAAACTCAACTTGCACATGCTCATCGGAAAACCCAGAATGGATGAAAACGGACATAGCGATTTCTGGAAAGAAAAGAATTAGAAAAAAATCTACACCGAGACAATGGTCTGTTGATGGAACGATAAACATTATTCGAACGTTTAACAAGAATGCAACGGATGGAAACCCCAATCGAAAAATGTTTTTTTTGGCGCTATCTTCTGAGCTATCTTCTGATATTCCTGACAGGACCCCAAAAAAGTGCCTTCAGATGATAGACAATATTAGACGCCGAGGTATGGCCTGATCGTAAAGTGCAAACCTTATTTCAACAGGGCCTTTTATCATCTGAATTAGATCAGGCTGGCATAAAAATAAATAAAAAGCGAAAACATATTGGACCGACGAAGACACAATAAGCATAATTAAGCAAGTCAAAGATCTTTATTCGAAAGGCATCCCAATTGATTGGAATTTAATTGAAATTGAAGGAAAAACACAAACATCAATATATAGAAGGTTTAATAATTTTTTACATAAATCATCGAACAAAACACTATCTAATAAACTAAAAACCGAGGATCTTTTAAATTTTATAAATGCTTATAAAAAAGAGAATGGTATTCAAAAATGGATGCGAATTTCATCTTGTCATTCTTTCTTTTATCAGGTATGCTCTATAAAATGCTAGCATTTTATCGGTAATAGAAACAAAACAAGAACAAACTTTAATTTTTAAAATAAAGGAAAAATATGACAAATTTTATACAATTCCAAAACTTTTTCTGAAACAACTTTCCTGTCCTCCCATTCTCAAGGAAAATTCGAGTACACTATCTGGTCTTAAATTAGAAAATTATCAAAAAGAATCACGCAGTTATTATGAGAGATTAGAAGCCTATATTAAAAAAGCCTACACCCATTATTGTTCTTCCGATAATGCAATTCACGATCGAGCATTTAACATACTTGGGTGCAACAATTCAAAAAAATGGAAAAGAATCAATACTGACTTTATGGAGAAAGTCGAGCCTGCATATCAAAATTTCCATGCATCAATCTGTAAAACGATGGCCTATAATGATAGTGCTATCTGAGATGGAACAGAAAAAAAATAAATATAATGAGGTATATCGCTGTCACATCGCTTTTGTAGAGAAGATCTTAAAAAAAGTTAAATCTTCTCAGTCAGATTCTTCTCAGTCAGATGATGGTCTGGAAGCCATTCCTTTATTAATCCCTACTGAATTTTATTCCGTTTCCTCTTCTGTTTCTAGTAGAAATTCATACCAAGTCAAACATGTTGAAGAAGAAAAAGATAATAAAAAGAAAAAAATTAAAGCAGAAATAAAAAAACTTGATGCCCAAATTCTAGAGAGATGTTACGAAATAGATAGAAATACTAAAGGTATGGATGATGAAGAGGGCTTTATTTATAGGAATAAATTCAAATCCAATTCTATTTTACCATTGCAACAAAAACAGGAACAACTTGAAAAGAAATTGAACAACATAAAAGCTAGGAAATCGAATTCTAGGGACCATGCTGTTTTAATGAATTAGAATAAAGGAAATTCAAGCTCTCTGCAGATGAGCATTGAAAAACCCATCTTATTTCTTGAAAAAATCAATTTTTAGTATATAACATCATGAATAAGGAATGGTTATGCCCGAGGCCCGAAAAAATCGGGCACGGGTACGCATCCTATTACTCATAAGTGGCAAAAAGATCGTTACGAGGCAGCCAAGATGGCACACATTGCGACGATGCAATATTTTATTAATATTGCTGAGGAACAATGTGGGGCAGATTAGCTAGCCGCAGTGGCGAGATTTTGCCACTTATGGGTAATAGGATGCGGGTACGTACCAATGTAAAGATGGGGCATGGACGAGTTGGGCGGAACTGAACAGATTGGACCAATTCCAACGTGTTGAATCCGTCCAATTAGTCCAATTCGTCCAATCCTTCGGAAAATAGATGAAGAAAATTTTTTTCTTAATAGTACTCCTTTTAACTCCTTTAATCCTAAGGGCAAACTCCACCGTAGTAGATCTTTTAGAAAAAGCAAAATAGTAGCTACCAAGAAGGTGAAACTGCAACCACTTTTGAAGAGCGAAGACAAGCCTTCAACCATGCTTTAACCCTTTATAGCCTTGCTGATAAACAATTAAGTACCCAAACATCTGACTTGGATCGGGCCATAGCGGATAGTTACTTTCAACTAGGAGAATACCCCTGGGCTATTTTATATGATGAGCGAGCACTTCGCAAAAAATCCCGGCAATCAACTCTTAAAATCCCGTCTAGAAAAAGCTCAAGAGAAACAAGGGCTCATCTTTTCGCCCCCGCAAACTTTCCTCAATCAGCTGATCTCTTTTTTATTACTCCCGCAACGTTTCGAATTATTTTTTTGGTTAGCTCTTTTACCTTTTCTATTTGTTCAGCTGCCATTTGGTTTCCCCATTATGCGATCCGCAAAATAGCAGCCAGCAGTGCAATTTTGTTACTAGTATTTTTTATAACCCTACTCTTTTCTTATTATTTTATTCCTTTAGAAGGGATAATCGTGAGGTCAACAGGTTTTTACCGAAACCCCAACCTGCAAGCAGCTCAACTTACCAAAGAGCCCTTATTGGCCGGTTCCAAAGTACGTATTTTGCAAACAGCAAACGGAGATTGGCTAAAAATAGCTGATCAGCAAGAATTAATAGGGTATGTACCTGCAGCTAATATACGAATGATATAAATATTAAAAACCACTTATAGGCGGCACAGATGGATTTCCTTATTGGGATTGCCGCATTTCGCTTGACCTTTGCGAAGAAGCTTGCCCAATTTCGTCCAACTCGATCCATGTGCCCGAAAAAATCGGGCATGTTCCCGAAAAAACCCTTTAGTATAAATCCCTCGGAAAAAAAAACAACCATGCTATTTTATTGCTAGAAATTTTTTCAAACTCTACTCTTTTCCTATCATTTTATTCCTTTAAAGGAGATAATCGTGAAATCGACAGGGTTTACTGAAATACCAAGCTGCAAGTATCCCTACTTATATCGCTTGCAGGCAAGCTGCAAATAGACGAACGATAGATACACAACAATTCTTCCGGTTGTTTGTGTATAAATATACAAAATTAATGAAATAGATGTTACAATATGTGTAGAGCATTTAGATTTTCAAAAATATCTGAATATTATCAATTTTTCAAAGTTAAAATACCTCAGTTTTTTTAAACTTTTCAACTTTCTATGATTATGAATACTATAGAACGCAGAGCCTTATACAATCTATTGCGCATGAATTGGCTCAACGAACCCTCGCTTTCGGTTCGAACCCTGGCAAGTTGAAGACTACCGCGCCTTATCTACGTCTGACTTTATTTGACAAGTTAAAGCAACTTAGCCTCCAGCTCGACCGCACAAGCCTTATTGCATATGCCGATGAATCCGATTCACCCGAAGATTTAACAAATCACTTGATAGGAGACCGCCAACTTAAAAGTGGAGCAAGAGGACCAAATTTACCTCCTTATTTTTGAACTTTGGCGGCGACTGATGAGCGAAAAACCTTCTCATCTGTTTTTTGCAACGAACTTGATCATCAAATCTTTCTTTACGATAAGGGAGATGTCGAAGATCCGCTCACCTTACAAGATGCACTGGCCAATTTCAAACAAATATTAGATGAAAATGTAGATGAAGGGATTGCACCTGAACAAGCACTCGAATTAATTTCCGCCTACTGTGCCAACGATATAGAAACCTTTTTATATGATTTTATTTTAGAGCAAATTGAGGAGGGAAATGAATCTTTTGCAGAGGAATTACTTGATGATTTTGCTGTTTATTTAGCAAACAATAAATGGTTTGCTTTATTACGGCTACGCTATTCGGACATTCTCATAGCAAAGACAGCCCAAAAACTTGTAGAACAAATTCTTGAAGAGCTATTAAATGATCGGGCATATCAGCTTTAATTTAGAATTTCTTTCTTTCCGTACTTGAATGGAAAGATGATGCAGCTTTTCGTACTCTTGTTCAAAATACCATTCCACTCATTGAAAAGGAAGAGGATTTCCAAGATCTTCTCTCAATCGCCATCGATTACTTCCACCAGCTAGACCAAAAAAAACAAGCAAATAACCTCCTCTTATTGCTATCAAAAAGAACTAATCACCCTCCAGAAGCACACATTGTTGCAACTGATCCGGACTTATCTAATTTTGCTCAACTTTTCAGCATTTGAAACTAAAGCCCCATTTTTTTTCTAATTGCTAACTTCTTGGATGTGAGTCCTCTAAAAAGCTTTTTTCGGTTATTGAGTTTGAAACAGCTTTAATCTCAAAGGCTTAAAAAATGGCTTAGAAGGCATTCTGAATGAAGTTCAAATAAATTATGGATCTTGACTTTTAAGCCGAAAAAATAGATACCAAAGGGCGTTTTTAATACAATATGTTGTAATTTGATCACCCTCTAACTACAACATCTTGTAGTTCGTGATAATTATCTTAATAGGAGAGTAACCATGACCACACCTACTGCTCGAGCGATGGCAACCGCTCTGCGAACGTATCATCGACCCCTTAAAGATGGGGATACCCTGCTTGAAAGCTGGGAACAAGTCGTAGACCGCGTCATTTCTCATCAACGCTGGTTATGGACACGAGCTTTAGGTAGATCCCTTAATGAAATACAAGAGGATGAATTGGAAGAATTGCGCAGCTTGATTCAAGGACGCTATGTAGCACCGGCTGGCCGGACTTTATGGCTGGGAGGGACTGAACTGAGCCGTACACGCGAATCCAGTATGTTCAATTGTTCCTATACTCACGTAGAAACGGTCTATGATGTCGTTGATGTTCTTTGGCTTCTCTTGCAGGGTTGCGGGGTAGGATTCAGACCTATCACAGGAACGTTGAATGGTTTTCGCCGTCCCTTACAAGAGATTAAGGTGATTCGCTCAAATCGTACGGAAAAGGGAGGAGTGCAGCAGAACCTAGAGAGTTTTGATCCCAAACACGTACATGGACAATCAAGGTCGGCGATTCTGCAATTGCATGGGCCAAAGCAGTTGGTAAGCTGGTGGCGGGCAAATTTTTTGCAAAAACCCTGGTGCTTGATTTCTCGGAGATCCGGGCTGCCGGCACGCGCTTGAAGGGCTATGGCTGGATTTCATCCGGGGATGAGCAAATCGCCAAAGCATTCAAAGCAATTGCCAAGATTTTGTCGGATCGTGCAGATCAGCTTTTAACACGCATGGACATTTTGGACATCGTCAACTGGCTGGGAACAATCTTATCAAGCCGACGTTCAGCTCAAATTGCCTTATTTGAATATGGTCAGCCAGAGTGGGAAGAGTTTGCCGTAGCCAAAAAAGAGTGGTGGCTTAAAGGCAATGCCCACCGACAGCAATCTAACAATAGTCTCCTTTTCCGAACTAAACCCAGCCATCAAGAACTTGAACGCATTTTCCAGCTCATGTTGGAATCCGGGGGTTCCGAACCGGGCTTTATTAATGCTGCCGAAGCAGAAAGACGCGCACCTTGGTTTAAAGGCTGCAATCCTTGTGTGGAAATTTTGCTTGGCAATAAGAGTTTTTGCAATTTGACCGAAGTCAATGTTTTAGCTTTTAAAGGCGATAAAGTTGGCCTGGAGAGGGCGCTCTATTTAGCGGGACGTATGAATTATCGGCAAACGATGGTGAACTTGCGCGATGAAATTTTACAAGAAGCCTGGCATCTCAATAACGAATTCTTGCATCTTTGCGGCGTTGGACTTACAGGAGTGCGCGCACGCCCCGACTTGACTGCCTATGACTACAAGCGGATGCGCAACATTACCGTCAGTGCAGCTTACAGTATGGCTAATGAACTCAATTCGCCTTTGCCTAAGAACGTCACTTGCATTAAACCAAGCGGCACGGTTAGTAAGATCATGGGAACCAAGGAATGGGGCGAAGTTCCTGAAGGTGTTCATATGCCGCTAGGGCGTTATATTTTTAACAATATCACCTATTCCAAACATGATCCTTTGGTAGCCAAATTCCGTGCAGCGGGCTATTCCGTGATGGAAAAACCCTATGAACCAGAATCTGTTCTAGTCAAGTTTCCCGTGAAATATGAAAATGTGCCCTTTATGCGGACAAACGTAACCCGCAAAAATGGCAAGGTGGAAGAAGTTGAGGTCAATACAGATTCAGCTGTGTCGCAGCTAGAATGTTACGGGCTGCTGCAGACCACATGGTGCGAGCAGAACGTATCCAACACAGTATCTTACGATCCATCTGAAGTGCCTGCAATTATTGATTGGCTGCTTGACAATTGGGACTGCTATGTAGGCGTTTCTTTTTTATTCCGCAATGATCCCACTAAAAATGCCGAAGATTTGGGTTATGCCTACCTTCCGCAAGAAGTTGTTACAAAAGAGGTTCATGAAGCTTATGCCTCAACTTTAAGAGAAATTGATTATTCAGGCATTGAAATTGGCCATGATGATTATATAGAAAGCTGTGCATCCGGAACTTGTCCTGTGCGTTAGCCTCTACGAAAGAGTCTTTTTTTGACATCTTTAGGTGGAATTCCTGACATCTCGTTGTGATTTTCACTGGGAAAATTCACAGCGAGAATAAACCATTAGACCTCTGATTTGTTATTTATTTAAACTCATTACATTATAGGAAAAATCATGCAAGCCACAAATATTGTTTTGGATTCTTTTTATACACCTAGATCTAATGCCATGGAACAAGAAGAAGAGGAAGAAAAGCCTAGTGGTCAAATGGGATGTTTATCTACCCATAACATCCGTGAGGTGGTTAAAAATCAAAAAAAAAGAAAAGTTCAAGAAGTGGCTAAATATGGAGTATTTTTCCATGACTGTCAAAAGGAACATGATCATAACATTATACAAAGTGACAAATCTTATAAGAAAGCAACATTTGATGTTTTGGAAGAATACTATTTTGATAATATGTTCGATTGGCAAAAATTTCCATTAACCGGAAGAAATCGAATTTGGAAAGGTTTAAAGGAAGAGTCTAAAAAGGAGCGTCTTTTTGCTTTTACTAAATATACACTCAATGAAAAATATATAAAAGTGATGGTAAAAGAAGCGGAAACAGATGAAGTTAAATTTTTTGTTTGTAAGATTGTAAAACATGCTAATAGATTTAAAATCATGCTCTTCGGTGAAAAGGAGAAAGTTGTTCACGATTTATTCTGTTTTACACAGCAAGTTGCGCACCTTACTCAGGCACGACCTTTAGAAGAAAAGGATATAGATTCTGATCGATTAAGTAGAGAAAAAGAAGAAAAAAATAAATTAGATGATCTAACAATTGAATTAAAAGGAATGAGTGTTAATCGATATAACAGAAAGATAGGGGAAGAATTGGAAAGTGAGTTATCTGTTCTTCGTGAGGATTGCGTAATCAATGACAATTTTAAATCCAAGAAGAAGCTTAAAGAAAGCCCGCCTGCTGAAAAAATTGAGGCAATTTCTCAGACTTTACCGAAAGATGAATAAATTCAATGTAACAGTTCAGCCCTGTACCCGGCTGACGCCAGGAAGCATCTTCAAATAACCGGGTAGTTATTTAAAAGATACCTCTCCTTCGTCGAGGTGTCTGAGAAAAGTAATCAGGCCGAGACGGCCTGATTACTTTTCTCAGATACCCCGACGAAGGAGGGTATCTGAACTGTTACCGATATGGTATCCTTAATTCCTTTGCAACTTGATTAGCTAATGTCGTTTTTCCTACTTGACGTGGACCGATAAGAGATTGAATAAATCGACGTGGTTCCTGAAGTCTTTTTAGCAGTATTTCGAAACATTTCCTTTTTTTCATCATAAAGTTGTTCTATGTTTTGAAAGTTTTTACTCAGTGCTTTGAGTAACTTTACTCAATATATTGAGTAAAGTCAAGTCCATTACGAAAGAGTCTTTTAAGCTAAACAAAGATCAACAAAATATAAACTAAATATTTAAATTTTAACAGGATAGGCAGGATGGGCAGGATAAGAACAAGATAAGAATATTATTAATGATGCATCTTGTTCTTATCTTGCCCATCCTGCTTATCCTGCTATTTATTTAAGATATTGATTATAAATCTCTTGTTTGACAAGATCGAGTTTAATTTGCTTTAATAGGCATGCAAAATAATGCATGAGCGACAAAGAAAAACCTGATGCTTTCAATATTTTTTTTTGTTATTCTTGCTCTCAATTAATCAATATTATCCACTTGGAGTCTTCTTTTATGGCTGACAATAGCTTAACTGTTAATGAAGCCCAACAAATTTTTGGGGAACTACAGCAAGATCACCCTGATTTTAATAAAATTGGAAAAATAGTTAAAGAGGGCAGATGGAGCCATTTGATTAATGGCATGGGCCGTCGCAGGGAGCCGCGTTTGCAGCTTTTAATAGAAAAAGTCAATCAAGCATTCATCGGCTTGGAAAGAAAAGGAATCAAAGTCTTTGACCCCGCAATCCTAGATGCACCTTATCGGGAAAAAGCACGAGTTTATCAGGAAAAATATCAAACCTATTTCAACCTGGCAAAGGAGATCGAAACGCAAATTTCTCATTTGCAAAAAGTTTCTCCGAAATTAAAAGAAGCCTATCACGAATTGCAATGTCGCGAAGCTGGGTTGCGCTACAGTTTAGGTGCAAGTAACGGCGGCGTCGATGTTTTAGAAAAACCTAATCAAGGGCAGTTGGAAAACCTTATTCAACGCGCAAAAGAGTGGAAGAATGCTCAAAAGTTAGCTGTAAACCGGGAATTGAATGAGTTGGAACTTGAACAGCTTGCGGAGCTTGCTAAATATCACGAGTGGCTGGAAGTTGTTTACCAAAATCCTAAATACTTAACAGAGGTTTTTAACTGGTGTTTGCGGGACTACAATTCGGTAGAAATCATTGTCAAATGCTGCGAAACCAGGAGACGATTAAAGGCATCTTTGCTTGCAAGTAGCTTGGGGTATTTGCGCAATCCCGATCCTGCTAAACGGCAAGAGGAAGTTTTAGCTTTTCGCACAATTCCGACAAAAACTGATCGAGTTGTTAAAAAGATTTTGACGGCCTCTATTTATCATGGAAGCTTTAAGCGCTTCGAACCGGAAAAGCAGGAAAGGATCAACATTTTGAAACCCGAGGAGAGAATCTTCTTTAGGCAGGGCAATTATTCTTTAACCGTGGCAGAGTTTTTGAAGGAGATTTCCCAAAAGAATTTGCGGGAAGTCAATATCAATTTATGCTCCGATTGGGGATTTGTCAATTTTCATTCTGTCAAAGGGGTATGGAAGGCAGAAACAAAATCTTATGAGCTGCCCCACTTGACAGAAAATGATTGGTTTGATCAAGTTCCAATGGGGCCTATTGTGAATCATGAAGCGCTAGTCGAGCAATATGGAGATGAGGTCAGAAACCGCCGCTTCTTTTTTAAAGTAGCCGCAACCAGGCAGCATTTGGATCTTAATGCTTTGGATTGCCATAGCTTTTGGCAATTGTATCTGCGGATGGAGGATGGAAAGTGGAAGATAATCAATACCGGCATTTATGCCCACCGCTACCAAAGAGGCCTTCTGGATGGGTTATGGTTATTTTGCGCCACTCTTAAAAGAGTTTTTGCCTTGATTGACCAAAATGCTACATACACCCATCGCCAGCGAGCAGCTTACCCCATTTTTCCCGAAGAACAAGAGGGGCGTGGTTTTCGCTCCCGCATTTATCATCTTATTTTCTCTGAAGGGGTGTTTCAGTTTGCCGGAAAGAATTGCGCAAATTCCACTCAAAACATCACCGAAAAATTTATTAAAGACTTGCCTAATTTTTTTCGGATGCGGGTTACGCAAGCTAAAACCGGAGTACCACCTTTGGACCGCATCTTAGCCTGGGCTGATAGACAAGGCGAAAGGACGCGTTGGTTAGTGGTGACCATTCTCCATACCTTATTATTATCTTGTCGTGGGAGGTGGGTGAAAAAGCCAAAAGGGGATATGTGGTTTTCTGCCGCGAAGTATCTGAACAAAAAGCACACCATTTATAATCCTGCCTTTCTTCCCTATCAAATTGCCGAGGCTCGTCGAAAGGGCGAGGGGCCATTTGTCAAAGGGGAGCTCTATTGGGGTAATACCCAGGAAAAATTATTTCAAGCACGAGCTGTTCGGGAAGTTCGGGAACAAGTAGGAAATGTCATTGTGCAAGAACAAGCATTGCTAATAGAAGAGGAGGAAGAACTTGTGTAGATAAGACAAAATCATTCCTTAGAATATTCTAAGTGGTTTAAAATCCTGTAAATAGTCGCAAGCAGTTAAGTAATAACGAATCCCATGATGTTCACCAAATAGACTAAGACCAGGTTTTACATTGTGCAAATGGCCGAATACACAAATGTTAACCTGGTATTTTTCGAGCAACCTGGAAGCTTCTGTCTCTTCAAATGCAACTCCAATGGGAGGGTAATGCGTCATTGCAATACGCGTTTTTGCCAAGGGATTCATGCTCTTAAGACTAACTTCCAAACGTCCTAATTCCCTTTGATAAATTTTTTGACTATCTTGGGATTCATCATGTTCGGTAAGTCCTTTGGTACAAGAGAATTCTTTGAAATCGATGATCCCATTAAAATTTAATCCCGGAATATCCCACAAACGGGCTCCGGCAATGCTGACTTCATGCCATGTCCAACTATTATTCTGAATCAGATGGCAAGAAGGGGGGATAATAGATTTAAGCTTTGATAAAGAAGCCCACCAATAGTCATGGTTGCCCTTAATAAGCACTTTCGTACCCGGCAAACGATCAATCCATTCGAAATCGGAACGAGCTTCTTCCACATGTTTGGCCCAGGAAATATCTCCAGGAATAAGTACAAGATCATCTTGCCCTATTGAGGCTCGCCAAGCCTCTTCAATTTTGTCTGTGTAACCCTCCCATTGGGGGCCGAAGATACTCATCTCTTTATTAGGAACTCCAAAAGACAAATGAAGGTCTCCAATTGCCCAAACAGCCATCTTACTCTCATGTTATAGGATAAAACCATCCGGAATGGTTGCACCACGAGGTACAATAATCACTTCATCGCGGATGAAAATGTTATCGCCGTTATAATGAGATAATTTCTGTTTATTAATCAATTGAACTCCTTTACCAATAGACACATTTTTATCGATAATGGAGCGTGTGATGATGCAATCTTCTCCAATATGGGGTGTTGAAGGAAGACGTTGGTGATCGAGAACACTGGATTCATAGTAATCATTCCCCATAATATAGGAATCTCGAATAATGGATCCTTTATGGATGACTGACCGCGGTCCAAGAATGCTGTGAGAAATCTCATCACCATCCACAATGGATCCCTCGCAAAGAATGCTCTGCTTTATCTGCGTATCTAAAAATTTTGCAGGCGGTAAATCATAGCGATAGCTATAAATGGGCCTTGTTTCATTATGAAAACTAAATTGCGGACGCCGATCAGTCAAAGCCAGATTAGCTTGATAAAATGTTTCGATGGTTCCAATATCTTCCCAATATCCATCATATAAAAATGCTGCCGCCTTTCCTGCAGCCACTTGAGTAGGAATTAAATGCTTGCCAAAGTCCTCACGAGGATCTTTCTTAAGCAAATCAACCAATGCCTTCCGTTTGAATAGATAAATCCCCATGGAGCCTAAATAATGTCGCTGGCTGGCATGCGAGATCCCAATACTTTCTATGAGTTCGCTTGGACTGCATAATTTTTGCAAAAGTTCTTTATCCTGTGGCTTTTCGCAAAAATCGGTGATAAAATGACGTCTATTTACTTTTAAAATTCCCAGACGGGTTGCATCTTGAGCATTCACAGGTAATGCTGCCACCACTACATCTGCATCAGTGGTCTTTGCAAAGTGTACCATTTCACGAAAATTAATATTGTAAAGCTGATCGCCTGAAAGAATGAGAAAATAGTCAACCGGACTTTCTAACAAATAGTCAATGTTTTGCCTGACAGCATCTGCAGTTCCTAGAAACCAAGATTTTTGTGTGGGAGTTTGTTCAGCGGTGAGAATTTCAATAAGGCCAGATGCCCTCCCACCTTGCATATAGGTTTGAAAAATATGATGATGCAAAGAGGAAGACAAAAATTGCGTCAGGACAAAAATCTTGTGACAATCTGCATGAATGGAATTGGATATAGGCACATCAACCAGACGATACTTGCCGCCAAAATTGATGGCGGGTTTGCAGCGGGTAAGCGTCAAAGGATAGAGCCGCGTCCCTTCCCCGCCTCCTAAAATGATGCTTGCAACAAGCTTCATATCGGTAGACAAAGCAATTGGATCTGAAGATCTAACTTGTTTTGCCACTAGGTGGTCTGATAGAGTTAATGTAGTCATAGCACGATCTTGTTAAAAATTGTTTTAATCCTAAAATCGTCAACCTAGCACACCCCTTATTTTAAAAAAAGAGGAACTGCTCACGGGGTATATTACAGCATAAAACATTGATTATGAGGGTATTTTGAATAATTTGGCGAAGTCAGAAAGAGGAACATTTTTACATAGGTTATAGGGAAAAATTCGCAAATCAATTATTATTTTGTATTTAGAAGGAAATATATGGCCTGGCTTTACGAAAAAGGAAAAAGGTTTTTTGCAGGATCTACGAGGCGTTTGATTTTGCTCCTTTTCTTAATGAGTTTATTTTTTCTTTTTTTGTTTAGAAGCTGCACGTCGGAACACATTTCGGAAAACACCTATTCCATTGGACAAGATAGTAGCTGGCGAGGTCTTGGTTTAAGGGACAAAGAGCGTAATTTAACAGCTTTCAACGATAATCTATTGGCAGCAGTTGCTAAACTAGAGCATATTCACCTAAATATTCTCATTATTCCCTCTTCCCAGCATATTTCTGGTTTAGAGCAAGGAAAAATCCATGGCATATTAACGACTTTAAAGCCTGAAGCATCAAATGAAAAATACTTGCTTTTTTCAAATCCCTATTTCCTAACTGGCCCTGTTCTTATCGTTCGAACTGCTGCCCCAATTAATGGATGGAATGAAATGGCCAAAAAAATTATCGGTGTCCAGTCCATTACACCAGCAATTCTAAATCTTGAAAAGGATCTCTCCATTCAGGTCAAACTCTATGACGATATTCTCCAAGCATTAGCTGATCTAAGAGAGAGACGTATCGATGGGGTTGTTTACCCAGCCATAGCTGCGCATATATACACGAAAACTTTCTATGGAAAGGAACTTAAAATCATAACCCAGCCATTGACAGATGATGGTCTACGCTTGGCAGCCCTAAACAACAAAGCGGGGCAGTTGCTCATCCAACGTTTCAACGACGCGCTTGCCAAAATCAAACAAAATGGGACATATGATCAACTTATTGAAAGATGGGGATTAGTAAACGTTGAGAAAATTAATCATCATTCGGAATGAAGAAAAATCAGTTGAATAAAAACGCTATTAAAAGTTATCATCTCATTTATTATTAATAATTTAACTCCATAGGTAAATATAATGTTAGGTTTTGATCCTGTCCCTACAAGAAATAAAAATCTCTCGCCCCCCACCACTCCATCAAGTTCAGCTACGTCTCCTTCTACATCTCCCTCTGCTAAAGGGCAGCGCAGATTATCTTTTAGCAAAGTCTCTTCTGCTATAACCCCCAAATCGCCTCCAAAAGGAGCAAAATCTCCCCCTTTTACGGCTCAAAAAAAAGTTACGATACATGAAGAGAAAGAGAAAGAAAAAGATGACCCCATACGCACTAGATCTATCGCAAGTATGTTAAAGTCAAAACATACAGAAAATCCTTTTGCTAAATCTCTCCCGGTTCGCTTCACTCCACCCGATTCTCATCGCCATCACACACCACCAGTCGATTTTATGAAAGGGGTTACCAGGAAGAATCGGATCGAGCGTTCTCCGGAAGGGGCATCCAAATCACAACTTACTAGTCCTCGTGAGAAAAAACCTGTTTCCAGCCCACCTTCTGTTTCTAGCCCACCTACAGAATTATTTCAGACTATGGAACAGGGTCTTGAGCGTTTATATACATTTGCTTCTCATCTTGAGGAACAAGTGCAAGAACGTAGAGCACAGCTAGCTGAATTTTTGACAGAAGAAAACACGAGCAAGTTAGGGGATAAAAATCTACATGCTTTATTAAAAAAATTTTTTTCTGAAGCTCTTTTTAAAGAATGGAGTGAAGTAGAAGATTCAATGTATGCTACTTTCTTTAATGAAGACTTAGATGATGATGAAGAGGGCAATCGGCGACGCAGCATCAGTTTCAGCAACTTAGGGCTTGAACAGCAATTGGATCCTAAAGATTTCGAAAGCTTAAAAAGCGGCCTTAAAAATGTCGGCAAGAATTTTAAAGGGGAAAAACATTTAGAGCTGGCTTTCCAATTTATTTCAGAATTTCTCATAGATTTCGAATCATCGGAATTTTACAATACCAAGGCAAATAGAGCAAAGCTCGTAAGATTTGGAAATGAACAAACTGAAATGCCTTGCGTCCTATTCAATTATATGATCAGTTTGAATTATCTTGGAGAATTATTAAAAAACCTTCCACCTTCTTTGTTTCATGAACAAGAAACCAAAGAACCTCATATCAAATTAGCCCGGGAATTCATCAAAAAATTAAAAAAATAAAGAGATCAAAGACTTAGTTCAAGATGATAGAGTACGAACCACTAAAGCCTTTTGCAATCAATGCGGACGCAGCCTGATTAACTACAGTAAAGCATTGGCAAAAAGACTCAGTCATTATGTGGAAACATCTGAGAAAGACAAAAAAGCTATTGACCTTCTCTCTCCTGCTATAGATCTCGCTTGCATAAACTCCATGATGTCAGATGGCTATTTTACAACTTTTGGAGCAGATTTTGACAGAGCACTATCTGGAAATTACTTTATCGTTTCGGGAGACCAACAGGATTCGCTGCTTGAAATTACTTCAAAAATAGCGGAAGATCATTTATTGGAAAATGAGCGATTGAATTATTGTAAACAATTTTTATTATTGCTATACCAAAAATTAGACATACAATCAAGTGATTTGAGCATTTTAAATCCCTTGGGAATATTGGGTAAAGAAAAGAGCCTAACAAATGTATGTGCAGCTTTGGAACGAGAATGGAAAATAATAGGCAAGGGGCAATTTAAGGGAATCTTTAAGCTACTTCCTTTTATGAGAATGTTTCAGCAAAGCTTGCTGTGGAATATGCATTGTGCCATTTTCTATTTAGAGAGAGACTTACAGGAAATAAAGAACTCAAAATCATCCGGGAACACAAATCAGAGGGCACAAAAAAAATTCACTTAGAGTTTAACGAAATAAAGGCCCGCATTAGCTTTTGGCGGTCAGGAACCCTTGATAAGCTTGGTGATCAGCGACCAAGAGATAATGAAATGAGCAAGTATTGTTATGCCAATTGTCTGATTAATTCAACTGTGATTTTAACTGCCCCTATTGAAAATCTAGAAAATTGGGAAGTTGAAAAATTTGTAGAAATAGAAAAACCAATCAGTGAAAATGCTAATTTAGCTTTCTTGAAAAGGTTTTCTGAACTTATTGCTACATTAGAAACAATGGGTATTCCTTATTCTATCAAAGAAGTTTAAAAAATAGACCTCTTGCGTAATTCATTAACTTGCCTTTGCCCTTGCCCATGCCCATGCCCGTCCCAGGGCGATATCCTGGGCTGTTGCAATTAGAGCCCTCCAGGCTCATTTCACCATCTTTAACAATTAAAAATAAGCCTGAAGGGCTCCAACTGCAAGTGGGTTAGGGACTGGGTTTCCCAGTCCCTCCCCGTTGCCGCAAAAGGGTCAATTCCCTTTATTTACCATCGTGCAACTTTCTAGCAATGGGCGGCGCCTCGATCCTATCCTCAAGTAGAGGAACAATGCTAGTACCTCAATCGCATTCGGCATAGTTCAATGCAGTTCAACACTCCAAGTTTTGTGATGTGTTTATTCCTAAACCGGCTGTTATCGTAGTGCGATATCCGTTTGTATTTCATACATCGGATCCGTTTTCTAATCCATTTATCCAGTTTCCTGAATTGACCTATCACATTGGTAGTGCGTGTGCAAAAGTAATTGACAGTTCCTCTTATGACTTGATTCAGCTTTTCAACTACTTTCTGATCTAGGTTATGACACCGTATGGTGATTTCTTTCACTTTGGTCTTAAATTTCTCCACTGATTTCTTTCGCATCTTTGCTCCCCAGCTATTTATTTCGAAACCCAGGAAATCGAATCCATCCTTAGCACGCGTTATATGCGTTTTTTCTTGGCTGAGTTCGAGTCCTAGTTCATTGAGGAAAGATTGCGCATCTTCCAGCGCCTTTTCGGCCTGTTTCTGGTCTTTGCATAATATGACGAAATCATCCGCATAACGGACAAATTTATATCCTTTTTCATCTAGTTGTTTATCTAAATGATCGAGGACCATATTTGAAAGTAGGCAGGATATGACCCCGCCCTGAGGAGTGCCTTTTGTTGTAGGTCTGAATTCACCCTCTTCCATTACTCCAGACGTGAGAAATTTTTCGATAAGTGAGAGAATATTACCATCCGCTATCTTGGCTTCTGCTGATTCTACGATTACTCGTAAAGGTATATTATCAAAGAAACCCTTGATATCTGCATCTACGATATATGTGTAACCCTGTTGAATGTAGAGCTCTACACACTCAACAGCTTGGTGACAGCTTCTTCCTGGCCTAAATCCGTATGAGTTGTCATGAAATTGACAGTCAAAAATAGGGTTTATCAATCTCCGCACAACCTCTTGTGCAATTCGACATCGCACAGAAGGTATTCCGAGAGGTCTTGTTTTTCCATTCCCTTTCGGGATATGGACTCTTTTTAGTGGGATGGGCTTATAAGTTCCCTTTTTAAGTTCATTCATAAGCTTGCTAAGATTTCCTTCTAGGTCTCTTTCGAAAGCCTTGATTGAGATCTTATCAATTCCCGCTGCCCCTCGATTTTTCTTTACTGCTTTGAACGCTTCATGCATAAGCTTTGTTGTGATTCTCCCAGTGAGAGAATGCACTTTTTGCTTATCGTGTGTTATTTTCACGTATTGGTTTCTCCTAATACTAGTGATTGTTGGATAACTCTTCGTATCAAGTTCATAGGATCGTTCCTTAGAGATCTGCCCCACCTTTCCTGAAAAAGGGAAGAGGATAACCTATGCGGTTTTTCTCAGCGTGACGTCTAACTTATCCGAACCTGTTACGTTCGTTATCTCTGATTTTCGGTGTCCCTTATGATTACACTCATAATCATCTCCGAGACGCTGTGGACCTCAAGAGGTTGGAATTGAAGTTAATTCTGTTCCTCCCATCCTATCATCTTCGCATTTCGGACTGGCCTTATAGCTAAGACTCGATACTGGCGTATCAGGAAGTAGGCCCTCCTCGGTAAGTATGCAATGCCTTTTTCTTCAGGCGAAGTCACTTATAACCCCTATGATCCTAAAAGGACTTTGTCGTCTATTCCTTCCAGATGGAATCTTTGGATTCCAGCGCTTCATTAGGCCGTGGAAATTAGCGCAGACATAGAGGCCAGAATGTGGCTCCTCCCAAAATATCATGACCTGGCTCCTTCGTCATAATCAATTGCTTGATTACGCTAGCTGATCCGTACCTTGTTCTCACAAGTTCGAGTCATGATTTCTACACGAGGACGAACTCGCATAGGTAGGCTTAGAGTTTATATTTATTTCATATTCCTCCATTCCGTTTAAGACTTAGTATCGCATACCAGCGATTCGCACACAGCCCAGGGCATCACCGTGGCAAGGGCAAGGGCACGGGCTGGGCACGGGCAAGTTAATGAATTACGCAAGAGGGTTATGATGGTTCATCACAATAGCGAAGATTGGACATGGACGAATTGGACGAATTGGACGAATTGGACGGAATTGGACGGAATTGGACCAATTCCAAATGGTCCAACCCTTCCAATCTTCTCTTAGGTTGATGACATTGTGCGCATGAGAGCTTGCCCCTTTCTGTAAAGAGGCCGACAACCTCTAATAGCACCGATTGTGAATGGCATAATCATAACGCACCCTATCAAGCAGCTCTTGATCCAAGGG
The DNA here is from genome assembly GCA_963799115.1 of uncultured Chlamydiae bacterium. Classification (GTDB taxonomy): domain Bacteria; phylum Chlamydiota; class Chlamydiia; order Chlamydiales; family Parachlamydiaceae; genus CAWCVY01. The sequence continues at coordinate 26,185 of CAWCVY010000022.1, read as the reverse complement.
GCAAGGCTCAATTCCCCAAACTAACTGCGCATAGTTATGCACAGCGAATATCGGATGAAAATTTGCCCATTCCAGCAATATTGTGAAGGGCATATTCGGCCCATAAACTTGGCTTTCGATAAAGTTCTTCAACTTTTAGCTGAGTTTCATAGTAACTTTGCAAGATCTTTTAGAGTGAAATAGCGGTCGGGAGGGCCCCCATAATGCATCTCGATCAATTTGTGGTAGAGGTCGCTGAACGCTTGATGCTCCTCATCCGTTTGAGCAAAGGAACGGTCCCGTAAAGCATCTGACAGCGCGTTTGATTTTAGGGTTGCTTTCGTACACTGTCTTGGATTTATAAGAATCATGCGGCCTTCATCTCGGCGATTTGTTCGGCAGTGCAGCCAAAAGCAAAAGGCCACCATTGAGGAGTGATCTCCTCCTCCATCTCAATATTCGCACCATCCTCGGTGCCGATGGTCAAGGCACCATTGATCGCCATTTTCATATTACCAGTACCGGAGGCTTCTGTTTCCGGCTGTCGAAATTTGCTCGGACAAGTCTGCTGCAGGAATGACAATCTCAGCCCAGCGTGACATTATAATTTTCCAGATAGACAATTTTTAACTGCCCTGCAATCGCCGGATCACGATTGATCTTGCGGGCAATGCAATAAATCAGTCGGATGATATCTTTGGCTGTTTCATAACCGGCGGCGGCTTTTCCGCCAAAAATTGAGGTCCGTTTGATATGGCGTGTGGGGTTTTGAGGACAGATCATGATAGAGCATGATGAGATAAAGGGCATTCATCAACTGCCGCTTATATTCATGAATGCGCTTGACCTGGACATCGAACAAGGAATCCACATCGATCAGCGGAGGCGGAGAGAACAATGCTCCTGGTACTATCCCGCAATCTTGTTTTCCCGATTGAGAAATTCGATGAAACGGAGCTTATTTTTTCGTTTAATTTCCATCAATTCATTTTGCGAATCGGGATCGGTCGCAAATTTGGCCAAGCTCGCGGATTTTTAAAAAATCGGTGATCCAGCCATCCCCAATTCTTTTGGTGATGAATTTGGCAAGCTCGGGATTGCATTCCAGCAGCCATCGGCGTTGCGTCACACCATTGGTGACATTGATAAAACGATCGGGAAAAAATTCGGAAAAATCCTTGAATACAGATGTGTTTAAGAATTTCTGAATGGAATTTAGCCACACCATTGACCTTATGCGAACCGACGATAGCTAAATTGGCCATGCGCACTTTGCCGTTTTCGATAATCGACATTCTGCGAACCCGCTCTTCATCCTGCGGATATTTGGCACGGACGGCATTGCAAAAATCATAGTTGATCCGTTCAATGATTTTGTACTGCCGCGGAAGCAAGATAATAGAATAAGGGTCTGCTCCCACTGCTCTAAAGCTTCGCTTAAAATGGTATGATTGGTATATCCCGTACAAGCCATGGTGATCTCAAAGGCTGTTTTCCAGGGAATGTCGTGATGCTTGGTCAGGATGCGGATCAACTCGGCAATGACCAAAGACGGGATGGGTATCATTGATCTGAATGCGCACTTTATCGGCAAATTGGCGGAAATTATGTGAAATGGCCAAGATGTGGCGGATGATGTCCTGCAGGGAGGCCGAGACAAGCAAAAACTCTTGCTTCAGCCGGACCCTTTTACCCATTTCGGTATAGTCGCTGGGATAAAGGACATCGGTCAAAGTGGTATTTTCAGCCGCCTGATCGAGTCGTGCCGGCATTGTAGCGCTGCAACTGGAAATTGCGCGGAGAATCTTTGGTCGACCATAAACGAAGGTGACCACAGAAAAATCGCGATCTTTGCTATAGCCCACTATAGGATAGTCGTAGGGAAGCGCCCCCACTTCTTCAGGATTCATCCAATTCCAAGATTTCATCGCCATGGATATTAAACGTTGTCTGCGGGGTACCGCAAAATTTGACATGCACCCGCCGCTGATCGCGGCGAAATTCCCAAGGATTTTCATTGAACAGCCAGCAGTCAGGCGCTTCGATCTGCACTCCATCCCAAATCTGCTGTTCAAAAATTCCATATTGATAGCGCAATCCATACGCCTTGTGCAGGATAATGGTGGGTTGCCAACGAATCCAGAAGACAAGAAGCAAGGCGTCCCCAAGCCTCCATTGCCCAAGCCGGGATCCTCTTCACATTCAACGATATCGCGAAAATTGCGATTCATTTTTTGCAAAACCAACCGCACCACATCATTCGGAACATAAATTTGTGATATTATTATAGAATAAGCGACCGGGTAAATATTCCAATGGACAAGTAATAGACCATGCGCACTTTCATGCTGGGCAATAGTCCGCGCCGTTGCCATCCAGTTGATCATGGTTTCTTCGCGAATAGCATAGCATAAGAGCTCGATAAAATTCATTCGAAGTTGCTTCTTCAACAGTACGGCCGATCGTGCTGATCAAGTGCCATTTCACTTTCTTTATTAACTCATCAGCTAATAACTCGGTTTGAGCTGAATCCATTCAACACCTCGCGGAAATACTGTATTTTCATGGTCCAAAATTCAACTTAGCATATACTATATTTATAAAGAAGGATCTCTATGCGTCAATGGCATTGGTTTCAATTTGTTTCGAACGGCATCTTAGCTCTTTTTCTGGGGATAATCATCTATGTGATCTGGATAGCGTATACACGTCATTCAGGCTCAACGGATTTAGATATGGCCGGCATCCAAAAAATACGTTATGATTCCTATTCCCATACCCCGCCACCCCCTTTACCCGACTCACATCCATGACCCTATTTTTTTCTTTGCTGCCGCTCTATTTGTTTGGAAATATTCACTGTTTGGGGATGTGCGGCCCACTTGTCATGCTCATTGGCCAGCATCGCTTCCGTTTCTTTTACTTTATTGGGCGTCTCTCATCCTTTAGTTTGGCAGGGCTTTTGGCAGGAGAAGGGGGGGCTGTACTGCACTTTTTCCTCAAACGCTTTTACTTGGCAGAAACTGTAAGTCTTCTCTGTGGTATAGTAATTATGGGTTGGGGATTGCAAAAAATCTTGGGAAGGCAAGCCGTCCCCAAACTTTTCAAGAAACAGACGCTGAACCCCATGCATCAATGGATTTCGACCCTTCTCTTGAAAGACACTATAGTGGCAACTTTTTTATTTGGGTTTTTCACAGTCGTTCTGCCCTGCGGACAAACACTGATCGTTTTTTCTGCTTGCGCTCTCTCGGGAAATGCTTGGGTGGGTTTGGGAAATGGGTTTGCTTTTGCTTTGCTCACCAGCCCCTCTTTGTTCATGGCCATGCACACGCTCACATTATTCAAGAAATTTAAGCCCTATGATCGCGCGGTGTTAGGGGTAAGTTCAATTGTAGTGGGGCTGCTAGCTTTCTGCAGAGGGCTTGCAGAGATTGGCTTGATCTCTCATTGGATTATAAATCCGAATGCCCCAACTTACTATCACCTGGTGATCTATTGAATAAGGAACCCATTGTCCTCTACATTTTCCGTTTCGTTTTAGGGTTAGGCCTGTTTGCTTTTATGGTAATGCTCTATTGGTCGTCTGTGCTCATCGAACAAGATCTCAAATTTGTACAAGCCAATTTGCAAGAAATCAAAAACGACCTTTTCACCATTCAAAGGAATAGGGAAAAAACCCCAGGGGATATTCTTAAATCTTTGCCAGAGCACTCTTCCCTTGAGGCAATCCCAAATGTCTCATCCACCCCTTTGTCGAATGGGCAGGCTTGGATGAATCTCCTCTCTCCCGATCCTTTTTATCAAGAGACTTTACCAAAGCTCCTCGGTCCTCATTTTAAACCCCGTGGCATTCGTAAAGAAGCCTCAATTGGCAAGCCTAATAACCTGCATCCTTTCAGTAATTGGCTTGAAGTAGCCGCCTGGAATGCCCTTTGCACTGTAGCCTTAACCTCGCAGAAAGTGGGCATATATGAAACGTTCAGCCCCGACATGGCCCTTTCTATGGAGCTACGTCGAACTGAAGAGGGAATACCTGAGTATTGGCTTCATTTGCGCCAGGATATTTTTTGGCATCCCTTAAACCCTCTCCATTTCACTGAAAATAGCGATCTTGCCCCTGACTTTCTACACCAGCATCAGGTAACTGCCCATGATTTTAAATTTTATTTTGATGCCATTATGAACCCGCATGTAGAAGAAGAGCAAGCTGTTGCTTTACGCGTCTATTACAATGACGTAGAGGAAGTCCGCGTGCTGGATGACTTTACCCTTGTCATTCGTTGGAAAACTCAAAAGATTAAAAACAAAGAGGGTAAAGAAACAGATCAAATGAAATATTTGGCCAAGTCCCTGACCGGGTCTTTACGTCCTTTACCCCGTTTTGTCTATCAACATTTTGCCGATGGCACAAAAATCGTGGAAAACGATGCCGACCCCAATACCTATCGGACAAATCCGATTTGGGCCCAAAATTTTTCTCATCACTGGGCTAATAATGTAATTGTTAGCTGCGGCCCCTGGCTATTTGATGGGATGACCGAACGGGAAATCCGTTTCCGCCGCAATCCCCATTACTATGATTCTTACGCAGCCTTAGTAGAATCGTTGGAAATCAAGTTTAAAGACTCTCCAGATGGGATATGGGAAGACTTTAAATTGGGCGCCCTAGATCTTTTCGAAGTGCCGCCCAATCTGCTGGGGGAATTGGATCAATTTTTGAACAGCGAACCCTACCGTAAGCAAGCGCAGCAAGGATTGCGTGTGAAACGGCTGGATTTTATCGGGCGCAGCTACAGCTATATCGGTTGGAATGAGGCGCGCCCCCTTTTTAGGAACCGCAAAGTGCGCCAAGCCCTGACTCTAGCAATTGACCGCGAGCGGATTATCCGCCAAAATCTAAATGGCATGGGGGTTCAAACCACCGGGACTTTTTTTCGTTATTCTCCCTCTTATGATCCCACTCTAAAGCCCTATCCCTTCGATCTCGATCTAGCTCGTCGATTGCTGCAAGAGGAGGGCTGGTATGACGTTAATGGTGATGGGGTGGTAAGCAAGCTAATCAATGGAAAACGCGTTCCTTTCCGCTGTAATTTAACATATTATGTAAAGAATCCTACTACGAAGGCTATTTCTGATTATATTTCCACGACCTTGAAGGAAATCGGCGTAGACTGCCATCCCAATGGAGTGGACATGGCTGACCTATCGGCAGTATTTGCAGACAAAGACTTCGATGCTGTTTTTTTGGGCTGGGCTCTTGGAGCCCCTCCGGAAGATCCCAAGCAACTTTGGTATTCCAAAGGTGCCAAGGAAAAAGGTTCCTCTAATGCGATCAGCTTTGCTAATGAAGAAGTTGACCGCATCATCGAACAATTAGAATACGAATATGAGCCTGAAAAACGCCTTGAACTTTACCACCGCTTTGATGCCATTATCTATGAAGAAGCGCCTTATACTTTTCTCTATACACCCAAAATAACTTTAGTTTACCGCGAATACTTGCAGAATGTCTTTATCCCGGCTGAGAGGCAAGATCTGATTCCAGGGGCAAATGTAGGAGAGCCACAGCCGAACATCTTTTGGATTAAAGAGAGATAGGTATGTGGACCTACACATTACGCCGCTTGTTATTATTGCCTCTCACATTGTTTTGCATTATTCTAGTGAATTTTATCATTATCAATCTGGCCCCAGGAGATCCTGTCTCTTATGCCCAAATTTCACAGGAAGGGACTGCCAGCCTAAGAGAAGATCGCTCGATGGCTTTCAGCAGCGACGAACGCTATTTGCACTTTCGCGAATTCTATGGTTTAACACTTCCCATCCTTTTTAATACTTGGCCTTGGCTCACACATGCTTATGTAGAAAAAACCCTCTGGCAGCTTGTTTATCGCCGCGAATCGGCTGAAAGCATGGAAGAAATGTCAGCCAAAAATTACAATAATTTACGGGTTACTTTGGGCGATCAGGCCCGTTTTGTTATGCCCCACTTGATGGCCATCCTAGAGTATCCTAAAACCCTTCCAGATATTAAACGCCTAACTGCCCATTTTTTCGTGCGCGGAGGATCACGCCAAGCGCATATTGGCCCCCATCTTACAGCCGAACAAAAGGCCTGGAATCAACGGATCACACGCGATGATCAAATTCTCCGTTCCTTTCTTTGGCCTCAGGATGCAACTCCAGAAGAGATTGAAAAGAAAGTGGCAGAGATGCGCCACTGGTATAATCAAAACGACTCTTTTTACCATTTTCAACCTGTTTTTTGGGGGAAACTTTCGATCTTCTTTTTCGAAACGCGCTTCACGCTCTATATGGGACGCGTGCTGCATCTCGATTTCGGCACTTTGCGCAATGATTCGAGCAAAACCGTCATTAGTGAAGTCACGCGAAGATTTAAATATTCCCTCACCTTGGCTTTGCTGCCCATGCTCCTAACCTTTGGAATATGCCAAACCTTCGGCCTTGTGATGGCTTATTATCAAAGGCGCTGGCCGGATTATTTATTTAATCTTATCTTTCTTATTCTTTATGCCATTCCCATTTTTGTGGTTGCTCCTTTTCTCATTGAGAAAGTGGCCCTCTACCATTGTTTTCCTTTCTTCCATATTCCCATTCCCATCAGCGGCTTCACCAGCCCGGACCGCATCTATAATCAACAAACTTCCTTTCAACGTTTAGGAGATATACTGCAGCACATTGCCCTGCCTTTATTAGCAGTGATGTATGGAACTTTGGCCTCCGAAGCTCGCTTGTCGCGGACGGCGGTATTAGAGGTATTGCGCCAAGACTATATCCGCACCGCTTGGGCTAAGGGAATCCCTCCAGCAACGATTTTATTTAAACATGTGGGACGCAATGCCGCCATCACCATTGTGACCTCCTTAGCCGGCTCTCTTGGGATCGTGCTAGGTGGTTCATTAATTGTAGAGACGTTATTTGATATTAATGGATTTGGTAAGTTTTTTTATGAAGCGGTTATTAATCGCGATTACAATGTAATTATGTTCTCTGCTTTAGCAGGTTCTTTTTTGACACTCGTGGGTTATCTTATTGCCGATTTAGCTTATATGTGGCTAGATCCGCGGATAACTTTTGAATAATTCGCGATCATTTATTATTGAATTATATTTATAATTCATTTATAAATATCAGTTATCAATAATATAAGGTATAAATATGAATATTCATTCCATTAGACATTTTGCTAATTATACGTTACCCTTTGTTACTAAGGCAAATCCTCAACAGAAAAAAATCTCGCTGCTTGTTTTAGCTATTTTTGGTTCCTTGATTGTAGGTGTTGTTTTCTATTATTCATTTTTAAAATGTAAAAGAATAACCAAAGCTCAAGAGCCTAAGTTAGATAAGTTGGAAGTTTTTAAAAAAAAACAGGCAGAAAATTTAGAAAAAAAACAAGATCTTCCCTTACCGAAAGATGAAAAAGCCACCCCAAAAAAACTTGAGGCAAATTTAGAAAAAAAACAAGATCTTCCCTTACAACAAGAGGAAAAAGCCTCCCCAAAAAAACCGGAAGAAAATTTTGAAAAAAGCGAATTCCTTCCCCCACCGCAAGACGCGGCTAAACTGAATTTACAACCAGATTTTGTGTTTCAACCGGACATTGGTAAACCAGATCTTATGGCTTTAGCACAAGAAGAGGCTGATCAACTCTATTCACAAGGAAATTATGATGCGGCTATTGCTAAATGTGAAGCATGCCTTGAGATAGACCCTCAATGTGTTTCGCCTTCGGTTATTTATGGCAATGCACTTCTCAGACAAGGTAAATTTTCTGAAGCTAAGGTGAGATTTCTATTAGCTTTGGCGAATGATCCTAAAAATGCTGAAGTTTTGGCGAATTATGCCGAATCACTGCGTTTACTAAAAAGTTTTCCAGAAGCGGAAGCTAAATGCATCGAAGCTTTAGAAATAGAACCCAAGAATTTTATGGCTTTAAGAGTCTACGGTGATATTCTAACAGCACAAGGAAAATTAGAAGAAGCACTAAACAAGTTTAGAGAAGCTACGATAATTGACCCCCATGATATTTATGCTTTAACAGGATATGCAACGGTCCTTTATAAATTTAAACGAATAGAAGAAGCTTCGGGTAAGTTCGTTACTGCTTTATCATTGCCTACCAAAGATATTTTTGCTTTAGGCAGATGTGCTGTAATCTTCATTACTCTAGGAGATTTAGAAAGAGCTGAATATAAATTTAAAGAGGCTTTGGAAATAGCCCCCAAAAACGCCATCATCCTAGCTAAATATGGCTTAATCTTGCGTATGCAAGAAAAATTAGAAGCTGCTGCAGCAGCCTTCAAGGAAGCCTTAGTTATTGATCCACAGAATTCTTCTATTAGGGTGGAATATGCTGATACATTGATTCTCCAAAACAACCTTGAAGAAGCCGCTAATGAGTTCCAAAAAGCATTAACACTTGATCCTAAAAATCCTTCCATTTTGGCTGGATATGCCAATGTGCTAAGTGAGCAAGGTGAATTAGACCAAGCCCTTAACAAATTCCAAGAAGCTTTAGCTCTAGATCCTAATGACTCTTTCGCGTTGGCAAAATGTGCCGACGTATTGCGCAGAAAGGGAAATCTCAGAGAAGCTTATCAGATGTTTCGAAATGCTTTAGTTCTTGATCCCAATAATTCTATTACTTTAGCAGGGTATGCCGACATACTACAAAAACAGGGAAAATTTGAGTTAGCTGCCCTTAAGTACAAAGAATCCTTAGTAATCGACCCTAATAACTCTCGTATATTGGTTGGATATGGGCTAACCCTAAACAAACTAAGAAGATTTGAAGAAGCTATACCTATTTTTCAAAAAGCTATAGAGATTGATTCCAAAAATTCTTATGCATTTGAAGGATATGCTGAAAGCTTAAATGAGTTGGGAAGATTTGCCGAAGCTGCTCCTCTATTCAAAAATGCTTTAGAACTAGGCTCCAAAAATGTTTATACATTATCCAGATACGCGGATTTTCTAGGTAGTGTTCTAAAATTTGACGAAGCTATCCTTTATTTGAAATCAGCATTAGATATTAAACCAGATGATTCTTTTGCTTTGTCAAGATATGGAGAAATTCTTCGCACCCAAGGAAAACTTGATGAAGCGACTTCTTTGTTAGAAAAAGCTTTCTTATCTAATCCCCATGATCCTTTAATTTTAACAGGTTATGGATATCTTCTATTAAGCCTAAGAAAATTTGACGAAGCTTCTGCTAAGTTCGAAGAAGCTTTTACCCTTAGTCCTAATTATAGTTATGCTATTTTTGGATATGCCTTAAATTTGTTCCATCAAGGAAAATTTAATGAAGCTATTCCAAAGTTCAAGCAAGTCTATGGGATTAATCCTAACCATCTTAATGCCAGGTTTTATTGTGCCCAATCACTCTATAAGCAAGGAGAGATCCAAGGTTCAGTTGATGAGTTGCGAGAAATCTTAGCAATTAATCCTAAACATCATCAATCTTTGTTCGTTTATGCTAATATCCTGCGCAATCAAGGACAACTTGAAGAAGCCGCAAACAAATTTTTTGAAGCATTGACAAATGAACCCAAAAACATTCACATTTTAATTGAATATGCAGAAACTCTGCGATTGCAAGGAAAACTTGAGTTGGCTAAAAATAGTTTAGAAGAAGTTTTAGCTATTGAACCACAAAATGCGCGAGCATTATTAATTTATGGAAAAATAAATGCAGCGTTAGGACAGCCGGTGGCTAAGTAACTTCTAGGTGGGATAGAAATTTTTATAGTTCTGAAGAAAACCAATGTGTGAATTAATTGTAATTCATGTAAAATATTAAGAATGTTTGAATGAGCCTGAAGTGCTCTAATTGCAATAGAGCATGGTCCACGCTTTTACCCAAAAATATTGATAGTCTCTTAATTATTAAACATACTGAAAATGAGCCTGAAGGGCTCTAATTGCAACAGCCCAGGGAAATGTCCCATAAGCGCTAATCTTCTTGATTGGCTGTTTCTTATGAGCCTGAAGGGCTCCAATTGCACACAGCCCAGGGCATCGCCCTGGGTAAGGATCAGAATAATATAGCAGCCTGTAAGGCTGCCAGAGAGCGACAATGTTTAATGTAAATTTGTTTGTGATTAATGAATCATTCTGGCAGCCCTTCAGGCTGCAAATTTTCTTTTATCCCTACCCAGGGCGATACCCTGGGCTGTTGCAATTAGAGCCCTCCAGGCTCATAAAAAGAGCCAATCAGGAAAATAAGTTAGCGCTTAAGGGGCGATGCCTCATAAGCGCTAATCTTCATGATTGGCTGTTGCAATTAGAGCCCTTCAGGCTCATAAAAAGAGCCAATCAGGAAAATAAGTTAGCGCTTAAGGGGCGATGCCTCATAAGCGCTAATCTTCATGATTGGCTGTTGCAATTAGAGCCCTTCAGGCTCAGACTCATATATCTATCATGCATCATATCTGAAATCGGACCACCTTGCTTATGCAGACAAAATACAAACACCCTACCTACTGGCAGCTAGTTTGGAAACAGTTTAGCCTCCATCGCTTAGGTGTATTGGCTTTAATTGTCGTTTTTGTTTTTGTCCTTGTTGGTATTTATGCCCCTCTCCTAGCATCCAGTAAGCCTCTAGTTGTACAATTCCAAGGGGAATGGTATTTTCCCCTTTTCCGCTACCTTTTCTATCCCGGATTTTTTACTAAGCGCTTAGATGTATTTTATAATCTTTTGATGTTCACTTTCCCTTTATTCTTATTAGCGTGGGTATTGCTGAAACACTATTCTCGCATTCGGATATGGGCTATAGAAACACTTTGTGCATTGCAAATGATCCTTTTTCTCTACCTCATTTTTGATCCTCCGCGATCCTGCTCTCAACCCACAGCTCCTTCAGCTTCAGCAACAATCCATGCAGGAGCAATTGAAAAGCATCCAAGGTATCCCCCTTTTATCTTCCCCTCTACTCCCTTCCTGGAAAAAAGACCTTCAGTATTTAACCCCCTATGCGCAACTCAATCTAGTCCTTCGTTATCAGCAATACAAAGCCCAGCATCAACGTTTGCAAGTTCATGAAGAGGATTATATCGCTCAAGCTAAGCGGAGAGGACAGCAGGAAATCGTTTTTCCTTCCCTATGGAATCTAACTTACCACCAAGAAAAAGCCGAAGCTGACAGGCAGCAAAAGATTCTTGATGAATTCAAAAAGGGTTATCCTCAAGCAAAAGCTCTTTTGATTCTTTTCAGAAAAAGCTGTCAACCAGCGGTCCTCTCCATTCCCTCGAGCTTTTCACCACCTGTCGTTTGTGATTTTTTAAAAAAATTGTCAGCTCAAGATAAAGCCTCTTTTTTAGAAGCCAAAAAAATTGTCGACTCTTATGAAAAAGCGCAAGCACGCTTAGCATATTTGCATGACCGCAGAGCTTGGCTGGACCGGCAAGTGCAAGAATTGCACTTTAAAATCATGCCGCTTATCCGTCCTTTTCATTGGGAAGATGATGCTGGAGGAGATCAAGGACTCAACCGTTTTGTGAGTTGGTGGGACCTGACGCGGATCAATCGCAAAGATATGGTCGCCGCTCTTATTTTCGGCGTGCGCATCTCTTTATCAGTTGGCATACTAGCTATTGGATTAGCCCTGCTTATTGGCATTCCGATTGGGTCTTTGTCAGGTTATTATGGAGGCAAAATCGACCTTATTGCCTATCGCTTGATTGAAATTTGGGAATCGATGCCAACCTTTTTTATGCTGCTGATGGTGGTAGCCTTCTTACAAAGCAAGTCAATTTTTCTGGTGATTGCCGTAATCGGTTTTTTTGGCTGGACAGGATTTAGCCGTTTTGTCCGAGGAGAATTTTTTCGGCAAAAGCAACTATTATATGTTGAAGCATGTCGTGCAATGGGATTTCGCGATACCACGATTATGTTTTCCCACTTATTACCTAATGCCATTCCCCCTTTGCTTACTTTAGTCCCTTTTGCCATTATGGGAGCAATTACCAGCGAAGCCGGCCTCTCTTTTTTAGGATTAGGAGAAGAGGGTTCCAACTCTTGGGGGGTTTTGATGGATGAAGGAAGGACAGCATTTCCAGCTGAAAGCTATCTCTTATGGCCGCCGGCTATTCTATTAACCCTCTTACTGGTCTCCATTGCCCTGGTAGGGGACAGTTTACGCGATGCTTTGGATCCCAAATTGCATGCGCACTAACTTCGGATTGAATTCTAAATTGGATGTAAAACTAAGGGATTCAATAACCTCAAACTATCGAAAATTAAATTAGTATTAATTATACTATATAATAAAAAATTAATTTTTATATAAAAACTACTTTGTATTAAATAATTAATGATTTATAATTATATTTTTACAATCTTTTATCAAGGTAAGAAATTATGGCAGCAATAGCACCTGTTTGTGGTTTTGTGGGAATTGGCGCCGGAGTGGCGGTAGGCGAAATCATTCGGAATCAATTTGGTATTAAGCCTTCCGATAATAAAGTTGTCGCAATCGTCCGCGAGGTATTTAAAGGTCTTCTCTTAGCCGGAGCGGGCGCAGTAATAATTTTCAGTGCCATAACTTTTGGTAATGCCCTATTAGCGGGAGGCACTGTAGCTCTGATCAGCGCTTGTGCACTTACACTATTGAAAGTAGCTGCGCTTGCCGCGCTTGCCCAAGTCATAGGGAATCGGGGAATTCAATCTTTAGAGAATAAAGTTGCCGGATTTTCACGTGAATTATTTAAAGCTCTATTGTTCGCAGGGGCAGGGGCAGTTGGTGTGGTTTATGCAGGCATTACAATAGCGGCTGCCTTTTATGGATCCCTATCAGCCTTTATTAAAGCTTCTGTTGTTCTAGGATCAGCTGCTGGAGTACTCATAGGACTTGAAGTATTTGTTGATCAAAAAGGTTACCAATCCAAGCAAGCATAATTACAGATTCCAATCATAGGTTGAGGCTCAAAAATATTGAGGGTCACGTTCAAATAGACATATTTTTAGATAACTCTTAGACGTTGCCAACGGTTATAAAGGATGTTCAGGTATTTATTTTGGATTTGTTCTGACAAGAAACTGTGACCAATTAAAGCAATCCAAACCTGCCTATTTACTTCAAATTGCTGCATGACCTCTGAAACGATTATTTCTGATAGACCCAATCTTTCCATTGCAAAATAATCAATCAGATCGGAACGTTTTAAATTATTCTTCTTGCCTCTAAGAAACTCTTCAAAATCTTTCTAATTTTGTATAAGTAATTATTTTTCAAAATAATTACAGGTATTTATGCCTTATTCCTATCCTAGTGATATTGATCGTGAACAGTTTAACAAAATTAAGCCAATTTTGGAATCTGCAAAAAAAAAGACACGACCTAGAACAATCGACTTGTATAATGTTATTTGTGGTATTTCGTATGTTTTAAAAAGTGGCTGTCAATGGCGAATGTTGCCTAAAGAATTTCCCAAATGGCGAACTTGTCATTATTACTTTACTATTTGGAGTGAAAAAATAAACGATACATCAGAGAGCATACTTGAGAAGGTATTAAAAAAAATAGTCGGAGAGATTCGACACAAATAACGATCGCAATGAAAAAAGTAATTTTATAATTGTTGATGCTCAAAGCGTAAAAAATACTGATACTGCTGAAAATAAAGGTTATGATGCTGGAAAAAAATATCTGGGATTAAGCGTCACATCGCTGTAGATACGCAAGGATTGCCCCACGCAATTCATATCACGACTGCGAATATTAATGATCGACGTGGGGCTTTGGGTTAGAAAAGTGCCGTAGGTTATGGAAAAATTGCGAAAGAAAGCTCAATACCAGCTTACATATGGTAATCCTTGCTTTTGCTGTTTTGCTAGTGAAAAGACTTTTAGTAGGTTGTTAGATACAATGAACCACCACAGAGCCCACAGAGAACACAGAGAGGGATCTTATGAATTATTTAATTAATCCAGATATATCTGAAGAAATGCCCCAATACATGAAGCACAATTACTGTCTTATTTACGGCTTTATGGAACCTGTACTCGAGGATTGCTTATTAATTTTAATGTAAAGCGATTAGTAGATGGCATTTGTCGAATGAAGATATACCCCTCTCTCTGTGTTCTCTGTGGGCTCTGTGGTAGTTTTAACTGCTGAAGTGTTCGACACTAAAATTTTTTAGGCAAAGAAAGTTTCGAGAAATTGTCTATTTAAAAGATTTTGAACAGGCTCTAAGTGGCAAAGCGATTTCTTCTCGAGAATCGATGACAATGCATGAATTCACTAAGTCATAGGCGGGGCTTAGTTCAACTTTATTGTTCCTTCGTATTAAGGAAAAGTTTTTTAGATGCATATCTTCATTTCCTACTAGAAAATTAAAAATGGCTAAGCGGAAAAATTTTATCTTTTCCAATAGAGGAAAGGTACAGTGCTTTTCTATCACAGAGATGACCTTTTCCATGCTTGAGTCATATTTTGTGTCTCTTGTATATCCTGAAAGCTGCGAAAAGTCTTCTACTGCCAATTTGTGGCCTCGACCTATGCGGTCAAAGCGTTTGATAAAATAGGTGAGGGAACCATCAATGTTATAAATCATCCCATGAATTGGAATTTCGATACCAACCAATGCGGCTAAACGCATGGTTAAATCCTCATTTTGCGGAAGCTCCTCAAAGATGTGGTGCGGAGGCTTAAAGATAAATGTTCCTCCTCGCTCCACAATTTCGAACCGTCCTTTGGAAGAGTTCAGTTTTACACTGAGTTTAGGTTGCACGCCTTGTATGGAAATTTTTGAAGCATATTTCATAGACAATTCAAGCTGTTCTTTAGAAGTAAACGGGAAGTCGTGCAATTCACTAAGATTCCGAGATAGCAATCTTAAACCTTGAACGGAATATTTTTTGTTTTTGCAGATCTCGTAAGTAATAGGACATCTATTCATAGCTTGCCTCGACAGTGACATTTCCTACCATGTCACCTCCTACAGCGATCAATTGGCTCATTAAGTCATTTTTGTCAATTTTAGCCTGTCTTAATAAAGCCTCAAGCATAATTCCTTCAGGCAATAGTCCTTCAAAAAAAGGGGGAAGCGGTCGTATTCGTAAACTTCTTTAAACGTAGGCATTTCAAGAGAAATGGACGCTCCTTGGTAATCTTGTAAATAAACAAAACGATAGCGTTTACCCTTTTCTATTTCTTGGAGTTCACCAGCGAGTATTCCATCGACAAAAACCTTAGCTTTTTTCATGTATTTCTTCCTCAAACAATCTCATCAAGGGACTTTGAAATACTATTTTAATATTCAAGACATTCAAAACCTTCAATAGAGTATTAAGCCTGACACTGAGTTTCCCCTTTTCGATATCGAAGATCACTGTTTTACCAAGCCCTGCCAATTTGCCCAAATTTTCTTGAGTTAACCCACTTTTTTTTCGGTGAAATCGTATCATTTGACCAACGAGTTTTGCATCCATAAAAAACCTAAAAATTACTGCTATAGAAGTAATAATGTTAGATTCAATCATTTAATACAAGAAAAAGCATTGAAAATGTTTGATTTATACTGCGATACAGGTAATTTTTGGCTAACAGAGACAATGCATCAATGAGATTCGGCTTACCATCTTTTTCTATGGGAACAGCTTCAACTAATCGACTATACGCATTGCGGCCAAGTTAACCGCTTTTGGGCTTAAGCGATTAACTTGGCCACGAGGCGTATAGGATCGATTCTGGGTATATTCAAGAAGACACCCAAGAGCAAATAGGACAAATGGAGACCTGATGCCTCCTGGCTTGACAATACTCACGCGCAAAATAAATGATCTGCAAGTGGAGGCGATTCCAACTCTTTTGCGGAAAAAGAGCTTTTAGATCTTTTTCGGTTTGTTTAATACTTTGCCCTTTGCTCAACCCCCAGCGTTTGGCACAGCGGTGGATATGGGTATCTACAGGGAATGCATCGTGATGAAAGGCTTGCGCCATCACAACAGACGCAGTTTTATGACCTACTCCCGGTAACGCTTCCAAAGCTTCAAAAGTATCGGGCACTTTTCCTCCATATTTCTCAATCAAAATACAGGAAAGTTCCAGAATTGCTTGCGCCTTGCGCTGCCATAAACCGCAAGAGCGGATCAACTCTTCAATTTCGGCTATTGGTAAAACGGCCATCTCTTGTGGCGTAGAGGCCTTGGCAAATAAGAACGGCGTGACTTTATTCACACGGGCATCCGTACAGTTGGCTGAAAGAAGCACGGCGATTAACAAGGTATAACTATCCCGATGCTTCAAAGGAATAGGCGGCTCGGGATAGAGCTCATTCAGAATATGCTGGATTTTACGTACTGTTTCTTTATGATGCATGAATAAGTTTATTTCCCAATACAAAATTTTGAAAAAATAGCTGACAAGATATCCTCTGTGATATTCGTTCCTACCACTTTACCCAATTCGTGAAGGGCTTGGCGTATTTCAATTGTCAAAAATTCTGGCGACACCGACTGCTTTAAGCCCTCTTGGACGCAGCGGACGGCGGCGGCGGCGGCAATTAAAGCTTCCTTATGGCGTATATTAGTAATTAAAACCTCCTCTTTTGATGGAGGCCCTTTTTGCCAAATCAATTGATCAATTGCTTGATGCAGCTCTTCAAGACCCTCCCGCTGTTTAGCTGAGAGCATGACAGTAAAGGGAAAATTTAATAAAGGAAGGGGAGCATGAGGCAGATCAATTTTATTCCAGGCCGCAATGGTTTTAGCCGATGGAACCATAGAGAGAAGCTGGTGATCTTCAGCAGTCAATCCCCGATGAGCATCTAAAACCAACAAAACCAAATCTGCTTGCTGCATCGCTTGTTTTGAACGGCGAATCCCTTCTTGTTCTATCCCTTCGTTTGTTTCGCGTATGCCAGCCGTATCACTGACTTTGAGATGAAGTCCATTGAGGCGAAGATGATCATCCAACACGTCACGAGTTGTACCCGGAATTGGAGAGACTATTGCCCGGTCTTTGTCAAGCAAAGCATTCATCAAAGAGGACTTGCCCACATTCGGACAGCCCACCAAGCACAAAGAAAGACCATCATGTAAAATTTTGCCATTGTGAAAAGTATCTGCTAACTTTTCCATAGACTGACAAACTCTGTCTAAATCCGCGCAAATTTCTTCCATCGAGGCAAATTCCAATCCCTCCTCAGGAAAATCTACCCAAGCTTCTAAAATAGCAGCAGTCTGTGTGAGAGCTTTTTGAAACTGCAAAACCGATCGTGAAAGATTTCCTTTGAGCTGTTGTTCCGCGGCATCCAGAGCCCGTTCATTTTTAGCGCAAATGAGTTCTTGCACAGCTTCAGCTTGAGCAAGGTCCATTTTACCATTAATAAAAGCTCGAAAAGTGAATTCACCCGGCAACGCCGCACGACAGCCTGCAACCAATACAGCTTCAAGGACGCGGCGTGTAATGAGACTGCCTCCATGGCAGTGAATTTCAACCGTTGTCTCACCAGTGTATGAACGAGGAGAAAGCATGATTAAAAGCAATACATCATCTAAATGCTCGCCGCAAGCATTCCGTACTTGACCGAAATGGGCGGTATGTGTGCGATAGTGATGGACAGGCCCCGAGAAAACCCGTGCCGCCACATCGAGGGCCTGATTCCCTGAAATGCGAATAATTGCGACGCCTCCCTCACCTGGAGGAGTCGCAATAGCGGCAATAGTTTCGCCCGGGTAGTAAGATGAATGAACAAATTCCATAAAATGTAGGGTTTCAAGTTGCAGACAAAATAAAGATACACTAAGCTTGTTTTTATTGCATCTACTTGAGTATCAAACTTAAAAATGTCTGAGATTGTTTATATTGAGCGCCAAACCGGCAAAAAAACCGTAGAAAAAGTTTATAAAGGGCGTTTCCTCAGCTTCCTCTATGGGGAAGCCTGGTTAAGTTACTTGGTGCGCCCTTGGCTTCTTCCCATGCTTGCTAAGTGGCCATTTTTTTCTGCTCTTTATGGCTATTTGCAGAAGCATCCTTCCAGCGCCCGCCATATCCAGCCTTTTATCCAAGCCTTTGATGTAGATGAAACGGAATTCTTGGATCCTGTGGCAAGCTTTGGCTCTTTTAATGATTTTTTTATTCGCAAACTTAATCCCGATGCTCGGCCTATTGCGAATGATCCATCGGTCGCCATCATACCGGCAGATGGCCGTTACTATTTTTATCCCAATATTCAGGAATGTGAAGGCTTCATCGTTAAAGGGAATAAATTTTGCTTAAATGAATTACTGGGCTTAGATTCACTTGCCGATGATTATCGAGAAGGGAGCATGGTCCTTGCCCGCCTTTGTCCATCAGATTACCATCGCTTTCATTTCCCTTGCGATTGCATCCCGGGACCCACAAAGATGGTTAACGGTTGGCTTTACTCAGTCAATCCTGTAGCTGTCAAAAAGAATATCCAAATTTTTACCCAGAATAAGCGGGCACTTTGCGAACTGCAAACACCTGTTTTTGGGCGGGTACTTTATATGGAAGTAGGTGCTACCACCGTTGGCAGTATTCAAGAAACCTATCAGCCGGGCCAATGGCAATGCAAGGGAGCTGAGAAAGGTTACTTTGAATTTGGAGGTTCCGCCCTCATCTTGCTTTTCGCCAAAAATACGATTCAATTTGATGACGATCTCTTGGCTGCAACTGCTCAAGGATTAGAAATCCGCTGCCTGATGGGGCAGCGCATGGGAAAAAGGCTTAGGAATTTATCGATGAGAAAAACGCTGATAGAAATCGGATATGAGTAGAATTGCCGATAGCGCACACGTAGAATAAAGCACTATTCGATAGCCTGCATGGGTAACCTTGGATGCAGCAAAACTTCCCAAGGCAACAGCTACAGCCGTTGCAATTATATTATATATCTTTCCAGATAGACTTTCGAAATCTATCTGTTTCTTTATATGAATGTACTCAAATATCTTGAAAGAAACACAGGAAACAGCCAAACCAACAGCAAGCTGCCTTCTAAAATTTGGAGTACCTATATGTCCCAATAATGTCGATACTTTTACACTTGAGTCTGTCATAAGAGTCCATAATTTGCCTCCTGCAATTATGGCTGTTCCACCTAAAAAACCGCTCCAAAATCCTAAGACGGCACTCCAACTACTTTCATAACCAAATTTTTGTATATTCATTATTTAACTCCTTTGATTTCAATAATAAAGGATAGTTTTTTCATCTTTTATTGTCAATAATGCTACGAATGAGAACAGGATAACAATTACTAAAATATTTGATTATTATGTTTTTGAGGATTATATTTAGCTTCCCAGCTTATAAATAAAGAACAAAAAGGATTGATCATGAATGCATATTTTATTTTTGGTGCAATGATTTTGATCATTGTAAACGCTCTTCAGGCACATGAAAACTATAACATACGCTCCCCTTCGGTGAATGAAGCTTCTCCGGATAACCAACCGCATGCTTATCGTGAAGTTCAGGCAGAAGCCTTAAACAAGTTCGTTCATTTAGCTCATCCCAAGGTGGTGATTGTGGATGCCCGGGCTGCTAATAAGGATGAAGTCAAGCGTATCAAGGGCTCTAAATCTATCCCTTTTAATTCATCAGTTGAAAGCATTACAGAAATTTTACCCGATAAAAGTGCAACAATTGTCGTTTATTGTTCCCATGCGAGATGTTCTGCAAGTCAGCTTTTAGCTGATCGTTTGATCCAATTAGGGTATCAAAATGTATGGAAATACCCAGGTGGATTAGAAGAGTGGGAAGCAAAGGGACTCGACGTGGAGCAAGGAAAACCGACTCTCCCAAACAAATCAATGTCCCCTGAGAAACCTGCCACGGAGTGAGAAATATCTAACAAAATTTCTTACTATCTGTTATTGTTTCGGCTCATCCCTATACTTTGCGAGAATTTATGAAAACTTTGGCACTGCTTTTAGCTTTTATTTTGCCGCTTGGATACTTAATCGGTCAGATAGACTCCGACTGCTCGGATAGGATTTGGACTTTAGAAGTTCGCGGAGCTTATTTTCAACCCTCGTCTAAAGCTCTGAGAAGAATATTTTCTAGCGCATGGCTGGATTATCAAATAGAAGCTGCAGTGCGTGTCAGTGATTTTTGGGAGGTTTGGGGAGGGGTTAATTGGATTGCAAAGCAGCATGGTCGAGCAAAGTCTTTGCCCTATGGATTGAAAGATCGTACGAAAATGTATCTTCTGCCATTAAGTATAGGGTTCAAATTTATTTACCCCATTTGTCCCCGTATAGAGGCCTACCTAGGAGGCGGGGTTTGCTATTCTTTTCTTTACATACACAATCACTGTAGAGGAAACTATTACTATTGGGGCTTCACCATTCTCCCTTAAAACACAACACCTACCGAAACACTGTTGGAGGGGTTTTGAAAATGGGTTTTCAAATAGATCTGGGGGATTACGTTTTCCTCGATGTCTTTGTGGATTATATCACTCAACGGTTTCACTTTTCCCGACACGAACATTCGAGACGCAACATATTTAGACACGACATTGAATGTGGCGGTTTCAAATATGGTGCAGGTTTAGGTGTCTATTTTTAGTAAAAAAAGACCTATTTTTTTTAATTGAATATTATTCTACTATCTATAATAATATTTTATTAATTTATAGTGAGGGTTTATGGTAATTAATTATACTAGATTGAAGAATAATTTTTGGGATATGGGTATTGGGAGCTTTATGTTCAGCTGGTGCTATTTTTATTTTATAGGGGGCTGTGTTAAGGTTAGCCAACCAGCCTGGGTCCAATTTTGCATCCAGTTCTGCAAATTCGTTTCCATTTCTTCATATAAGCTTGTCTCTTGAGTTTCAATGCATTCACAGGCTAATTCGATACTTGTTCCCTTTTTAAAGCACTCCAGTAAAAAGAGCTCTCCTTTGCTGATTTCACGCCAAGCAATGTTGTTAATCCCATTGCGGTAAAGAATGAAATAATAGGTCTTACCTTTGGGTAGCTCAGGAAAGGGATTTTCTACCCAATAATCAACCTCCTGCTTAATAAAGCTTCCTCTGAAAGTCATAAGGTCATATTCCCAAGTAAAAAGGTAAATATGCGATTGAAGATAGAAGGTATGGGAAAGAAGACTATCCTGATTTCCTTCTACAAGGTGCGAAAGGTCTAAGGGTGGAAACTGAGGAGCTATAAAACTAGCGGTGTATGCCCAATCCAAACTGGCTGCATTATAGATCAAGGATTGATCAGGTTCTTGATAACACTCCATAATCCATTTAGGAAGAGATTCACCTAATAGAGTGAGGGACCAATGGCACGGTGGATATTTAAGAATGAAAGGAATGCCAATTTGCTCATTAAAAGCTTGAAATCCAAAGAGGCGAGTAACTAGAGGAAAATTCAAATGCAGGGTATTGAGCAGCCGCCACCAATATTGTTGATTATAAATTTGCATGCGTTGATGCGGCTGTAATGTAGGGCTAGGAATAATATAGCGAGCCGCTTCTTCAGCAATTAAGATACCGTTGGGTGAATAGGGTTGGATTATGTCGTTTTCCCCCATGGTATGGGTGAGAATGGTTGCAAACCATTCTTGAGTTGATTGTAAAGTACAAGAAAATTCATCGATTTTTTTGTTTAGCGTTTGCTTATTCATACAACACCTGTTTTTGATACAATAGAAGATAAAGAGGGTAAGGAATGCTGTTCATGAATTCCTTGTTGGAATTGCTTTGCTTTGAGAGCTTCTGACCAAGTTTGTTCGAAAGATAAATAATTATCGTCCCACTCTAACAAAGTCGAAACACCCCCGGTCAGAGGGTAAATTTCGGCATAAAGGTCCCAAACTTCACTTCGAACAGGATGATCATGCGTATCTAAGACGTAATCTCCATAGTCCTGATGCCCGGCTAGATGAATTTGGAGGACCCGTTCTAAGGGAATGTTTTGATAGTAAGTCTTGGGATTAAACCCATGATTGCGGCTAGAAACATAGATATTATTTACATCCAGCATCATGTAAATATTTGCCTTCTCCACCACTGCAGAATAGAATTCCCACTCAGGCATCATATCTTGTTGGAAAGCAACATATGAAGAAAGATTTTCAAGAGCAAAGGGGAGTTCAAGATAATCTTGAACAATATGGGCCCGTTCTGCAACATAATCGATGACTTCTTGTGTATAGGGGAGAGGAAGTAAATCGTGAAAATGGGCCCCAGGTAAATGTCCCCAGCAAAGATGGTCTGAAACCCAAGGAGTCTTAGTTTTGCGGGTTAAATCTTTGAAGTTTTTTTAAATAGTTATAATCTAGAGGGGCGGGGCTTCCGATTGCCAGAGAAACGCCATGCTGGACAACAGGGTAACGCTCTAAAATGCGTTCTAAATTTTCTAAAGGCTTGCCTCCTTCAACCATAAAATTTTCGCTAATAATCTCGAACCAATCAATTGCCGGTTTAAGACGAAAGATGTCTTCGTAATGAGGAACCCGCAGTCCAATGCCAATGCCTAAGTTGGGAAATCTCTTTGCATTCATGGTTAATTCCTTGTGAGAATAGTTTACCCAGGCTTAAACCCTATACAGTGTACTAGCCAAAGGTTGCCAGAGGTCTATTGGAGGGAATATGACTCTTCGCCATGTTTTTTGCAATCTTTTATACAGGGGGGGTCTAATAGGCGCGCAACAATTGTTGCGCGCATAAATAGTCTGAATTAATAGCCTCTTCCTGAAGAAGTAGATGGGTTAGAGGTATTGGATGGATTGGATGGATTGGTTGAATTGGTGCGATAGGTTCCTCGTGGTGTTCCAGGATAGCCACCATTGGGCCCTGGGCCGGTAGTTGTTCCCTGATAAGAGGATGTGTTTGAACCATAGGGGTTTGAACTATCCTGGCTGCTATAATTTCCGCTTGGATTGCTGCTTTGGGTCTCATAGTTTGTGTTTCTATAGTTAGAGCTGCTTGGATTATAATTTGGTGTTGAAGCCCCGCAAGATGATTTTGCTCCACAAGATGATTTTGCTCCGCAAGATGATTTAGCCCCGCAAGACCCCGCTCCGCAACCAAGCTGAGCTAAATAAGTTTCACTACCTAAATCACCAAAAGCTGCTTGAGAAGCTGCTGGAAGGGTTGCTGCTAATAACAAAGCGGCTAAAACTTTTTTGGTTAAC
Organism: uncultured Chlamydiae bacterium; assembly: GCA_963799115.1. GTDB lineage: Bacteria > Chlamydiota > Chlamydiia > Chlamydiales > Parachlamydiaceae > CAWCVY01. The sequence goes on along the minus strand of CAWCVY010000022.1, from coordinate 3,054 downwards.
TCTCTTTTTTTCTCCATAAATCCTCCAAGATTTTGTGGGTTTTTTTGAACGGCGAACTAAAATAATTTGTTTACGTTTTTAACCTGACCATAAAAGCATGCAGAATTTTTTGTCTAGATCTAACTGGATGAACGTTGTTTAGTTCTGAGGATTTTGTATATCCTATTGAAATTTAGCATTTTTCTAAATAAGAATAGACTTCTGGCTTAATTAATTAAGACGGGAGACGGGGAGTCGGAGAAATCCTGAGGAAATCTCTGCGTCTTTCCGACTCCCCGTCTCTCTTTGATCATTAAGATCTCAAGTTTTTTCCACCCCATTTCTCTTTGAAAAAAATGAAAATTTTAATTACGCAGGAGGTCTATTATAAATAACGGATTTGAAAGGGTACTCTGGTATAATTGCATTTAAACTCAGAACTTGAAATCTTAGTTCTAACTTAGGAAGTGTGCAATAATAAGTTGGACGATTGGACTGTGTGAAAGCTCCCGCAGTTGAACGATCGAAAGTGACCCCATATTTATAATATTGGGTCACTTTCGATCGTTCAACCCGGGGCTTTGACAAAGTCGAATCGTTTAACTTATTTTTGCATACTTCCTTAGGTTAAAAAAATCAATCCTTCAATTTAATTGGTTATATAGATATTATAGTCATATGGTTTATTACAGAGGAATTTTTGATGAAGTGAAAAATCATCTCATATTCTTTTAACAATATTTAATCTTTTTAAAATAATTAAATTTTATTTAAAATAATATTTATATTATGCTATAATGTTTCTACCTGTCTTTGTAAAATTTAAAGACTTAATATGTTGCATGGAGTTCGTTATGATCGTGGGATCGCGGCGTTTGTTTTCCCTTGTCACCTTGCTTGTCCTTATGTGGGTAGCTCATTTTTTTATTGATGCTATGTTGGGTATTTGGCCTGTGTATAAATCTCTGGCATCTATTAATTTAGCCACGGCAGGACTGATTGTGGCAATTGGAGCTTTTATCGGAGAAGGTTCTGCAATTATTCTCGGACCATTAAGTGATAAAGGCTATAGAAAAACGCTGATCATTGTGGGATTATTTGCCACCCTTAGCAGTGCTTTTTTAGCTTATTCAACCCATTATGGTGTTTTATTTGGACTTTATTTGCTCACTTGCGTGGGGTCTGGCTGTTTTCATCCTGCCGCAGCAAGTTTAATGGGAAACCTAATTCCTGCGCACCGAAGTCTATTAATGACGATCTTTGCTTCTGGAGGGAGTTTGGGGTTGGCGACGAGCCAGATAATTTTCACTCATACTTATGAATACTTTAATGGACATACCTACATTTTAGCTGTGCCGGGCGCAGCCTTGGCTTTCTTTTTAATCTTTTATCCCCTATCTAAAATTCCAGGAGCATCTACCAATAATCATAAAGTTGGTTTAGGGGATTTTAAGGAATTTTTAAAAAAACCGACTTTGCGTTATTTAATTTTTTGCAAATGTGGTAACCAATCTCTTTTATGGGGCACAATTTTTATTTTGCCTGACGTTCTCAAAGAAATGGATCACGTTGACTGGATTTGTTATGGGGGAGGGCATTTATGTTTTATTTTAGGGGCTGCTTGCACGATGATTCCTGCTGGATATCTGGCCGATATCTATTCTGCCCGTCAAGTATTACTATATGCTGGCATCATCTCTTGTGTATCTTTGTATTTTATTTTATTTACGGGTGGAATTTCCACGGCTATCGTCCTGATAGCTCTCTTTGTACTTGGGGCGTCCCTCGGCCTGGTCAATCCGGTAGGTTTGGCATTAGGTTCACGCCTTGAGCCTAATCGTACGGGTGCGATCAGTGCATTTCTTATGGGGCTTGTTTGGTGTCTATCAGAAGCAATAGGACCCAGGAGTAGGCCTTATGAGCACATTATTTAGTGACTATGCTCCTGTTAAGGCTTGGCAATTCTGGGATCGCTTTTTCTTGTTCAAATTTACACCACGATCTGCCTTCCAAAAGTAGTCCCAGTTCCGGCAACAGCTTAGGAAGTGTGCAAATCAAATGTCCAACTTATTATTGCACACTTCCTTAGGATAGACCTCAGTGGTTTTTGTGTTGTAATTAAAGTAACAAGGTTAAAAAAATTCCTTTTTGATGAAAAAAAATGTGCAAAAAAAATAATTTAAAGTATATACATCAATGATATAACGCACATTTGATTCATTTAACAAAAAGGAGTCTATCAATGATAAACAAAAAATTGAAATTAAGTTCTCTTGCCGCTTTTGGACTTGTTGTAGGAACTATGGGAACTTTTGAAGCGGCTGCAGTAAATCCCGCTAGCGAGTGTGTAGCCCCTACTTCTGAGCAAATCGAGTCGCTTTTTGCACAGCTCGATCAAGCCCATCAGGATATGTTCAATTCAATCAGTTGCGAAGCTCAAAACGTGGCGTTAAAATTGGCAGAGCAAAAATCTGGCCAAAACTCATGCAAAGGGTTGAATGCATGCAAGTCCAGCCAAAATGATTGTAAAGGCAAAAGCTCATGCAAAGGAAAAGCTCCAGGGGTTTTTAAAAATAAAAATGAAGCGATAGAAGTTGCAAAGCAAGCAAGCGAACAAGCCGAGAAAAGAATGCATTCAATGCGAGGCTAGATGCGTAATTTAGGCATCGGCATTGGGTTGCGTTCAGAACATTATAAAGAAATTTTCCAAACTCAACCGGTTATCGATTGGTTTTGTCGAGATCATCAGCCGAAAACTTTATGATCCATGGTGGGCAACCTTTAGAAATTCTTGAAAAAATTCTTGATAGATACCCTGTGGTTCAACATGGGGTATCTCTTGCTATTGGAAGCCCTGACCCCTTGTATATTTTACCTACCTCAAAAAACTAAAAGAACTTGCTAAAAAAACAAAAACGCCCTGGATCTCAGACCACCTTTCCTGGGACGTTTAGCAGGGGCCCACTTTCACGATCTTCTTCCTTTCCTACACAAAGGAAGTCATTGAATATGTCGCAGAGAGACGCAGTTCAAGATTACCAGCAGATGAATGGTTCAGGTGCTGCAACAAAACCG
>CAWCVY010000021.1:0-88082 GCA_963799115.1 uncultured Chlamydiae bacterium | reverse complement strand
AACGATTTCCAAGTGGAGCAGCCAAGAAATCCGCAGCGGAAGCGAAACCTAAGGCGGTACTGCTTTCTTGTTCGATGTGAAAGGCTGAATCATTGAATTGCAATTTCCTCATGATCGCGCAGCCCTTCGAAATCGGTGGAATCGATCGGATAGATGCCTGCAAAAACTACCGGGGAGATAATTCAAATCCAGGAAAGGGCTTCAGGTGCAGGATATTTCTGAAGGTGATGGTATCGCCGATTTTGATGTCGGAAGATTTTTTGATGTTCCGATCAAGTAGCCGACTTCGCCGGGACGGAAGATATCAACCGGGCGATTTTGGGTGAAAAAGCCGACTTCCAAGAACTTCGAATTTTTGTTGGTCGCCATCATTTTGATCTGCGACCCTTTTTGATCTCGCCGCTGATCATCCGGATGTAAACCATGACGCCGCGATAAATGTCATAATGGGAATCGAACAACAAGGCACGCAGGATGTCGTCGGTCGGTTCTCGTGGCGCCGGTACCGCCTTTAAAATCCTTTCCAAGAATGGCATCGACGCCCAGTCCCGACTTAGCTGAACAGCCTATGGCATCCGAAGCATCGAGCCCGATCACATCTTCAATCTGCTTGCGCACCCCTTCTACATCGGCTGAAGGAAGGTCGATCTTGTTGATGACAGGAACGATTTCTAAATTGCGGTCTATGGCCAAGTGGACATTGGCTAAGGTTTGCGCCTGGACGCCTTGTCCGGCATCCACCACCAGGAGGGCCCCGTCGCAGGCCGACTAAGCGACCGCGAAACTTCGTAAGTGAAATCGACGTGGCCGGGAGTATCTATGAGGTTGAACTGATAAGTTTCGCCATCCTTGCTTCATAATACATGGTGACCGGATGGGCTTTGATCGTAATGCCTCTTTCCCTTTCGAGGTCCATGTCATCGAGAAGCTGCTCCTGCATGTCGCGGGCAGCGACCGTATGGGTCAGCTCCAGGAGCCGGTCCGCCAGCGTCGACTTCCCATGGTCGATATGCGCAATAATGGAAAAATTGCGAATCTTTTTATCGATCATACATTGATTAACATATTTCCTCATATATCGATAATCATTAATCCCCTTTGCTTTCGTGAACAGTGCCCGTGCCCGTGCCCGTGTCCGAATAATTAGAGACACGAAAACACCGACACGGGCACGAAACCAAGAAAATCAAATACCTTGAAATTGCGGCCAAGATGACTCGAACATCCACCGAGTTGCCCCGACTAGAACCTGAATCTAGCGCGTCTACCAATTCCGCCATGGCCGCAGAGAAAAACAACTATAACTCTTTTGTGCATTTTCCAACACTTTTATTTATACCCTTAGTTTTTTCGAGCTCGACGATTCCCTTTATAATTTTTTCAGCAAATCTTTTAATAAGCAATTTCCGAAGTTTTCTAAAAAAATAACGCAAAGTAAGGGTTTCTTCCTGCCTCTTTTGCTTCCTTTAAGTTAATTTGTTCTGCAAAAGCCATTTCTACACTTAAATCTATCAATCCGCTTCTTCTATAATTTAAAATTTTATTTATAATTTATAAAATTAATAAATATATAATAAAATCTTTTGAAATAATTAATAAATAAATGTTATAATTATAATAATTAATTTTGAGGTTATATGTTTTTCGGTCCAATTTCAAGTTATAATCAAGTTCGTCAAGTTTTTTCTAACTTCACTCAGCTTAATACAAATACAAATGAAGAGTTGAATCTTTCTTCTAAAATATCAGAAGTCGTAAAAGACTGGATGGGAGAATGTAATAATAAATTTTCACAATTTCCTGAATTAACAAAAAAAGTGATGGTTTTTTTAAAAGAAAATAAAGAACATATTCATTCACTTGATGAGCCTGTATTGAGAACTGCCATCTCCAACGTGCAATTGGTATTGAGTCAACAAAGCCAAGAATCAGATCAAGTTGCATTTATTACGCAGGCTTTAGAAGATTTGGCTTGGATCCAAAGGAGGAATTAAAAAGCATACTCGAGAAGATTTAAGTGATGTGGATTTAGAAGAATGGGTTATGGTAAACAAAGAAAACCATCGAAAACCATGAAACCATGGAAGACCCTACTGCTTATCAATCTTATTGGAGTTCCTATTTACCTCAATGGTTCTCATCAGAAACAAAAAAACCTTCAGATCCCTTAGAAGCCTCTATTATTACCCAAAATATTGCGCTATTAAGTAAAAATATTTATTACTCACAAGAGAAAAATGGAGAAGCACTGAAAAAAGTCATCCGTAGTCTTTTGTTAGATAAAAAATTAAATCGGAAGGAAGAAATTACTATAAATGAAGAAAGCGGGGCAATAGAAATTCCTGTTCAGTTTTTAGCAGATTGTCATCGAATTAAACGATTAACACTTAATGGTGAAAATCTTTATTTTTTTAAGAATGAAGTAAATTACACTACTCCACAAATCGCGCAAATATTAATTAAAAAGCTTGGCGTAACTGCTTTTCAAAGGCTTGGAGCCCTTTTTGCACCAATCTTTTATGGCCGATAAAATTGTTAATTTCCAAAATCACTTTTTTGAAGAACATGAAATAGAAGGTGTACACAATCAACTTATATTTGGTTCAGCTCCAGGTTCTTCCTATGAATTTGATGTGATGACGGATGAAGATCAAATCTGCATCAATGCTAAGTTGGGTGTAGAAGCTATGGTTATTATGAGAGATGATAAAGAGCGTATAAATAAAATCGATATGCCAGTTGGATACGTGGTGGTTTGTCGAAGCCTGATTTTTCCAAGAAAAGAATTTGAAGAAGCATTTGAAGGCAAACAAGCAGGGGAGATTATTCCAAGCATGCAAGTATTTGAAAGAACATCAGATATTTGCCGTACTCTAGAAGGAGCGAATGCTAATTTGGAATCTTATTTCTTCTCCCGTTATTTTAACAAATGGTAGAAGAATGTAACAGTGTACTAGCCTCTGCCAATTTTCTTGAGCTGGATGCCATTTTCATCATCGAATGAGTAATCCCAATGCCAAGTGGGTTTTTCAATAGCAAATAGCTTTTCTATTATATGGCCGTCAACTGATTGTTCGATGACAAGCCGATGGTGGGCAGGGACTTCATAATAGAAGCTCCCTTCTAAAGTCACGCCTTCTGCATGGAATTCAGCACCTTCATGTAGGAGAATCTGAACCGATTCGTTTCTAAGGATTTGATTATCCCAGAAGCTTTGATTAACTCGATCATCAATTCCTTGGTTGCGAATAATGACTTGATGCAGGGTACAACGGCTTTCTCCGCCATAATGTAGAAGCCCAGCTTCATCGATTGTGCCTAAAGGGGAGAATGCTCTGATTAAAAGGCTGCCTTCTATTTGCAGTTTCTCAATATCCACTTCGGCAATTTCGAGTTGTAGTTCAGCCCCTAAACCCATATGCCCATGACGGATTTTCTGCTCAATTATGGAATAAAGAGGGCCTAAAGCAGGATGGAAGAGGAAAAAACATGCAGGGCCTGCCTGCAGATGCTCTTCAAATTTCCTCCATGCGGGTAATCTAAATTGACACCTTTGTAAAAGATGGTAATGATTGGTCAATAGATCATAAAAAGCTTGTTCGGGTGTTGATTCAGGGGATTCTCCGGGATGATAATGCTTTTTTGTGGTTGAGATGGTCTTAGATCGTTCGTTATAGATAATAAATGCTTTTAAAGATCTTTTCCGTTCTTCTTTCGTTAGGCGACTAGGAAATTGATCAACTATGTAATCGGCAATATTCTGCATAGTTGATTCTAAACGCCCCCCCGGAAGATACGATAGGTGCCCATGAGTATCTATGTAGGGTACGCTTGATTTCATATTAATTAACTGACCGGGAATTTGACACTTTTCAAGCGCATTCCGGATTGAAGGGATATCGACAAATAAAATATTTGTATTTGTGGGGTATACAGAAAAAGGGCTTTTAGGGAAAGCGGGTGTCTCTTCTATCCCTCTTTGTGTAAAATCAGTATATTCGATGTTTGTGAGTCGGTATTCATAACTCCTGGGATGTTCCGTTTCAATTAAAATATTTATGCCCTCAGCACTATTGAGCAGTCGCTCGCAAGACACAAAACCAAAAGCTTTTTGATCATGGCAGCCAATTCCAGCCAAAGCCAATAATGCATTATCGGTACCTGCTAGAGGATTATTAATTTGACGGACAATGCATTGATGTCTGCCCTTAGCTTCTAGGGACGCAAAGACTCCTGCTTCTTCAGCTAATTTCCAAATCACTCCATGGCCGCCAGGTTTAAGAGTAAGTGTCAGAGGAGCAGATAGGGACCAATTCCCTTCAATTGTAATGACAGGAGCTTGCGGTTGAGTAAAAAAATAAAAACTATCCGATGGCCTTCCAAACCAGCAGGTTTTTTTACAGATATTAAAAATGTGAATATGGTTGTTTTTTTCAACTGAAGTCATTACTGCTAATGGAGTTACAATTTGCTTGACATATAGCTTAAAATACAGATATTCCCGTGCTTGCAGATCGCGTATTAATCCTTCAAGCAGCGTGTGGCCTAGAAAAGGCAAGAGTGCAACAGGCAAAGGGTTTCCTGTATTCTCATCAGCTAAATTCAGACGGTCGCCAGCTCCGCCGACTGGATACATTTCAGCCATATGTGCCATATTTTCAATCCCCCATCTGACTGCCAGTCGGACATACGGAAGATCATGCCCCAGATCAAACCCTTCTGGATGTAAGTGATGGGTATGTTCAAAAGAAGGAGCCATGTGGATTTTTTGATTAATGATGATGGTGAGCACGGCCAAATGATAACCAATGATTCCGCCCATATGTTGGTAAAAAAGTTCGATGTCCAATAATTGATCGATAAGGCAATGCAGTTTTTCAGATTGATCCTTTTCAGTATTTTTTAATTTGAAAATAACAGGTCCTTGACCGATTGCGATAATTGCATTAATCGTATAAGCTCTTTCTGGGGTTAGGTCCTGGAGAAAGCTTTTAATGGAGCCTGGATGCTTGAAGTATTCCTGAACCTCAGGAATTGCATTGAGAAGCATTAATTTTGCGGGGTATCCGGCTGCTTTTTCTAATGAAGCTAATAATTGCCGCAATTTAGTGATTTTTTCTTCTAATGAAAGATGGCGGCCAGGCATGATGTTTTCCAACAATTCTTTGGATTAAGACTGCCAGTTTAGACAGTTTTCCTGCAAGGTTAGGGAGAAAAAATCTGTAAATTTCACCGGGATGAGTATGTTGATGTGAAATTGTTTTGACTATAAAAGGGCAACCAAGCTAAAAGAGACCCCATGAGATCACAAAGACTACATTACTCGTAATTTAGTCTTATTTATAAATCAAAGGAGTTATCAAAGGAGATTAGGAATGTCAAAAGATAAAAAAAATTCTGCGTTTATGAGACCCGTGCATGTGACCGAAGCTTTAGCTGAGATAGTCGGACCAGGTCCCATGCCTCGTACTGAAGTTACTAAGAAAGTATGGGAGTACATTAAAAAACATAAGCTGCAAGATCCGAACAACAAACGCAATATTGTTCCCGATGCAAAATTAGCCAAAGTATTGGGATCAAATCAACCGATCGATATGTTTAAGATGACCAGTAAAATAGCAAAGCATATCAAAGAACCGGAACTGAGCACCACCCCAAAGCATTAAGAAAAATGAGCCTGAAGGGCTCTAATTGCAACCCAGGGCAATGCCTTGGGCTGCTGCAATTTAGAGTCCTTCAGGCCTCATTTCTTCAGACACTAACTTCAAAATTTAGAACCTGTTCAAAATCTTTTGTTAGATACAATAAACTACCACAGAGCCCACAGAGAACACAGAGAGGGGTCTTATGAATTATTTAATTAATCCAGATATATCTGAAGAAATAGACGGGCGTGAAACTGATCCATTAACGGGTAATATCATTGGGGCCACTATTGAACAATAGCCCCAATACATGAAGCACAATTACTGTCTTATTTACGGCTTTATGGAACCTGAACTCAAGGATTGCTTATTAATTTTAATGTAAAGCGATTAGTAGATGGCATTTGTCGAATGAAGATATAACCCCCCTCTCTGTGTTTTCTGTGGGCTCTGTGGTAGTTTTAACTGCTGAAGTGTTCGACACTAAAATTTTTTAGGCAAAGAAAGTTTCGAGAAATTATCTATTTAAAAGATTTTGAACAGGCTCTAAGTAACAAGATTTGGAAAAGCGAGGGAAGAAGCAAAATATTACTCTAGCAGATTGTTTAATGTCTGCTTTGGCGATGTTTAGTCAGGAGCTCCCGCTAATTGCCGGCGAAATGCCGGTAATTAGCGGGAGCTCCTGACTTTTTACTGCCTTGCTTTTTTTTATTGTTCTGTTTTGTTAACATGTTCTTTTTCAAAGGCTCTTTGAGGATTATTTTCATGTTAAAGAACAGGCGATGGGCAGATTGGATTTGGGATGGATGGTGCCTATTTTCGATCATTGGGATTTGGCCCCGTTTCATTGAACCCCATTTGTTGTCAATTACCCGTTTATCTCTTCCCATCGCTAATCTGCCGGCCGAATTATCTGGTCTCAAGATTCTGCATTTTAGCGATTTGCATTGGAATGGCCGATTCTCTTTGTTTTACAAAAAATTAATAAGGAAAATTAATCGCCTCAAACCAGACCTCATCGTGTTTACAGGAGATTTTCTTTGCCGATCTCAGCTGGAAAATGGGGAGGGATTGAAGCAACTACTAAATTCTCTACACGCAACCAGCGGGTGTTTTGCCATTTTAGGCAATCATGACTATGCCAGCTTTGTGACAGTTAATTCACAGGGTGACTATGATAGTGAAATCCCTTCTTTGGATTCGTCTATTGGCAAGGGGTTTAAGCGCCTCTTTCATCCTGTTTGTTTGACCAATCAAGTGACTCTAAGAGCTAGTCAAACGAAAATGCATAGTGGTTTAACAAACTTGCTGATGGATACTCCTTTTGTACTTCTCAATAATACAACGAAGCTGGTATCCTGTAAGGGCAGCCAGATTAATGTGTGTGGATTAGAAGAATATACATTAGGCAGGTTTAATCCCGACCTAGCCTTTAAAGATTACGATAGTAATTATCCGGGAATCATTCTTTCTCATAATCCGGATACTCTGATGACACTAAAACATTATCCTGGTGATATTATTTTATCTGGTCATACGCATGGGGGGCAGGTCAATTTACCTGGTTTATGGAAGCGTTTTACCCGTATTGAGCATCTGCTGTTTAAGCGCGGGCTTAAGGTATTTGGCAAGAAATGGGCTTATATTAATAGGGGAATTTCAAGTATAATGAAATTTCGTTGGTTTGCTCTGCCTGAAATAACGTTGATCACTCTTTTGGGGTAAATATGGACAAAATCGCTCCGTTCAGTGTGGTGTTTTTAGCAGGAGGAAGCGGCGTACGCATGGGAGGTAAAATTCCCAAACAATATATCCGTGTGAATGATAAGCCTTTAGCTTTGTATAGTTTTGAAGTTTTTATCTCTTTGCCCGAAGTCCAAGATATTGTAGTTGTATGCGAGGCAGAGTACGAAAACATTTTTCACACTTGTGCGGAAGCACAGGGGATTAAACTCCTCTTTGTCCGTCCTGGAGAACGCCGCCAAGACTCGGTATTCAATGGCATTCAGCTTTTGCAGCATAATCCTTTAGTTTGTATTCACGACTCTGCGCGTCCCTTTATCGAAACTTCGCATGTGCGTAAGGTCGTACACGCTGCCTCAAACTGGGAGGCAGCCGTAGTCGGCGTTAAAGTGAAGTCTACCATAAAAGTATGCGATGGTGCTCAGGTTGTAGTGGAGACGCCTAATCGAGCTTCTCTGTGGGAAGTACAAACTCCTCAAATTATACGGTTAAGCTTATTAAAAGAAGGTTTTTTACATGCTCAGGAAAATCATTTAACGGTCACGGATGATGTTTCCCTGGTTGAGTTATTGGGAAAAACTGTAAAAGTAGTGGAAGGGTCGCATGCAAATATCAAAGTGACAACTCCTGAAGATTTGATTTTCGCGGAACAATTTATCAAACAACATGCACTGTTACAAGCTAACTCTAGCCTATGATGGCACCCGTTATAGTGGCTGGCAAATTCAACCTAATGCACCTTCCATACAGCATCATTTGCAAGAGGCTTTAAAAACTCTTCTTAAGGGAGAACAGGTTAGTGTCATTGGATCAGGCCGAACAGATGCAGGCGTTCACGCCGCGGGACAGGTGGCCCATTTTAAGATGGCTCATTTTTTAGAGCCTAATCGGTTGCTGCTGGCGCTCAATGGCCTTTTACCGCGAGATATCCGTATTAAAAGTGTGGAGGCTGCTCCATTGTCTTTTCATGCCCAACATAATACTGTCAGCAAAGAATATCATTATCACCTGCACCTGGAACGAGTGATGGATCCTTTTCGCCGCTTGTATAGCTGGCATGTGATGCGCAAGTTGAATCTTTCTCTCTTAAAAGAGGCGGCTGCTCTCTTTGTAGGAACGCATGATTTTACCTCTTTTGCAAATGAAGCCCACAAAGGGTCAGCTGCGCATGATGCGGTGCGGACTTTATATCGTTTGGATATTTTTCCCGTGGATGGGGGACTGCGTTTAGAATTTGAAGGGGATGGATTCTTATATAAGATGGTACGCACTATTGTGGGCACTCTTGTGGATGTTGCCTCTTATAGATGCACCTTAGATGAAATTGTTACTATTTTTGAGGCTAAAGACCGTCGACGCGCTGGCCCGGCTGCTCCGCCGCAAGGTTTATTTTTAATGTGCGTAAAATATTAATTTTCATTTTTCAACTTGGAGCATTTTGTTCATTAATTGCTGTGAAACTTGGGAAGTACAGAATATTTTCCTTCATCACTTCATGCAGATAAGGGGAATCAGAAGGGCAGATGAGAACCGATTTAGCTCTTGTTTCTAAAAGCGCGTTGAGTCCTCTTGGAGAGTCTTCGAACCCAATCACGCGATCTTCAGGTTGGGCGAATTTTTCAATGGCGATTTGATAGCACTCGGGATGGGGTTTGGCATGGGTGTAGTTTTCGCGAGTGATCCAATGGGGAATAGTATTTAAGAGGGGGTTTTGTTGGCGGATGCAATCAATAAGGCTGCTGAGGGAGTGAGTCACCACGCAGCGCTTAATATGAGCTTCTTGAAGGGATAGCAAGAGGTTGCCAACCCCCTCCATTAGAGGGACAGGCGCTGCTTTGAAGAGGTCCAAGAGAATTTGTTTTTTTTCCTCATAAAGAACAGACCAGTTGGGTTCTTGTCTATGTAGTGCGGGAAATTCTGCATAAATTTGATCTCTCAGGTCTGTAGATTTGTGATGGGCAGCTTTTGAATAGCGGTGGAAGCTCCAGTTAAGGTCGAAGCCACGATGAGCACACATTGTTTTATAGGCTTGAAAATGGAGATGTTCGGTATTGACAAGCAAGCCGTCAAAATCAAATAAGAAGAGTTGAAAGCGTTTGATCCATTCCATCATGCTTAGCCTTGGTGAATATAAAGAGTAAGTATAATGTCCATGCGAATTTATATACATAACGTAAATGAAGAATTGGTGAGGCGCCTATGTGTGAATGCCATTACCCATAAGTATAAAGTGATTATTTGTTCGATCTTGCGAAGGTTTGTTTTGTTTGCAGGTTTTCTAATAGCGGGCTGTTCGAATTCTACTTCGTCTTCTACATCCTCCACCTCTCATGTAAATGGGGAGTATATTTTTCGCCGGCATGATGATTCAGTGTTGCAAATCGCACCTATAACATCCTTGAAACGCTCTATCTACCCCTGGGAAGAAGAGCGGAATTGCACCTATCCAAAAATCACTAAGGATTTTTTTCGTTGCAAGGGAAGTAGTTTGAATCCTGTCCATATGACGCAAAAAAATAAGGAATTGATCCGTTATTATGACTGTGGGGGGCCTCAAAAGCATAGTTTGCCTTTGCAAGACAATAAGGAGTATATATATCCCATTCTCATTGACTTGCTTAATTATCTTCAGGCCCAAACGGGAAAGAGGGTGGTGATTACTTGCGGCCATTGCTGTCCGGATCATAATATGTATTTGGATCCCTCTCCGTCTAATCAAACTTCTAAACATTTGTTGGGGGCGGAAGTTGATTTTTATCTACAGGGGATGGAACAGCAGCCTGAAAAAGTTGTGGAGCTTATTCAAGCTTATTATCAATCAAATTTAAAGTACAAAGGGATGAAAGAGTTTGAAGTATTCAAGCGCTATGATAAGGGCGATACCAATGTGGTGACTTTACCTTGGTACAATCAAGAGATATTCATTAAACTATTTAAAAAAACCGAGGGGAGGGACTTTGACAATCGCCATCCCTATCCTTATATAAGCCTGCAAGTACGTTATGATTGGGATTTGAAGGAAAAAGTGACCTATTCATGGGACAAGGCCTTCCGCAACTTCCATCGTTGGTAAATCCCACGCTATAGTGATTGGAACGGGTGAATTTAGACTTTGACAAAATCGGTTAATTCCCTATACTCTCGGGTGACATCATGCCGATGTGGCGAAATGGTAGACGCGGTAGACTCAAAATCTACTTCTAGCAATAGAGTGCTGGTTCGAGTCCGGTCATCGGCAATTCACCGGACAAACTCTCATCAAAGAGAATTTGTCCGGTTTTTTCGTTTTCTAACACCTTGTTTTTCTGCAAGATAAGTGCGAGTGCTGGGTTCAATGGGGTGGTTCGATAACTATTTTCCCGAAAATGCAACTTTGCAGGGAATATCGAACCAAGCAGCTTTTGTTTAATTTCCACAGATGCATTCATGTAAAACCCACTCAAATTGCTCAGAAGTGGAATGCCAAAGCGGCAATATTTCATAAATCCTGTTTCGCTGCTTTCTTGCAATTCGATCTTCTTTCTCAATATCGCAATCTCTTCTTTAATTTTTGGAATCATGCGTTGATGAGCCCTTTTCAAAAGTCAATGCAGACGTTCTTCTAATTTTGCCTGACAATGGTCGCAGGACCCAAGGCGAGGTTGTTCCGGAAGGTTCGTATCTTGTTCATTATCCGAAATACTAATCCCTTTAGAAATCCCTTTACGCAAACTTACAAGGTTATAACAATTCCACGAATCTATGTACGTCAGTAAATGGTTTTTGTAATGGATCATTATTTAGTTTTGTGAGTGTTTTGGCATTTTTAATAGCCTGTTTTTGTTTAATTTCAATTATTCTAAAAACGGCTGAATCATTTTCATCGTAACCTGGAAGATGTTTTTTCAAAGCCGATTTTACATTTTTGGCAGATCCACAGTATGAATTTTGTGGCAATTCAAAATGACACATAATCCAAATTTCAATACATGGGTTCGAAACAATAGCGATAATAGGTATTCGATCTTTTTTTCTTTTTTCCATTTGTTATAACTCCGGGATACCGATGAAAGGGAGGGCCCCATAACGGCCTTTGAGATATCCCTTCTCAATCGCTTCTCCTTTACGTGGACTGTATTCCAATAATGAATAGAGTTGAGTAGATTGTTCCTCATGACTTTTCTTTGTGAACCAAACTTGATCTCTTCTAAAAAAACTCTCATCAAGCAGGGTAGTATCATGAGTAGAGATAATTAATTGAGCGTTTTTCCTATTAATATGAGGGGTATGAAACTGATTTATTAGAAAACGTGAAATGTGGGGATGAAAGCTGCTACTAAGTTCATCGTAGAGTAGAACAGCTCCTTCTTGTAAGGCCTTTATCCAACCGCCAGCAAGCCAAAAGAGTTTTTGTGTGCCAAGCGATTCTTGATCAAAGTCTAGTGAAATCAATTCTGTAGATCCTTCAATCCTATGCAACGCTGAAATTCTGTAAACACGTGTAGGTGTTTGAAGACCTATATTTGTTTCTTCTTTTTTCACTTGAAAATCTTCTATCCCGAGGTCGGCGATCTGCATAAAGTTCAGCAAGCGCGTTCTGGTTTGCTCATCATCAAACATGTTAAGAGTAAGCAGGCCGTTAAAATCAATCCCAGGAAAAATTACGATTAGATTTCTATCAATCCAATGAAAAACAGGTTGAAGTTGTTTGCTATTGAATTGAACTGCTGTAGAAAGAAACAAAGCATTTGGACGAGTCAGAGCTCGCCAGGATGAGTGCTCTCCTTTAAAATTCTCCCCAATTTTCCATGTATATTCTTGAGTTTGAGCCTCAAAAAATCTTTCAAACCATTTTTGAGGCTTACCTTTTGGATAAGCAGTCAACCATTCATGAGTTACTCTCGTTTCCGTTAATGCAAAGCCGTAACAATATCGAATCCCTTCGTAGATAAAGATGATTTCAAATTCACCGGGAGATGAAAGACATTCTTTAGAAAATTTAAAAGGTTTAAAAGAGAAAATTGATTGTCCTTCTTGAAGGACTGTCGCTGACTTTCTAACAAAATCTTGAAAAAAGTAAAACGCACGAATTAGATTTGTTTTTCCTGAAGCATTTGCTCCATAAATGACACTAGAATTCAATAATCTGTTGTTTTTTCCGCTTCCGAACTCAAATGTGTTAGACTCTAATAGACTTTTATCAGAACCTGCGACAAAAGAAAAAGTCTGTTTGTCTTTTATGGACATAAAGTTCTTTATACTAAAAGATACAAGCATGACACCCCCTTTTCATCAGGTTCTTTCTATCATTTTTGCACAAATTCTGCATTTTAATCAACATAAATTGTTTTTACCCTATAGATATGCCGTAAATATTTCAAAAAGAGAAAGATTGCATTTTTAGAGAAGTTATGAACAGTTTTCCACACTCCCCCTTAGAAACCCCCTCGGCTAAAGTTCTATATATATGAAGGAGGTACGAAAAAGGGGCAAAAGGAGCGTAAAATCATGCTAAACAGCTCTTTTATAGATCTTTGATCCTTTATTTCGCTCATCAGCAAGAGAAGATTCCATTTTTATAAAGGGCTCAAGCTCATAGATCTTGCGCATTCCCTCAACAAAATGGTTCGATAATTGTCCGGTCATCGGCAATTCACCGGACGCTTTCCCGAAAGGGAAGTCTTTATTATTTTAAAGTCCTCACGTAATGTTACGGACAGCTTTTTATCTTTTAACTCCAAGTTCTGAAAAACGAAATTCAACAATTGCCGTTTTTCATCAACTTCAGAACTCTCAAAGATGTCTCTTGCTCGACTAACTAATCTAAGTATCTTAATTTCAGTGATATGTGCATTTGTATTCTTAACAACATAGCGTTCCATCTCTTTTGTGATTTTCTAGATGTTCAACTAAATACGACCCAATAAAATCTTCAAGTTAAGCAAGGAATCTCTGGACTTTCTTTGCAAAAATAGCCTCAAAACCTGATGCATTTTAATTAAATTTGCCCTATACTTACTCCTAAAAGAATAAGATTTAGGTTGTAAATGAATGATCATAAAAAATGGGTCAGTGAAATATTTGATCGCACTGCATCTGAATATGGCAAGAAAAGCAGTTCCTTCTTCAGCTATTTTGGTAAGCGTTTAGTTGAGCAAGTGAATGTTCTACCAGGTCAGCATGTACTAGACATAGCAACGGGGCGAGGTGCCGTTTTATTTCCTCTTGCAGATGCTGTTGGCCCTTTAGGAAAAGTTGTGGGAATTGATATCAGTCAACAAATGATAGTGGAAACTTCAAGAGAAGTACTTGAGAGAGGCATAAATTGTGTTAAACTACTATGCATGGATGCTGAACATTTGGATTTTCCTGATAGCAGCTTCGATTATGTATTTTGCGGTTTTGGATTGTTTTTTTTAACCTCGATTCCCAGCTGCATTGGCCGAATTCAAAAGAGTGCTCAAGTCAGAAGGCAAGCTGGTTGTTTCGACATGGGGAGATGATTCAACGTTAGACTTGTTGATAAATAAGGAAATGAAAAAAATTTTCTGCAACCAATAGTTTAATTGCTACCCCTTTATGGAGTTATAGAGAACTTACTAGGTTGCTTAAGGAGGCTTCATTCAAAGATATCCAAATTTTCGAAGAAACTAAGATCTTTTCACACGAAACAGCAGAAGAATGGTGGAATAGCTTATGGAGCCATGCTACCAGAGCCAAATTAGAACAAATTTCTTCAGATCAATTAAACAATCTTCGCGAAAATGTCATTAGTATAACCACATCATTAGACAAGCAAAATGGGTTAACTGAAGATCTTCAAGTTTTTTATGGAGTTGCACAGAAAATTTAAAAACAGAATCTGTTAAAGAGAAATATTTATGAAAAAAGTAATATTATTGTTTGTCCTGCTAATTGCAAAACTGCCTGAACCTATCTATTTGGAGCCAACACCCCAATTTAAGCCTTGCGTTGAAGTTGCTACAGTTTACATTGAATACAATGGACAAATTTTACTTCTTCATCGTCAAAACAATAAATCACAAGGAAATAAATGGGGGATTCTGGAGGTAAGGTCGAAAAAAATGAGACTCCTTTGCAAGCTGTAATAAGAGAAACTAAAGAAGAAACAGGTATTGATATTTCAAACCAAACAATTGAAACTTTAAAGACTGTCTATGTCGAGTATAATGAAAACAATCATTTTGTATACCATGCATTTCGTATTCAGCTGCAAGGAGATCCAGGGGCAGTAAAAATTAATTTTGATGAACATAAAGGATTCACCTGGGTTAAACCTGCCGATGCATTAAAAATGGATCTATTGCAAGATGAAGACGCTTGCATAATGAAAGACTATTTTCCTCAAAAATCGACCATCAAAGATTAATGGCTAAAAATTGTTTATCTATTGAACTCCAATCGCAACTCAATAAAAGTTCTAAAACCGTCCGCAGAGGGACATCCCACCGGATAAACTCTCTTCAAAGTGTCCGGTTTTTTCATTTTCTCAACATCTTGTTTTTCTGTAAGATAAGCGCAAGCGCCGGGTTCATATTGGGTGGTTCGATAACTGTCTTCTCGAAAATGCAGTTTTGTAGGGAATATCGAACTCAATAATCACTTCTCGTATGGAGCCGATATTTTTCGAAAATTAGTAGTGATTTCCAAAATCCAACCTGATAGAGTATTCTCTAAACTAGCGCAATAGTTTCTTCAATTTTTCCATACTCTAAAATAGATCCAGTTTCACATGTTTGAAAGAAATGATTCAGTTTTGGAAATTCAAGAACCCGTATTTCGGGCTCTCAGAACCTGTTCAAAATCTTTTGTTAGATACAATAAACTACCACAAGAGCCCACAGAGAACACAGAGAGGGGTCTTATGAATTATTTAATTAATCCAGATATATTCTGAAGAAATAGACGGGCGTGAAACTGATCCATTAACGGGTAATATCATTGGGGCCGCTATTGAACAATAGCCCCAATACATGAAGCACAATTACTGTCTTATTTACGGCTTTATGGAACCTGTACTCGAGGATTGCTTATTAATTTTAATGTAAAGCGATTAGTAGATGGCATTTGTCGAATGAAGATATAATACCCCCTCTCTGTGTTTTCTGTGGGCTCTGTGGTAGTTTTAACAGCTGAAGTGTTCGACACTAAAATTTTTTAGGCAAAGAAAGTTTCGAGAAATTATCTATTTAAAAGATTTTGAACAGGCTCTCAGCCTCTTCAAGAATTTTGGCGATGACAGGAAGATTTTGTTTTGGAGGAACTTGTGAATCGAGTTCGCCATTGATCACCAAAACAGGAATCTTAAGATGCTTTAATGAGGTTATTGGATCGTAAGTCAAATAATATCGGAACCATTTTGAGTTGCAACGCTTAATTTGGGCTTCCATGGCGTCAGCACTTGTTTGTTGCTCCTCTTTGGGTAGATTGGCTAACTGTTTTGCGACAATTTCTCGTAGCAGTTTCTCGGCTTTTTCAAGATCAGATTCATTTTTGATTACAGACAACACTTGCTTCTGAAAATCAAGTTGATGACTTATCTGTTCTTCAGTAATTCCCATAGCACGAGAAATCAGAGCTTCTTGCGCATAAAGAGTTGCTTCACCGGTTACGCCGGCTCCTGCCATTAACACGATAAAAGCTACATCATTCGATTTAACCGCTACCATTGGAGCAATCAGCCCTCCTTCACTATGACCAATCAAACCTATCTGTTCTGCATCAACTTCCTTCCGAGTTTTCAAATATTCGACACCAGCCAATGCGTCAGCAGCAAAATCTTCAGTAGTCGAAACGTCGTAATTTCCCGTGGATTGCCCAACCCCACGCTTATCTACGCGTAATACTGCAAAACCTTGTTTTGTAAGATGGTCAGCTAGGACCAAAAAAGGCTTGTGTCCAAATACGGTTTCATTACGATCATTTGGGCCAGAGCCAGCAATGAGTAAAACTGCAGGAGATGGTTTTCCTGATCTGGGAAGAGTTAAAGTACCGGCCAAGGTTACGTCTGCAGTTAAGTTAGAGTATTTAACTTCTTCTTCATCGTAAGGAATGGCGCCTTTTGGCTCCTGAGGACGTAAAGGTTCAGAAACCTTTTTAGAGTAATTCATCTGAAGCAGCTAATAGACTGAATACAGTAAACAATTGCTTAATCATCCGAATCCTCGTTTTATTTTCTATTATAAATGGCTTGAAAAATGGGCACTATTGTCTCCGAATGTTATCAAAATACTTTTGTTGTTCTTTTAAAGCTTTCAGCCTGCCTATGAGTATATGAATATTTGTAAAGGGATCTTCCTTAGGGTCATCATGTTGTTTAAACACCAAATCGGAAGCACGCTTACAGGCTATCTCAATCAAATGGAAAGTGGTATTGAAAATTTGTACACCATCTTTATCGTAATCTTCAAACCTAGGAAACTTTCTTAATGCTTTCAGAGTCTGTTGAGGGCTTCCAAAACCAGATTCACGCATTTGAAAGTGGAGATAAGGCCACAACTCAAAACAAGGATTTGATACGATCGGAATAATTTTTTTGGATTTGCAAATCTGAATAGCTTCTAAAAATACTGAAGGGTTATTGTCGCGATCGAATACGCAAAATATTTGATCATACTTCACACCATCTTCTATTGTTTTGCGTTTGGCGGTATTTACAATGCTTCTAGGATCTGTTCCATCACCTTTGCATATATGAGCATGCACACGCAAACTTCTTGCAAGCTCACAAAAATAATCTACTTCTGTTTCCCCTTCACAGACGACTAAATCAAGAGGAGAGTAGCGATTATCAGGTTTTCGATATGATTTGATAGAGAGTCTTTTTGTCATTAGAAACGAAATTTCCCTATATATGGTAGTGCTCCATAACGTCCTTGTAGATAGCCTTTACCGATCGCTTCTCCTTTGCGTGGCTTGAAATCAAGAAGAGAATAAAGACGTGATCCTTGATTATCGTCTTTTTGTACAAACCAAACTTGATCTCTTCTAAATAGATCACTGTCTAGTAAAGAAGTGTCATGGGTGGTAAAAATAAGCTGAGCATTTTTTTGATTCGTCATAGGACTATGAAAAAGCTCTATGAGGTATCTCACAATGTTGGGATGAAGATGGAGGTCAAGTTCATCCACAAACAGCACCAAACCTTCACGCAAGGCTTTTAACCACCCTCCGGCCTGCGAAAAGAGTCTCTGTGTGCCATCTGATTCGTCTAGAAATAGATCGAAAAATACTTTTTGGTCAGAATGAAGCATTTTGTGCTGTGTTCTAACAGCTATTTTTTTTAATGGAGGAGCTTCTTCCTCAATTAAGTGAAAGTTTTCAATCCCAATATCTGCACATTCCATGAATTTATGAATCCATGATGCTGTTTTGGGATCTTTTAGAAACTGAAAGGTAAGATCAGGATTAAAATAAATTTCTTGTGCTGGGCCATTTTTTAGCAAAATGACAAGTTGATCTCTAAACCAAAGGAAAATGGGTTTTAGCTGCTCGCTATTAAATTGCACAGCTGTGGAAAGATATAGAGCATTTGCTCGCGTCATTTGCTCCCAAACTTTATGTTCTCCTTTAAAACTCGGCCCTTGATACCACTCATATACTTTTGAAGATGGATTCCACTTTCTAGTAAACCATGTTTGACGATAGTTTTTAGGATATGCGTAAAGCTCTTCACTTATAATCTTATCTTCGTTGAGAGCTACATGATAAGTGAAACGAACATCATTACAAACAAAGTCGACAGAAAACTCACTAGGCTCCTTTTGCGAATTTGCATTGAGTCGAAAAGGCAGAAGTGGAATTTTTTGCTTTTCTTGATAGGCCGTTGAAGATGCGAGAACAAATTGCTGTAGGAAAAAAATCGCTCTGATCAAATTGCTTTTTCCGCCAGCATTGGGGCCATAAATCACGGCGGAGCGAACAAGACGCTGACCCTGAGCATATTCAAATGTGTTTGAATCTCGTAGCTCTGACCCCTTGCCTGCCGATAGATTCAAAACCTCTTCTTTTTCGAAAGATCGAAAGTTTTTGACTGAAAATTGCAATAACAAGGGATTTTCTCCTGTATAATTCTTATGTTTTCTTTATTTTTGCACATTTTCTGCAAAATGTCTAGAATTTTTCTCTGTTTATCAGTATTTTGTTGAGAGTAGATTTTTAGCCTGAGGGAGAAAATGGCGAAGCCAGAAGTTCTAAAATTAAACGTAACATTGTCAGAAAAAAACTTATGTACTTGGGATACTGAGCTTTAATACACAAAAGGAAGAGTTTTCGTATCACTTTATACATACCCTTCAGACTCCGATAAAGCATTTTAATTGCGATACTGGTTTATATACCGCCCATTTTGATCACATAACTTGGCATCGAAATAATGTGCATATAAAAAGGCGAGATGATGTGGCAGTTGAACACATTGATCTAGATCATGGTCTCGTTGTTCTGCTTAATTCAGTACTAACTTCTCTTTTTTTTGATAATTAAATTTTCAACTCTCTAGAAAATTCATAGCTGATAAGTTGTAAGGGTTCGGTTTTTTTGAATGCTTGTTCTTCATGGGAGACTTTTAAAAGCCTCTGCCCACCATCTTTATGTGCAGTTTGCGCAACAAATTCTAAAACTTCATTTTCTGTATCTGAAAAAACACTTAAATCAGGTTTTTCAATGCTTTTTAAAATGTGGTGACCCCCAGAAATCAAAACTCCCTTAGAGAGAAATAGCTGATAGATATTCTGAAACTGATCTGGGCATGGGCCATATTCTAAATGAACATATTTAGCCCCAGTTATGCTCATTCCATGTAGTTGAAAATGTTTGAAATCCGCATAAAACAAAGCTTTATTCAAAAACAAAGGGCTTTTCGTGAATCCTATCAAATAGCGCACTGCCTGTTTAAACAGCTCTAAACAAAACGGCCTATTACCGCTGTAAATGTCAGAGGATTGGCTTTTCCAATGAACTTCAAGAGCATTAAGTTCTGCGTAGGCTTCATCACATTTCAAACGAATATGATCGTCTTGAACGACATCCTGTACGTAGTAGGTTTCCCAACGCTTGATGCTCGCTTCTCCAACCTTTAAGTAGTTAGCAAAAGCAGCTTGGGACATTCCAAGCGAAGCGCGATATTTGATGATTTCCTCAGATGTCAAAAGATGATGTTGCTTGCGATATTTATCAGCAGCACTTCTCCGAAGCACATTCATCTGTTCTCCATCCATTAATGGAGTTTGGCACTTCGTACAAACAAAAGAAGGTACGACTACTTCAACTTCTTCTCCCTTTATTTCAGGATTAAAGCGGATGTTTTTTGATTCAAACTTTTCACAATCACAATTTAGGCACTTCATTTAATCTGCTCCTTTTTATTCTGTCAAGCGACTTTGGTGCAGTGAGATGTAATAATATCGCTCATCCTTCAAAACAAATTTGATATACATTTGCTTAGCACATTTAGGGCTCCATCAGCTAAAAGCCAGTAGCTCAAGTCCCGTTATTGCTTTCATAGGACTTTTGTGGAGGTCTCAACCCCTTGTAGTCCTTTGGAGAAATTTCCTCCAGTAGCTCCCTAATTAACTGCCACACATCATTTGTTTCCCCAATATCTAGATCATTTAACTCGCCAACGGCTTTTGATTGGTTAGCAAATAAACCGTAGCGATTTTTTAGAAATTCTTTTGCTTCATTTAGTCGTTTGGTTAACTCGCGATCCGAAGGGCGCTTATCATGCATGTCATATCTCTCGTATATTTTATAGCATCATATGATACCAATGTAAAGTCGAAAAAGTCAACAATCTAAAGTCGTCTTTATTCAATAATGGTATTATCACATTAAATACAAGACGCTTATGATATGTGAAGAAATTGTTCCCATCGGTAACAGGAGGGGAATTTCCAAATCTCCCCCTTGGAACCCCCTCTGTCGTTGACTTTTTTGTTCTATTGATATGAAGGAGATAAGGAAGAGAGGCAAAAATGCCGTTTAGCTCCGCTAAACAGCCCTTTTATAGATCTTTGACCCTTTATTGCCTTCTTAGGCGAGTAAACTTTCTAATTTTATAAAGGGTTCTAACTCATAGATCTTGCGCATTCCCTCGATAAAATGGTTCGATAATTGTCCGGTCATCGGCACATCCCCGGACGCTTTCCCGAAAGGAAAGCGTCCTTTATCATTTTAAAGGGTTCTCACAAGGTTACGGAGAGCTTTTTCTCTTTCAACTCAAAGCTCTGAAATACGAAATTCAATAACTGTCGTTTTTCACCCACTTCAGAACTCTCAAAGATGTCTCTCGCTCGACTTGCTAAGCTAAGTACCGTATTTGCAGTAATATGAGCGTTTGTGTCCTTAATGGCGTATCGCTCCATTTCCTTTGAGATCTCTTGCTCCCGGTCATTGTACTCTTTAAGCTTTTTGTTAAAGAAATCAGCCGCGATATTGCCATCATAGTGATCGTCGTAAAGCTTGCTAATCTGTTGCTGAATCTGAGATTGCTCCTTTTTTAAGTGATCTCTTTGAGCCAGTGGTGGTGGCTTTTATCAAACAAGTGAACGACAAATTGGAAATCAATTCGAAATTGAAAGTCCTGTTAGCAGGAGTCTTCTTTTCTGGTGATGAGGAAGCTGGATGGCTCTATTCGCGCGGTCAGTTAGCTCTTTACGATATAAAGCTTTCTAGATGTTCAACTAAATATGACCCAATAAAATCTTCAAGTTAAGCAAGGAATCTCTGGACTTTCTTTGCAAAAATAGCCTCAAAACCTGATGCATTTCAATTAAATTTGCCCTATACTTACTCCTAAAAGAATAAGATTTAGGTTGTAAATGAATGATCATAAAAAATGGGTCAGTGAAATATTTGATCGCACTGCATCTGAATATGGCAAGAAAAGCAGTTCCTTCTTCAGCTATTTTGGTAAGCGTTTAGTTGAGCAAGTGAATGTTCTACCAGGTCACCATGTGCTAGACATAGCAACAGGGCGAGGAGCCGTTTTATTTCCTCTTGCAGATGCTGTTGGCCCTTTAGGAAAAGTTGTAGGAATTGATATCAGTCAACAAATGATAGCTGAAACCTCAATAGAAGTACTTGAGAGAGACATACATTGGGTAAAACTATTATGCATGGATGCTGAAAATTTGAATTTTCCTGATAGCAGCTTCGATTCCGTATTTTGTGGTTTTGGATTGTTTTTTCTTACCTTCAGTTCCCACCGCATTGTCTGAATTCAAAAGAGTGCTTAAGCCTCAAGGTAAACCTGTTATTTCAACTTGGGGTGAGGATTCAACGTTAGATTTGTTAATAAATGACGAAATAAAAAAGCTTTCTGTAACCAATAGTTTAATTGCTACACCCTTATGGAGTGATAGAGAACTTACTAAGTTTCTCAAAGCGACTACACATTTGATGTAGAAACGCTGTGTGGGCATCTCAAAATGGAGGTGACAATTGATAATCAAGAAGAAATCTGTGTTGCTTATGAGACCCCCACCATCAAATTAAGAGAAGTTAAAATTTCTCATGCAGATGTTGCTAAAGCCGCAGGCTTTGAATTGCATTTAGTTGATCAATCTTTCCCGGTGATGTACGAAGAGACAAATAAAGACCTGTTTATCACTTCGTTCACTTGACGATTTAAAGAAGATCGAATGCGATCCAAAGTCCTTTACACAGTTCTCTAAACAGCACGATATTGTCGCTGTATGCGCTTTAACTTCAGAGGCTTTTGATCAAAAAAATCAATTCCACATGCGTTGTTTTGCTCCTTTAGTAGGAATTTCTGAAGATCCTTTCACAGGATCGGTATTAGGAGGACTGACCGCCTATGTCGATACATTCGGTTTTTTGCCAAAAGGGACACACAATTTTAGTGTAGAGCAAGGTCATTTCGTCGAACGGCCAGGGGTTGTAAAGGTGGAATTTTCAAAAAACGAGGAATGTATCACGCAAAGGTTTTTGCGCGAGCTGTGCACTGCTTTTCGACAGAAATTAATCTATAAAAATAAGGAGAATTAGATGTTTCAATATAAATTGGTAGCTGTTGTAAACAAAAAGATTGAGACAGGCATTCTCATGAATGCTCTTGGGCATATGTGCCTAGGCTTTGGCGCTCATACTGGTTCTACGGAATTGCACCTCATGGACTATAAGAACGCGGAAGGATTTGTCTATCCTAATATTTCAAAAATGCCTTTTATCATTTTGAAAGAGGATAATTCGAATAAGATTGCGAAGCTGCTTATGGAAGCTAAGGAAGCTGGCATTCAATACTCAGTTTTCACAAACACAATGACAGAAGGAACATGGGAAGATCAAGAAGCCAAAACTCTAGTGACTAAGCCTGAAGAGATCATCTATTACGGAATCGTGTTATTCGGTCCAAAAGAAATCGTTACCAATTTAACTAAAAAACTTTCCTTATTCAGGTAATTATCATGAGTAAACCATTAACAGGCAGTGCAAAGAAAGTACAAAATTTTTTGATAGATAATGGATTTTCTTGCACTGTAAAAGAGCTTCCCGATTCCACCCGAACTGCAGAAGAGGCGGCTAAAGCTATTGGATGCGAGGTTGCGCAAATTGCGAAATCGTTGATTTTCATTGATAAGATATCGTCATATTTCACGCCGTCTTCTTTAGCTTTTCGCTTAGCAGTGTTTACAATACTTTTAGGATCGGTTCCCTCACCTTTGCATATGTGGACATTAATGCGCAAATTTCTTGCAAGCTCGCAAAGATAATCGACCTCCGTTTCTCCTTCGCAAACAACCAAGTCGAGTGGAGAATATAGCCTATCTGCCTTCGATAAGAACGTGTGGAGATTTTTCTAGTCATGAGAAACGAAATTTCCCTATGAATGAAATCGGGCACGGGCACGCGCACGCGGGCACGAATTGGATTTGTTATTTCCCGATAGGGGGCCGAAGGAACTGTCTCGCATTGCACTGAATTGAATTGTAGCGTTAGATGCGCTCGAAATGCCACCCTTTTTCTTTTAGTTGGTCGATGATGCTAAACTCTCCAACGACATGGGCAGCTCCTACAGCAAATAAAGGCATCTCGCCTGCCTGCCTATTACTGAGCTCTTCATGAATTTTGCCTGCCATTGACATGTTTCTGTTTATCAATATTCTAAAATGTAAAAAAGGATCGCTGCGGTAGCGCATACTTTCTTTCTTCATTGCATCGATATCACCTATTGTCCATGCATCAACAGTAGCTTTAAACTCTTCTAATTTCTTGGCTAGGAAAGGTTTTACTTCTTCCTTTGATGAGGGCAGTCCATCCATTGCTTCTTCGGAAAACATATCAAAATTCACGCTTTCCTGGATAAGTTTATTCCGTGAAGAATCATTTGTTTCTAGCTCGAAGAGTTCTTTTTTGTTCTTTCTGGCTTCGTCTGTCAAAAGCCATTCCATGCCGATGGGCGATGTTGCAAAAACGGTTCCATGTAAAAGACCCGTCGCTAAAACGACATTCGCATGATGCAGCTGAAGCTGCTCAAGCAGATGCCGTGTTAAACTTAAGCGGGTTGTGATCCCTTCATTTTTAAACGCCCGAGAGAGGCTTCCTAATTGGTACTTCGGATACCCCATTTTGCGTGCTTTCTTTTTTAAATAGGGGAATAGCAATTTTGTATAGTTGTCCAACTTGTTTATTTGTCCTTGCGTTAAATCTTTAGGCAGGGTCATGGGTACATCTGCAGCGATACCTGTAGCTATAACTTCTAAATAAATAGCATTTGCTTTCCCCACTGCTTCTCTCATTTCGGGATTCAGCATTAACATTTTTTCATTTGCATAATGAATTGTCCCGAAAAGATGACCTGCGGTTTGGCCTTCAGGTGAAATAATTTTGTAAGAGAACCCGCTTGGTTCTGGCCCTTTGCTGACGACTTGTATTAGAGGAAATTCCTCACGTCGTAAGTAACTAATGAGACTAAAGTGGTCTGTGGCAAAATTTAAAGGAACGACAAATAGAGAGGATTTTTTTTGCTCCACGCATTCTTTTATTTGTTGGGCAATGAATTGAACTCTCTGATAATCTATCTCCTCCTTCCTGCAATGTAATTTTTGGAGAGTACTGACATCTCCTTCTTTCCAGGCTTTTATCCATGCAGCCTTTTCGCTGACCTTATCTTTTTCTTTGTGATCGACTAGTTTGGAAAATGTTTGCTCAATTTGACCCTCGCTTGGCTTTTCATGCATTATTATTCCCGTTTTAGGCGGTATAATAAAAATTTCATCAAAACAGCCTTGGCTAAGTAAGCAACCTACTTTCAAGCAAGTCTTTGTTAACCCTGGTTCTGCTCCGCTTCTGGGAAGAGCTATAATAGTCACATTTCGTTTTTCAGAGCCCGTTTGGTTGCCGAGTGGAATTTCCCATGTAAGACCTTCAGAGGTTGGATCTACCCTATACTTTTCTTGTTCTGCTCGATAAAAAAATTCTCCTGAATCGCTTAAAATTTTTGATGTTGAAAACATTATTACCCTTATTTAGTTGTATTTAAACTAATTATATCAAATAATTATTATTAAATAATAGTTTTTTACCAAAATTTAAATAAACTATAATTAATAAAGATAATAAATTTAAGAAAAGTTAGAGGAATTAAGGAACGAAGATATGGGTAACTTCAGGAAACAAAAATCTGATTTGTTTTTGTTGTGTATCCTGTTCCCATCCAGTTTGCTTTATCCTGTTCCTATCCTGTTTTTGTTTTTCGGTGTGCTGTCAGAATGTTCATTTTTACCTGTATCTGACTTACGCACTTTAAAGGTGGGAGACAACTTCAACGCTTTTTCGCTAAAGACCGGATTTCATCTTGTTTCATTAATCAAACCTCGCGAAATTAATTTTGAAATTAAATTTTCTTTACCAAATGTGACTGCCACCTGTAAGAAACTGTCATTTTTTGACAATATCTTGCAAAAAAATTGTATATTTCATATTCTTGTGTAAGAAACAGTCAATAAATGCCAGTTAACAGCAGGTTTTTATGAATAGCAATTTTCTTGAAATTTTACTGAATTGGTCAAAGCCTTACATCTCCGGAATTGATTTACATCATATTTTGGATAAGACTGCAGACTCTCGCCAAGCAATCATTAAAAGGGCTATTCGAAAGGGTTACCTTATTCCCATTCGAAGAGACTTGTATTTAATTAAAAATGCCAAGAGGCCCCTACTAAATTCCTTTGAAATCGCCACGATTATCTATGGCCCTTCTTATGTAAGCTTTGAATCTGCATTAAGCTATCATGGATGGATTCCTGAAGCTGTAAGAACAACAACCTGTGCATCGGTTAAAAGAGCTAAAGAATTCGAAACCCCTATTGGAATCTTTTCGTATGAACATATTCCAATCAAGGCTTTTTCTTTTGGAGTTGAACAACATCAACAAGATGCTTTAACTCTGTTTATTGCATCTCCTGTGAAAGCTCTCGCTGATATTGTCTATGCAAGAAAACGAACTTGGAACTCAATTAACGATCTTTCTGAGGATCTTCGTATCGAAATCGAAAGCTTTCAAAATCCCGATAGAAAATTACTTATTGAGCTTATCGAGAATTATCCAAGCCCAAGAGTAAAAAAGACACTCAATGTTTTACTAAAAGGATTGCGTCTATGACTATCACAATTATTCAAGAACGGCTTAAAAGTTACAACTCACTCTCTAAACAGGAAGAGCTTAGTGCTCTAAAAGAAATCTATCAAGAAATTGCATTGGCTGGTTTAGCAAGGAGTGATTTTTTTAAATTGGCTGCTTTTCAAGGAGGAACCGCTCTAAGAATTGTACACCAATTAAAACGATTTTCAGAAGATCTAGATTTTGTGCTTTTAAAACCTTCAGATTCATTTCAATGGCAGTCGTATCTCAAGGCCATTGAAATCGAATTCAACTCCTTTGGGGTAAATCTAGAAATTAAAGAGCGTGCTGCTGCCCAAGGAGCTATAAAGACAGCATTTTTAAAAGAAGACTCCTTTGCT
The DNA here is from genome assembly GCA_963799115.1 of uncultured Chlamydiae bacterium. Classification (GTDB taxonomy): domain Bacteria; phylum Chlamydiota; class Chlamydiia; order Chlamydiales; family Parachlamydiaceae; genus CAWCVY01. The sequence continues at coordinate 61,710 of CAWCVY010000021.1, read as the reverse complement.
CGAATTCTTGAATTAACGTATGACAGATTGCCTTCTGATGAACAAAAAATTACAATTAAATTGGAGATTGATACACAACCTCCTGGAGGTTCTAACTTTGAGAATGCCTTTTTAACCTATCCTTATCCATTCTCTATTCTGATACAAGATTTTCCAAGTTTATTCGCAAGCAAATGTCATGCATTGCTTTGTAGAAAATATGAAAAAGGACGTGATTGGTTTGATTTTCTTTGGTATCTCTCGAGAAGAACACCAATTAATTACCTTTTACTCAAAAATGCACTTTATCAAGCGGGACCATATAAAGAACAAGAAATACCTTACAGTAAAAAATGGCTTTTCGAAGAATTTGAAAAAAAAGTCTCCACCTTAGATTGGAAGTCAGCTAAGCGTGATGTTGAAAATTTTCTTCGACCAGAAGAAAGAAAATTTGTTGAAAATTGGAGTAGAGAATTATTTCAAAAACAAATCGAAAAAATAGAAGTGGTTTTATTTAAAGCAGTGATTTTTAGAATTGCTAACGGCGCAGCCCCATTGATTGATAACAGGCTTTTTTCATCAGCAATTACCGACATCAATTGGAGACGATATTGAAAAAATAATTGATTCTGGCACCTATTGGTTCCAGTCACTCGAAGAAATTGAACTCTTAGACAATCAAAATGAATATTCATGCATTTTCATAAGATTTGATGTTCCTGGACATTCAAAAGATATGCACTATCACCGGCAAAAAAATCAGGAATTAAAAATCAAGGCTATCCCAGGTAAGACATACGAAATACCAGGATGGTTTATTAAAAATTGGAATTTCCGATCGCAAATTTACACTAACAATATTTCGCGCGCTCTTTATTGGTTTCAACCCGTTATATTAACTCCAAAAGAAGTACAAAAGCAGATTGCTTCATATGCACAAGAAACTGGAATAGAAAGACACTCAAGACTATAGGACATAGAACCTTCGTTGTTGTTCATCTACGATCACGGCAATCACTCTCAAAAACGATCCTGCACGATGAAAATAATTTGTTATGGCGACTGCAATGCATCCCACAACTTCCCCCGATTTCTCTGCAACCCAAGCTTTTTGGTTTGGCAATTGACTTAAAATTAGATTCTTTGTTGTTAACGTGCTTATCATAAAATCCCTATATCAATGGGTTTCGAGCAATCATAAGCACTCTCAGAAATTAACATCGATCCAACACCGAGCTATTGTTGTGATGGAAGAACTGCAATCTGTTCTAATTCTAAAACAACTTCTTTGCGAAATCCACTTTTTTCTATCCATTGTACATAACCCAAAATCGTTTTTTCATCTTCAGCAACAAATAATCGAATTCTTTGATAAGCGTTAAAATTGGGGATGAAATTTTGTTATCCATCGCCTTGGTTGTAGGCGTAATGTTACCTTACAGCGTTTATTATTCTTAATAAAAACCATGCTTTTAATGATAAGGGAAAAAAGCCCAGCCATCTATGACTGGGCTAGTAATTAAGAACGCTGATTTGCCTCTGTACCTACGACGATAGAAGGTCTTCCATCTTTTATGCATAATGCAACTGACGCAGTACCTGTTATGAATTCTAAAAAGGGCTTCCAGTTGGTCAGATTGGTACTAAGGATTAATTCCTGCTGCACACATCTTACGTAGAAAGTCTGCTTTATTTCCACCGCTCCGAAATTTCCTTCATTTTCTACTAAATTGACTAAATCGCCTTTTAGAAAAAAGCTAATAGGTAAAGTTGTTTGAGTTGAAAATTCTATTGCTATTTCTGGATGGTTCCCCAGCATGATTTCGTTTAAATCATTATCTGTTAAATTACAAATATTAATAACTTTTAGGTTTTGAGAAAGATCCTCCCATGCTTTTGAATTAATTGGAAAATCAGCCGAAGCTGCAACAGCTGATCCACACGTCGCCATTAAGGCTAGTAACGTAAGCGCAAGTTTTTTCATAACAATTCTCCTTACTACATTTGTAGTATTTAAAGTTAAAAAAATTCAAATTTTTTAAGAGGGGGGTCTTAGAACCTGTTCAAAATCTTTTGTTAGATACAATAAACAACCACAGAGCCCACAGAGAACACAGAGAGGTGTCTTATGAATTATTTAATTAATCCAGATATATCTGAAGAAATAGACGGGCGTGAAACTGATCCATTAACGGGTAATATCATTGGAACAATAGCCCCAATACATGAAGCACAATTACTGTCTTATTTACGGCTTTATGGAACCTGTACTCGAGGATTGCTTATTAATTTTAATGTAAAGCGATTAGTAGATGGCATTTGTCGAATGAAGATATAACCCCCTCTCTGTGTTTTCTGTGGGCTCTGTGGTAGTTTTAACTGCTGAAGTGTTCGACACTAAAATTTTTTAGGCAAAGAAAGTTTCGAAAAATTATCTATTTAAAAGATTTTGAACAGGCTCTTAGAACATCCAAAACCTCCCTAAAAAAATCATCAAGAAAGCGATTCCAAGGGCTAAGCAAGTAAAGATAAAACGTGTTTTTTTGAATCGGATAGATGTGGGGTGCAAAAGCATATTTACGCGTTTGAGAATTGTATGTTTTGTCAAGTGATGCGCAAAGATATGATTAGTGTTTATTGAATATTTCGCGGATTTGCAAACAGCAGAAGCTAAATTTGTTAAATCTATTCCATATGATTTGCATTTAAGATCGCATCCAACCTCTTGCCCTTCTTCAATGCGATGACGCAGCCATTTCGTTGGTATCCACCAAAAAATATTCCCTATAAGACTTAATGTTAAACGCACTAAGCTATCCTTATATCGAACGTGCTCCATTTCATGCGCTAAAACTGCTTCATATTCTTTTCTGGACAAATTGTTTGAAAGATGGCTAGGAATATAAATAACCGAAGAAATCAAACCCGCCACAAAAGGGGATCCAGTAAGAAACGGAGAAGTCAAAATCAGAACCCGGCATTTTCTAATACGAGAGGATAGGATGGAATTGCGCATTTTCCTATATAAAGGCTGAGCATCTGGAGCTAAAGAATCTAGAGCTATTAAAGAACGATAATAGAGAAATACATTCTTGATTACGAAGCCTACTGTAAATGTTATAAATAGTAATGCAAAAATTTTCAAAGAAATAGGATTGCTTGTATAGCCAATGAGATCAGCAATAGTAAATGTCATATTGTCTGGAACAGTGAACTGGATACCTGAAGCAATTGGAAGAACAAGCCAATCAGTGATTGAATTCAACCCACCAACCATTATGGACAATGTTCTTGTCCCCAATTCGCAATTCCAGGGATTAACTCCTTGAGTATAAGACCATCTTGAGAAATCATATAAAAACAAATCTAACGGAAGTTTAATGATCGGAATCATTCTCAAAGTTGCTGCAATACGCCCTTGTCGAATTCTAAATAGAAAAATTATACCTTCAATCAAGTATGCAACTGTAAGGAATGCAAGAAAACTGTTTAGAAAAATATTCAGGATGAAAAAAGATGTTTTATCCACTTTTCTTCTCCGAACTTCGTTTTTGAATAAGTTTTTCGATCTCTTCTAAATCTTTATCCGAGATTTCATTCTCTGAATCTAATAAATAACTAACCATTGCGGTAGGCTTTCCTCCGAAAATTTTATCTTGGATACGCTTCAATATGTTTTTAGAAGAAGATTCATTTTGTGAGATAATCCAATAGACATACTGCTTCCCTTCTTTTTCCCTCATTAATTCGCCTTTATCAGCCATTCGACTCATAACGGTCATAATGGTTGTATAACCGCCCACACTACCCATTTTTTCGTAAACTTCGCGTACGGTCGCTCGCCCTAATTCTCGGACGATTTTAAGAATTGATAATTCAAGCTCACCAAAACCAAGTTTCGCCACTGTTCAACTCCTCTTTTCGTATCTTGATTTTAGAATCTACTACATTCGTAGTATTTTAGTCAATCATTTTGCCTTCCTTTGATAATTCCACCGAGAAAGTTATGAATAGTTTCCACGCTCCCCCTTAGGAACCCCCTCGGCTATGGTTCTATTTCTGTAGAGGAGGTAAAAAGGGAAGCAAAAATGTGCGTCGCGAAGGCTAGGAAGCACTTTTAATTTGACTGATGTTCTTTTCCCACTGATTTGTGAGATAAGGTTTCACTTTGATAAAGGGCTCTAATTTTATTTTCTGCGATTCAGCCTTAAATATCTTCGGCCAATCAGGATTATACGGAAGGACTACAATATGCTTACTCAATTTATTTGCTGACATAGCGTTCCTTTGAAACTTTGCGTAGGCCCTTTAGAGCAGAAGCGGTTCATCATATAAAAATTCGATATTCCAAGCTCTTCCTTGGCTTCTCTTCTGACCGTTTCTTTAAGAGAACCCCCTTCCAATTTTTTGCATGTAAAGCCTCTTTCAGATTTTTTGGCTTAAGGTTATGAGTGTTGGCCAATCATCTGACTGAACATTCCCATCTGCAATTTTATTTACTTTTTTAATGCCACACTTTTTGCACTGATGGATGATCTGCCATCCTTTTTTCCCGTCCCCTAAAAATGAGCAATAAATCTCCTGTTAAAATTCATTTAAATCCTTTCATTTTTCTTTATATGCAATCCTTTCAATTTTCTTATGCTATAGCACGCGTTATGCTGTGGAACTTGTATCCATATCCGATTGGAGTAGAACGCTTTATTTGGTTTTATAACTGAATCCTCTATTGAGTCCTTCATTAAGCCCATCTAATTATATATAGTTCAGAAACTTCAGATGGAATCGTTAATGATTTCAGGTAGTTATGAAGCTTATCATCCATAGAATCGGTTCTAAATCTAGTTTTGCAGGAATTTTGGCAGTCCTTCTAGCTTCTTTGCAAAATATTTTTTTATGCCGTTCAGCTCAATATAGCCCAAAGAACGATAAAATTCATGAGAGCCTAATTTTTCCCTATGCATTCCACTTGTTAGCTCAATGTGAGAACATCCTTGATCAAGAGCAAACTTTTCAGCAAAATTCATTAAGTTTTTGCCTATGCCAGATCTTCGTTCTCGTTCATCTACGATCATGGCAATTACTCTCAAAAAAGATCCTGGACGATGAAAATAATTGGTTATCGCAACTGCTATACACCCCACAACCTTTCCCGATTTTTCAGCAACCCACGCTTTTTGATTTGGCAATTGGATATATTTCTGAATATTCTCCCTCATTATTATGGGATCAACAGGGTAACCTAATTGTTCCATGAGTGACCCTAGAACAGAGGCATCTGTAACTTGGACTTCTCGATAAATCAAATTTTCGATTGTTGCTCGACTATTACTATCGTCTACCGAAGCTTTTTTATTTAGAATATTTAGCCATTGTTCAACTGATAGCGCTGTTAAGATATGGTCTTCCCATTGACCATTTATTAAAAGGTAGTTTTTTGCATAGCCCTCTACGGCGAACCCTAAGCGATGAAGAAGTTTTGCGCTTTTTGTGTTTATGGGCATATAATTGGCCATAATTCTATGAATACTCAATTCATCAAAGACATACTTGATGGAAGATTCGAGAGCTTCGAACATTAATCCTTTGCCTTCATGTGCGTAGTCAATTTTATATCCTAAATAACAAGCTTGAAATGACCCGCGAAAAATTTGCGTAAAATTACAAAAACCTATGATCGTATTGGAGTCATTTTTGGGTCTAATAAGAAATCGAACTGATTTTCCTTCTTCACACTCTTTTATCCAATTCTTTAATCGTTTTTGAATCTCTTCATAAACAGATTGACTATTTGATGGGTTAGTTGATTCCCATTTTCTCAAGTGATTGCTGTTACGATCTTCAAAATCATTGATTGCCGAAAGGTCCTCTGGGTTCGGTGGGCTTAATATGAGGTTCTGCGTTGTTAACGTGCTTATCATATCCAACTAGATTGTATGAAATATTTAAGGAATATCACCTTGTAACAAAAAGAAGAATTAAACATCCAGGACATCCGGAGGAAAATGGAAGACATGAATTGGTGGCTTCTTGGCTTTATCTGGGCCGCTGGGATTCAAGGTTTTTTCCCTGAGATGGTTGCCTCGCATACAGTTTGGGGGAGTGCGACAGGGTGGCAGCATGAAATCGCAATATGGAATGTTGGTATGATCTGCGTTCTGGTGGGCATACTTCGCTCAAAGGTTCCTCTTGGCAGGGTGGTCATTCCAGGTTTATGTTTACTCTTTGCACTTCTAGGACTCAATCATTTGGTGGCAGTCATGGATGATCCGGACAAACATGGATATACGATCGTAATTCTAAATTTCGTCCCCTTACTTGCCGTAGGTTTGGTTCTCTTTCTTACCAAGGAACATGCGCTAGACTTTTAAAGAGAGTTGATTTTTGGTCCTATTTTAAGAGAACTTAATGGTAAGTCCTTGGAGAAAGACGACGACGACTTTAAGCGCAAGATGACAGAGTTGGACAGTCTATGGTAAGTGTTTATCCTAGTTTCTTAGTGTGTTTGCCAGTTTCTCAAGGCATTGGGTGAGGCCAGCCTCCATTCCCGAAAGTGGCAGCGCTGCGTTCGGCCCAGCTGATAGCACTTCTGCGCTGATATCGAGCGTCGTACTGCCATTTTCTTCTGTAAGGGTGATAGTTTGGCGGACTTCAAAGAGAGGTTTACCTTTGTTGTCGAGCGGCCAGTTCGTCCATACTATGCGTTCAGTCTCCACAACTTCTATGTAAGTGCCGTCCATTGGGTAATCGGTGCCATCCGGACCTCGCATAACGATATGCACAGTGCCTCCTTGGCGAACATCAAGCTCACAGATTGGTATCGTAAAGCCATCAGGATTCCACCACTGTGAAAATATCTTAGGGTCAGTCCATGCTTTCCAGACTATCGCCCGAGGAGCAGCAAAAGTACGTGTTATATTGAGGGGTTCGTATGATTGGTTATCATCTGGCATATTGTCCTTTATTGATTTTTTAAATTATCATCATTTAGGATATATTCACGATTAGGAATATTCCTGTAAAGTAATATTATAAAACAAAAATGCCTCCTGACTAAAAAAAATAGGTACCGAAGCGGGCCGGTAAGGTTTGCAAAAGCATATTTACGCGTTTGAGGGTTGTATTTTAGTCAAAGACTTTTACTTTCTCGATAAGTTTCCCCGTTTGAGAGATGTCATTCGCATCTGTAAATTTTGTGAACAACTTTCATATTTTTCCTCTTAAAAACCCCGTCGTTGAAGAAGACCTTCTGAGTTCTCCACGAAACTACTTATAAATCCGAGATCCTCTTGATATTTAATTATACTTTATTTATTTTATAAATATAAGTATAGTATGATGTTCTTATAATTAAAAATTAGGTAAGGTACGAATGAAAATCCCAAAAGAAGATCTAATTGGAATTCTATCGCAATTCAATCCTTGGTGGAGAAAGGAGAAAATCCCGGATCTCCCTTCTTGGAAGCGAGCCGCATATAACGAGCTGTTGACATGGATTAAAAATCCTCCAGCAATGCGAGCTGTGATGTTATCTGGAGCAAGGCAGGTAGGGAAAACCACGCTTTTGCTTCAAGCAATCGAAAGCTTAGTTATCTCAGGTATTTCTCCATCCAATATTCTTTATGTGACATTCGACCATCCCGTATTAAAACTGGCTGGCCTCGAAGCTGTGCTAGAAGCTTGGAGAGATTTAGAACCAAAGACACCCGGACCAGAGTATTTGTTTTTAGATGAAGTTCAATTTATCAAGGATTTTGGAACATGGGTCAAGCATCAGGTTGATTTTTTTAAACATCGGAAAATTGTTTTTACTGGATCAGCCATGCCACTTGTGAAGGCAGATCAAGAATCTGGTGTGGGGCGATGGCATACATTACGTATTTCGACTCTTTCATTTTACGAGTATCTACAGATCAAGAAAATCACTCTTCCTCAAATTTCTTCCATTACTGCGCTTCCAGATCTATTTCACAATTCGACAGCACAATTTATGAGAATAACTGAAAGCGCTCAAGCCCTCACAGGGCATTTTCATGAATACCTTGCCCGGGGAGGTTTTCCTCAAACGGCTTTGATAGAAAGTATTACACAATCCCAAAAACTGCTTAGAGAGGATATTATTGATAAGGTATTAAAAAGAGATATGACAGCCCTGTTCGGCGTGCGGAGAATCATTGAATTAGAGCAGATGTTTATTTATCTTTGCATGAATGATGGAGGACAGCAAGATATAACAACGATATCAAAAGAATTAGGAATAGCCAAACCTACTGTACAAAATTTTATCGATCTCTTTGAATCAGTTCATCTTGTTTTTCGATTACCTCCTTTTGGATATGGCAAAGAAGTCTTAAGGGCAAGATTCAAATACTATCTAGCAGACGCGGCAATTGCTCCTGCAATTTTGATGAAAGGAAAGACAGTAATCGAAGATGCTCATGCTTTAAGTATTTGTGTTGAAACAGCTGTCATGTCACATCTATCATCTCACAGCAACATAAATCAGGCTCGATTTAGCTACTGGCGAAGTAGTAAGCAAAAGGAGGTCGATTTAGTCATCGAGCTGGGAGGACAAATTTTACCTTTCGAGGTCAAATATCAATCCCAACCGGTACAAAGAAACGATGTTTCTGGTTTGATAGACTTATGTCGTGAAAAACCATCTATCACTTATGGTTATGTACTAACAAAGCTGCCAAATGACACGGGCCCATTGATGCAGAAAAACGATTCAGCCCCATTGATGAAGATTCCGGCCTCTCTTTTTTGCTATTGGCTCGGTGAATCAGAAATTCACCAAAAAAGTATATTGTATGAGTACTAATTTCTGTATAAAGCCTTCGGGTCGTATCAGGAAGTGTATGCTTGATGAAAAAGAACTATCGAGAAATTTGTTCAAAAGGTAACATTCCTTCGTATCCACTCATTTTTATTAGGAGATCTTAGCATGTTATGGTTATATAGATTAGCTATTATTTCGTTAATGGTTGTCTCTTTTCAGTTGTATGGAAAGATTGACGACTCCTGCCTTCCAGAAATGGATATGATTTATACATATGATTTTGGGAAAAAAATTAATACGAAACAAAAAGAAAGCATACAAAATGCAGTGCAACATCAACAACAAAAGCTTCGTGTTATGACTTATAATATGCTTTACAATGAAAAGTCAGCAGAGGATCTTTTACCAGAAAAATATCAATGGAATGCGCGGAAGCCTCGTTTACTAGAGTATTTAGCTTTTGCTAAGGCTGATATCATTGGGAGTCAAGAGCTACAAGAAGACCAGTTGCAAGAAGTAATCAGTGCTCAAGGAAATAATTATAGCTATTACGGAATGAAAACTCGAGAAAATGAGGGCAGATCAGACACGAATGCCATTTTTTTTAATCCCATGCGGCTTGAGCTTATCGATTCTAAAACAATCCCTTATCAAGGTAGGCTTGGAGACAATGCTTTTACCTATTGTCATTTTCGAGATAAACTCTTAAATAAAAATTTCTCAGTTATCAATACCAAATTGACTTGGGGGGATACAGAAAGAAGGCTTGCAGAAGCTTCTCAGCTTAGTCAATTTGCGAAGCTACTACCACCTGAAGAACCGATCTTATTGATAGGGGATTTCAATCTTTTCCCATTCTTAGAACATAAAAATAATCTCTTTTTTGATGGCACTTATATTGAAAAGGTTCTCACCGAAAATAATTTAAAAGATGCGAAAAATAATTCAATATTTGGTCATTTTGGCCCTCTTTGCTCAATTACGAATTCCAAAAAAAACCTAGCTCCTTTTGTAGGACCTGAGCTAACTGGATTTATCTTAGATCATATTTTAGTTAACGATCGAATAGAAGTATTCACTCATGGAATTGATACAGCAAGGGTAAATGGAGAATTTCCCTCAGATCATTTTCCAGTGGTTGCAGATGTGTTTTTCAAGGAATAGGAATCTGGATCAAAGTCATGGTTAGCAGAATTCCTGCACTATGGAAGTACAAAAAGAAATGCCATAGGGAGCGTTGAACAGTTTCAAAACTTTCTTTTTAAAAATCATTATATTAAGCTTATGAGATATATAACCAATCTGTCTGGCGTTGCAATGCCATGTTTGCTCTATGGCACTGCTTGGAAAAAAGATAAAACCGCTGATTTGGTCACCACAGCCGTTAAATACGGATTCAGGGGAATTGATACAGCTTGTCAACCGAAACATTACAATGAAGCAGGTGTCGGAGAGGCTATTCAAAGATTGGCTGTAGAAGGCATTACCCGTAAAGATTTGTATATCCAAACTAAGTTTACTTCTTTAAATGGTCAAGACCCCCTCAATATACCCTATAATAGAAAAGCTCCTTTGAACGAGCAAGTAGTCCAATCTTTTGAGGTTTCGCAGAAAAATCTTGGGGTCAGTTATGTAGATGGCTTGATACTCCATTCTCCGTTAGAAAATATTGATCATACCATGATCGTATGGCAAGCCATGGAACAAATCTATAACCAGGGAGGAACCAAACAGATTGGCATAAGTAACTGCTATGATTTAGAAATGTTAAAACAGTTATATGAGGCCGCCTTCATTAAGCCGGCGGTTTTACAAAATCGCTTTTACAAAGATACGGGTTATGATAACAAACTTCGTAAGTGGTGCCAAGAGCAGAAAATTATTTATCAAAGTTTTTGGACCCTTACAGCAAATCCCCAGATTCTTTCGAGTGAAATAGTACAAAAGGTGGCTCAAACATATCAGAAAACTGCAGCGCAAATTTTCTTTCGCGTTTTAGTAGATATAGGCATTGTTCCCTTGATTGGGACTTGCTCCGCTAAACATATGAAAGAAGATATTGACATTTTTAATTTCAACCTTCCAATAACTGTCATACAAGAAATAGCATCACTATTTACGTCTAGCAGTATTAACCAATAACCTAATTCATGTTTATGTATAGTTCAACTCCAAAGTTCTCAATTTATACAACGCAATAAGATGATTAGAATTATGGATTTTAGGAACATTTTTAAAAATTCCTAGTATTTGTACAAAAGGATCCTACCTTGGCTTTGTACAACTATTCTTTCTTAGTCTATTTCCTAAAAAGAATTCTGCTAGTAGATTTCTTTTGTGCTGTTCTATTCTTGTAATTTTTTTGTCATATAAAAGCTGCTGACTGCATGCTCAGGCCCGAAGAGTATCTCTTTAAATCCTAATCTTTTATACAGGTTATAAGCACTTGTATTGTGTGTAAATACATGAATATCAATGCAATGATATCCTTTTTCTTTTAATTCAATAGCCAGGTTATTTAATATTGTTGTGCCTATACCTCTTCCACAATATTCAGGCTCTATAAAAATTGCTTGTATAAATGCTTCTTGGTCTTCAGTGCAATACCAAAAATATCCACAGGGGATAGATTCATTAAAAACATATATATAAAAGAGAAAATTTTTTTCTTTCCATTCTGTATATATCCCTTCATACAAATAAGGATTCTTCAGGGCGTTTAGAATGTTGTACTGCTCTTCCATAAAGGCTGAAAATGCTTGACTTTCATTAGAAAACCAACCTGCTTTTACACTTTGCTCTCCAGCAAAAAAAGCATAATTTTCGATAAATTTAGGAATATCTTGTTCATCCGCACTCTGCATATAAAATAAAGCATTTGAAGCTTCTGAAAGAGATTCCAATGCCGGAAAAATATAAGTACACTGAAAGAATGCAAAGCAAAAAACAAAATTGATTAAAAAATTCATTACAAGCTCACTGATTAATTACCAAAGGCTTCTCTATATTACATCGATCATTCTCAAAGCACAAGCAAAATGGGAAACATGTGTAACTATACCTTTTAAAGCAGCGAAAGGATTCACAGGTATTTTTAAGAGCCTAACAATACGTGCAAAATTTAGCTGGAGCGGCATGTTCATCATAACCTTTTAAACATTACTTTAGGGCTGATTTTACAACATTTACCACTTAGTGATAAGTACAGGAGAGTTAATTTTTGTTAAATCGAATAAATTAATAATATGATGATTAGAAATTCTAATACATCCATTAGAAGCAGGCTCTCCAAGCTTGTGTTCTTCGCTTGTGCCATGGATATAGATATATCTATGGTAAGTATCGATCCCTTTCCCTTGATTAACTCCATTTTCCAATCCCTTTAACCATAAGATGCGAGTTAAAATGAGATCTTCTGAAGAAAGAGGAGTGTTTTTTTGCCAAATTACGCCCGTGTAGCATCTCTCCTTAAAAATGGCTCCTATAGGGCGACCTTTTCCAATTTTTTTCTGCCACTGCATGCCAGCCTAGCGGGGTTTGATAAGATCCCAATTTATTTCCACATCCTTTTAGAGCTGTGGAACAGGGGGCTGAAAATAGAATTTTTCTTTGCTGAATTAAGAGGAGCATTTGCTTATCAATCGAGATCCAAATTCCTGGATTATCCCCTACTCTTTCTTCCCATTTTGACTCTATTAATTTTTCCCAAATGACTTGGGGCACAATGTCCTCTCTTCCAGCAAATAAGAATAAGGGGAGAATGAGAGAAAAGAGAATCAGTAGTGATTGCATAGGCATTGTTATTCAAATAGGGTTTATAGGTTGGGTAAGGGATTTTTTCTTGAAAAGAGAATGGCATAGCATAGAACGATTTTGATTTAAAGAACAGTTATCATTTTCATCACTTGGTCCCCAATATTTGTGCTTTTCTCCCAAAGGCATGAAATAAGGTAATAAGGCCGTCTCGGCCTAATTCTAATGAAAGACTAAATATTGTCGGTTTTCGATTGCCTCTGCTAGTTTTGCAACCGAGTTTTTTCTTATATTCTGTTCAGTGTAGAGATACTGGTTTTGTTGGGGTACCTGAAAGGAAAATGAGGTGGATAAAAATTTTAATTCATATTTTATTGCTCTTTTGATAACCTGTCGGCATGAATGCCAATCCAATACCTTCTTTTCCAACTCTTTTTTTCGCTCAGATACCCCGACGAAGGAGGGTATCTGAACTGTTACGTAGAGGATAACATTTTGCTAAAAAATACTCCTGGAGGAACATAGCATGAAAGCGATACAAATAACTGAATATGGTGGACCTGAAGTGCTTAAAATCCGAGAGGTTCAAATAGGAAAACCCAGTAATGGGCAGGTATTAATTCACGTAGAAGTGGCTGGAGTTAACTTTATCGATGTCTACCAAAGGCGCGGCACCTATCCTGTAAAACTTCCCTATATTCCAGGCCTGGAAGGCTCCGGTGTGGTCAAAGCTATCGGAGAGGGTGTTACAAACGTCAAACCTGGGGATAGAGTTGCTTATGTGCATGAACCGGGCTGCTATGCGGATGAGAATCTTGTAAAGGCAGAACATTTGATTCCTCTTCCCTCAGAATTTTCTTTTGCACAGGGTGCCGCATTCCCCTTGCAAGGAATGACAGCCCACTATCTGATTCATGAATTTCGAAAGATAAAAGCCAATGATAATGTTTTAATCCATGCTGCGGCTGGGGGGATGGGACTCTTGTTAGTCCAATGGGCAAAGCATTTGGGAGCAAGGGTTTTGGGTACCACTTCCACGGAAGAAAAAGCAAAGATTGCCAAAGAGGCTGGAGCAGATGAGGTGATTATCTATACGAAGCAAGATTTTGCCACTGAAGTAAAACGATTAACCAATGGGCATGGAGCAGACTTAATCATTGATGGAGTTGGTAAAACTACTTTCCCGGGGAATTTGGAAGCTGCAGCCCGCCGTGGGAATATTGTGATCTTTGGTGCAGCCAGCGGACCTGCAGATCCTATTTCGCCTAATGTTTTAATGGTCCGTTCATTAACTGTTTCTGGGGGAAGTTTATTTAATTATATCTTGACTACAGAAGAATTGATGAATCGCGCAAGAGCAGTCATAGAGGGGATTCAGATGGGCTGGTTGAAATTGCGGATTGATCATACATACCCATTGGAAAAAGCTGCCGAAGCTCATCAAAGACTCGAAGAGAGGAAAACTTTCGGAAAAGTCCTGCTGACAACAAATTAATGGTAATATAGAACATGAAAATCACTAAGAAAATCCTTCAATGAACCTTTCACCGGAGAAAGAGCTTCTTGCTTAATTGTGAGAAGTTTGATAAAATCAATGCTTATTAGCAATTCAATAAGTTATGAAAGAACTATGCATATGATTCTCTATGTCTATAGTAAATGCTCAACATGTCAAAAAGCACTAAGCTTTTTGGAACAAAGGAAGATCGCATTTATGCGCAAGGAGATCACCGTTGAGCCCCCATCTGTGGCACAATTGCAAGCCATGCTCCTCTATGTGAAGGGAAATTTAAAAAAACTCTTCAACTCCTCCGGACAACTATATAGAGAGCTACAGCTTACCGAAAAATTAAAAGAGATGTCTGAAATGGAAGCGTTAATCTTGCTGAGCCAGCATGGAATGCTTGTCAAACGCCCTTTTTTGCTCGGAAGTCATTTTGGTTATACAGGTTTTAATGAAATAGAATGGTCTCGCATGTTAATTGTGCCATCCGTTTAAGAGCTTCATACCTCTAAACCGTTCTATAACGAATTTTTTGCTCAATTTACCTGATAACTATCTTAATCAATCAAAATATTAATGTATATTTAATATAACCTTCATTTTTAATAAACAAAATAGTTTAATAATAATTATTACCTTAACAATCAAACAATGAGGTAATATATGCAAGGAAATTTATCTACAGCGGTATTAGGTTATGGAAGCCTAATGAATAATCTGCAGAGCATGAACTATCACACTCATCAACGTTATGGTTCTACACTCCATGTACATTTAGATAATGCTTCAACCTTGGAAAAAGTTGGCGCAGAGGGTAAGAAAGTCTTCAGAATCGATCCTGGTTTAACTCTTCCTGTCTCTTTAAAAGGAAAAGCGGGGGGTGACACGACAAATCGCCGATTCACCAGAGTAATTGATCCTGGTCAAGGCATTCCAAGAGGCCTATCGCTTATGCACTCTCTGATTTTAACTCTCTTACAGAAACAATTCAAGATGTTGTAGCACGAGAAGGTGCAAATTCTACCTCTCCGTTTATTTGTCATCTAACGAGAGACCAACATTCAAACGGTGGAACAACTATTATTTCATCTAGGGGAAAGACTTATAGAGGAAATATTGGTGTTTTGACACAGACCCAGGCTAAAAAAGTTGCTGACTGGGCGGACAATCATAACTTCGGCAGTGTGGTTTGGGCCTCTTTCGCTGTAAAAACTACGCCAACACAAAGAACACAAGAACTGGGAAATGATTCCATTTTATTAAATAACACTAAACAGTATATTCGGAATGTTCCCGCTTCGCTAAGGAGCGACGTCGAAAATAACATTCTTAACATGCGGGAATAATCATTCGATTTCTCTTCATTTATTTGGAGTTATTCCTGCTGTAGTCTCAGTGGGAATGACTCTATAATTCTTTGTAGATCTCCTAGAACAAGGTAATCTTCATTTCCTAAATAGGATGGCTGAATTAGATCGATAGCAATTATTTTTCCATTAGGATGATGGGCTTTGTACCATCCCAGAAAACCTCTATCGTCAAAACTAAGGCCAATGCATATAATGTAGTCAATCTCTTGTAAAGAAGAAGGATCAACTTGTTCTCTTAAATGCTCTCCATTGATACGATAAGGCATGATGCCTGTATATTCGTGAAGATAGTCTAGATTTTCTGTTACGATTTGCGTATGTTTCAGGCATGCCAGTTCTTTCAAGGCATAATGAGCGGATGTCGGGGGATTGAAAAAACATGCTCGATGAAAAGCTAGAATATTAGCGGCCAATTGATCAGGATGAGCAATAGATAATCGGAGTGAAGAGAAAAATCCCTGACCTTCTTCAAAACCAAGTGAAGTGCAAAGTTGCTCCATAGTGGGTACATGCGATGCAGCGGAAAGTCCGGCTCCTGTATAGAATATAATGTTGTTTTTAGAGATCATAGAAATGAGCTCCCTTTCAGAAAGTGGGGTAGGGGTTGATTTTTCGATGATTCTTCTTTCATAAGCAAGATAAACAGGACTATCAGCATGGACCACATCATTTGCTAATGGAATATTGATTTCCACACCATCTCTTTCATGCCATCTATAAGAATAAATAAATTTCTGCTGCCGCTCTTCGTTAATTAAACTTTCCTTTAAAAATAGCCTCTTTTCAGGTGCTTCAAAACATTCAGAAAATTCATTAGCAAATACAACTTCAAAATAGACTGCATCGTGCTTAGTCATAAATCGAAAATAATTGCCTTCTCCTAGGCACCAGGTCATATCTAGATCCCTATTTTTGAGTCCTTCAACAATTTCCTTTTCCGAAAGAGCTTGGGGTGGTACTAGAAATTCATAAGCAGCTTGAGTCAGGGGCGCATCACTACTCGCTAAAAGATTCATTGTAATGACACATAAGAAAATGATGCATATTTTCAATCCTTTTGACATGACTAGCTCCTTTTGGAATCAGATAATAAAACTTATCAAACAGGTAGTATTTTATACAGAAGATTTAAATGGAATAGAAGAATTTTCGGGCACAGGTATGCATCCTATTGATGTCAATTGCCGTTTAGCACCTTTCGTGAACATCATTAAGAATAATAAAACAAGTCTGGTTTCTACAATCTAAGAGGCTAATCCAATTCAGTAATTGCTAAAAATGCGATTGATATTAATAACTGATCCCTTTAATATTTAAACCTTAATTACAACCATATTTATGAGGTTCAACGTGAGAATTAGTAATGCCTTTACCAATGAAGCTATGTTTTTTATACAAAAAACATTGGATGCTTCGAAAATTACTCAGAATAAAAGAATTTTGGCAATTTTTTTGGCAGCGGTCACCTGTTTGGCAATTGCTTTATACGCCATGAAACGTTGTTATTTTAATGCAGAAGTAATGAACCAGAAAAAAGAACTGGAAAACCCAGAAGAAAAAAAGGGTATAAAAGAAGAACAGCAAGTAAAAGTTCCCGAGCAACTAAAAGTACCGGAAAATCAAGCAGAAAATGAACTTATAAAAAAAGAATTTCCTGGAATGGTCATTGAAGCACCCATGAAAGAAGGAAAATTTAATGGTGAAGGAACTCTTTCCTTTTCCGATGGAACAATTTGCACAGTAAAGTTTGAAAATGGCCTATTGAAACATAACGGAAAGCTCGCTTATCCTTCAGGCGACACGGCAAACATTTATTTTCATGAGGATAGTAAATTGAATGATGATGGATCATTAACAGGTACAATCTCCTTAACTTTTGGTAAACAAATAGAACCTGAAAAGATTAAATTTGGAAATTTTAATGGCATAGCACACATAGATATGTGGGCAGGTCATGGCAATTATGAATCTTTGGAAGGTGAATTTAAAGAGGGGCAATTTAAAGGCAAATCACTTGGAATAGCTTGTATGGGCTGCGGCAGGGGTTAAGGGCTAAAAGCAGCCTCTATGTGATTGAAAATCATAAGATTTTATCAACCAGCTAGTATTTTTTGTTATACACAAATAACCTGAAGAATTGGTTTTCGGCATCGCCAAAAACCAATTCTTCAGGTTATTTGTGTATACATACTACTAAACCGATAAAGCTAAAAAGAAAAAAATTTACCAAATTTTAATTGATTATGAAATATAATCCTAGAGTCAAAAAAATTTTTGACCTTGATCTACACCTTGTATTATTCTGCCTGAAAGGGTACCTTTAAGAGTTGAGGCTCCGCCAGAAATTTTTTTCAAATCCTTTTCTTTTATTTTGTCTCTTTTTTCTTTTTTTCCCTATTTAACTCCTTATCTTTATGATGCTGCTTTATGGCAGAACTATAGCATGAGGGACTGGATCTACGAAGAGTGCGGTGGGGGATGCGAAAAAGGGTGTAAAAAAAGAAACCTTACTGTTTAATAGGCGGCGCAAATTAACAATTAAGGGCTTCTATGAACAAATTATTTAAATTAATTTTATCATTATCATTATGCTACAGTTTATCTTTACACACTCATGAAAATGAATATGGTGATGAATGCTGCAGAGATGATTGCTACAGTGCTGATTGCTGCAACGAAGATTGCGACGATTGTCAAATTTGGCAGCCTTTTCAGCTGTCATTATTCAATCCTGCTCAAATTTTCGATGAAGGCGTTTCCATCGGTGGGGTACGCCTTAACCTCATTTATGGGGTTAATGCAAACATGAAGGGATTAGACCTTGGGCTATTCAACTCTGTTAGATGTGATCTAACTGGCCTACAAATTGGTATTGGGAACATGGTAAATGGGGATGTCTATGGTGTGCAGCTCGGAATTTTCAACTACGTTGAGGGAACTGTCAAAGGTGTTCAAAGCAGCTATGTAAATATCGCCAATAGTTTCTGTGGATGGCAAGATGGTTACGTAAATATCGTTAAGGAAAATCTCAGGGGTTTCCAAGGAGGCTTTATCTACAATTATGCGGCTGATGCATGCGGATTGCAGTTAGGCTTGATTAATGCTGCCAACTCGTTTCAAGGCTTACAATTAGGTCTGATCAACTATACAAACTGCTTACGTGGAGTTCAAATTGGCCTTATCAATATCCAAACAGAGCGCACTTATCTAAAATTTTTGCCTCTAGTTAACATCTCTTGGTAAATTTTGGATGTTGAAACACTCTGGTTAAGAGTTGCATTTACAAAACTCATGATTTATTAAATCTATCATTTCTTTCCTTCTTTTAAAATGTGATAGTGGATAAGATTACGTGAGGCGGATGCAGATTTTGTGATTTAGTTTGAAGGAGAACACTAAGTTGGAACAAACGTGCATGAGATATACCCAATTAATCTGATGAATTTTTAAAGGTTTAAAATGTTAAAGAATGCATTAATTTTATTTTCATTATTTTGTGCTTTTATTTTTAATTTTCAGTTAGAAGCAGAAACAGAAACAACTCAAGAGGTTCTTGAGGCTGAACGGGTCTTTGTTATCCCTGAGGTATTTTTTGTAGATCAACACTGGTTCTCCTTAACAAATACTTTTGATATAAGGTCACCCTATGCAAAATTAGGGACACTTCATCGGCGGTTATTTAGCCTAACTGTACAGTATGATTTTTATGATATGCAAAAAGAACTGCAATCAAGTGCAAGAATGCGCTTTTTCTCCTTTGGTGCCATCTTTGATGTTACCGATAAGCATGAGGGATTATTGGGAACTGTAGAACAGAAACTCTTTTGTTTTTTTCCAACCTTCGAACTTTTTTCACCGGAAAGATATTCCCTCGCAATTGCTAAGATGAATTTTTGGGGAACCAAGTACACTTTATTTGATCCTCGCACAAACGAACCATTTGCAGAGATGACCCGCCCTTTCTTTCGTTTTAAAGATGATTGGACGGTTACTTTAGCTTATCCTGGCATATTGAATGAAAAAAATATTGATCCTCGGTTATTTATGATTGTGATAGCTTATCAAACAGATAGGGAATATTGGAGAAGGAAAGCCTATTCTCAACATCATCATCAGTTAAATCTTGCACCGCTATTTGTAGAAGATGGGTTTGTAGAAGAAGGGTTGAATTTACAGTTGAGTGATTTACGAAAGAATTTTGAAGCCTATCGCCCTGCTTTGGGAGTAGGGGAGCTAGAACTTGCTGAGAAAGATGTCTTATTTATCGAAAATTATGTAGATGATTATTTAACCCTGGCTGGTGTTGAAAGTTCTATCAATGCTCAAGAAGGTGCCAATTTTCAAAAAGAGAGATCCTACCAAGGGTTAAAGGTATTGATGACTATTCTAGATGAAGATCGATTAACTGATGGTCAAAAGAAAGCGTTATTTTTTATGATAGATATATATCTAAATCAATTTGGTTATTAGATAGGGTGTATATCCCGCAACCTGTCTCATCCGTGGGAGCTTTTCTCACAGGACCAAATTCCAAGTTTGAGACAGGTTGTGGGATAAATCTTAGGGAGCCTTTGATCCGGGATATTCTTTCTGAATTTTTTCTTGGATTTGTAGACGCACTTCAGGATAATGTGCTTGCAGGCAGCGATCAAATATTTGAAAAGCCTCTTGAGCTGTCGGCCTGTCTGTATAAACAGGATGTACCATGTTTTCTATCAAATCTTTTATTTCTTTGGGAACATCTGCGCGATCGATAGGTTCATATTTTGAAGTTAAGATAGGAAAATTGTGAGTACCTGTGCTAAGCTCATAGGGAAAACTATTCGTAAAAACTTGGTACAAAAGTGTTCCCATGGAAAAGACATCTCGTTTTTTTTCTAACTCGACCAGCTCAGCAAATTTTCCTTCAATTGCTAAATCATCGGCTAAAGCAATTTCACTAAGAGGGGAATATGCAGGGCTAAAAGCCCGAGACAAAGCCGCTAATTGATCGAGTGGTGTAGTAGGCAGCGCAACCTTAGCTCCACCTAAATCTGCAATGTGCACTAATTTAGTTCCATCACTCTCTTTTTTTATAAAAATATTTTCCGATTTGATATCTCCATGGATCATTTCACGAACTGCTAATTCCTTTAAACCAAATAAAAGCTGATGGATTTCAAATAAACGGTCTTTAAATGAAACTGATTGTTTGCCGATTTCATCAAAATAATCTCCATCATATTTCATTCCTATATATCCAAATTGATTTGTCGAGGCATTCTCTTGGATTTGAACAATCTTTCTCGGTGGTGCTTGAACTCCCCAGACTTTTCCATGGGCATGAATGGCATTTAATTGATGGTATTCATTTTCAATATCTTCTCGTGCGGCTTCATTTTGGTCAGCTCGTGCCTGTTTAAAAACCTCTGTGGTGTTCTCTAATACATTTTTGAACTCTCGAATTTCGCCAAGCAATCCTTCGGCGAAAACCCCATCCAAAAAAGCGAGCTCAATTTCTTTATTATTTTTATCAAATCCGAGGTGATAGGTATGGGGATTGCCTTTTATCTCAAGCTTAGAATAATCAGGTTGTTCTGTCAAAACAGCTGTTCGAATGACCTTCATTAAAGCTTTGGGAGAGTGGCCGGTTTTTGCTGCATCGCCAAATTTATTAACGATTTTTTCATAACCAAAGATTGTTGATTTTGCTCTTTGGGCCTGCTGATTAAGCAATGAGAGTAATTCTCCTTTCTTAGAGGCTTGAAGGATGGTGTCTCTTTTCACGTGCAAACGTTGGGCTAAACTACCGACATTGATATATACTTTGTCGTCTCCATTTTTAATTTCTGTATAACGACCAAATGCCTTTCCTAGAAATGTCGTGAAATGATCTAACCAACTGCTATTTCGATTAATTACTTTAGCGGCAATGAAAAAGCGTGAATCATCCCCTAACTTAAGACGTGTTACCGTTCGGCCTGCGGCAATAGCCTTACCTTTTTTGCTCCAAGAAGGGTTTGCTTCAGATTCTGTATATTGGTAAAGGGGGAAGGGGGAAGATATTGAATTTTGCATAGAATCCTCAAAAAAATTATTAAACTTTTATTAATCAGAGATAACATTATTATAATGTATATGATTATAAGAAATAGATTTAATAATTTAATTAAGAGTATGCAAAAATATAAATATTAATAATATACTAACAAATAAGATTTATGATGTGTTAACACTTAGCCAAAATTCATTCCTTCTAATTTAGCCAACATACTGTTAAAAACAAATTGCATTCTGACATCCAATGGACTAAGTTTTCGATGCACCTCTTTCCAATCCGTTCCAGAATCAGGAAATGCCCGTTCATATGCTTCTACATCAATATCCCTTGATCCATAATAGGGATGGAACATAGATAAAATTGCTGCCCCCCTTCCAAGGGAGATCATGATGGCTGCATTTTCCCACTTTAGACACTCTTCTTTTCTTTTTCCCTGGCGAATCAATTCACTATGCAAATAACGGGCAAGCACTCGGACCTTCTGCCTACCCTCAGTTTCTTCTTGAGGCATAAAGCTGCCTCCGCCGCTTAAGAATATTGTACATTCATTTTGACCATCAGTTACTCCCACAGCATCAGAAAAGAATCCCACTTGGTATTTCTTACCAGGAAAAGGGCAAAGGGGACCTTCGGCTACTCCTTGAAAAAGAGGTAGATTTGTTGTTTTAATGATCCGCTTCTGATTTTCGGGTTGTTCCTCGCATAAGTCAGTATAAATTCTTTCAGATGAAACCCAATAGGCTGATCCACAATTAAAGTAGCCGCGTCCTCCTTTATGAAAAAATTCTTCTTTGAGAAAAGTGGTTTCAGCAATAGTAAAAACTTTGTCTAAGCGTGAACTCTGTCCTGCAGGTATCACTAGAAGTACTTCTTCTTGATTTTCGTTTTTTAATACATTGATCAAATCTTCTCCAGGCACTGCTATCACTTTCCATGGTTTTTTGTCTTGATGCCTCTCTCTATATAGATTTAAATGGTTAAACATTTTAATTCTCTTTTCTATATTTTCAGAATAGGGTCCGAATAAAGGATTTTTCTCATGACCTTTATAAACAATTACCTGTCTAATTTCTCGATAGAGATGCTGAGAAATCGGATGTAAATTCTTGCTGGCCATCAAATAGGTGACGGCTTCATTTCTTCCCATAGATAACATTAACGTTGTTTCCTTTGCTTCCAAACATGAGTGATCACTACCGCTATAAAATTTTTAATTAAATCTGAGGGGATAAAAAAAATAATGCCTTTCGTTATGGCTATTTTCCATCCAAAAAGTGGGATCAGCCAGAGCAACCCAAGTGTATAAATTACTGCTTGGCCGCAAAAGATTGCTGCTAGAGGAGGCCATTCCCAATCTTTCACAAGTTTAGCAGTCAAATAGGCCGCGAGTGGAAAAGCAATCAAATACCCTCCGCATTTACCCATCATCCAAAGGGGATTCGCTTTACCACAAAAAACAGGCAACCCAATTGTTCCACAAAGAAGATAAGTAAAGGATGATCCAAAAGCCTGCTTTGGAGATTGAGTAAGGGCTAAAATAAAAATTGCCAGAGTTTGCAGAGTAAAGGGCACGGGATAAAAGGGGATCTTTACCAAAGAGGATAACGTAATCAGCCCGCATCCCCAAGCATAGCAAAGCAAACTCGATTGATTAGCAAACCACTCTTTTGTTGTTAAGATTTTTTCCATCATCCCTCCTGGTTTCTGTTATGAGGGATTGAATTTAACTATTTTTTGTCCCTATTGCCACTCTTTATTCAGTATCGATTTCAAAATCAAACCAAAAAATAGGTTGATAAGGCAGAAATTGAATTTTAATGAGTTGTTTGACCGATATATAAACCTTAAAAGTAGGTTTATTTTTTAAAGACCGCTTGCATAATTTAGCTGAGTTGATAAAATGGTCATTTTTTGACCATCCTTACTTCGCTAAATTACGCATGAGGTCTTGTGTTGAAGTCTTTATTTGGATGCAAAAGTGTGGAACGCATTTTGTTTTATTTGCTAGTTAACGAAAAATGTTATGCTCATCAACTTCATCGCATGCTTCATATTCCTTTGACTCCCATTCAGAAAGCATTAGCCCGTCTTGAAGAGGGAAAGATTATTAACAGCACTTACGAAGGAAAAACCAGAATTTATCAATTCAATCTTGATTACCCTCTTTTGAATGAGCTTGAAATGTTGCTAAAAAAAGCTTTTCAACAACTTCCTCCGCATGAAAAAAAGTGTTATTATTACCTAAGGCAGGTGCGCAGTGGGGATAGAAAACAACAACATGAGCTTCTGCACTCCATTTGGAATCATTTAAAAAATGCGAGCAATGTGACATTAGTTGCAAAATCACGATCTAAACAAGTGGATGGATGGAATCGAAAGGGAAGCGGCAAGGTTTCAGTAAAACAGGATGGTCAAACCATTGTATTTAACGAGCAGGGGAGCTGGAGGGGGGAACAGGGGTATGCTCACAATTATACCAATAGCTTTCGTTGGCATTGGAATCGCTTTGAGGGGATACTTTCTTTAGAACATTTGCGCTTAGGTGAGAACAATCCCGTTTTTCTGTTTCATCTTGCTCCTACCAAGGTGAATCTTCTCGAATCGGTTAACTCCCATCTATGCGGAGAGGATACCTATTTTGGGTGGCTGCAATACAGCGATCTTTTTCTGCAGCTCAATATTAGAACAATTGGAGCTAAGAAAAATGAAGAGATTGAGTA
Organism: uncultured Chlamydiae bacterium; assembly: GCA_963799115.1. Taxonomy (GTDB): domain Bacteria; phylum Chlamydiota; class Chlamydiia; order Chlamydiales; family Parachlamydiaceae; genus CAWCVY01. Next base: position 37,562 of record CAWCVY010000021.1, on the reverse strand, counting down.
TGTGTATACTTAACCCAACTTCAGTAATGTAGTGGCGAATTCTGGGCCCACCTCGTAGAATGTCTTCAAGTTGTGGTGACGAATCCGGCATATCAAAGCCTGTCTTCGTCACTACAACTTGAAGACATTCTACGGTTTGCATTCATTTATTCGACACTCCATTGCTGAAGTTGGGTTAATGCAAGTCTGTAATCAGCACCCTTGCTGAGAACTAAACATCGTCTTTAAAAAAGTCTTGATAGGGAATAAGAATATCGAATAGTTCGCTGTGGGTCAAAAGACATTGCACAAATTGTTCACCTATGATATCTCGTTACTGTAACGAGTATTACGGTAATCGAGGTTACAATGATTAAATTTTATGGGCGCAAAGCGGAACTTAAACTACTGGAAGATAGCTATCGGAGGATAAACGATGGAGCCGAGATGGTAGTTATCACCGGCAGACGTAGGATGGGTAAAACTTTCCTTTCCTTACAATTCTCGCAAGACAAACCACATCTTTATTTATTTGTTTCAAAAAAGTCCGAACCACTTCTCTGCGAGGAATTTATAAAGCAGATTACGCATGTTTTTGATATCCCGATTTTTGGGGAAATCAGTAAATTCAAAGATATATTTGCTTTACTCTTGGAACTTGCTAAGAAAAAGCCGTTTGTTCTTATACTTGATGAATTTCAGGAATTTTATCACGTTAATCCCTCTGTATATTCTGACCTCCAGCAGTTATGGGATCTTTACAAATTTCAAAGCAAAATCCAGGTGCTTTTCTTAGGCTCGATTTACTCGTTAATGCATAAAATTTTTGAAGAATCTAAAGAGCCATTATTTGGCCGAGCAAACCGGATGATCCATCTGCGGCCCTTTACAATAAAGGACCAATTCACAATTCTTAAAGAACATGGTCACGCAGAACTTGAAGTGCTCTTTAATTACTATATGCTCACCAGCGGTACTCCAAAATATATCGATTTATTTTTATCTGAAAACGCTTTTTCCCTTTCGGATATGATCAATTTTATTCTTTCAGAGAACTCTCCGTTTCTTAACGAAGGCAAAAATCTTCTCATCGAAGAGTTTGGTAAAGAATATGGCAACTACTTTTCAATACTTGAACTCATGTCCTTAGGCAAAACGAGCCGAAGTGAGATAGAATCTGTTCTACAAAGAGACATAGGAGGCTTTCTTGAAAAACTTGAAAAAGACTATTTTGTCATCAATAGGTATAAGCCTATCAATGCAAAACCAGGATCTAAATTGATTAAATATAAAATAAAGGATCATTTTTTAAAATTTTGGTTCGCCTTTATCTTTCGAAACCGCACAGCTATAGAGACTGGCAATTTTGATTATGTAAAAAAAGTGTTGGATATTAGCCTGCCCACATTTAGCGGTTTTACTTTGGAGCAATTTTTTCAGGATCTTTTTGCCGAATCCCATCAGTACAATCAAATTGGATGCTATTTTGAATCCGATCACACTAATGAGATAGACCTTGTTGCAATCAATGATCTCGACAAAAAAATAGTAATTGCAGAAATTAAACGAAACAAGACAAGAATCCGCATAGAAGAACTAAAATGTAAAGCGAAAAAACTCCTCGCATCCTATCCCGCTTATACTGCTAACTTCCAGGCCCTTTCCCTGAAGGATACGGAAGATTTTCTTGTTTAATACACTTCTTCTTGCATAATTCATTTCCTTGCCCGTACCCGTGTGCGCATCCTATTACCCATAAGTCTTTCTTGCAGCCCTACGAGGCTGCAAGAAACGGGTAATAGGATGCGCACGCGGGTACGAAAAAGAGGTTATGCAAGAGGTCTAATGTATTGCTGCAGATTGCATGTGTATACATAATGCAAGTCGGTAATCAGCACTCTTGCTGAGGACTAAACGTCGTCTTTAAAAAAGTCAATCGGATAAGAAATATAATCAGTAATTATTACGTATTTTTCGACTTCATGCACTCAATAAACTTCTCAAATCCTCATAATGTGTGCTGAGCACAATCGCTTGCTTCTCTTTGGACAGCATTTCTTGGAGTCTGCTAGGAATAGATGTCTTTTGATTAATAATTCTCTCTACATCATCTGCGAATTTAGCTGGATGCGCTGTTTCTAAAAATATCCCATTTATTCTACCAGGATTCTGTGAAAGATAAGATTGCAATCCCAAATAGGCTACTGCCCCATGCGGATCAAGAACATAGTGATAGTTAGCAAAGACTTCTCGCATGGTAGTTTCTGTTTGCCTATCTGTAAAGCTTGCTCCAAAGATATCAGTGCTCATTTTTTTTCCTTGATTTTCATAGAGATCGAGCATTCTTGCGAAATTACTGGGATTTCCTACGTCCATTGCATTCGATAGGGTGTGTTTCGACGGATGCGGTTCAAAAAAGCCTGATTTGAGATACTTGGGGACGCTATCATTGCCATTTGTGGCTGCTATAAATTGATGAATGGGCAATCCCATTTTTTTTGCCCATAGTCCAGCGGTTAAGTTTCCGAAATTCCCGCAGGGAACTGAACAAACAAGGGGGACATTTCGCTCTTTGACTTGAGCATAAGCATAAAAGTAATAAAACGTTTGCGGGATAATTCTTGCCAGATTAATCGAATTCGCAGAGGTTAGCATCAGCTTTCGTCGCAGATGATGGTCGCAAAAAGCTTGCTTGACCAGATGCTGACAGTCGTCAAATGTACCCTCAATTTCAAGCGCAGTAATGTTATGTTTCATGGTCGTCAATTGCTTTTCCTGACTCCAGCTGACCATGCCCTTAGGATAGAGGATCCATACGTGTACCCCCGGCATATTTAAAAATGCATGTGCGATAGCGCTTCCCGTATCACCAGATGTGGCTACGAGAATATTTAAAGTTTGATCCTTGCCTTGAATATAATAGCCCATTAATTGAGCCATGAAACGTGCCCCAAAGTCTTTAAATGATAACGTGGGCCCATGGAATAGTTCTAAGGTGTATATTCCAGAAGATAATTTCTTAAGAGGTGCATCAAAATTGAACGCTTTCTCTATGATTTTCTTTAGATCGTTTGCTGGAATGGCGTCCTGCAGCAAGACCTTACTGACTTCAAAAGAAATTTCAGGAAATGATAAAGAGCCCATCTGGTTAAAAAAGACATCAGGCATTACAGGTATGCGATGGGGCATAAACAAACCCCCATCCTCAGCTAGACCTCTCATGACAGCTTTTTCTAATGAGACTTTAGCACTTTTATCTTGTGTGCTGTAAAAATGGGTCATAATATCCTCGGCCCCTGTTTATTGATTGAGGAAACGTAAAAATCGGCATCAAGCCCTCCTTTGCGGCAAGCATGCATCATGGCCAGGCCTACCCTTTCGGCGTGACGCTTGTCCTGCGCCAAAGCAAACAAGGAAGGCCCTGAACCTGAAATACTACAGCCTAAAGATCCTTCTTTTAGGGCCGCTGATTTAATTTCGTAAAAACCGGGGATCAACGTGGCTCTAATGGGTTCGGCAACTACATCTTCTAGGCTTCTGCCAATCAGAGAAACATCTCCTTGGAGCAATCCTGCGATTAGCCCTGCGGCATTGCCCGATTGTGCTACAAGCTGTTTTAGGGAGATCTCCTGCTTTAGGATTTGCCTGGCCATTTCCGTGCGGATTTCAATCTTGGGATGCAGCACGCAACAATGAAGGTCTATCTTTAAGGGAATTTCGATGATGTCTAGGGGGTGATAACTGCGAATGAGGACAAATCCACCAAGGAGAGCTGGGGCTACGTCTATTCTCATGTGCACTGCCGCAAGCTATTCTTTCAGCTTCCATGGCAAAGGGGATGAGTTGTTTGGCAGAGAGCGGGTATCCCAATAATGCATTCACAGCGAAGACGCTTCCGGCTGCGCTAGCAGCGCTGGAGCCCAACCCGCTTCCGAGTGGCATCTTTTTATGCAGTTCGATTTCTATGCCCTGGCTGCTATTAAGAAATTCGAGCAGCCGGAGCACGCCTACCCCCGCTGTGTTCTTATTCGGATCAAGAGGAAGCACTCCTCCGTCTCCGGTTATTTTCTCCAAATTAACGCCTGACTTGCGGCTAAGCCGTACGATTATTTCATCCCCAGGCGTTTCAAAGAGCAAAGCCAAAAATATCAAATCCACAGGCTACATTTGCAACAGTAGCAGGAGAAAAAATACGCAATTCTTTTTCCATTATAGCCCACCCTGTTTCCTGTCAAGATACCCTTTTTTAACCATCAACTCTGCATTGAGGATCGCACACCCGGCAGCTCCTCTGATGGTATTATGCGAAAGAACAATGAATTTCCAATCAAAGAGAGGGCATTCCCGCAGCCGCCCTATTGATACTGCCATTCCATTTTCGAGATTTCGATGCAGCTTAGGTTGAGGATGTTTCTCATTCTCTAAGTAGATGATAGGGTGTTTAGGTGCCATAGGCAGCTTCAATAGCTGTGGCTCTCCTTCAAATTCTTGCCAGGCAGCAATGATTTCACTTGCCGCGGCCTTTTGCTTGAGCTTAACTGAAACACAGGCTAAATGCCCGTCTGAAACAGATACGCGTGTGCATTGTGCACTCACTTGCATGGGATAGGGGAGGATGCCTTTCTCATGATAGGCTCCCATAATTTTAAGGGGTTCTTTTTCTATTTTTGCTTCTTCGCCGGCAATATAAGGAATGATATTATCCAAGATATCCATACTCGGAACTCCTGGATATCCGGCTCCTGATAGCGCTTGCAGGGTCATAACATTGACTGATTCCATCCCCCGATCTGTCGAGCAAAGGTTTTAATGCCATGGCAATTCCAATGACCGAGCAGTTAGGATTAGTAATGATGGCTCCCTGACCGAATCGTTGATGCTGAAGCAGCTTTAAGTGATCGCTATTGACCTCGGGGATTAAGAGTGGCACGTCAGGGTCCATGCGATGGTTGCTGGAATTAGAAATAACCTGATAGCCAGCCATAGCGAACCTTTCTTCGATTTCTCCAGCTACGCTAGAATCCAAGCCAGAAAATACCGCTTTGCCAGGTAGATCGGGCTGACAGGGAACTACAGTCATTTCAGCAATTCTCTGTGGTAAAGAGGTTGGCATGGACCATTTCATAGCATCCCCATATCGTTTACCGATAGAGCGGTCAGAAGCAGCCACAGCTACAATTTCGAACCAGGGATGGGAAGAAAGTAATTCAACAAATTTTTGTCCTACCATTCCGGTTGCACCGAGAATGCTAACTGAAATCTTTTTCATATTAATCTCCTAGTCTCCATTTTTTTAATTGTAATCTGCTCCTAAACGTATGATGTCGGCCAATACCTTACCGGCAGTCACACCCGCGCCTGCGCCTTGTCCTTTAATCACCAAGGGATTCTCTCGATAAAACTCTGAAGTAATCGCAATGATATTATCGCTGCCTGATAAATGGAAGAACGGATGTTCTGAGTCAATAGCCTGCAAGGCAATACTGCCTTGTCCTTTCTCGAACTTGGCAATATAACGCAATGTCTTTCCTTCCTTTTGTGCATCTCTTCTTATAGCTTTTAATCGCCTATCGAAACATTTAAGTTTGGCGTAAAAATCTTCAAGGGCGAGATCATCAAAACAATCCTCGGGCAAAATCTTATGGACAGTGATAGCATCCATTTCTAAAGGGTAGCCGCTTTCTCTAGCACAAGAATAAGCAGCTTGCGCGCGATATCCATTCCATTTAAATCTTCTCGAGGATCAGGTTCTGTATATCCCTTCTTTTGAGCTTCTTGAACCACTTCAGAAAAGTCTTTTCCTTCCATAAAAGCATTGAAAAGATAGCTCAAGGTGCCAGAAAGAATCGCTTCGATTTTAAGGATTTTATCTCCACTTCGTACAGTACACCAACGCACTTTAATTGACGTATTTGAGCATGCCAAAGCCCCGGGGTTGAACGATCGTAAGTGGGTCCATATTGACTTAATATTGACCCACTTACGATCGTTCAACCGCGGGAGCTTTCGCATAGCTCAAATACGTCAATTAAAGTGCGTTGATGTACTAGCTCATTGATGGTGTTAATGATGGGGGAGACCTGCCCCAACATTAGACCCATAAAGAAATTTTGCCCCATTTTTTGTTGTTATTCCTTTAAGTTTATTGTAATTTTCGTATTGTCCTGAATTTGCTTTTTTATTAGGGGTTACAATTGCAATAGTCGCATTGAGGATCATCTCATAAGCATCCGTTATCGTTTGACTTGAAGTGCAATCCACAAAGATGGGATTAATGGGGTTGAGCTTCAGCATATGTTCTATAAAGGCTTGAATTTCCATTTTTTTCGTTGACTGTTCTAAGGATTTTCGCCATTCGGATAAGGGAATTCCAAGAGGGTTAAAGGCCATGGTACGGCTATTGCCCAGTCCAAGGAGTCGCAAATCGAGCGCGTGTTCTTCATGCAAAATCGGGGCTTGCCGCTCCATTAGTTTCAATAAGGCGCTTCCAATCAGTCCTGTGCCTACGAGAAATAGATTTATGGTTTTTTTAGGAGATAAGAAGAAAGCCTCGTGAATGACTCTGATGGCTTTGACTTCATCTTCTTTTTTAATCACCACTGAGATGTTAAGCTCAGAAGATCCTTGAGTAATGGCAATGACATTGATCCCATTTTTTCCAAGCGCACCAAAAAGCATGCCTGCAATTCCGGGGGTCTTGCACATCTTTTCTCCCACAACCGCAATCACGGACAGATTTCGCGCAATTGCCACTTCATCGACGAGATGTGCTTTCATCTCCAGGGCAAATTCCTTTTGGATAGCTTCTTTGGCGGCCTCAACAAAAGCAGGAGAAACGGCAAAACAGATGGAATGTTCGGACGATCCCTGAGAAATAAGAATGATATTAATGCCTCTTTCAGCCAGCGCCCCAAAAAGACGCTTAGCGATGCCGCAAACCCCCACCATTCCGCTTCCCTGAAGGCATAAAAGAACCGCATGATCGATGGAAGAGATCCCGCAGATAAGAGATTCGTTTTTAGACAAGTTGGTGCTGATCAGAGTTCCAGGAGCATGCGGATTAAAGCTGTTTTTAATAAGCAGGGGAATGTTATTCTCAAGAGCAGGAACAATCGTTGGTGGATGAATCACTTTAGCTCCGAAATGGGACATCTCCATTGCTTCTTTGTAGCTCATTTCTGGAATAGGAAAAGCATAGGGCTCTTTTCTTGGATCTGCAGTCATTACTCCATCAACATCGGTCCAAATTTCGATCACATTTACATTTAAAGCCGCCCCAATGATGGCAGCTGTATAGTCAGATCCTCCTCTGCCTAATGTGGTCGTTTCATTTTCCTTTGATGATCCGATAAACCCAGTGATGATGGGTATATAGGGAGTATCTTGAAAGTATTTTTGAATGTTTTTATTTGTCTCTTCAAAATCAACTCGAGCCCCGCCAAATGTCCGATCTGTTTTGATAATCTCTCTTGCATCTAAGAATGTTGCTTGAGGAATCGCCTGCTGCATCGCCTCGCTAATAATAAAGGCTGATAGTCTTTCTCCAAAACTCATGATGAAATCTAATATTTTGGGGGTAAGCTCTTTAATTAGAGAGATCCCCTCAAGAACATTACTCAGGGCTTTAAATTTTTTTTCAAGTACTTCTAAGGTTTGTGAGAGCCTTTCTTGAGAGATGAGCTGATGCGCCATACTTTTGTGGCATTCTATTATTTCCTCTAATGCTTTTTGGTAATTACCTTTTCCATTAGCAGCCATTTTACCTAGGGCGATTAATTGATCTGTGACACCCCCAACAGCCGAAACAACCACGGCTCTTGGTGAAGAACAATCGTAAGCTTTTTTGATGATAGCCATGACATTTTTTATTCGATCGGCAGTTCCAATTGATGAACCACCAAATTTTAAAATCTTATCAACAGCAAGCCCATTCTGGTGTTCGTAAATAGGCATGAAAATCCTCCATGGTTTAAAAAAATCAATATTGACCCTTTAACGGCCGAGATTTAAATTTTCTCTTTGGATTGCATGAAGATTAACTTAAGAGTGAAAAAAAGAATCGGGCGGTTAAAGGGAAATGTTAACGATGAAATGTGTAAACACACGTCATCGCAGCATTTCCCGTGGTCGTCGTTGTAGACACCACTGTATTAGAGAAAAATGTGAGATGACAGTTTAAAGATTTCATTTAATTAATTATCCGCCCAAATAAAGCGATTATTGTAATAAAAAAATTATAGCAAAAAAAAACCACAAAGTCAAGCATTACCCATGACGATGCCGGAATCGCCCTTTAGAATTAGCTTGGACTGGGCTAATTGGACGGATTGGACTAATTAGACTATAGACATGTTGGAATTGATCCAATTCGTCCAACCCGTCCAATTTGTCCATGTCCTATCTAATTCCAGGGCGATGCCGACATTGCCATGGGCTGTTGCAATCAGAGTCCTTCAGGCTTCGTCTTTATTCTCATTTTTTTTGGCTTGCATTTTTTATCCAGGCAACAATCATCGTGAGAATCGCGCCGCCAATACCACTACCTCCGATATTGCCAAGAAGAGTAGTAAGATCGAATGCTTGAGCGGGTTCGGCTTGTCCGGCTGTTGCTGCAGTTGCCGCTGTTGCAAACAACCCTAACAATTTGAGAATGTAGCCTCCAATCCCTCCACCAACTAAACCAGAAATGGAATTGCCAAGTGCTCCAAGACTTTTCTCTTCCATTGCTGTACCTGCAATATTCCCTCCAATAAGGCCACTAACTAGACTAATGATGGCAGTTACAATAGGGTCCATATATACCTTCCTAATTTTCAATGGTTTGCAAAAATTTAAAAAAATATTTGTTCACAAAAAACTCTACCTTTTTCTATACATTATTAATTATTTTTTGAATAGTAGGAATTATTTACGGGTTCAATTCAGCTAAATGAAATCTCTTAAGTCAAAGTTTTGTTTAAAAGTTTTTCTATAACCCTTAAAGGAGCGGTAGATTCTCGCTTTAATGCATAAGGGGGGAGATGAAAAGTTTGCTCAAGGACATCACAGCCTGATTTTGCTGCATGAGAGACCTGATCGGTATATACGATCCAACTACACCCTGGTGGAAAATGAATTTCTTCTTGAGAGACATCTTTTTGATAGCTCACGTCCCCTTTCATGGCATTGTGAATTTGCAACATGTAGTGGTCATAAGGGGTACGATAATCTTTGGTAATGCCTAAAAGCTTAAGAAGTGCAGAAACACCCCAGATGGGAGCAGATGTCCGTGGCAAAAACTGCGCTATTACATTTTCCAACGGCTCTCCTACGCGCCATATTCTTGGTTTTCCTTGGCAATTGATGTTAGTAAAGACTCTGAGAATCCTTCGTCCTTTAGTGGGATTGGAAGGAAAGGAATCGACGTGTAAAAGTGAGTCATCTTTGCGATAGGAACTTTTTCTGCCAAATATTTCCACAGGACGAAAACTTGTTCTAGCTTGGATGAGGTGGGGAGTGTAATGGGGAATTAATTTTTCCAAAAAAGAACGGCTCGTAATGGCATAGCGTTGCATCATTGCTTTTAGTTGATCCGCCTCAAGACCTTCGTTAATAGTCCCCCCAAGTCGATCGTTACGGATATCATAACTAATATTTTTGGCTTTAGAATCTAATTTTTCCTGAGAAAGAAATCGCTTTTCTTGATGGTCTATTGGGAAAGAAAAGAGCGGGAAAATAAAGAATTTTCCCTTCTTCCAAGCCTTGTACCGCCTGGTTTTGCAACTCTTGTAAAATAGACTTGTCCCAATCCTTAATATCAATCTTTTCTAATGAACTCATAAAAAATTATTCCTGTGTGAGTTGAAAAAAAGAATATAACGAATAAGAACTTTATACGCAAATAATCTGAAGAGTTGGCAGGAATTCTTAACCTGCCTTGTGAGGTATTTCTTGTGTCTCTCCTTCAGCTGAAGTAATTTTGATTAGTTGATCTTGTAGTAAGCCTTCCACGTATGTTCCTTTGATAGTCGTTTTATCAGGAAAAGTTTTTAGTAAGGGGCCGTGTGGCTTGTTATCTTTGAATTCTCCTTCCCAAATCTCTCCATTTGGAAAGGAAATCGTTCCGGTGCCATTTAAAAGGCCGTCAGTATAATTTCCATCCCAGATTTCTCCGTTTTTTAAAGAGACCTTTTTTTGGCCATTTAAATCATTTGGGTAATTGTAAACCTTGGTGGGGTCAAGATGGAATATTCCTTCTATCATCACTCCGTTTGTTTTCGAGATCTTTCCTTGACCATGGAGCCAATCACCTTCAAAGTTCCCTTCCCAAACCTCTCCTCCTTCAAAAGTGATCTTTCCTTTCCCATCGAGATTATTGATTTGGAAATTTCCCTCGTGCACTCTATTTGGATAAATATATGTTCCTTTCCCATTCAATAAGTTATCTTTGAATTCTCCTTTCAGAATTCTTCCATCCGGTAAAGTTAACGTGCCTTGACCACAAAGTTGATTATTAACAAAGTCTCCCTCCCGAACTTCCCCTGTGGGGTAAAACATCTTTCCCTTTCCATTGAGAAGACCATTCTCAAATTTTCCTTCCCAAAAATCCCCATTGATAAAAGCAATCTTTAGCGTATTTCTGAGGTCGTCATAGATAAATTCAGCTTCACGTGCTTCACGTTTAAAAATATACACGATCGCTTTGCCAACGATGCGACCATGTTTATAATCTCCCTCCCAAACGATGTTTGGGTAAATAGTTTTCCCCTGACCATTTAATAGCCCATTTACGAATTCTCCATTAAGTATGGGACCATCAGGAACAACCTTCACACCTAAACCATTCATCAATTCCTCGCCTTCAAGACCTTCTTGTGTACTATTTTGATGCACAATAGGTAAAACTGTCTTTGCTATTTTAAGGTCTTCTTCTTCCAGCATGATTTGAGAATCATTAGAAGAGCCCTTCTTTTCTGAAGGATTTAACTCCTGGTCTTTGGCATTCCCATCGCAATCAAGAGAATTAGGCAAAGGTTGAACTTTTTCGTTAGCTTGGGGAGATGGTTGCTTATCTTGAAGATCAATATTTTTTTTATTTTTTTCTCTTTTTGATATATAACATCCAATGAAATAGATAGTAGCTAAACTGCTAAATATTATTAGAACAATAAGGATAATTTTGTTTGTTAATTTATTGTGTAAGTAATTAAAAGAATTAGCATTTTTAATCTGACTCAATATGGAACTAGCGAAGCAATTTCTAAAACAAATATTCATTGGTATATGACTCCTATATCTTCAAACCTTGACTATTTTCCAAAAATTAGACCCTTATTGTGGTCTTAATTCATTAAGATCAGAGCAAAGTATCGTAATTTGTAAATTAAATAGCAATTTAAATTGAAGCTGCCTCGTGGCGATCTTTTTGCCATTTATGGGTAATAGGAAGCGTACGTGGGTGCAAAAAAACCAATTCTTTAGTTTAAATGGATATTGATGCTATACCAAGGAAATATTACAGGTGAAGATGATGATACAAGATTTCGAAAAATTTGGCGTTTTTTACTTGGGCAAAATTTACGATTCTGACAAAGGAAAACTTAGTAATGAGTTGTTGCTTTATGATTCTAAGAATCTGACGACTCATGCTATGTGTGTCGGGATGACCGGCAGCGGCAAAACTGGCCTCGGAATCGCGCTTCTCGAAGAAGCTGCCATCGATCGCATTCCTTCGCTTGTAATAGATCCAAAAGGGGATTTAGGTGATCTTCTCTTGACCTTTCCTGAGCTTTCCCCAAGTGAATTCCTCCCATGGGTTGATCCTGCTGAAGCCGAACGACAGAAGATGACCGTCGAAGCTTACGCTGAAATGACTGCCAAAAATTGGAAAGAGGGTTTAGCGAAGTGGGGGGAAGGCCCTGAACGTATCCAGAAATTAAAAGCAGCCGTCGAAATGACCATTTATACACCTGCTAGCCGTGCGGGTGTTCCTCTCTCCATTTTAAGCTCTTTTGCCGCACCCCCAAAAGAGATGCTTCTAGACCTTGGAGCTTTACGCGAACGAGTTTTATCTACAACTTCAAGCCTCCTAGGTTTGCTGGGAATAGCTGCCGATCCGATTAAGAGTCGTGAGCATATTCTGATTGCGACGATCATCGACCAGGCTTGGCGTGAAGGCTCTGATCTTGATCTTGTTACTCTAATTCAGAGAATACAGAAACCTCCTTTCGACAAAATGGGCGCTTTGGATATCAATACTTTTTTTCCAGCCAAGGATAGGATGGCCTTATCCATTAGTTTAAACGGACTTCTTGCTTCACCCGGTTTTCAAGCATGGATGGAGGGGGATCCTCTAGATATTCAACAGCTGCTTTATACACCGGAGGGCAAACCCAAGCTTTCTATTATTTCTATTGCTCACTTATCAGATTCCGAACGCATGTTCTTTGTCACTTTGCTTTTAAACCAATTGCTTGCTTGGATGAGGAGGCAATCGGGAACTTCCAGTTTACGCGCACTCTTTTACATGGATGAAATTTTCGGCTTCTTTCCTCCCACTTCAATGCCCCCTTCCAAAGTACCCATGTTGACGTTGCTCAAACAAGCACGAGCTTATGGTTTGGGAATCGTCTTAGCTACTCAAAATCCCGTCGACTTAGATTACAAAGGGCTATCTAATTGCGGCACATGGTTTATCGGGAAATTGCAAACTGAAAGGGATAGGGCGCGGGTTATTGAAGGTTTAAATGTTGCTTCCAATGGAGAAATCGACAGTAAGGCCCTTGATAAATTTTTGGCGGCGACCGGCAAACGGATCTTTATTATGCGCAGCATCCATGAAAAAGAACCGCTCCTCTTTGAGACTAGGTGGACAATGTCCTATTTACGGGGGCCATTGACATTAACCCAAATTGAAAGCTTGACAGACAAAAGATCTATACCCACACATACTCTCACGCAAGGCTTGCAACAAAAATCAAATCTAACTGCGGCTAAAGTTGCTGTTCCTCCCGGAATAAGCGAGTATTTTGTGCGGCGTCCAAACATGCTCCCACCGGTCCGTTACCGCCCCTTAGTGATAGGTTTTGCCAAACTTCACTTTGTGGATGCCAAGAGCAAAGTTGATACTTGGGAGGATTTCACCATTGTTGCATCTCCAGGAGAGGGAGGGAATGAGATTCTCTGGGAGAAAGGGGAAAATGTGCCCGAAATAAAAAAATTGCTAGAAAAAGAGCCATTGGCCGGCAGCACTTATGAGGAAATGCCTTCTGGACTTATGCAGGAGAAAAATTATGTTTCTTTTGCCAAGTCATTTGCCGCCTGGCTTTATCAAAATCAAACTTTATCGATTTATCAATACGCAGATCTGGGGCTTTTTTCTGAAAAGGGGGAATCTGAAAAGGATTTTCGCTTGCGCATCGCTTTAGGATTACGTGAAAAACGGGATCAGCTTGCTGCTAATTTGCGCAATCAATATAGCAAAAGAATGACCGTCTTGACAGAAAAAATCAGGCGGGCCCAAGAAAAGCTTTCTCAGAAGAAACAACAAGCTGGATTGCAAAAGGCCGACACCTGGATTTCCATCGGAACTACTTTGCTTGGGACCTTATTTGGAAAAGGTCCGACAAAAGGGACGCTTTCTCAAGCAGGAACTTCGATGAGGCGCGTAGGAAAAATGAGCAAAGAAACCCAAGAGGCATCCCAAGCGGAAGAAGAATGCAAGGCTTTGCAGCGGCAATTTGATGAAGTCCAAGCGGAACTGAATCAAAAAATTTCTCAAATCCCTTCAAGCATGGATCCAAGCAATATCAAACTCGAGACCCTTGCACTAAAACCTCGTAAGTCTGATATTTCAGTGGAAGGGGTTGCGTTGATATGGTGGCCTATCAATCCCTCTCAGGGCTAAAATCCTAATGGGATGAGTTGGACTCAATCCCTATCTTAAACTCATGTTTATTAAGCAAAAATTCTTTTTTTGTGTTTCTAATAATCAAATAAATAGTTTATAAAAAATAAAGAAGTTTTGTGTTAATAAAATCTTAACGCTTTTTTTATATTTGCTTAATTAAGAGTTATAATAATTAAGTATATAAAATTAAAAAACATTTATCTAAAAAAATAATTAAATAGTATCAGAGGTTATCATGCAAGTATCTAGAACGAATCCCCAAGGACCGCTTTATTGTGAGGTAAAGCCGAAAAAGTCATATCGAGAAGAACAAGCAGAAATTCAGGCGCTTTTATCTACCATGAGCTTTAAAAGGAAAAGAGAAAATGACTCCCCTGAACATGTGAAGAAGGAATTTAAAGTTAAAAAGGCTAGTATAGAAAATCGATCAGATTCCAATCAGAAAAAAATACAAAGCATTGTTGAAAGATCGGATGCTTTCGAGACTGCTAGGGATTGCCATAAAAGGAAAAGAGTTGAAGACACTTCTAACAGGCAGCAAAATAGAGCTGAACCTAAAAGGGTTCGTTCAGAAAATTCCCATCAATGCAGGCAGTCCTCTCAATCTCAATCCCAAACAACCGTTGTGCAAAAGAAGCAAAGATCTAATCTTGCTTATGCCCCAAATAAAAGGAAAACAGAAACTAAGGTACAAAAGCTTAGAAAACAATTCCTGAAAAATCACACCCCAAGATTTTCTAATCAAGTTCCTGCCCCTAAACAAGCTCCTGCTCCTAAAGAAGACATTCCCCAGAGACGGACAGGTTCTGAACAACTGGGTTCAAGGTTAAGCCGCCCTCTTAAACCAATAACTCCAAGGGAAGTTGCAACTTCAAAGACTGTTTCTAAAACTGCTTACAAAGCGAAGAAGCACTTTTGGACACCAGAAGAAGATCGAAAGCTTCTGGCCGGATATCAAAAGTATGGCAATCAATGGGCATTGATCAACGAAGAATATGACCTGAAACTTAGTGGTGATAAACTATATTGCAGGTATTGGAGACGTATCAATCCTCAGCTCAAAAAAGGGCCTTGGACTCAGGAAGAAAGAGAGTTGTTAATAGCAGGGATTGAAAAATATGGATTGTGCAATTGGAAAAAAATTTCCAAAAAAATATTAAAAAATACACGTTCAGATGAAGCGTGTCTCATAGAATATGATCAAGTTTTAGATCCATCAATTCGGCATGACGCATGGACAAAAGAGGAAGATAAAAAAATGATATCCTTACGGGCGCAAAACACTCACTGGTCAAAGATTGCGATGGAGATCCCCGGGCGTTCCAGGCAACAGCTCAGGCAAAGATATATTATTACTTTATTACCTTTACTTCAACGACAAAATTTAGCTCTTCAAATAGAAACTAAATTAGAAAAAAATAACTTGTGATAGTGCCGATGCTACCTAAGAGACCTTTTGCCTAGAGGGGTGCAAACAAAAGTATTGGCAGACTCTTAATGGACTGCAATAATCAATCTTAAAAGTCTTGCTCCTCAGCCATAGCTTATGGTTATGCCCTCGAGCCTTTTAATCTTGACTTTTCGTCTCGTTAAGAGTTTTACCAACACTTTTGTTTACACCCATTAGGAAGGGGTCTCTTTTCAAAAGATTGCATTTATAATCCACTTTCTCTATAGAGATACTTTTGTTTGCAAAATCTTCTCATTTTAGCTACCGGGTTTTTTGTGGCTATTTTCTATAAAGCAACTTTCATTTTTATTCTCTGTTCGTTGAATATTATTTTTTTATTCTCCGGTGGAGGATTCAATATATTTGTTGATGAGGAAGAATGCCCTCCTGCTCTCATATCTTTTGGGGGAGGATATTTACATGCCGGGAAGAGACATTCTGGGCAAATATTTCAAGTAGAGTATAGATGGAACAAATATTTGTGGCATCGTATACGGCCCCAATTTGCCCTGCTTTTATCTAATCATCGCTCTTTGTATGTTGGGCTTGGAATTGCCTGGGAATGGCCTTTAACTGAACATATTATCCTGACACCAGGGTTCTCTCCTGGCCTGTATTATGAGGGTAAGGGGAGAAATTTGGGCTTTCCTTTGGAATTTCGTTCCTCACTTGAACTAGCATATGAGTTAGACAACCAAGGACGCATAGGAGCTCAAATTTATCATCTTTCCAATGCTCATCTTTCTCACAAAAATCCTGGATGTAATGCCTTTACCCTATTTATAGCTATTCCTCTTTCCAATTAGGATGCGCAAGTAGTGGTTTGTGAAACATCCACATTTGCAATAGGGGGAGTGGTAAAAAGTTTCATCATAATTTTAATAAAAATATCGTGTGAAAATACTTGGGCCTGTTCACTACCTAGGAATTTTTGAATATTCTTGATATATTTCATATACTGATCTTTAGGCATGTTTTTGATGAAATGATATAATTCTTCGTTGCTTTTAAAATTCTCTCTCGAGACGAAGCAATTTTGTGGTATATAGGATGAAATGTTTGAGGCTCCCCAATAAACAGGTACGGTGCCGGCCGTGAAGCAATCGAAAATTTTCTCCGTTATATATCCAGGAATATTCTTGCCATTTTCATAGGCAATAGCAAACTTATAATGTTTCAACTTCTCAACCTTTTGTTCCAAACCTCCTTCAACACGGCCTTTATATGTTTTATAGGTTTCCGGCCAGCCCCCTCCGAAAAAATCAAAATCAAAAGTATGGTTGGTTTCAAAAAATTCGATCAAATTTCGGCGTTCTGTATAAAGTTCATTCGGTTCCCAAGATGTTTTATTGCCTGCAACCATTACACATAATTTTTTTTTCTCGTCAAAATCGATGGGATTTTTAGTCATAGGACGTAAGACAGGATAATAAAATTTAAAATATTTATTATTATCAACCAAATCATCATGCCAGGTATAAACTCTAGAAAACATTTGATGGGATTCAAGGTTGTAGTCTTGTGGCATTGTTGTGGGGGGTTCCCAAAGCATCAATATGAGCTTTTCTTTTGGATACTTTGATAAACAATTCACTAGATATTCACCGAATTCAAAAATAATGAGATATGCAAAGTTTTCTGGGTATTCCGGACCTTTTCCAGAAGGATCCCGTAGACCATTCCCAGTCAGCTGACCTACTCGTAAATCATATCCAGATTCAGCAGCGAGCTTATGCAACCGATGCATGGGCTCTAAATCATAGTACACGATTTGCTTTGGATTGGGTTCGAATATGTTTCCCCAAAAAGTGGGAATAAAATAAACGATTTGTTGGGGATTTTCAGCAGACTGGGCTGAAACTGATTGTAAAAGGATAAGAGCGGTTAAGAACTGCCAAATAATTTCAAGCTTCATAGATCCCCCTTCAAATAAAAATAAGCTTTTTTTATAAGTTTTTTCTTTATTTTTGGCAATCTTTTAGGGTTTCCCTCGTTGTATCTTTTAGGATTCTGAATTTTTAGCCAAGGGTATGAAAATTTAATGGTTTTTGAACATTGATTATTAATGATTTAGAATAGCTCAATAAAAATATAGACAGACTGTGTGCGATGATATAAATTATCTTAAAAAAAAACTAGGATCCGATATGAAAACTTCTTATCTCTGTTGGCTATTTGTTTTTGCCTTGATTGCTACTTCTTTCTCACTACATATTTGTGCAGAAAACGATATCGAAAAGGACCCACATCTGCAGTCTAGGAGTCTAATTGTCAATATTATTTCTTATAAAAGCGGCGTTGGCTTGAATCAAGATATTGACATTCTACAAACAGAATTGACCAAGCTTGGACACGAAGTGCATTTTATAAACGTCAATGATCTGAGGCCTCACCAAAAAGCAGACATCAATGTTTTTGTGCAGACTGTGGACTCTTTCTTTTTTCCTATCGCAGACAAAAATTATTTGATACCCAATCCCGAGTGGTGTTTTTGCCCCCCTGCACAAATCGCCCAATTTGACATGATTCTATGCAAAACCAAAGAAGCAGAACGAATTTTTAAGCCTTATAATGCAAACACAGTATTTTTGGGTTTCACAAGCAAAGACCGATACGATGAAACCCAAACAAAAAACTATACATTGCTTTTACATTTGGCGGGAAACAGTAGTCAAAAAGGGACCAACACTCTTGTTAAGACATGGTTAGCCAATCCTCAATTTCCTGAATTATTATTAATTAAGCATAAGGGAACATCCCATTACCCACCTGCAGAAAATCTTAAAGTGATTTACGAATATGTAAGTGATTCAGAGATTACTTCAAAGCTAAATAGCTGTGGTATGCATCTTTGTCCAAGCGAAACTGAAGGATTTGGCCATTACATTGCAGAAGGCCAATCCTGTGGTGCAATTGTTGTCACAACAGATGCCCCTCCTATGAATGAACTTGTTACAGATAAGCGTTGTTTGGTGAGTTGCAGTAGTAATGCTCCTATGAGATGGGCCACAAACTATTATTATGATTCAGATAAATTAGATAAAGTCATTACCGATCTTTTAAGTCTTCCTGAAGAAGAACTAGAAGCAATAGGCAGAAAAAACCGAGAACAGTACTTACAGAATGATCGTTTATTTAAACAGAGGTTTGCCGAAATTTTTAGATCTGATTTTGTACTAAAACCAAAATTGGACTCCACGGAAATAGTATTTACAAACATTTATGAAAAAAAATTGTGGGGGAATCAGCCTTCAGGGGATGGATCAATTCCTGAAAACACAAAGCTTTACCGATTTTTTTTACAAAATTTCTTGAAAGAAAATCACATTCAACATGTTGTGGAAATTGGATGCGGTGATTGGGATTTCTCCTGCTTAATTGACTGGGAAGGCATACAATATGAAGGTTATGATGTATACAAGGCAATTATAGAAAAGAATCAGGCCGTACATTCTTCACCTACAATTAAGTTCATCCATGGAAATGCCATTCATATGGATTTACCTAAGGCCGATCTGCTGATATGCAAAGATGTATTGCAGCATTTGCCACAAAAAGAAATTATGCAACTTTTACCGCAACTTCAAAAGTTTAAACATTGCTTGCTGACCAATGAAGTAGATCCAGAAAGTTTAACTAGCGCAAATCTTGATATTCCTTCGTATGCTTTCACACAGGGATGTTGCCGTACATTAGATCTGTCAAAATCTCCCTTTAATCTTAAGGGTAAAAAGGTTCTCACATTTTCCAGCGACGTGACAAAGCAGGTGTTTTATATCAAAAATTAGGTTAATGAGTTATACTCCGTCTCACTGTTTTTAGTGGTAATTCTGGCAAATTTTATGCTAATATACTTTAATAAAAAAAACTATTAAGGATCTGTCTTAATTTAAAAAGGAGTAAAGGATGATTTTCCGTTCTTTTGTTCATCAAACCATGGCTATCTGTGGGGGATTCCTTGCAGTTGCTGCTTGTTTAACTGGTGAAATTCGCGAAACTGCTTCGATCCAAGAAGCCTTAGATTTAGCGGATACTAAAACTCTCGTTCTGCTTAACATTGCCGGGACTCTTTATGAACCCATCAATACTTTGAGCGATCATGACTGGCGGTTATTTTTTGAGCAACATGTTCATCAGTTACTCGGAGAAGGTCCCCACGCTGATCAAATCATAAATAAAGTAAAATATGACATAGTAACACGCATTCCAAAACGATCTGTTGAGGATGTGACGCCTAAAATCATCGCTACTCTTCAACAGAACAAAATTCCAGTCCTGGGTTTAACTCGCAAATCTCCTCAAACAGATTTTGCTTCCAATTTTGGAGAGATTACCAGTAGCCATCTCCGCAGTCTTGGAATTGATTTGGAACGGACTTTTGATTATTTAACAATTGAACGCAATATCCAAGAAGATCGTTCTTATTATTTGCTGGATGGCATTATTTTTACAGTTAAGCAGTCTGAAGGGCCTGCAATTGTTTCTTTAATTAAGAGTTTACTTTTTTCACCAGAAAGATTGATTGTGGTGGATAATAATCAAAATTCTTTAGTGGAGATCGAGAAAGCTATAGTAGCAACCGGGATTGACTTTCGAGGTTTTCGGTATACAGCCAAAGAGAAGAAAAAACTAGTGTTCGATCCCATACTTGGCATTATTCAATTGTTTGAGTTTTATGAGAAGGGGGCTTTAATGAGCGATGAGGAGGCTTTGAAGATCAAAGCCACACAGTCTGATGAAGCCTTCATCAATCAATTGGATGAGTACATCATGCGTCAATAGAAATCTAGCATAACCACAATTCCCTGCCCCTGCCCCTGCCCTTGCCCTTGCCCTTGCCCTTGCCCTTGCCCAATTAACGAAAAGATGTGGTGTTTTCCTTTTCGAGAAGTCCTTTACTTTCAGCCTCTTTGATAACCGCTCTTTTTTGATTTTTTTTTGGGCAAGGGCACGGGCAAGGAAATGAATTATCCAAGAAGTTTAATGAAGACTGGAATATAGAAAACTATTTTTAATTTGATTTCATTATTTAGTTGCTATATAATTAATAAAATCACTAGATATTATTAATAAATAACTAAATTTTGCTTCATGTTTATAAATTAAGATGGATGTTAATACAGGAGTCTTTTTATGCTACCAACTGTTTCAAAATCACAAGCAAGTCAATGGGGTAGAAGTCCCGATGCTGAGTCCATTTCTCATCAATATATAGAATATTATAATGACATCAATGAGAAAATTCATGCCATCGACTCTCTGCCCGCTGAGCAAAGAAACCAGCCGCATGCCCAGCAAGGAAGGGCCGCACTCATTGTTCTGCAACAGCAGCTCCATTCTATTTATAGTACTGATTACACCCATTCCCAAGCAACATTAGCAAGTTTTCAAGAAGATTGCGCTTCGATACAAAGTCAGATAGCCGCAGTTTTTAAAGAAGCAATGGGCGAAGAAGGCCTCTTCCTTGATGAGACCATCATCCAAGCTGCTTTTTCGGCTGTCCATAGCCAATTGCGATCTGTTAACAGCATCACTCAGAGTACACAAAATGGTCTCCAATCTACAGATATTGAACATGGCACCTGGTACATAGACTGGACAAGCTGGAATTACCCTGTTCCCGAAGGTGTCAATACCGTGAACATCTTTGTAGGCAATATGCATCTTGATGGGAATGGTAAACCTGTGATTGATGGATTTGGCAACATGGACTCTGCTAAAATGAAAGGTTTTATCGAAGCTTGTCATGAAAAAGGCATGGCAGTTAAAATATCTCTCGGCGGCGGCGGCGGATCGTATGATAGATGTTGGGATATACTGACAAAAGAAAATGTTTCAAGCGTTGCTCAAGCTTTGGCAGACTTTTGCCACACTAATAAGGCAGATGGGGTAGATTTTGACGTGGAAGAATTTACTTCAGCTCAAGACAGGCCAGAGCAACAAGCTATTGTGGGAACTTTTATCAAGGAATTTAAAAATATCGATACAAATTTCAAAACGAGCATATGTACCAATGCAGGATTTGGCCACAATTTTCCCTGGCAAGGGATTATGAAAAACCTATTGGATGCAGCCTCTACGAAAGACCCTATCAGTGGGGAAAAAACATGTGCGGTTGACCGGGTATATATCATGTCCTATTATAACTCTCTAAGTGAAGAAAAGCACTGGGTATCAGGTTGGGCCGATTGGTTGAAAACCGACTATCATTTTACACCTTCTCAAATTAGCGTAGGACTTGATGATACAGATGCTCATGCTTATGACATTAAAGAGTTCGCCACCTGGGCTGCGGGTCAAGGGTTTAGCACCTGCTATTGGGAATGGAATCCAGCAACAGAAAAGCAATCCAATAAATCGACTCATGACATTGAGGACGCTTACGGCTCGTAAAGTAATAAAGTACCAAATTGGGCTAGCGCGAAAGCTCTCGGGGTTGAACGATCGTAAACGGGTCAATATCTTGGAATATGGACCCGTTTACGATCGTTCAACCCCGAGGCTTTGGCGCCGCCCAATTTAGTACTTTATTACTTTACGAGCCGTTACGGATCTCCTTCAATTTGATAATGCAGATGGCGTTTTTTCATCCAACGTACTGCCCATAAATCGGCTAATGTATTAAGCGAGCGATTAAAAAAGTTGTAATTGCTTTTGCCTCTTAATCTTTCGCGATGATTGACAGGGGCTTCCCTTATGCGAAAACCTTCAATGCTAAAGAGAGCAGGTAGGAAGCGGTGCATGCCATGATACATTTTGATCTTGTCCAGGCTGGTCTTACGATAGATTTTAAGTGAGCAACCGGTATCTTGCACACCATCGTCGCATAGCCAATTGCGCACCCAGTTGGCCATCTTGGATGTCAAACGCTTGCTAAAAGAATCTTTGCGTTTAAGGCGTATTCCGCAGACAAGATCACAATCGGAGATCATTTGGACTAGATGAGGTATGTCGGCAGGATCATTTTGTCCGTCTCCATCCAGGGTAATGACAAATTGACCTCTGGCAGCCTTAAAACCTGCTTCAAAAGCGCTTGATTGCCCATAATTTTGCTTAAAGAAGATGGTGCATAGATAAGGTTTTTGGTTGGCTAACTTCTTTAGGATATCGCGAGTGCCGTCAGTTGAACCGTCATCGATGCAAATGAGCTCCCAAGAATGTTGAAGACCATTCATGATAGGCTCCAATTCCTCTACTAAATCATTAATATTGCCCGCTTCATTTTTCAAAGGGATGATAACAGAATAAAAAGGATTCATTAATCTCCATTGTGTATAAATTGCCGTTTTATCCATTCTGCGCCTTCAAAAAAAATATGCGGGGGAGTGACATGTCCTTTATAACCGATAGAAGGATAAATAAAATAGATCGTCGATCCGAAAGGAGTAACAAGAGGGCTAGGTGGATGATGGCGCATGTGGGCGTTCTCGTCTGACGTAATGATGTCCTTGACGTTGGTATGCAGGAGGGGGGGAGTGGTGTTTTCGGTCACCTGTGCGGATTGCTTGACGATATTGGTTGCGAATGGAAGTATAGACCTCTACCCATTGTGCATCTACCATAGCACGCAGCTTCAAAAACTTAAGTGCTAAATCAAAGTCTTTATGGCGGAAAAGTTTTTCCCGGTAGTGCCTTTTTCCGGTTAGGGGCGTTAGACGATATTGAGCCACTATAAGCGACACGGTGGTTGAGGTAATGCGCCTTGGAAAATGGGAGAAGGCTTGAATGAGAAAATCTTTTATTAAAGAGGAGGCAACCAAGGTAATTTCCCCAATGTGCGGGGTTAATTGTTTGCTTAAATATTGGCTATCTAATTCCTTCTCTAAAAGGGGAAAAACTAAGCAAGAGGCAAGGATGGCACGATCTAGAGTATTTTTACCCTTATGATGATACAGTTGATCTGCACAGGCCAAGTAATGAAAAACGAGCTTGCCTTGCGGCGTCCGCAAGGCTCGCATCAGGCGGGGAAATAAGATGTCTAAAATTCCATATTCAGCTAACAAACGAAAAAAAGAAGCCGACGATCCCGATTCCAGCATGCGCAAAATTTCTTCTAAAATACGAGCTGAAGAGCTTTTTTTAATTTCTTCTCGATAAAGATGAACAGCTTTTTCTGTGTCAGGTTCGATATTAAAGCCATAACGTGCTTTGAACTTAATTAAACGGAGCAAACGGACAGGATCTTGTTTGAAGCGAATTTCAGGGTCTCCAATAATACGCAGTGTCATTTTCTGAACATCCTTCCATCCTTCGACATAGTCAATGACAGAATGGTTGGAAGGATCATAAAATAGACCATTGATGGTAAAATCTCTTCGTAAAACATCTTCTTGGGGAGAACCCCATTCATTATCCTGCACAATCAAGTCGTTTGCATTTTCACCGGAGCGAAAAGTGGCGACCTCAATAATTTTATGGCCAAAACGTATATGGGCCAGCCTGAAGCGGCGTCCAATGAGAATGCATCGCCGTTGAAAAATCGCTTTAATTTGTTCAGGACGAGCAGAGGTGGAAATATCGAAGTCTTTTGGAATTTTTTTTATGAGAAGATCGCGGACGCTACCTCCTACTAAATAGGCCACAAACCCTTCTTCTTGGAGCCTTTCAAGCACATAGAGGGCATCTAAGTCAATTAAGGACTGATCGATTCCATGCTCTTTAGCAAAATAGATCTTAGGTTGCACTTAATGTTAGCTCCTGGAAGACAGTATGGAAATGGATGAAGAAATCGAGTTGTTTTGCATGCACGGGTCAAGATTTAAAATGATAATTAACAAACCGTTATATTACGAGACTTTAAAAGAAAAATAGGTCATTGGAAGGAAAAAGTCAACCTCTTTTTTACTACGCCCATCGCACTTTCAAAGGTTAAAGCTAGTGAACTTATGATTGGTAAAAAAACCGTGACCACATGTGGAAGAATTCAACATTCTTCTTTTACTAGAGGAGGCCCGGTTAAGAGCGCAGGTTGGATGAAATTTGATGCTGAAGGAGATATTATTTAGAAATTGCCAATTTTAGCGGTCATTACCGGCCATTAGCGGATCAAATGGTGAATATTATTCAGTATTTATCTGCTAGAGGGGTCGATCTATCAAAATTATCTATTGTTTATTCTCCGGATGGAACTGGCAAATCCTACAAGAAATACCCTCTTAAAGAATGGCTTGAAAAATTTTCTATTTAAAAGATTTTGAACAGGCTCTAAGTTCATTTTCCTTGCTTAACCTATCCAAAATCGTTATTTTGTAAGTCCTACGAGGTAAGAAAATAATGAAACATACACATGCCTTAAAAATTTTTGGTACAGATGGAGTGAGAGGAAGAGCCAATAAACTTCCCATGACCCCGGAAATTGCTTTGGCCTTAGGCAGGGCGGCTGGTAAAATTTTGCGCAAACGCGGCAGAGGAAAAGCCAGGGTAGTAATTGGCAAAGATACGCGCTTGTCGTGTTACGTTTTTGAAAATGCCTTGATTGCAGGTTTATGCTCCATGGGTGTCGATACTCTGATGGTTGGTCCCTTGCCCACCCCCGGGGTGGCTTTTATTACGCGAGCCTATCGAGCCGATGCAGGGATTGTTATTTCGGCATCGCATAATCCTTTTTATGACAATGGAATTAAATTTTTCGATTCTCAAGGTTTTAAATTACCCGATGCATGGGAAAGTGAAATGGAATCCCTCATTGACAAAAGCGATTTCCAGGATAGTTTGCCAGGGGATGATGATATTGGCAGGAATACAAAAATTATCGATGCAGACGGACGATATATTGAATTCACCAAAGCAACTTTTCCTCGCAAGCTTTCTCTTAAAAACTTGACTGTTGTCCTTGATTGTGCTCATGGAGCTGGCTATAGGGTGGCTCCTTTAGTTTTTCGCGAACTCGATGCTAAAGTTTTTAGCTATGGCGTCGCTCCCAATGGCATTAATATTAACCTCGACTGCGGATCTATGCATCCAGAAACAGTTCAGAAGGGGGTCATCGAGCATCGTGCCGACGTGGGGGTTGCTTTGGATGGAGATGCTGACAGGGTTGTGCTGGTGGATGAAAATGCCCAAATTGTAGATGGAGATACAATTCTAGCCATTTGTGCTCGCGATATGCATAGGCAAGGGCTGTTGAAAAATAATCGCGTGGTTGGCACCGTGATGAGCAATTTGGGCTTCATTAAAGCCATGGAAAATTTAGGGATTGAAGTGATCCGATCGCAGGTGGGCGACCGCTATGTGATTCAGGATATGCTGCAATGCGAAGCCAATCTTGGTGGAGAGCAAAGCGGGCATGTGATTTTCCTCGATCATAATACCACAGGGGACGGGCTCGTATGCGCATTGCAAGTCTTGCGCATTATGATAGAGACAGATTCCAAGCTTTCTGATTTAGCTTCTTTTGTTCAGCGCTATCCACAAACTTGCATCAATGTAAAAGTGGATTCAAAACCCCCTTTAGATGATTTGAAGAAAGTAAAAGAAGCAATTGAACAAGTGGAAAAAACATTGGGTAATTCGGGACGCATCCTTGTCCGTTATTCCGGAACGGAAAATATATGCCGGGTTATGGTAGAAGGGACAAAGTATAAACAAGTCATACAGCTAGCGCAAGCAGTAGGGACAGCAATTCGCGAGGAAATTGGGGCTAAAAATGAATAGGGGTGGATTATGTGTGGAATTTTCGGATATATCGGGTCTAAAAATGCCATTAATATGGTCCTTGATGGCCTCAAACGCCTTGAGTACCGAGGCTATGATTCAGCGGGTTTAGCCAGCGTCTCTGAAGGTCAGATTGTGTTTTGCAAAGAAGTGGGTAAGGTTTGTGTTCTTGAACGGGAAGTGAAAAAACTCAATCTTGACTTGCCTTTAGCAATTGCTCAAACCCGTTGGGCAACGCATGGAAAAGTCACTCAAATGAACGCGCATCCTCATTTGGATGCGGAGCATTCTTTAGCTTTGGTGCACAATGGGATCATCGAAAATCACGATCAATTACGCAATCAGTTAAAAGCACAAGGGGTGGAATTTGTATCAGAAACTGATACGGAAGTAATTGCTCATCTGATTGCCAGCTACTATCAAGGAGATATTTTAAGTGCTGTTCAAAAAGCAGTTGCTCAACTTAAAGGGGCCTATGCAGTGGCTCTGGTCCATCGAGATTTTCCCGATCAAATCATTGCGGTTGCTCATGAGGCTCCACTGGTAATCGGGATAGGTGAGCAAGAGGCCTTTGTCTCTTCTGATCCCAATTCTTTTTCCTTCTATACTCGCCAGGCAATTTATCTTTCCAATTCAGAAATTGCCGTAATCAAAGCGAATAGCCAGCAGGTTTATAATACTGAGCATGCAATTGATAAAGAGAGTTTTATGCTGGAAAGTGAAGTGGATGAAATCTCTAAGGGAGATTTTGAACATTATACCTTGAAAGAGATCTATGAACAGCCCCAAACCATTCGTAAAGCACTCTTATCGCGTTTTCTTGCCGAATATGGCACAGCCTTATTTGAGGAACTAACTTTTAAAGCTGTTGATTTAATGACAGTCGAGCGCATCCTCATATTAGCTTGCGGGACGTCATGGCATGCGGGATGCATTGCAGCTTATATGTTAGAGGATCTTGCTCGTATACCCACCCAAGTGGAGATCTCTTCGGAATTTCGTTATAAAAACCCCATTGTCCCACCGGGAACCTTTGTCATTGCCATTAGTCAATCAGGGGAAACGGCAGATACGATTGCCGCGGTTCGAGAGGTAAAAGCCAAAGGGGCAACCATTTTAGCTTTATGCAATGTGCAGGGCTCCACATTGGCACGTGAAGCAGATAATACCATTTATTTACGAGCTGGCACTGAGATTGGTGTTTGTTCAACAAAGGCATTTACGAGCCAAGTGGTGATTCTCTCTCTATTTACACTCCTGATGGCCAGAATGCGTCATATGGGTAAAGCAGAAGGGCAAGAATTCTTGCAACTATTGCTTAAATTGCCCGAACAAGTGCAAGCTGTGCTCGATCAAGCTGAAGTTATCACCAAGGTTGCACATAAATATGCCCCTTATGATAACTTTTTTTTCATTGGACGCCGTTACATGTTTCCCACATGTTTGGAAGGGGCTCTTAAATTGAAAGAAATTTCTTATATCAATGCAAACGGATACCCTGCAGGTGAAATCAAGCATGGACCGATTGCTCTGATCAATGAAAATTGTCCGACCGTGGCCTTATGTGCGAATCGGGTGACTTATGATAAACTTTTGAGTAATTTGATGGAAATCAAAGCGCGCAATGGCAAAATCTTAGCTATTGCCGCAGAAAAAGACGCGGAACTAGAAAAAATAGCAGATGATGTCATTTATATCCCCTCCTCAAGTGATGAATTAGCTGTTATTCCTACGACTGTGGCCTTGCAATTGCTAGCCTATCATATCGCTAAAGTAAGGGGAGCAGATATAGATCATCCACGCAACTTGGCAAAATCGGTAACGGTTGAGTGAATTTATAGTGGTACATTTGAGCACGATCTTGGGGAACAGATTGGACCAATTCTCACATGTCCAAAAAGTCCAATTAGTCCAACCCGTCCCATTTAAGCAAGAGTCTATTGTTAAAAAGTAATATCTCTATTAAGCTATGTCCAATTTAGATTTGGGAACGATTATTTATGCAAAATCACAAGAGCTCTGTTTTAGCAGGATCATTATTAGTTGCCGGAACCTCCATAGGAGGCGGAATGCTGGCTCTGCCGGTTTTGACCGCCTATGCTGGTTTTTTGCCCTCTATTGCCATTTTTTTCTTATGCTGGCTTTTCATGGCAAGCACAGGGTTATTATTTTTGGAAGTCTCCCAATGGATGCATGGTGAAGCCAATATTGTTTCAATGGCCGAAAGTACCTTAGGCAAAGGGGGTAAATATTTTGCTTGGATCGTCTACCTTTTTTTATTTTATTGCCTTACGGTAGCCTACATGGTGGGATGCGGCAATATCCTGGTAGAGTTTTCGGGGTCTTCTTTGCCTGATTGGGCGGGGCCCATTATTTTTGTCCTTTTATTTGCCCCTTTGATTCTTATTCCTACAGCTGTAGCCAGTCATCTCAATATCTGGTTAGTAACAGGGCTAGCTTTGTCTTATTTAGGTTTTGTAATACTTGGCTTTCGTTATGTCGATATAGCCCTTCTAAAGCATGTGAATTGGTCTGCTTCCTTTAGAGTTTTACCCATTGCCTTTATCTCCTTTGCCTATCAAGGCATTATTCCCACCTTAGCCTCCATCATGCATCATCAAGTGAATAACATTCGCAAAGCAATCCTTTTGGGAAGCTTTCTTCCTCTGATCGCTTACTTGATTTGGGAATGGCTAATTTTGGGAATTGTGCCCCTTGAAGGGCCAGGAGGTTTGAAAGAAGCTTTGGAAAAGGGATACAATGCCGTGCAGCCGCTCAAATACTTTATTCATAATGAGTCGGTGTATATCTTGGGGCAATTTTTTGCTTTTTTTGCTTTGGTGACCTCTTTTCTAGGAGTTACATTGGGTTTACGAGACTTTCTAGCTGATGGATTGGGCATTCAAAAAGATGTTAAAGGTAAAGCCCTTCTCGCTTTACTGGTTTTTTTATTTCCTTTGATCATTTCAGTAAGTTATCCCCATATCTTTTTAATTGCTCTTGATTTTGCCGGAGGATTTGGCAGTGCTCTTTTATTAGGACTTCTTCCTATCGTAATGGCCTGGGTGGGACGCTATCGTTTGCGCTTTTCGCCTTATCGTCCCCAATTGCCAGGAGGAAAAATTGTTCTTCTGGGTTTAGGATTATTTGTTGTGATTGAACTTTTGGGAGAAACCAAGCAACTCTTGATACGCGTATTTTCTTAAAAGCCACCAACTATGATGACATAAATTGTTTTAAATTGATCACTTCAGCTGAAATATTATCGCCACTTCCACTTGCAAAAGCTTTTTTAACTAAAAATTCTGCTTTGTCCGAAAGCTGTCCTTTATGTCTATGCAAAGTAGTGGCAACTTGTTTTGAGGAAGCGACATCCCATAAACCATCGCAAGCAATCACAAGCTCAGCTTCACCTTTTTGATCCACTATCATTTGTATTTCTTCTTGAGTTAAGTCTGTTATTTTGGGTCTTGGATCTACGCCTCTATTTTTTGCGTCTCCTATAACACGGGCAGGTTCGATACCTTCTAATCCCCATCTATTCATGCCTTCCAAAATTAGGCCTCCCCTTTTTTCGATGGCTTTTCTATATCTTGGAACAGCAATACTTGCATCCTCGGTTAAATCCAGTACTTTTCCGTTCTGGCAGAGTACTGCTCGGGAATCGCCAACATTGGCAATCCAAAGATGGCCATGAAATGACATGAGAGAACATACTGTTGTGCCAGCACCTTGGAACTTTGTACTATATTCGTCATGCAAATCCACAAATGCGATCTTGAGGGCGTTAAATATAGCGACTTCTTCGCCTTGCTCTTTATATTTTTCAAGATAGGCAGGAAGAAGCTCTGCGAGTTTTCTTTGTAAATTTTTTGCTACAAAAGAAGAACAAACGTCGCCACCATGGCCATCACAAATGCCTGCTAACTTAACTTCTTCTAATCTTCCCTGTATATTTATGTTAAATTTTCCTGCAATATGCCTATCTTCTTGATAATCGCGTTTTCCCTGCAAATGGGCAATTCCAACTTCAGGTAAATCTACTATCGTTCCTTTTGAAGTTTTTTCCGTTATTTTATTTACTGTGGCGTAAGAGGTTTTATCCCATGTTTCACCAGGTTTAACCGTGTAAACAATTTTTCCTGCACTATAAGAACCATGGAGCCCCACAGTTGGCGGTTGATTTGCATGGGTTGCAAAACCACGATTTTTGTTCAATCTTCTTCTAATCTCATGTGGGTCAGTTTCTTCATTTCGATTAGTTCTAAAGGCGCCTATTTTTTCTAGTAGGGTATCTATTGAATCAGTAGTTTCATCTTCTTTTCCATCAATTGAAGTAGTAAACAATTTTTTAGTTTCATCGATATTTATCCTCCACGCCTTTCCTGAACTCAAAATGACTGTCACTGATCCTTCAGTGGATGAGGATCTAATGATATAATTAATATTATTATCATTTAGATATTTAAGGATCTCTTCATTCTCCATGGTTGTAAAGTCATTTCTCTGGCTGATTTCTTCAAAGAGTTCCCCCTTTTTGGGTTTGATTTTTTCTAAATCTGTTGACTGAATAGGGCTAAGATCCAACTGCTGAGTTAAAAATTTATCTATTGATTCAAACAATGTTGGTGACTCATCGTGAGGACAAAAAAATTCTCCACTATCATTTTGTGAAATTCTAATGTGTTTAAGCTCGCCTTTCGATGTTAAAGCTGTTAATGAAAATGAGTTGCTTTGTGAAGAAGGTCTCAAAAGATAGGGTAATTTGGTGTTTCTTAGTAATCTTTCAGCACCTTCGAGATTAACATAAAAAAAATCGGGCCTCTTTTGTAGAGACAGATAGAGTGGGAGCAAAATATGAGGTTGACCTTTCTCAGCCGGTGAAGCCAATGCTAAGCCGTTAATAATTTCTTTTGAAATTTTCTTAACTGAACTCACACTTTTATCAGAAGATACTAGAAAAATTTTATTCCACGTTTTTGCGACAGTTGATAATAGGTCATCCCCACCTTCTTGAATTTTTTTTGTTTCTTTAAAAATTCTTATTGGTAAAAATTGTTCAACATTAGGTTGATTTCTAGGTACTTCCATAAATTACTCCATAAAACTTGGTTTATAGTAAAGTTTATATTATAAATATTAATTTTGCATTAATAATTGATAAAAATTAAATAAAAAATTAGCAATGATAACGCAGAGACTTTAGAGACGTGAACGAAGGGAATATTTCGCTCTGCGTTTATAGAATTGTCAAATATGTCCAATTAATAGACATAGGGGCTTGTACTATAGGAGCTGGTTCCATAACCATCAAAAGGGGCAGTGTAACCATAGTATTCATTATATCCATAGTAGGGGGAATTGTAATCATTATAGTATGCACCATAAGGGGAATAAGGATAATCGTTATAATAGGAGCCATAATAGGGAGAATCATTAACTCCTCCGTAAAAACCATAGGATCCTGGAATAGTACTATAGGATCCTGGGATAGCACCGTAAGATCCTAGCACACCATTATCATAGCCTCCTAGTCCCCCATAACCATAACCTAGCCCACGATTACCATAATTATTCACCCCCCAATTCCTGCGTTGGTCAAAGCCACGATGATCAAAGGTCTGATTTCCGCGGCCATAAAAGTGCCCGCCACCCACATGACCTATGCGTCCGCCAGCGTTATAACTGCCGCCCATACGTCCGCCACCCATATGTCCTTTACTACTACCTCTATATACAGCTCCTGCCCTATTAAAGTCAGTGGGTAATAAGAAAAGTGCTAAGAAAAAAGAAACTTGATATAATAGTTTTTAACATATAACCTCCACCGTATTTAGAAGAAGAACACAGATAATGGGTATACTGAAATTTAGAAAAAATTAACCCGAAAGCGGTAGATAAACTACTTACTATTCGGGTTAATCTGCAGCTCCTAATAAAAGGAACCGCATTTCTCTCCTTTCGGAGAGAAAAAGAAACAGATTTAACAATCTGTTCAATCAATAGCCACCATAGGCATCCGATCCATAGTATCCATCATCATAAGGATAATAATTATCGTAGTAACCCCCATCTCCGTAATCTCCATCTCCGTAAAATCCATAGTAACCAGAGCCCCCATTCCATCCGCGATTTCCGTGATTAAAGCCGTGACCTCCATGTCCTCCCCAATGTCCGCCGCCATGTCCACCCATATGACCGCCGCCCATATGTCCACCCATATGACCGCCACCCATATGACCGCCGCCCATGTGTCCGCCACCTCCATGTCCGCCACCGCCGCCATGGCCGCCACCTCCACCTCCGCCGCCATGTGCTCCTACCATGTTAAAATTAGCAGGTAAAAGGAAAAGCGCTAAGAAAAAGGAACTTGCTACGAGAGTTTTTAATATGCGATACATACAACCTCCTCATCTTATATGTAACCACTCACTTTCCATGCAGTGTCACCTGACTATCAAAGAAAGTTTAACTATCAAGTGCAAAAGAAGTGCCAACTTACTCAAGTTGAAAAAAAAATATAATCAACCAAACACTTCATTCCACAAAGAAAGGAGCGGTTACAAGCGCTTCACGTATTTCCGGGGCGAAAAAGAGGTAGCCTTTTTGTCTTAAACAAATTTGATTCCTACAAAAATTTAGGTCTACCCCTTTTCGCCTCCCAAATACGTGATCTTTAATTAAACTAACGCTCCTTTTTCATTAATCTTATTTCAACCTCCTGATTTTTATTATATAAACTTACAGTAGTTTTGTCAAAATAAAAATTTAATTTATTTTTTTATTTAAAATAGAAGAAATATAGAAATGATTACAAAGTAGAACTTAATCTAGTAAATTGGAGGCAAACGTTTTAGGGTCAAATGGTTGTAGTCATCCATTTGTTCACCCGTACCAATAAATTTGATGGGCAAGCCGAGTTCACGTTGAATGGCAACAACGATTCCTCCTTTAGCTGTTCCATCCAATTTGGTAAGAATAATTCCGGTCAGGGGGTAAATTTATGAAAATGCTTTGCTTGATCGATCGCATTTTGTCCAGTGGTGGCATCCAGCACGAGTAAAGTTTCATGGGGGCCGCTTCGGCAGGCTTTATGGCAAGAACGCTTGATTTTTTCAAGTTCTTGCATCAGAGGAGTTTTGGTGTGAAGGCGTCCTGCGGTATCGACCAGGACCACGTCACAGTGCCGCGCTTTTCCGGCTTGGACAGCATCGAAGGCGACGGCGGCAGGATCGCTTTTCGGGACCCTTCACAATATCAATTTCGAGGCTTTGTGACCAAATTTCGAGTTGCTCAATGGCTGCGGCGCGAAAGGTATCTGCAGCAGCAACTAGCACTTTTTTTTTGCTTTGCTTGAGCAAATGTGAGAGTTTAGCGACGGAAGTTGTTTTGCCATTGCCATTTACTCCAACAATGAGAATCACCATCGGGAGTTGATTTTGCGGGACTTCAACGAGTCCCGAAGGATATTGGCTGAGCAATGAAATGAGATGAGAGCGTAAAGCAGCTAAGTAATCAGAAGTTTTAAAGATCAGGATTTGTTTTGTGAAGTTCGCGGGACTTTATTAGTGAGCTCCATGGCGGTTTGTACACCAAAATCGGCTTCATAGAACAATTGTTCTAATTGTTCTAAGGTGTTTTCATCAATTTTTCCTTGGAAGAGCGATTTAATTTTATCGCCGAGTAAAGAACGGGCGCGAGAAAGAGCTGATTTAAATTTGGAATAACTTGATTTTAAAAATTGCAAAACCATGAAAGAAGCCCTGATACCTTATTTGGTTAGCTTAGCACTAAAGAAAAAGAAGATTAGCACATAAAAATGAAAAAAAAAGGAAGATGAAAATTCAGGTAGAAGTTATGAATATACATGAATTTCAAGCAAACCCTTTTAGAAAAATATGGAATTCCGATTCCTGAATTTTGCAGTTGTTTCTTCATCTGGAGGAATTAAAAGAGTTATCAGAGCAAAAGGATGGCAATCGGCTAGTTCTAAAAGTGCAAATTCATGCCGGAGGTCGGGGGAAAGCGGGAGGAGTCAAAATTGCTCAAGGCGACCTGAGAAATCTTGGAAGCCGCCAAGCAATTGTTAGGGTAAAAAATTTGTGACAGAACAAACAGGTCCCGAGGGACTTGTTGCCCATCAATTGATGGTTTCCCCCTCCGATTAGCATTGCGCGAGAATACTATCTTGGGCATGACCATGAGTCGCGAACGTGCGCCAAGTGTCCTTTTTGCTTCTCCCATTGGAGGAGTCGAAATAGAAGAAGTAGCACAACACAACCTGACAAAGTTTTGATTTTACCTTTACCCTCTCAAGGTTTTGTTTCGTCCTTATCATCTTCTTCGTATTGCGAAGTTTATGGGATGGAAAGGGAAACAGATCGAGCAGGGAGGACTGTTATCAATGCCCTTGCCAAAGCTTTTATCGAGACCGATGCTTCTCTGTTTGAAATCAATCCTCTGGTTGAAACAAAAGAGGGACAACTCTTTGCCCTCGATCCAAGTTGGTCATCGATGATAATGCTCTATTTCGCAACCTGCATCTTAAAGCTTTATTTGATCCCTCTCAAGTGAATCCCAATGAAGCATGGGCCCAAGAACATGAGCTTGCTTATGTGCATTGAGGGAAATATTGGTTGCATGGTGAATGGAGCTGGATTAGCGATGGCTACGATGGACTTGATTCAACATTTTGGAGGGCATCCGGCGAATTTTCTCGATGTGGGAGGAGGAGCTTCGAAGGAAAAAGTGGCAGAAGGATTTAAAATTATCTTTCGGATCCCAAAGTGAAGGCGATTTTTGTGAATATTTTTGGGGGAATTATGGATTGCGAAACTTTAGCTGCAGGAATTATTGCGGCGGCAAAAGATCTGCATTCCATGTGCCGTTAGTTGTTCGTTTGGAAGGAACGCATGTGGAGCAAGGCAAAGAGCTTCTCAAAGAATCGGGATTAAATATTATCAGTGCCAATGATTTGACCGAAGCAGCCCAACAAGTTGTTCAAGTGGTAGGAGATTAAATGAATGTCTATTCTGGTCAATCAGCCATACAAGAGTTATTACACAAGGGATTACAGGCAAAGCAGGCGCTTCCATACCGAACAAGGAATGCTTATTCTCCCACTTATGTGGGAGGGGTGACTCCAGGGAAAGGAGGAGGAGAGATTTTTGGTTTGCCTGTTTTTGATACAGTATTCGAAGCCAAAGAAGCGACACAATGTAATGCCTCTTTATTTTTGTCCCGCTCCGTTTGCTGCGGAGGCTATTTTAGAGGCAGAAGAAGCAGGAATTGAGCTTATTGTCTGCATTACCGAAGGTATTCCGATTCGCGACATGCTAAAAGTCAGCCAAGTGATGCGTGGAAGCAGACGAGTCGCTTGATTGGTCCCAATTGTCCTGGCGTGATTACTCCGGGAGAATGTAAAATGGGCATCATGCCTGGATATATTCATCGCAAAGGAGAGATTGGAATTGTTTCGCGATCTGGCACTTTGACTTATGAAGCTGTTTGGCAAACGACATTATTGGAATTAGGCCAATCGACTTGTGTGGGTATTGGAGGAGATCCTCTCAATGGGACTTCATTTATTGATGTGTTAAAACTCTTTGAAGCAGATCCTGAAACGAAAGCTATTTTGATGATTGGAGAAATTGGTGGCATGGCGGAAGAAGAAGCGGCAGAATGGATTAGAACATCATTGCACCAAGCCTGTTGCTGCATTTATTGCAGGGCAAACAGCTCCGCAGGAAGACGCATGGGGCATGCCGGAGCCATTATTTCAGGAGGCCAGGAACAGCAGCCTCTAAAATTGAAGCGCTCAAAGCAGCAGGAGTCAAAGTAGCCAATACACCTGCAGAAATGGGATTGGCAGTACAACAAGTCTTAAAATGCTTATAGCAATATGATTTCTATTCCCGGGCGTATCCCTATTCATATTTTCCCATTTTTTTGGTTTTTAATTTTAATGATTGGATGGCTTAATAGTCCTCTATTTTGGGACAGTCATTTGGTCGGTCGTCATTCTGATTTCCGTTTTGATTCATGAATATGGACATGCTTTGACTGCTTTAATGTTTGGGCAAAGGGCAGAGATTAATCTTGTGGGCCTGGAGGATTGACGAAACGTCAAGGACCTAAGTTTCGAAGTGGAAAGAATTTATTATCGTGCTTAATGGTCCTCTTGCAGGCTTCTGACTTTTATTGTTGCCTATCTATTGCTCGGTTTTGTGGGAGAGAAAAGAACTGTTTTAATCTATGCTTTAAAAGTTGCAGTCAACGTCAATCTGTTTTGGACCCTTCTCAATCTTTTCCTGTTTTGCCTCTTGATGGGGGACATCTTCTACGTATTTTTTAGAAGGAGCTTTTGGTTTGCGTGGTCTTGAAATGGGCCTTTTTCTGATCAGTATTGTTCTGGCTAGTTTAATTGGACTTTATTCTTTTTTATTCAACAGATTTTGATGGGAGCCCTATTTTTTATGTGGCTTTTGAAAGCTATCGGGCTTGGGTCGGATGTCAAAAGCATGGCTCCTGAAGATTCAGATCAACATCTGCAAAATTTAGTCAAGAAGCGATTAGAGGAGCTGAAAGCAGGACATTCACGAAGAGGCGTTAGCCAAATTTACTTTTGTGCGTCAGCAAGCTCCAAAGGAGTCTTATATGTCACAGCGACGCAATATGCAGCCCGCATTTTGGCCGAACAGGGCAATTTTAAACAAGCCTATTACTGGCTTTATCCACTTAAAATCGATTATCCATCGATTATCTGCTCTTTTACAGCAACTTGCTTATCGCATTCAAGAATGGGAAGAAACAGTTAACATTGGGCAGCAGGTTATCAGCAAGAGCCCTCCAGTTGAAATCGCTTTGATGAATGCTTTTTCTTATGCCATTATGGGGAAGGCAACTCCTGCTGTGGGTTGGTTGCGCTGTGCCATGCAACAAGGACTTCATAATGTGCAAGAAATTATTAAAAAAAGAGAATTTGATGCGATTCGCAATTCTGCTGATTTTCAGTCTTTGTTGAAAAGTCTGGAAAACGGATAATACTTTTTCAAGCACCGGCTTTTGCCAATCGGACTGATTTCAAAAATTGTTTCGATTGATCTTGATCAAAAGCTGTTTCAGAGGCTAAGTAGAAATATGCGCAAAGGATGTTTTCGTGTTTTAACGCTAAGCCTTCTATCTTCTTCTTCACTCCATGATCTTGATAGATGATTTGAAAGGCAGCTCCTTGTTGACCCTCTATTTGACGGGGGGTGTAGTTAAAAACTTGAGGATCTTGAAGTACTTTAGGATCGTAAAAAAGATGGGGGACTAAAATTTCATCAAAGAATTGTTTGAATCTTTCTGTTGTCAATGCTTCGGAAGCAACACCTGGAGTAGTCATCGTGCTTAGAAGGAACACTCCTGTTTTGGTAGGAGCAGAATACAAATGCACATGCCCCGTTGGCGGGATATTTTGGAAAGGAATTTCAAAAGTCATTTCGAGAGGGCGATGAGGGAAGTCAGCTTTCAAGCCTGTTTCGGCATCTTGAATTGTCACCCAATTTGAAGAGGGTATTTTGTTCTCTTGTTTTGCCATGAGACCTCCTA
>CAWCVY010000020.1:0-21760 GCA_963799115.1 uncultured Chlamydiae bacterium | reverse complement strand
AAGTGGGTTAGGGACTGGGTTTCCCAGTCCCTCCCCGTTGCCGCAAAAGGGTCAATTCCCTTTATTTACCATCGTGCAACTTTCTAGCAATGGGCGGCGCCTCGATCCTATCCTCAAGTAGAGGAACAATGCTAGTACCTCAATCGCATTCGGCATAGTTCAATGCAGTTCAACACTCCAAGTTTTGTGATGTGTTTATTCCTAAACCGGCTGTTATCGTAGTGCGATATCCGTTTGTATTTCATACATCGGATCCGTTTTCTAATCCATTTATCCAGTTTCCTGAATTGACCTATCACATTGGTAGTGCGTGTGCAAAAGTAATTGACAGTTCCTCTTATGACTTGATTCAGCTTTTCAACTACTTTCTGATCTAGGTTATGACACCGTATGGTGATTTCTTTCACTTTGGTCTTAAATTTCTCCACTGATTTCTTTCGCATCTTTGCTCCCCAGCTATTTATTTCGAAACCCAGGAAATCGAATCCATCCTTAGCACGCGTTATATGCGTTTTTTCTTGGCTGAGTTCGAGTCCTAGTTCATTGAGGAAAGATTGCGCATCTTCCAGCGCCTTTTCGGCCTGTTTCTGGTCTTTGCATAATATGACGAAATCATCCGCATAACGGACAAATTTATATCCTTTTTCATCTAGTTGTTTATCTAAATGATCGAGGACCATATTTGAAAGTAGGCAGGATATGACCCCGCCCTGAGGAGTGCCTTTTGTTGTAGGTCTGAATTCACCCTCTTCCATTACTCCAGACGTGAGAAATTTTTCGATAAGTGAGAGAATATTACCATCCGCTATCTTGGCTTCTGCTGATTCTACGATTACTCGTAAAGGTATATTATCAAAGAAACCCTTGATATCTGCATCTACGATATATGTGTAACCCTGTTGAATGTAGAGCTCTACACACTCAACAGCTTGGTGACAGCTTCTTCCTGGCCTAAATCCGTATGAGTTGTCATGAAATTGACAGTCAAAAATAGGGTTTATCAATCTCCGCACAACCTCTTGTGCAATTCGACATCGCACAGAAGGTATTCCGAGAGGTCTTGTTTTTCCATTCCCTTTCGGGATATGGACTCTTTTTAGTGGGATGGGCTTATAAGTTCCCTTTTTAAGTTCATTCATAAGCTTGCTAAGATTTCCTTCTAGGTCTCTTTCGAAAGCCTTGATTGAGATCTTATCAATTCCCGCTGCCCCTCGATTTTTCTTTACTGCTTTGAACGCTTCATGCATAAGCTTTGTTGTGATTCTCCCAGTGAGAGAATGCACTTTTTGCTTATCGTGTGTTATTTTCACGTATTGGTTTCTCCTAATACTAGTGATTGTTGGATAACTCTTCGTATCAAGTTCATAGGATCGTTCCTTAGAGATCTGCCCCACCTTTCCTGAAAAAGGGAAGAGGATAACCTATGCGGTTTTTCTCAGCGTGGCGTCTAACTTATCCGAACCTGTTACGTTCGTTATCTCTGATTTTCGGTGTCCCTTATGATTACACTCATAATCATCTCCGGGACGCTGTGGACCTCAAGAGGTTGGAATTGAAGTTAATTCTGTTCCTCCCATCCTATCATCTTCGCATTTCGGACTGGCCTTATAGCTAAGACTGATACTGGCGTATCAGGAAGTAGGCCCTCCTCGGTAAGTATGCAATGCCTTTTTCTTCAGGCGAAGTCACTTATAACCCCTATGATCCTAAAAGGACTTTGTCGTCTATTCCTTCCAGATGGAATCTTTGGATTCCAGCGCTTCATTAGGCCGTGGAAATTAGCGCAGACATAGAGGCCAGAATGTGGCTCCTCCCAAAATATCATGACCTGGCTCCTTCGTCATAATCAATTGCTTGATTACGCTAGCTGATCCGTACCTTGTTCTCACAAGTTCGAGTCATGATTTCTACACGAGGACGAACTCGCATAGGTAGGCTTAGAGTTTATATTTATTTCATATTCCTCCATTCCGTTTAAGACTTAGTATCGCATACCAGCGATTCGCACACAGCCCAGGGCATCGCCCTGGGTTATGTTTAATATGTAACAGCAGCCTGTAGGGCTGCCATAAAGCGACTTCTTAGATGTAAATTTGCTTGTGGTCAATGAATCATTCTGGCAGCCCTACAGGCTGCTATATTATTCGAAACATTACCCAGGGCGATGCCCTGGGCTGTTGCAATTGGAGCCCTTCAGGCTCATAAAAACAGCCAATCAATAAAATAAGTTAGCGATTATGGAGCGATGCCCAGGGCCCTGGGCTGTAGCAATTGTTTAGTTTCATGACATAGGTAACAACTTCTATCAGCACATAGGTAACACATTTTATTAAAAACCGTTGTTATTTTCTCTAACTTTCTTTTTGATCACAATCTCGCATTTTTCCTTGAGGGGATAAATAACGTTTTTTATAGCCTTAATGGTATTTTGTTAACATTTATGGCCCGGACTTAAGCCTCTGAAGCGATTCTTGCCAGTTTAGCTAGCCCAGAAAGCTATTTACAAGGCAAGAATCGCAACAGATGCAAAAGTCCTCACTCACTTTAAGCTTATTCTGGCAACCCTGGTATTTACAAAATATATTTCATAAACTCCTTCTACAGAAGTTGGTCTTATTGCCACATGTTCTCCTTTCAAATGTTCCCCTACAAAATATCTTATGTCATGAAAATTAATACAACCACATGCTTGTACCTTCCTCACTATATCATCAGGCTTATATTCAATTTCAGGCAGTTTTTCAGGATAAGGTCGAAGGCTAGATTTATAACGTTGAATTGGACAAAGAAGACCTATGCCTTCATGAGGCCTCTCAAAATTATATATCTTTCTCCATTCATCAAGTATTTTTTGAGTTTCTCTTAAATTTATAAATTGATGATACCTTAAAACCTCTTCTTTAAGGCTTCGATGGAATCGCTCGTCTTTTCCTTGTGTTTGCGGATGCCTTACCGATGAATGGCTTACCTTTATTCCTAAGCGCATTAACCACACTGTTAACCGTGATAATGTCCATGGAGGACTACCTTTCCAAGGAGAACCATTATCCATTGTCATCCCATCAGGTAAACCATATTCTCGAAATGCATTTTCCAAGCCATTATGCACCTCTAGAAATGTTTCACCCTCGCATGCTTTCAAAACAATAGAAAATCTAGAATGATCATCTAATACTGTTAAAGGATGACATCTTTTGGAACCCATCTTAAAATGGCCTTTGAAGTCCATTTGCCATAATTCGTTCGGATTTTC
The DNA here is from genome assembly GCA_963799115.1 of uncultured Chlamydiae bacterium. Lineage (GTDB taxonomy): Bacteria > Chlamydiota > Chlamydiia > Chlamydiales > Parachlamydiaceae > CAWCVY01. Next base: position 18,507 of record CAWCVY010000020.1, on the reverse strand, counting down.
TTTTTCGAATCGAATAAAATGTTGTCTTTTTTCTGATTCTATAGGATCGATCTTTCCATGTTTCTTTAAAACTCGATTAAACGTTATTTCAGAAGGAAGGTTATCATGCCCTTTATTAATGAGATATTGTCTAAGCTTTCTTGCTCCCCAAGCAGGAAAACGATTTCGGGTATTGAGAATTATATCGATGATCTCGCAAGAAGTACGATTGACTGAAGACTGAGGACGTCGTGAATGATTAAGTAATCCATCTACCCCATCTTCTTTAAATCTTTCTATCCACTTGTATCCAGTTTTCCTGCTGATCTTATATTCTGAGCACAATTTACTTATTGTAAATTCACTAGACATAGCTTTATTTATAAATTCATCTCTCATAGATATGGTATCCTTTGTTTGCCAAGGCATCTTTTAATCTCCTATGTTGATTAAAAAATGCAGTTTACAAAGTGTTACCTATGTATTGATAGAACTTGTTACCCATGTCTTGATACAAAACAGCAATGCGAGCCCTTCAGGCTCAATCTAAACAGGCCTTAGCTCACATTTGTTTTCACTGCATAACGGCGTTTTTAGCGTCTCCGCTATTATCATTGCCGTTCCAAATTTTATCTTCACAGCTTCACATCTCGTACAAATTTTCACAACTTTGCTGGAGTTTTATCAGATAAGGCATCTATGCCCGGCAACCGGCCGAATTCAATGAATTCAAGCGAGGCCCCGCCGCCTGTTGAAATATGACTCATGCGATCTGTCAAGGCCTGCATGTTCGACTGCCGCCAGCAGAATCTCCGCCTCCCACAATGGTCGTTGCGGAAAGTTGAGCAAGAACTTGAGCAATCGCATTTGTGCCATGATCAAAGGGGTGGCACTCAAATACCCCTAAAGGACCATTCCAAAAGACGGTGGATGCTAACTTGAGTTCTCTAGTATAACGCTCAATAGTTTCCGGCCCAATATCAACCCCTTGAAATCCATCAGGAATGCCATCTTTGACTTTTACCACACGTGTTTCTGTATCAGGTTTAATCTCGCGGGCCACGACTAAATCAGTTGGCAATAGAATCCTGCTGCGCGACTGCGTGCTGACATCCATCAATTCACGAGCCACGCCTAAAAAGTCATTTTCCACCAATGAATCTCCAACAGAAATATTTTCCCCTTTGAAAAAAGTGTAAGCCATTGCTCCCCCAATCAACAAAACATCAGCCTGTTGCATCAAAGCTTCAATGACTTTAAATTTGGTGGATATTTTTGCTCCTCCCAAAATTGCACAAAAAGGACGCTTGGGATTTGTGAGAGTCGATCCTAAATAAGCAAGTTCTTTTTCCATTAAGAAACCGGCAGCAGCCTTTTCCGGGAAAGAATGAAGGCAGTGTTGTGATTGATCCATGCGCGCGATGGGCGCAGCCGAAGGCGTCATCGATATACACATCCCCAAGTTCAGCTAAAGCACTGGCGAAAGTTGGCTCTTCCTCAGGTTTTTCCTCTCCGTGATGAAAGCGGAGATTTTCCAACATTAAAACCTCCCCCGGTTTGAGTTCGCGCGCCATTTTTTCTACTTCAGCTCCGCGGCAATCGGGAGCCATGAGAACAGGGTGCTTTAGAAGTTCTGCTAAACGCTTAGCACAAGGAACGAGGGAAAGCTTAGGATCGGGTTCGGCTTTGGGACGCCCCAAATGGCTCATCAAAATGACCGCTCCTCCATGCTGGAGCACATACAAAATTGTTGGCAAAGAGGCACGGATACGAGTATCATCAGTGATTTCCCCATGTTCAAGAGGAACATTGAAATCGACGCGATATAAGAGCTTTTTTTCCTTTAAATCCAAATCCCGAATGGATAGTTTTTCTGTCATATGACGCCTCAGCTTAAGATTTTTGGACTTGTCCTTATACCCTGGAATTGATAGGTTAAGGATATAAGACTTATACCAGCCCCTAGTAAAAATCTCATTTGGATGTGCCAAACGAGATTTTTACTAGGGGCTGGTATACTTCATATCGCATAGACGGAACCCCTGTCAAGAATTAACCTGAGTACAGTCTTGTGGAAATTAATAAATTAAGAAGTGAATACCAACTTAATTCTTTGGATCTGAACACTCTTAATCCAGACCCGTTTGTTACAATTTCAACTTTGGTTCGCAGAAGCTTTGCAAATAAAAGCATCTGATGCAAATACGATGGCTTTAGCTACAGCCACAACCAAAGGTCTACCCTCATGCCGTCATGTTCTCTTGAAAGGGATCGATACCAAAGGATTTCTTATTCTTTACCAACTACGAAAGCCGCAAAGGGCAGGATCTTTTAGAAAACCCATTAGCCAGTGCGACTTTTTATTGGCATGCCCTTGAAAGGCAAGTGATTGTTAACGGACATGTGGAAAAATTAACTCGAGAAGAATCAGAAACATACTTTGATTCCAGGCCAAGGGGTAGTCAGCTAGGGGCTTGGGCTTCTCACCAAGATCAAGTGATTGCATCGAGAGAAGTACTTGAAGATGCCTTTCTCCGCTTTGAAAAAATGTATGAAGACAAAATAATTCCTGCACCTCCTTACTGGGGAGGCTATCGATTAATCCCGGAACATTTTGAGTTCTGGCAAGGGAGGACAAATCGCCTGCATGATCGCTTTCGTTATGTGCTCAGAGAAAACATTTGGCACATTGATCGGTTGGCGCCGTGAATTCATCTCAAATTTTTGTTTCATAAAACCGTATGAAAATAATCATTTTGTTTGAATTAAATTATTTTGTTTTTGATATTATTTCGATAAAACAAAACTTTAATAATGAAATTATTTTATGAATTATATCCATAATATTTCCCAGCATGCTCAAGATTATTGGAAGGACGTTCCGCAAAATGCCGGCCTTCAAATGGCTTATAGCTTTGCAGGAACTTTTATCATTTGCAGCATTTAAGAAATAATACTAAAATCTGGAATGATTGCAGGGGCCCTTTCTGCTTTTGCTGTAGCTATTCATGCCCTTGTAACGCCCATATTCAAAAAGATTATTGGAAACCGCCAATATTTAACTTGGTGTGAAGAAATGTGCAGGTCTTTCATAGCGGTCATTACTGTGGGTCTTGCTGCTGCAGCTTTTGGAGATCGGTCTGTTATTAAAGGTTTATTTACTTATGCTGTACTATATGGATTATTGACTTGTATCCGAGATGAAGACCGAAGGAATATCAATAATGCAGGTTGGTTCGGAATTTTCCCTGATTATACTCCAATATAGAGATTGGACGGTTGGACTTGTTGGACTAATTGGACTAATTGGACTAATTGGACTTGATTAGAATTGATCCAATCTGTCCAGTTTCATCCAACTCGTCCAACTCGTCATGTCCAATCTTTCGTTCAAGATCCCTTCAGGACTCATTCAAAGAACCCCTAGCTTTATTGATTTGATTTTTCTTAAATCGATTAATTTTGATAAACACTTCAGAATTAAAATGAATGATCCTAATTTATACACAAAGGGGGTTATAATATGAATTATATGGATAACTTCGAGAGTTTGGCAAAAATTATTTAGTAAGCGACATTCCTAAAAGTGTTTTGCCACAAATGGGTGTTTGTTGCTTTGTAGGAGCCGCACTTATTTCGGTTTCTATGAAAAAAGACTACAAGGCTGGATTTTGGGCAGGAATAGCCTCTTCGCTTGTCGGTAGCTATTCATGCACTTTGTAACAACACTTTTTAAAAAAGTTATCGGAAACACGCCAACCCCCAATAAGCAAATAATGACAATTGCGAGTGAAGAAATGTGCAGGGCTTTCATTGGTATTTTTATGGTGGGTGTTGTGGCCGCAATCAAATAATGAATCGATCATTAAGAATTTATTTGTTTATGCTGTAATATATGGTTTCATCACCCATATTCAAGAAAACCGAAGGAATTTAAACAATTCAAATTGGTTTTTAATTTTTCCCATAGCAATCACGCACACGGGAGAAGTCTATACACAAACAACCTGAAGAATTGGTTCTTTGGCGCAGCCGAAAAGCCAATTCTTCAGGTTGTTTGTGTATATTCACGAACCATCTCAATGAAATATTGATGGATTAATGGATCAGCCGTGAGTTCCGGATGGAAAGAGGATCCTAAAAGGTGCCCTTGACGAACGAACACAGGCTCACCATCATATGTCGCAAGGATTTGGACCCCTTTTCCGCAAACCCGAATGCGGGGCGCTCTAATGAAAAAAGCCGGAAAGACCTTAAAGTGATGAGGATCCAATTCCAAATGAATAAAAGCTTGAAATGATTCTATTTGCCTGCCAAAGGCATTGCGCTCTACGACAATATCCAAGAGCTGAAGAGGTTGCAATGAGGGGGGCTGCACCTCTTTTGACATCAAAATCAATCCGGCACAGGTCCCAAATACCGGCTTTTCCTGAGCAAATCTCAGAAGAGGCTCCCGCAAGCCAATAAATTCCAGTTGCCGCAAGATGACCGTAGACTCCCCTCCAGGTATAATCAAACCGTCGCAATTTGCAAGATCTTGCGGCTTGCGTACTTCTTGGACTTCGACGCCCAGCGAACGCAATACTTCAACATGCTTGGAAAAATCTCCCTGCAATGCCAAAACTCCTACAAGCATCACCAGCCCCGCTGCGCAAGCAGTTCTTCTTTCTTAAGTTGGCGAATATCAATCCCACGCATCGCATCCAATAGCCCCATGGAAATGTGGGCCAGCATATCGGGATCTTGATAATAAGTCACAGCGCCTACGATGGCTTTGGCTCTTTTAGCCGGATCTTGGGATTTAAAAATTCCCGATCCAACAAAAACAGTTTGGGATCCTAGCTGCATCATAAGAGCTGCATCGGCAGGGGTCGCAATTCCACCTGCAGCAAAGTTAGGAACCGGCAAAGCACCAGTGCAGGCTACAAGCTGTACAAGATGGTAGGGAGCCCCAAGACGCTTGGCTTCTGCCATGAGTTCGGCTTGATCCATGGTGACTAAACGGCGAATTTCACGGTTGACTGTACGCATATGACGCACAGCTTCTACAATATTGCCCGTTCCCGCTTCTCCTTTGGTGCGAATCATCGCAGCACCCTCTCCAATACGCCGCAGGGCTTCGCCTAAATCCCGGCAGCCGCAAACAAAAGGCACCTTAAACAACTGCTTGTCAATGTGATTCTCTTCATCTGCCGGGGTCAAGACCTCGCTCTCATCGATAAAATCAACTTGCAAGGCCTCAAGTATTTGGGCCTCCACGAAATGCCCAATGCGGCATTTGGCCATCACGGGAATAGTGACCGACTCTTGAATTTTTTGAATCAACTCAGGATTTGACATGCGGGCTATGCCACCCTGAGAACGAATATCTGAAGGAATGCGCTCCAATGCCATGACCGCCACTGCCCCAGCATCTTCGGCAATTTTGGCTTGTTCAGGAGTCGTCACATCCATGATGACACCCCCTTTTAACATTTCAGCAAGGGCCACTTTGACTTCAAAGGATCCTTTTTCAACAGAGGCAGGTTTTTCTTGCATCATAGAGAGACCTCAGTTTTCTTTTTAAAGATTTAAAAAGGGATTGCTTGCTTGATTGAATAGGTTGCCTTTTTTACGCCGCCTAAGCTCCGTACGTACGGAATAAATTAAATCTTGATCGAAATCCTTGTTCACTATCCACTGCAAATACTGGAGAGGCACTTCCTTAAATTGACGTCCCTTATGCTTTCCCAACGGCATGCTGCTCATTAGAATAGGGCGGGATAAAGCCTCAAAGAGTTGCTCGGTAGTTTTGAAATTTTTGGCAAGCCGTTTAAACACTTCCTTATTGACAATCACATCGCTCATAGCACGGTGGGCGCCCTCTAAAGGAATATTAAAGTGTTTCCTCAGATGCTCCAGGGAATTAATGGGAGACTCTCCATATAATCTGGCCATCCTAAGAGTATCCAAGAAACGATTTTGCCGAATTTTGCAGGGGATGCTATGCCTTTCAGCAGCTGTGGCAAGAATATCAATGTCAAATCCCACCCCATGACCTACGATAATGTGTTCGCCGATTAGTTGCAAGATCTCGGGCAGCACGTAAGAGATTGTGGGCTTGTCGCAGACCATATCAGGTGTGATGTGATGGATGGCAATTGAAGTTTCGGGTATCTCGCATTCGGGATTAACCAATGTTTCCATTTCAGCGTAAACTTCATGAGCGTCAAAACACATGATCGCAACTTCAATCACCCGATCTTGCTGTGCATCCAGACCGGTGGTTTCACAATCAATGCATACAAATTTTTGCTTTTCAATATCACTCATCTAACTATTTCCTTGTCCTCATCTTCCTTGTCTTCATCTGTCAAAGCCTCTTGTATCATCGCCAAGAGTTCGCGCCGCCCTTGATTTTTAGTGACAGAATAATGAACATAGTGAATATTACTTGCACCTAAGGCCTCTAAAATTTTATCTGCATTAAGCTTGCGCTCATTTTTGTTAACTTTATCCACTTTAGTCAGAACAAGGATCATGGCTTTTTCTTGATGAACTATCCAATTAAGTAATTGGAGATCATCAGCGTTGGGAATGCGCCGTATATCAACTAATAGCAAAACCAACTTCAGTGTGAGTCGCTTTTCTAAATAGGAGTGCACCATAGGCCCCCATTGTTTTTGCACACTCTGAGAAACTTTTGCATAACCATATCCAGGAAGATCTGCGAATGCCAATCGATCATCCAAAGTAAAGAAATTCAAAGCTTGTGTTTTTCCCGGTGTCGAAGAAGTCTTCACTAAATGCTTAGTATGGAAGAGATGGTTGAGCAAGCTGGATTTTCCTACATTAGACCGGCCACATACGGCTACTTCAGGAAGCACTTGACCAGAATCATTGCGTATTAGTGGATAATCTTTAGGTAAAATGGCCGTTTTAATAAATTTGGCTTGAGGCATGAGGTGCTCTAATTGTAATCATTCGCTGATCTTTTTGAATATGTGTTAGGGTAATGCACATACTATCGTGGGGTAAATAGGAAGCGATGCGTTCCGACCATTCAATGCAACAAATTCCCTCAGCATCAAAATATTCATCAAATCCCATACTCAAAAATTCATCGATATCGCGTAAACGGTAGAGATCAAAGTGATAGATAATCTTTTGCCCTTCATAAATATTCAAATAAGTAAAGGTTGGGCTTTGAACGATAGCGGAATCAAGCTGAGCTGCACCCTGAACAAGACCTTTAACAAAGGTTGTCTTGCCTGCTGCTAGATCTCCAAATAAACAAATCACCTTTGGTATGAGCAGTTGCTGTCCTAATAACTTTCCCAATTCAAATGTTTCTTCTGCAGAAGACGAAAGATATTGCTCCATTAGGAAGTTTAATCCTCTGCTTCCACCCAACGCTCCACATAAGGCAAAAACTCATCAAATTCTGCTAGAGCTTCCACAAAAGCGGTAATTTTGTCTTCTGCTAATTGCTTTTGGATAAAAGCTAGGAAATGATCTTCAATCTTAAATTTATTTTGATTTTGCACTTCAACCAATGACAACTTTTTCAAATAATTTCGCTTGAAATCTTCGATAACGGCTTCCTTGCTATTAAACAACTTGCCGCTTAAAACGGATGAATAGACTACCTTTTTTATGGGTTCTTTCTTAGACCTCGTTTTATCAGCATAGCTTTTGATAACCTCTGGATCTTCCGATACAAAAAAGCGCTTAACTCTTAATCCCCCAACTCTTTCAGTGTTCTCAGGACATTTGGATACCCAATCGTAAATGGCATCTTGAGGATTGGGATGGGTATTATCTCCAAAAACTTTGCCCGTGAAGGGACAAATGTAAATTTTCTTGGTCTCCTCATTGACGCTAGCTTGGCCAAAACCAATCTTAATTTCTGTTTCATGCCACAGCTTACCTTCGTTTTCTAGCAGGCGTACTAAATCTTCGGTGCTTTGATAAATACTCTTTTCTTTAGGGAAAAGAACAGGCTGTAAATTGAATTTATGCTCAACAAAACACAAATAAGTGTTGATTAATTCTGCAGGACGGTTTTCATCAAGAAACCTTTCCAACACTTTTTTTTGTTCATCTGTTATGACAATGGCCATCGGAACCCCTTTGTCCCTAATCTCGGCTTTGCAAAGCCAATCTAATTGGTAAAATTAATCTGTCACAGCAACCAGGTTAACTTGTAAATTATTATCATTCAAGACAATTTTCTACAATTCGTTATAATTGGGGTGCAAACAAAAGTGTCGGCAGACTCTTATCGGACTGCAGTAGTCAATCTTATAAGTCTTGTTCCTCGGCCATAGCTTAAGGCTATGCCCTCGTCGCAAGCCTTTTAATCTCGACTATTTCGTCTCGTTAAGAGTTTTGCCAACACTTTTATTTACACCCTGTACGACCAAATTTTTCCCTTGTGGAGATACTCAAATTTTGTCAAATCAAAACGTAGGTTAGAGTGGTTGAAAAGGAAGAATTCATTTTGTAAACAATGAAGAGCCACTGAACCCAACAATCGACCTGTTTTTACGACATAAATATCAAATCGATGTTTTCGATCACTATCGTTGCCTTGGTGCAAAGTGGCAATTAAGTGCTGATCTGTAGAAACAAAAATCCTTTTAAAAGGATCGCCCTGCAGATCGATTTTCCAGATTTGAGTAAATTTCTTATCTGTACCTTGACACGCCAACAGAAGACGAGGCAACAAAGAGATGCGTAATTCTCCAATTTGAGTACGATCCAAAACATAAGGGATGCCTGCTGAAAGCACGCCACAATGCTTTGGATCTTCAAATAAACCCAGAAAAATATCGCTTGTAAAAGAGAAGGTTTGCTCTTTCCATTTATGGATCAGATGCAGAGCCTGGAGCCAAGATAGGGAGGCGGGCTTCTCAATACCTTCCATGCAGCTTTTAAAAATTTTAGGGAGATAATCTTGAGCTACTCGATGCCACTGAGAACAAACCTGTGCAGCACAAAGCAAAGGCTTGATTGCTTCTTTGGAGAAAGAACCGTTTAAAGAAGGGGAAGCCAAATAATCCAATATATGCACAATAAGTTCATCGGGAAGACATGGGGAAGACGCAGAAGGTAGGTCTTTCTTTAAAGGAGGCTCTGTGCCATCATGACGATGGCAGCCCAAAAAATTATAAATCATAGTAGTCTTTGTTAAACAAATAATGATTACAATAATATAATTGATTTAAATGATTAAATCAATAGAAATTCTAATTATGATTAGCTAAATTCGGATTTACAAAATCTAAATTGGACGAGTTGGACGAGTTGGACGAGTTGGACGAGTTGGACGAGTTGGACGAGTTGGACGAGTTGGACGAGTTGGACTTAGTCCAATTAGTCCAATTAGTCCATGTCCAATCGGTCCCTCTAGCCAAGTTTTACTGATGGAGCAGAGGCGTTTACAACCTTGCTCTTGATGTTCACTTTATTTGCACCTGTCTGAGAAATACTATCTTTAGCATCCAAGAGAATGGTATCTGATTTTACTGAAAATTCCTTGCACTCAATTGTCACAGAATCGGGCTTTTGAACGATAATACTCGTTCCATCACTTCCCTTGCAGGTGTGAGTCATGGATTTTCCATCTATAACAATCGTTTGGGTACTACCCGCATCTTTGTCTTCTAGCGATATCACGTGGCCAAGTTCATGATTTAATTGAATAAAAAGAGTTTTTTTATCTTTTTCATCAACGGTAATCGTGATATCTTTTTCTTTGATCTGTATTGTCTGAGTTTGTGTTTCAGAAGAGGATTGCTTGATTGTTAAGAGAGGTTCTTTGCCATCCACAAACTCATGTCTTTGGTAGGTATACTTATCTTTTCCATTTGAAGCGAACACCATTTGGTTTGCTTGTACCCCTCCCGGCAACCTAACGAGTGGATCCCAATCAATAGGCCGCTCAATCCTTGCGGTTCTAAAATGCATCGATAGCATCACTTTAGTATCTTTACAAAAGGGAAAGTAGTATTGACCTGAATAGCTTGGAACAAAAGGGATCACAACTTTTTTCTCTGATTCTGCCAAGGGTACATCCACTAAATATTGACCTTGGGGCGCTTCTTTAGACTCTAGAATTTTGTAAGTTGATTGTTCTTTATCTCCGATATCGCAAAAAACTTTTCCTTGAATATAAAAGGGATATGTCGGAGGAACAAATCTTGGCCATTCAGAAAAAGTTTCAGCTTCATCCTCTAAACTAGCTCTTACGTAGAGTCCAAATGCTTGTATTGGCTTCAAAATCTCTTCTGAAAGACTCCTTTTAGTCGCTTCAAAGCGAAGCTTTCGGATTCTAAAGTTCTTCTCTTTAAAACAGGCATCACGTGCCCAATTTCCCTCTTTACCTCCTTTAAAAAGAAGAAATGAGTCTGGTGTTAATTTATCCACAGTGATCCGTTCAAACTTGTCGTCCGCGAAATTGGTGAATTCTACCTCGAATTCATTCTTTTCATGAGTAAGGGGGGAGTGGATCTTTTCTTTTGCATGTTCAGGATAAACCCGATAATTAATGTGATCAAAGGTCTCTCTGCGTATCGATTTAAAAGAATGTTCATGTTCCTTATCTTCCCCATCTATTGTCTCGGCGGTATGCATAATGACTTTTGTATTATAGCGGGGAATTCGAGGAAAGATGCATTTGGGGGGCATAACAAGTAGTTCAGGGACCTCTAAAGGTGGCTCTGAAGATTCCTTTTTCTTCCCAGTTATCGTGTAGCTGTGTGTCTTATAGTCGTAAGCCAGAATTCCCTTTTCTTGATGCAAATACCAAATTAAAAATGAGTAGAAATTGGTTTGCTCATAAGCCGGCAGCCAATGTTTGTGCTCAAGGGAAAAGGCTGTGATGGGGTGTTTAACTTCCAAAGGATCCCAATCGTAAGTCATCTTAATTTCTGGATTAATATGTTTCTCAATGACGTCCTTCATGGAATCTTCCAGATAAATATTGGATGGATAGTGTTGCTCCCAAATGGCTTTTGCACTATCACAAAAATAAATTTCATATAGGCGGTGTGCTTTCTCCTCTGTACCTACTGTAGCAGGCATTCTTGTGAAACTCTTGTCAGTGACGATTCCCTTTATTTCAAGTACTGGATCTGTCCCCTGATTGGGATCGAGGGGTTTGAATGCTAGCGTAGCTTTCATCATCTTAGGGGCATTAAACACTTCGTCAACATCATCATCATCAAAGGTGCAGAATTGTAATTTACAAGTATAACCATAGGTGTAAAGATCTAAACCAAATTCTTCTATATTACCACTCGGCAATTCTACCTCGTTTCCATCTGACTCAAGCTTTAAAGAAAGCATGAGGTTTGTCTCGAAGTGGGGATCTAAAATTGAATTGAAACCACTCATTCTTTGACCTCTAAACTATAAGAATTTTTTTGGTGATGAAAGGAAAGACGAAAGGAACAGGGACTGTTATTAATTTTGCATTTTATGATAAAAGATAGAAAAAAACGATTTTCATTGGGAGCATGCAAAACTTCAATTTGACGAATCCGCCTTTCATATTTTTCAAACAGGTTTTGATATCCTCTATAATTTGCAATATAATTTTCCTATCTGATCCAAGATAGATGTAAGAATCCAAACCCAAATCTCTTGGATAACTTCCATATCCTCTTTTAGTATTTAGTAAATCACACAAATGTTCAAAAATTTCATCTTTGTAATCATTATTAACTTTTTGTTTTCTAAACTTACTTAGGAAGCTCATAAAATCTCTAATTAAGAGTCTATCTCCAATACAAAAAGCCCTGGATGTCGGGACTATCTCCCTCTATAGAAAAAGCCATTTTTCCTTCAGATAGAGCGTGCTCCCATTCAGAATCTTTTTCTATTTTATATACATGTGCATGTCTGGAAAAGTTATTATTGAAAGGGGCTGAATCAAGTCTTAATAATACTATGCCGGTTAAGGCAAATCGATGAACATTGAACAATCGCGAATAACCAGCTAATTTCAAACCTTCAAGAACAAACTTAACTTTTGGGTCTACGAATTGAGCGACAAAATAGATTTCATTTGTTTCATATAAATCTTGGGGTAATCTTTCGGAAACATAGCAATTTTGCTTCTTTTCAAATTGTATGGATGAAAGTCTCTCAGATTTAGGTTTGAGATATTGAATGAGTTGTTCAATCAATTTTGAAAATAGCAAGGCAAGTTTTTCATGCTGATAGGGAAGAACGCTAAAATCCCCCAAATCCAAATACATCAAAGCTAAAGTGTTTAAAAATTGGGTGAGCTGTTCATATAAGTAATAAGGATGAGTAATAATATTTCGGTCCATATTGAGTAAAAATTGTCTGAATCTGGCTACCTCCATCAAACATAACTTTGTATTGAGCGTTCGTTGTTCAAATAGTTTTCCCGTGGTTGATTCGAGCTCTAATTCTTTCTGAAAGCTCTCAAGAATTGTTCTGACAGTCGATAATTTGGCTGTCAAAAAAGGGTGGCTGCAAATAGTGAATAGAGGAGGAGAATAATTTTCACACAACTTCCAGCGATTTTCAACATCCTTCTCAAATTCGGCAAGCTTTAAACTCACTTTCCCGGCATATAAGTGATGCTCATTTGTGATGACGAGATTGTTGACAGAATAGACTATTTTTTCCTCTTCTTCGAGTGATTCTCCAAAGACTTCTTGTTCAGACGACTCTTTCAATAAATGAACATAAACCGAAACTTGGTTAACCCTGGCTAAATTTAAATCGAATGAGGAGACTACTTTTCCATTATCGGGAACATCAATCATATCCCCCGTCGGAAAAACGACTGTAAGTTTGCTGATAGAAAGAACCCCTTGCGAAAGCAAGGTATCATCCCATTTTAAATTTCCAATACCATAAAAGGGAATGCCTAGGTTTCGGATGTGAAAACTTAAATGTGCAAGCAGAGACTCTTCTTGCGCTATAAGATGTGTAGGGAGTAAGGGTTGTCCTATTTGCCAACCCACCCTTTTTAACTGTTGCATAAACGTTCAACCTACCTAAGAACTGTGAAACACAAAGGAGTGGCAAGAACCAAAGTTCTTCCACTCTTGATTAGATTAACGTATTTTAACAGTTTACGCTGCCTCAGCTGCTCCAACACGACGTGTGAAGGGACTGCTTGCCGCATAAGCAAGATGGAACTCTTGCTCATCGCCTTCACTTTTTGGAGTTAAGGAAATGGTAAAGGTATAATTCAGGGGTTGTTGGATATCCATATTTGGTTTTGGTGAGATATTTACCGTTGTGCCTTTGGTTATGACAAACTTGATCTTTTTCCCGTCTGTATGAAAATACTTAAAGTATTTTTTATCTTTATAGCTGTACTTATAAACTGCAAAATCTGCATCCACTTCAGCCCCACCAGTTAAAGAAGAAAGAGCTTCTTGCAAAATTTGCACGTTCTCTTCGGAAGTCCTAATTTCGGCTTCAATGGGATCAGATGGTCCACCTGTCCATCCAATGAAGTTACACACCCCCATAACAGGGACTAGTTCATCAGGACTTTCAGGATTGCAAAGCTTTCTATCTACCTTAAAATCTTTACCCGCATTGGTAAAAGATAATCCTAGAAGATGGCCAACCATTGCTCCTGAGCCGAGGGTGAATTTATAGCAGCATTGTGCATCACAAGGTGCGTTAATACTTATAAAATGTTGGTTCTCATTTCCCATAGGTAACTCCTATTTCTTAAAGTTTTTTAGTACTCAAACCCTATTCTGTTAGTCAAACTGCAGAATATTGTCAAAATACAGAATTCAACAATTTCTTAACCAAGCCTAGCATCTAGGCGCAATTCAACATCCATACCTTCCATTTGAAGGTGTGGTAGTACAGAAATTGAGCAGTCAAAAAACCCAATTCTGCCTTCTCTATCTTTTACATCTATGGCAGCGGCTTTAAAAGGATAACGCCGCAGAGTACGATCGTCTGGATTAGTCACTGCCGTCACATAACCTAAAACCCAATTATTCAAAATCTTTCTGATATAAGCCGCATCTGCCGTGCTACCTATATTGTCACGGGCAATGCTTTTGACATAGTGCGCAATCCGTGTGATAGAATAGGTATAAGGCAAATTACAGGCCAATTGAGCATTTTCCGAATCTTTAGGATCTTTAAATTTTTTTGGTCTTTTTAATGATTGCGCACTAAAAAAACATGCCTCTCCAGTTCCTTTACGATAAATCAAAGGAATAAAACCACTATTGGCAAATTCAAGTTCACGGTAGTCTGGAATAGACATCTCTATTGGAATTTTGATCTCCTCTTCTCCACGGATATTGAAGGTATGTACCGGCAATCCGGTAACTAAACCTCCTCCCTTCGGTCCTCTTAGGTATTGACACCAGCCAGAAGTTTGAAAAGAACGGACAAGGTTCTTGGCAAAAAGCACTGCTGAGTTTCCCCATAAATACTTCTTGTGATCATCGCCCCAAGTATATTCGATAAAATTAAAATTTCCACATGGGTTTGTGACAGGATGCCAAGGGAGTCTAATCACATATGAAGGCAGGCAAAGTCCCAAATAAGCAGCCTCCTCAGTGTCCCGCAAAGCATTGAAAGCTGAATATTTTGGGTGATTCATCAAACCTTCTAAATCTTTAATCGATGCTAACTCTTCTATGGAGTCGCAGCCAAAAAATCTGGGTGATGCACTGCTTATGAAGGGGCAATGGCTAGCATTGGCTATTTTCCCCATCACCTTTAGCCATTTCAAATCTGCAGGAGTATGCTCAAATTCATAAAGTCCAATGACAGAACCAAAAGGTTTACCACCATATTGATCATATTCACTGACATAAACTTTCTGGAAAAGAGCAGCGGCTGTAAAGTCTACTGAATTATTTTCAAAGTCTTCATGAAGCTCCTCTTTTGAAACATCCAACATGTCTATCATGACATTCGCTCGAAAGTTAGTCCCTGAGATTAGATCAAAAAGACCTCTCCAAGTTGCTTCTAATTTTTTAAACTTTTCGTTTTGAATGACCTCATTAACCTGATCATTAATCATTTTGTTTATGCGGGCGATCAACTCTTGAATCTTACCCTTGTCTAGTCTCAGAACTTCCTACATCAATGTTCCAAATAATCGTGGCCAGCGAGGAGATTAATCTTGCTGCATCTGAAACCTCTTCGTTAACATCGAGGAGCCCTTCGCTTAACATGGGCACCAAAGCCTGTTCTTCATTATAAGAAGAAATTTTTAAGCTTTTTAGAAAAAGATCGAGGCTTATTTCGTGCCCTTCTTGAACTTCTGGCTCGAGGACTGCTGTTGCAACTTGTGATTTTGTCATAGTTTTTCTTCCTCTATCTCAATACTTTCACTTGCCTCGCCACCCGTGCTTTGTTTGTGGGGAATACGGTACATCGAAAAATTCTGCAATTTTTCTTTCATCTGATTTAACAGCACTTCACTCGAAAAAAGTTTGCTTAACAAATTTGCAAATTCTTTCTTATTTGCTACGTTTGATTGAATCTCTTCAAGAAGCTTCTTGAGTAAGAGTAACGAGCGGATTTGTGGGACTTGTTTGGCTACTTCTTCAGGTGAGAAAGAATTTAAACTGTCAATTTTCAGCTGAACGCGCATATCTTGTTCATCAGGATTAATTTTATCTGGAACGACCATATCCAAACCAATCCCCATGTCGCTCATAATTTCGCCAATGTTTGAGCCATCCAAAGACCTTAAGTTTCTCTCCTCAAGCTCTAGTTTTCTGTCTTTTGAGCTGCCGTTTGAAAAATCACCCAAAACCATTAAGCGTAATGGAAGATCAACCACAGCAGGTTCGCCGTCAACTTCAGTTTTATAAGTTAACGTAATTCGTGACTTAGGAACTTCTTCTTGTACAGACATAATTTTCCTCACTTAAGGTGGGTTTCATTTTCTCTAAGGCGAAGGCTTCTGTAACTTAAACTTCAAATTTAAACGTTACAAATCCAATTGACGTGACCTTTATCGCGCATATATTTTTTTTTGTCAAAATAAATTTCTATAAAAACTTTTTTCAGATAGGTTTAGACCCTGATTGCTGCCCAAACCTTACTTAAGGCGAATTCTGGTGTAACAGATGCAGCAGTACACGACGAAAGCAAGGGTAATCCCCTTGCCGAGACGTGTAATGCTGTAGATGGTGTACTAGAATTCGTTTTAAGTAAGGTTTGGGTAGTAATCAGGGTCTTATGAGAGGATAAGAAAATTCAGGGCATAGCCCCATACTCGTTAAGCTAAGGATAACGCAGAGTTGCCCTATCCCTGGTGGAACCCCATTCAGGAAGTAACTTTACTCGTAAAAATATATCCACCACAGAGATCACAGAGCTCACAGAGAGAGGTTTATGTTCTTATACGACGTAGATCTTCCTCTGTGAGCTCTGTGGTCTCTGTGGTTAATAATCTTTAAATAACACCCATCGATAACGTCCCAATTTAGGGAAGTTACTTGGGAGACGGGGAGTCGGGGAGGCGCAGAGATAATCGACAATTATTAGAACGGGTGCTTGAAGTTGCCATTGAAGTACACTCTACTTTAGGTGGTCAAGGATTATTAGAAAGCCTATATGAAGATGCTCTCTGTTATAGCGTAATGGCTCTATAATTCCCTCTGCGTCTCCCCGACTCCCCCGTCTCTGCGTTCTTAGCTTAATGCGTATGGGGCAACACCCCGTTACTTTACCAGCGCAATAACACACTAGCAGAGAAATAAATATTAGAATAATTAGCCCACTTTTCACCCGAAAATTCAGCACTGACTGACCAACTGTCATTGATAATTTTATATGCTGTTAGAGCTCCTTGAAACCCATTTTGATCAATCTTGGGACCTTCAACTTTAAAATTATTGCCGAAATGTACAAATCGTTTACTTAAATCATTCTTGAAATCGAATAGGTGTATCCAGGCTAAATCAGCGGAAAATCCCCAACTGCAATCACCATCAAAAAGTTTATAGAGGTGAACACCGAGGTAGCTATTGGTGAGATTAACCTCATGAGCATTAATTTTTAGATCCAACGCACGTGCACCGTGCTCTTTTATCCCAGAAAGGTTGTAGCATCCCGTCTCGATACCAAAGAAGGGCTGGATGGCAATACTGTACCAACAGATATTATTGAGGCCGAATTCTCCGTAATAGGTACTCTGGAAAATATTTGGATTGCTTCTAGCTTTGTCATCAATATAGCCGAACTTGATCGGACGCTCGAGGTTTCCAGTTGAATAGCCTATGATGAGATCGGAGAGAAAATAACACCAAGACTCCGTAAGAAGAGCATTGAGGGCACCTTCAGTATTATGCATATGGGATCTACCTCTATGATGGAACCGAAATTGTTGACTGGCATAAGTACCTGCAATACCAATAGTCCACCCCGTTAACCAATTGTAGGGTATGATTGTTGTTAAAGGGCTTTCTGTAAGCCAATCATTAAGAGATCGTTGTATGGCCATAGAGAAATTGAATTCATCCATTTCATAGCCGCTCGATCCCTCTTGGAAACTTTTGCCTCCTCCGATATCTGTCCAGGCTTTGTATTCATTATAACACAATTCATCGCAATCTTGGTCTAAAGAGATAAAACGCAAGGGGGTATAGATCCGCTGCAGGAATCGGCGGGTGGCGCGTTGATCCGCAATAATAAGGTTGACAGTAATTGTTCACCACTGATAAGATCTAATGCACTAGAAATCTCTTTTCTAGACACTGACACAAGATTTTTAACTAGCTCTATATTATCAGAGCTTGGGTCATTGATGCTCTCAATTTGCTCAGCAACACGCGTTTGGTTTGGTGTTTTAGCAAATTTGATAAGATCAGGGCAGATGGTCACATAAACAACATTATTTTTATAAGTGAGGTTTTGCTTAAGGGATAAATTTGAAAAAGGGAGACTGCTAAAATCACCCTCAACGCCTTCTTCAGCATGGAGAATTTTGTAAGGTGAGCAGAGACAATAACCATCGGTATCATTTAGTTCGACAGTTCCACCATTAAGTGTAGCAGTACCTATCACGTGAATTAAGCTGCTCTCACCCTCTTGATTGATTTTCACACGATAGAGGGCTTTCTCGCTTTGGACATAATTTCCTTTGATGTGCAAAGTACTAATATTTTCATCCAAAGCGATGATACCGCCGTCATCGACTGTAACATTCTTAAAACCGTTCCTGAGCCCGATAATGTACCAGATTCGTTGACAGAAATACTACCACCTAAAAGGTTATTCAAGATCATTGTTCCACTTTTGACAAAAGCCTCACCTTCAAAAGTGCTATTGTCACCCTCTAAACACAATGTTCCATTTCCAACCTTCATCAATTGAGATTTTTTGTTTCCCTCAATCTGTCCCTTTAAGATATCCACTTTATCATTACTTCCCACCGTCAAATGAAAATTCCCTAAAACAACTCTGGTTTCTCGATCAGTATTTAATGATCCAAGGGTGTTATTTTGAGAAAAAAATAACTTCGCTTTTGTGGACAAATGGACATTCGCTTTATCACCAGAG
>CAWCVY010000019.1:0-15188 GCA_963799115.1 uncultured Chlamydiae bacterium | reverse complement strand
TCAATATCACTAACAATATCACAGCTGCTCTTATAAAAATAGAACGTACACGAGGTTTTTTAAAAGCTACGGCTATCCGAAGAATGGATTGCAAAAATGCAGGCCAAGACTTTAATTTTGGAGGCCCACTATACTACCCACATCGAAGGCACTCACTTAACTCTAGATCAATCTGAACAGCTTTTGACTGGTCATAAAATAGAGAATGCTGATCCCGAAGACGTTCGAGAGCTTTTGAATTACAAGAAAGCTTTAATATGGATATGACAACATGGTTAGAATATTTTGTTAATGGGTTAGCGACTCAGTTGCAAGAAGTTCAAAATCGTGGGCAACAAGTGATGAAATTAGATATTCTTACCATACAACATAATCTTTCCAAAAGAGAGAAAGAGGCTATTGAACAGGCGTTAGATCAAAATGGTTTGTCCATTAAAGAGCTTCAACTCCTTTTTTCAGATACAAGTAAAAGGATCTCCAGAAAGAATTAAAACATTTGCTCGATCTAAGAACCTGTTCAAAATCTTTTGTTAGATACAATAAACTACCACAGAGCCCACAGAGAACACAGAGAGGGGTCTTATGAATTATTTAATTAATCCAGATATATCTGAAGAAATAGATGGGCGTGAAACTGATCCATTAACGGTAATATCATTGGGGCCGCTATTGAACAATAGCCCCAATACATGAAGCACAATTACTGTCTTATTTACGGCTTTATGGAACCTGTACTCGAGGATTGCTTATTAATTTTAATGTAAAGCGATTAATAGATGGCATTTGTCGAATGAAGATATAAACCCCTCTCTGTGTTTTCTGTGGGCTCTGTGGTAGTTTTAACTGCTGAAGTGTTCGACACTAAAATTTTTTAGGCAAAGAAAGTTTCGAGAAATTGTCTATTTAAAAGATTTTGAACAGGCTCTAAGACTTTTAAAAGTTGAAGGCGCCACAAATGATCGTCGTTATTTGGTTAACTTGTGACAAATTCATGTCGCAACTTATGACAAACTTGTGACACAACTTGTGACAAAAGTGTCTTAAATAGCCAAATTTCATGGTGCAATGGTGGTGCAATGGCAGATAAAAAACAGCGATAAATGAAGAATTACAGCGACAATCAATCAGTTCTCAAGTCATTTATTTTAATGTTGTTATGTCTTGCAATTGATTGTGAGGAGTGGAACGCAGCATAATTCGTAATGCGAAGGTCGCGGGTTTGACCCCTGTTTTAGGCATGCTTATAACCTCTCTAGACTGAAAGATTTAGAGGGGTTTTCTTTTCAGAAAGCAGCCGATGCAAATTGGTCTGAAATTCTTAATTCTTTATATGGAGGAGGGCAGCAACAGGCCCCCAATAACCCCAACAGGCTCAGAAAAGAATTGATCCGCAATTAATGCAAATTATGCAAAATATTAGATCAAGCATACAGAATCTTAGAGCACCTTAAGGAATGAGAAAAAGGTTTAATGTTTGGATTTAGCTGCAACTTGAGTTTGAGGTTTTTCAGAAGTAAGTATCGAACTAGAGGTTTTATTTTTTTTCGTTACAGGTTTTGAATCATAGATAGATACAATAGAAGAAAAGTCTTTATCAAATATGTCTAAGAGTCTTAGAACAGCATGGCTTGGATTGCGAGTGCCTTGTTCCCAAGATTGTACAGTATTTAAGCTTACATTTAACCATTTAGCTAAAGCATTTTGAGAAAATTTAAGTTTTTTTCTTAACTTTTTAATATCCTCTGCTTTGTATTTCTTAGGTGTATCAGGGATAATAATTTCTTTGGTGCGAAGTTCTTTATTTCCTCTTTCATATTCGAGTACATCAGAAAGTGCTTCGTATAGCATCCCAAACATTTTACCCATTTTTAGCCTCTTCTTTAATCAGTTTAATTAACTTAGATAGTTTCTTTTTTTCATCTGCTGTTAAATCGCTTTTACTATTCTTTGCATAAATAATGAGCAGATAAAGTTTTCCTTTTTCTGGAATATCCAGATAATCGACTCGAAAACCACCTCTTTTACCTTTATTATTCGCTTTTAATCGTGTTTTCCTCAATCCAGATAAACCTGGAATCACATCCCCTTGTTGCGTATTATTTATTAAATTCCACTCGAATTCTTGAAAATCTTCCTCAAGCAGCTTTCCTTCATCAATTAAATCATCTGCTATCATTGAGAAAAAAGGATGCTGTACAATTGTTCTTTTCATATTTTTTATAATACCACATTGGGGTATATCATTTCAAGATTAAGTTATTTTTATATGCTGACTAGACTCAGTTACAGTAAACATCTTAAGCAAATAATAAAACCAAAAACACGAAATTCAGCTAAGCCATAAAATAACCTACACTATATTCAGAGAATAGACATCTTGCATAACCTCAATCCCTTGCCCGTGCCTCTACCCTTGCCCTTGCCCGAAAAAGTTCTGGCACGCAATTTTATTTTTTAATATAAGGGTCTGCTTCTTAAATCTATCGGCCATTTATGCAAAAATACGAAGCTATACAGAAACTTTCGCCCACTGAATTTAGAAGATTAACAGGAGTACGAAAGGAGACCTTTGTACAAATGATTTCAATAGTTAAAGAGGCCGAGAAGCAGAGAATGTCCCAGGGAGGAAAGCCTTCTCGTCTCGTCGTCGAAGATAAATTACTTATGGCCCTGGAATACTTAAGAGAATACAGGACCTATTTTCATTTAGGACAAAGTTATGGGCTGAGTGAAAGTGCCTGCTATAGAAATTGCAAGTGGATTGAAGACATCTTAATTAAAAGCAAAGAATTTTCTCTTCCTGGAAAGAAGGCTCTGCTTAAAAGTGACACTGAATTTGAAGTGATTTTGATTGATGCTACTGAAAGCCCGATAGAAAGGCCAAAAAAAAAGATCCGATGCAAAAATCGGATCAGAAATAGAAATAACAAACAGAAAAGATATTATTCCGGGAAAAAGAAAAGGCATACGCTAAAGAGTCAGGTCGTTGTAGATAAACAGTCGAGTTTGATCATATGCACGAACTTTTGCAATGGGAAGAGACATGATTTTAAGCTATTCAAAGACAGTAAGGTACGTTGGGTTCAAACGGTTCAAGGAATCGTTGATTCTGGGTATACCGGAATAAAAAAACTTCAAAATACGAGTCTATTGCCCAAAAAACGATCAAGAGGCAAAGCTCTTACAAGAGATGAAAAGCAGATGAATCGTGATATTTCTTCAAAGCGAGCTTTAAATGAAAATGTAATAGGGCGCTTAAAACGATTTAAAATTTTGAGTGATAAATATCGAAACAGAAGAAAAAGATTTGGATTGCGATTCAATCTGATCGCAGGGATTCAAAATTGGGAGTTAAAATATGACAATCGCCATTTCTCCAGTGCAGAAACGAATTCTTTTAGACCATGAAAAGTTAACCGTATACCAAGTGGCAATAGAATTTGTTGTACTTGCGGATGTTATAATAGAACATTTACCTCGGGGTAGGGCCTATTTAAGCGATCAGCTTCAACGTGAGGGTTTGTCAATACCATTGAATATTGCAGAAGGAGCGGGAGAATATTCCATCGATGAAAAAGCTCGATTTTATCGGATGGCTAAAAGGTCTGCTACAGAATGCGCGGGAATTTTGGATGTGTGTCAACGATTGCAGCTTGTGAATGAAGAATGATATACCAAAGGACGAGAACTGCTGATTAGCATCGTGTCTATGCTGGTGAAAATGGCTCAAAAACAACGCTAATAGGGCAAGGGCAGGGGCAGGGGCACGGGCAAGGAATTGAGGTTATGCAAGATGTCTACTAAATAACCTTATTGAGTGGGGCGTCCGGCTTAAGTTCGGATCGCCTTCTCTCAAACGGGTTACCATTTTCTTTTTCTGCGACTGCCAGTACCACTTCCAGCGCTTCTTCAACAAATTGTGCAACAGTTAGTCGATTCCAATAAACGCAATCCTTAACTCGCTCGATAGTGTCCTTGCTAATCTGGACTGTCATGCGTTCTTTTACCTGAGCTGATGGCTTCTTCACATGTGCTAAAGAGTTATCCGAATTATTAGAACCTTTCTTTTACTTGGAGCTTCACCCAACTCCTACGAGAGGAAACAAACAGACCTTTTCTGATGGAGTCAATCGATATAAACGAGAGGAGCTTCCAAGTTAAGATGGTAAAGTGATGCAGTAATGTAGAATTTTACTCAAAAATGGTGATTCAACTCAGCTGTTCTTTCAAATTAAATGGTTTTAAGGAGGGATCTAAGCAGCCTAAAACTACTGTTGGGTTGCTGGTAGATTGTGTATCTCTAAGGGTAATTCTCACCCTTTCAACACCTTTATTAGCTCGGTCTCGCTTTAGATCAATTGCTCCAATTTCTCCAGTTGAGCAAACATGAGTTCCACCACACGGGACCATGGCAATATTTGGTAATCTCCAATAACGAATCTGTTCAGCTTCATTAAGAAAGCCTTTTTCAATCAGCAAATCAGCATTAATAATTTTATTGTATGCTTCTAAAATTGCAGGAAAATATTCAGAAATATTGTTAGAACACTCAAAATCAACTCTTGCACCTATTTCAGTAATATGTGCACCTCTTTTTCTAATGACAGTGTCTATTTCTTCGGGTTTAAGCTCCGTCCCTTCCGGAGTTCCATTAAACAAACGATTTACAAGAATCAGAACAATCTCGCACGTGAAATGAAGCCGCATTAGTCTATTTCGACGAAGCCAGTCAATTTCCATAAGAACTCTTTCACCAATTGAAAAATTGTGTCCCTCAGACAACGTATAATAAATGAAAAATGGTATGCTTTTATCCATTCTTGATGACAAGACCTGAATACCATTAATAGTCACTTTATCGCTTTCTTGTCCACCTGACTCCGAGTAGGCAATAGTCTCTTCAAAAACAATTTCATTTCCTCGAATATCAAGAATTTTCGTTTCGAGTGTTGTCAAATATGGATCAACCCAAAAGAGTTTTTTCATAAAATTTATCAGTTTTTATTTTTTTCAAAAGAGGTTAAAAGATCTGTAACCCATTCAAAGTTTGTCCAGGGAGCAGGCTTGATAATGATCATGAAATTAAAATTGCTTAATTACTAACGCCCTATTAACTCCTTCAAAAACTTGCCGAAAAGTCGATCTATTATTTTCACGTCTATGTCTATCAATTTTTGATTCAAGACGTAAATATTGCTCTCTCATAACAGTACCTGATGGAAGAAAAGAGGAGACGAATATTACAAAATTACATTGCTTCTGAGCTTCTCCTGGACTACAAGATACAAATTCGATTTTTTTATTCATTTTTACGCTCTATTTTCCCTTGATATGCTCTCCAAAACATGTTAGCTAAATCGGATAGTTTTTTTAAGACTATCGATCGATACAAGTCCTCCGTTGGGAATGATAATCTGTGGATCTGTATGCCCAAAATTCATGTTAAAGATAACGGGAATATCTGTTTTTTAATCCTTTAAGGCATTGTTGATGGCTTCTCGCTGTTGTAAAATAAAAACCTCTCGTCCACCCGGAGGCAGTTTATCGCAGAACTGAGCCTTTGGACAAGTCACTAAAATGGCTTTGAATTTTTTGAGTAGGCTTAACTCTCCTAAAGCGGCGATAAAGCGGTATACGAAACCTTCTGTTGGCATCTCCTCAGAAGTCTCAATAAATAAAACAGTGTTATTCAGGTGTTCAAAGTCCGGTAAGAAGCGATTTACTGACAAGTGGAAAAACTTCTTATGCTTCCACGAATCAACGCAGAGATTTTGGGTTGGTCAATCCCTAAAATTTCTGCGGCTTGCTTTTGAGTAAGTTTTTTCTTCTTAATATGCTTAGCAATTTCACGAGCCAGCTCGGATTTTACCAAAGCTTCCTCTGGATTTTCAATGCCTAAATCGGCAAAAACGTTTCCGGAACTTTCATAGGATTCTGGCTTTTTTGACATTTAAGACCTTAATTTTGCTTTGTTTATGCCTAAATAAGCCTATTTTTACAATAAAAACACTATTGCAAAATGCTTTTGAAATTTATACCCATTTATTATTAGTTTCAGGTATAAACGAGTATAAAAAAGTCTATTAACAAAAAACTAAATTCTTCTTGGGTTCTCAGGCTACCAGAAAGTAGAGGAACCGAACATGCTGATTGATTTAATTTCCGACCTTCACGGATATAAGCCAGAGTTGTCAGGAGGCGATATTTTAATTATTGCCGGTGATTTGACGGCTAGAAATACCCTAGACGAATACATTAAATTCACTTCTTGGCTTACCAAACTTCCTTACAGATGCAAAATCGTCATAGCTGGCAATCACGATGGCTTGATAGAGAAGGGAAAGGTGGCTATTGGCGGCGATAAAATTCATTATCTATGCGATTCAGGAATAGAATTCGAAGGCTTAAAGTTCTGGGGTTCGCCATACACACCTACATTCGGACGATGGTACTTCATGCGAAATCGAGGCGAAGACATAAAAAAGCACTGGGACCTCATCCCTTCTAATATCGATGTTTTGGTGACCCATGGGCCACCTTTTGGCATATTTGACGAAACTATAGATGAAATTAGAGTAGGTTGCGAGGATTTAAGATTCGCTGTACAGGAAAGAGTAAAACCTCGTATTCATTGCTTCGGCCATATTCACGAATGTGGAGATAGCATAAGCGAAATAAACGGCATCACTTTTGTCAATTGCAGCTATGTAGACGAGCGATATCGACCAGTAAATTCACCGCTTAGAATAGTTTTATAGGGAATTATTAAAATTGAAAAGACAAGTAACAATGGGCCTACGCCCCTTTAGAATTAAGATTGCATTCATCCTAACTCGAAGCAGTTGGCAAATCAAAATAAAATATGGCTATTCTTTACGCTTACTCTTCATTCACTTACTCCATCTCAAGTATTGTCATGCTATATGCTCAACAAGTTTATGTCTGATATAAATTGTAAAAATGTTGACTTCATATTGATTCGAAATTAGTGTGAAGTTTTCATAAGACAAAAAATTAAGGCCTTGTTCATACACAATTCCTTGAATATTAGCATTCACCCACAAAGGAAGGTTAGATATGGCAACAAAGCACTCTTTTTCTTTTAAAAACATGAAACCCCAGAAGGCATACCCCGCCGGCAGCAGGATCAGTGTGACAGCGAATGAACTGCCCTTGCTAGAGAATATCTCACTCTCAGTTCTCAAGCTAGGGCCCGGTTGTGTGCGAGAACCCCATTGGCATCCCAATAGTTCAGAGTTTACCTATTGTGTAAAAGGAAAGACCTTAGTGACTATTTTTAGTCCTAAAAATGATCACAGTACATTTACAATAGATCCCGGTGAGGTTTTCTATGTTCCGAAAGGATACCTTCATTATATTTCTAATACCAGCAACGAAGAAGCTGAATATATTATCGTCTTTAGCCACCAACTTCCCGATGAAATCAATCTTTCCGAATCTATCAATTCCATGCCGGCGCATGTTCTTGGAGCTACTTTTGGTAGGCCTTCCTCTTTTTTTGAAAAAATTCAAAACAAAAAAAATGTTTTTTTCTCCGGCCCAGTAAATGAACATCCCCCTTTGCCCTCTATCCCAAGCCGTTTTAAAATCAACGCTGAAAAGATGAGTCCCCAAATTGTAGCCCAAAGGGGAACAGCAAAGGTGATCAATTGTCACTCATTCCCTATTCTAGAAGATCTTGCGTTATTTAGTCTGCGCATCAACGGAAATGCGGTAAGAGAACCCCATTGGCATCCCAATGCGAGCGAACTGAATTACGTTCTTACAGGTAGAGCACGCTTGATAATCCTCTCGCCGAATGGGGAGGTAGATGATTTTGAAATCGGACCTGGCGAAGGGAGTTATATCCCCAGATCTTATTATCATTATATTGAAAATATCGGGTCCGAAGAGCTTCACATGACTGTCTTCTTTACAAATTGCGCCCCAAATGATCTTGGCATTTCTGGATCTCTCAGCGCCTACTCTAATGAAGTTCTCGCTTCTATTTTTGGTGTTTCCCCAGATTATTTTAAGGATTCCTAGATTTCAAGAGGATGTTCTGGTTGTATCTGGAGGGGGTTAAATATAGATTTTTGCGGCATATAAAGTATTTTTCTATTTAAAGAAAGTTTTTGATGGCCGCCTTTTCATTCATTTTAATTGCTTTATCGATTAAATTGATTGGTTTTTAATCGATCAATCGCTTATTATTAAGACATGGCAACACGTGGGGATTTAAAAAAAGCTGTTAAAGACTGGATGGAATGGTTCAAAAGATTTTCCGCTGAACTATTTCCGCGCACAAATCTTCCCCAATTTCGGCACGATCTTTGTCTGGCATTGACAGGAGTTCGCCGTTCAGGAAAAACATCCACCGCAGTTCAAATTGCTAAAGAACTAAAAGAGATCGATTTCACATTTTATTTCAATTTTGAAGATCCTGTTTTCTTCTCAGGAACTAAAGTCGAATCTATT
This sequence comes from uncultured Chlamydiae bacterium, assembly GCA_963799115.1. Taxonomy (GTDB): domain Bacteria; phylum Chlamydiota; class Chlamydiia; order Chlamydiales; family Parachlamydiaceae; genus CAWCVY01. Next base: position 6,710 of record CAWCVY010000019.1, on the reverse strand, counting down.
GATATTTTGATTACACTCTATGAAGAGCTTTTTGGCCACGCACCTAAACTCGTGATTTTAGATGAAGTGCAAAATGTCATAGGCTGGGAAAAATGGGTGAGAAAAGCTATCGACATAGGTAGATATCAGGTGATTGTCACTGGTTCTTCATCACAGCTTCTCAGTTCAGAAATTGCTACAGCGATCAGCGGCCGTGTGCTTGAGCACACGATTTGGCCCCTATCCTTCCCAGAGTGTTTAGCTTTTCGTCGCACAAAACCCTCTTCGGAAGGACAATGGCTTCGGGAGATGAATAACTACCTTAGTTGGGGAGGTTTTCCAAAAGTATCCCTTATAGAGGAAGAAAGTAACCGGATTGTGCTACTCAAACAATATTTAAGCGACATAGTTCTTAGGGATGTAGTCGCCAGGCATACAATCAAAAATCACCATGTGCTTAATCAAATTGTCACATGGTCTTTGACCGGTCTTAGCTGCCCCCATTCTTATACTGCATTGCGTAAAGCTTTTGGCATTTCTACTGAGTTGGCATCTTTATTAACCCATTACCTCTTTCAAGCTTTCTTGGTATTCGAGGTAACTCGGTATCATCCTAATCTCAAAGTTCAAGCCAGAGATCCCAAGAAAATTTATGTGATAGATTCTGGGCTGCGAACGGTTTCTCTTGTTTCTGACGAGAATTAGGGTAGTCTCGCGGAACACTTGTTTACATCGAATTGCGAAGGAGAGGAAAAGAGGTTTTTTATTTTAAAAATGAAAAAGAGGCCGATTTTGTGATTACGGAACTTGGAAAACCGATGGAAATTATCCGGGTAGCTTATTCCAATTTGAGAACCAGAAAACCAAAGAGCGAGAAATAATGGGGCTTATCGGAATGCCTTAATAATCTGGGACTCAAAAAAGGAAAAATTCTTACCTCATTCTATGAGCATGAAGAAAATATTCAGGGTATGCATATCTCTTTTATCCCCCTCTTCAAATGGCTTTGATTGAGAATCTTTACAAAGTGTCCAATGTCTAGGTAAGAACTAAAAGCTCTTGTTTCTCATTGAGAAGGTGAAAAAATGTTTTGCATTCTCCCAATAATTCTTGTTCCTTAAGCATAGCCCGATATTGCGGGAGAAATCCCGACCCCCTAGATGCTCATCAACTCAACAGGAATGAAGGCTGAAGAAATGCGCGGCCTGCAAAAATCTGGGACATGGCGTTGAGCTTGCTCGCATCAATAATGCCGAATAGACATCTTGCATAACCTCAATTCCTTGCCCGTGCCTCTGCCCTTGCCCTTGCCCGAAAAAGTTCTGGCACGCAATTTTATTTTTTAATATAAGGGTCTGCTTCTTAAATCTATCGGCCATTTATGCAAAAATACGAAGCTATACAGAAACTTTCGCCCACTGAATTTAGAAGATTAACAGGAGTACGAAAGGAGACCTTTGTACAAATGATTTCAATAGTTAAAGAGGCCGAGAAGAAGAGAAATGTCCAGGGAGGAAAGCCTTCTGGTCTCGTCGTCGAAGATAAATTACTTCAGGTATTTTATGCTATGGGCTGTGTGAGAGACATGATTTTAAGCTATTCAAAGACAGTAAGGTACGTTGGATTCAAACGGTTCAAGGAATCGTTGATTCTGGGTATACCGGAATAAAAAAACTTTAAAATACGAGTCTATTGCCCAAAAAACGATCAAGAGGCAAAGCTCTTACAAGAGATGAAAAGCAGATGAATCTGAATCGTGATATTTCTTCAAAGCGAGCTTTAAATGAAAATGTAATAGGGCGCTTAAAACGATTTAAAATTTTGAGTGATAAATATCGAAACAGAAGAAAAAGATTTGGATTGCGATTCAATCTGATCGCAGGGATTCAAAATTGGGAGTTAAAATATGACAATCGCCATTTCTCCAGTGCAGAAACGAATTCTTTTAGACCATGAAAAGTTAACCGTATACCAAGTGGCAATAGAATTTGTTGTACTTGCGGATGTTATAATAGAACATTTACCTCGGGGTAGGGCCTATTTAAGCGATCAGCTTCAACGTGAGGGTTTGTCAATACCATTGAATATTGCAGAAGGAGCGGGAGAATATTCCATCGATGAAAAAGCTCGATTTTATCGGATGGCTAAAAGGTCTGCTACAGAATGCGCGGGAATTTTGGATGTGTGTCAACGATTGCAGCTTGTGAATGAAGAACGATATACCAAAGGACGAGAACTGCTGATTAGTATCGTGTCTATGCTGGTGAAAATGGCTCAAAAACAACGCTAATAGGGCAAGAGCAGGGGCAGGGGCAGGGGCAAGGAATTGAGGTTATGCAAGATGTCTAATGCGAGCGAACTGAATAACGTTCTTACAGGTAGAGCACGCTTGATAATCCTCTCGCCGAATGGGAGGTAGATGATTTTGAAATCGGACCTGGCGAAGGGAGTTATATCCCCAGATCTTATTATCATTATATTGAAAATATCGGGCCGAAGAGCTTCACATGACTGTCTTCTTTACAAATTGCGCCCCAAATGATCTTGGAATTTCTGGATCTCTCAGCGCCTACTCTAATGAAGTTCTCGCTTCTATTTTTGGTGTTTCCCCCGACTATTTTAAGGAACTTCCTAGATTTCAAGAGGATGTGTTGGTTATATCTGGAGGGGGTTAAAAGGTCAATTTCTCTATTTATGATATTTTGTTTTTAGTTTCGGGCATCAGCATTCCGTAAAAACACAATCCAACTATAGCAATTCCTGCAAGTGTGAAGAATCCAGCGTTAAAACCAAGGTTTTTTACGATATACCCAGAAATAATATTACTTGTTGATGCCCCAATTCCTTGAGACAATGCCATTAGACCAATTGAAAAGTTGAAGCGGCCTGTTCCTTTAGCTATATCGGAGATTGTCACCACTCCAATCACTCCAAAGATACCAGAGCCAATCCCATCCAATAACTGTACAGAAAGAAGGAGTAATGGATTATTGGTAAGAGTATATAAAATAGCGCGTACTGATAAGACCCCAAAACCAAACAAGAAAAGTGGTTTACGTCCCATCATATCCATTAAAAATCCCATACAATAAGCCACTAAAATCATAACGACTTGAGCTAAAATGATACATGCTCCCATAAAGATAGAACTTATTGCTGGATTCTGTAGCGATAAGAGTTGTCCAATCAATGGAAGTTGTGCAGCATTGGAAAAATGAAAGAGAAAGACAGAAAAACAGAAAATTAACAAAGAACTTTTTCTTAATAACTTAAATAACGGCAATGGCTTCTTGTTATTAACATTCTCCTTTGCGACCAATTCACGTGCAATTGCATGATCAATCTCTTTTGGATTTATAAAATTCATGAAAAATACACTTATCATTGCAAATACGATTACTAGGTAAACGACCCATTGCAACCCTAAAAGATATCCTGAAATTCCTACTATAGCAGCCGTGACAACATTTCCTGCGTGGCCCCAAGTTTCGTTAATGCTTATGCGTTTTGGAAATTGCTTTCTTCCAATAAGTCCTAGAGTAATGGCTGAAAGTGCCGGAGTAAAAATTGCCGCTGAGATTCCAATCAATGCCTGAGCAAAAATAACCATTTGAAATAGAGGAAAATAGAGTATCAAGAGGCAGGCAATGGAAATCATTAGACAAGCTAGGAATAGGAGAAACCGTTTAGCTTTCACTGAATCCACAATAAGACCGCTTGGAATCTGACATATAGCTGCTGTTAAGTCAGTTGTACCAAGAGCGATGCCAACCATTTCAGTGCTCCAATTTAAATAAGACTTAAGAAAGATTGCTAAAAATGGACCAACCCCAGGACGCACATCGGACATGAAAAATATCATCCAATTGAGACCAAACAGTGAACGAGAGGAAGGAATGTCTTTTCCGTTGGGACTTCTCATTTAACGCCAACAACTTGTGCTATTTTTTCTAGTAATTTTTTGCAAAAAACTTATTTAATTTTATATTGATTGTTCTTTCATTAAGGGTTCTTCCCTAAAGAGGAAGGAGGGAAGTGTATAGTTTGAGGGTGAACCTAAAAATATTCACTTTTCATGTAGATTTTTTTTCTATCGCGTGCTGTATGGCATACGATAGTTCATGACAAGTAGACAGCATAGGTTTATCGTGAATAGCGATTTGGCTTCGATACCAGTCGAAGCGCGCATGGCTGCCCCCAAGAAACATCATCACCTGCATTCCTGCAGCAATGGCAGCATTGGCTCCTATAGAACTATCTTCGACCACAATACAATTTTCAGGTTTAACCCCCATTTCCCTAGCTGCAAACAAAAATAGATCAGGAGCTGGCTTAGCTTTAGGGACTTGCTGGGAAGTAAAAATGGATTTATCGTTGAAATACGCGATTTGTTTTGTGAATTTAAGGGAGTGGCTAACGTGTTTCCGTGAGCTATTTGAGGCCACGCAGCAGGGTATTTGGAGAATATTAAGAATCTCTAGAACAGGCTGCAATAAGGGCTTTAGTTCTTTTTCAAAAGCTTTCTGGAGAATGGGTTGTAATAAATCCCAATAGTCTACAGGAATGTTTATCCCAGATTCTTTCATAATCAACTCTCGGCAGACGTGTTCATTGATGCCAGTGAACTTTCTGATGCATTCCTCTACTGAGATCGAGTAACCGTACCCGAAAGAGCATCGGAAAAAACCCTGCTCGAAACATATTCGCTGTCGACCAGGACTCCGTCACAGTCAAAGATAATGAGATTTTCCGACATTTTTATCCCGTTTTGTAATTTATCGATTAATATTCCCATTCATTTATTCTTGCTTCAACGATCCATGACTCCTAACCAGTTTCCTGTTTCTTTTCCGGAGTAATCACCAGAAGTGAAATTTTCGGAAACTCATAGTATAAAAGTTTAACAAATTTATAGCCAATATAATAGAATTCGTAATTAATTTCTAATGTGGAAACGGGAGTTGGAGAAATGCAGAGAGAATCTCTAAATAGATTTCAAAGCCTTCCTAGCAACCACAAAATAAGAATAATGATCAAAATTGTTCCCAAAATTCCGCTAGGACCATACCCCCATTTAGAACTATGCGGCCATGACGGTAAAGCTCCAATAAGCAATAAGATCAGGATGATAACTAGTATTGTACTTAGCATAACTTCTCCTTAAAAAAATGTTGGTAAAATATACTCTCATTCCAGTTCACATGGATATAGATCACTAATTGTTGGCCCATTCATGACATTACCACAGCCATTAAATCGCGAACCATGGCATGGACAATTCCAGCTTTTTTACCAGAATTCAACTTGACACAACCCCCTAAATAACCCGCAACAACACCTTGATCTACAAAGATAATAGATTTTCCTTCTTAGCTAATGTATAAGCACAAGTAAGACCCACAATGCCTGCACCGACAATACACACATCAGCATTCATATTTGCATTTAATGTAGGAAAAGAGGGAAGTCGTACTTCCATCCAAAGCGATTGACTATGACCAGGATTGTTGCTAATTTGATCCGTATTAAAAATTGCTTGTGTCATATTTGTTTTTTTTATTAGGTTTCATAAACTAGTTCCGCTGATGATCTACGTTTTGGAGCAATGCTTTTGATTTTTTTAGGACTACTAATTTGCTTATTTAAAACTTTAGGAGTACTCGTGCTTGGCATATTTGCTCGTCGATTTATTCCTGATTTTAATAATCCTCCTTCAGCAATTTTTGTTAATTTTTTATCAGCATTTCCTTCTTCATCCAAGGTTGCTTGTAGTAAATCAGCTACTTCATCTAGATCTATTTCCTTTGCGAATGTGCGCATCGTACCATATGCAGACATCTCATAATGTTCTATTCGTTGTGCTTTGGAAATAAGAGCCGCATCCCGAATTGGTGATTTTGTTTTAAAATCTTTGAGAACCTCTTTGCATTCCTGGATAAGTCCTTTCGTCGCCTTGCAAAATTTTTCTTTCTTTTCAACTTTAAGAAGTTGAAAAATTTTTTTAAGCCGTTGGATCTGTCCTCTTGTCTCTTTTAAATGAGATTCAAAGGCCTTTTTGAGATCAGGAGATTCTGAAGCTTTGACCATTTCTGGTAAGGCTTTCACAATTTGCTCTTCGGAACTTAGTATGTCATGTAATTCATCAATAAGTAGATCTTTAAGATCCTTTTCATAAAATTTCCCTTATTTTTTTTTGATGCTAGATAATTCCAAGGACTTTTAATAAAATAATGATTATAATAGGGACACCTATTAACCATAAACCAAGCATTTTACTCATACTCCCCTCCTTTTTTTTTGATCGGGATAAAGAATTTTCTTCATAGGACTCCCAAAAATTTTATGGGCTCTCAAGTTCACCATCTGCTTTTAAAAAATTTCTGTACATATAAATTAGAGCTGGGCTTGCATGACTAGTCACTCGCATAATACCGCTATCAGAGAATCTCTATTGCTTAAGATAAGTACAGTTGAAACTCTAAGTAGGTATGAAGTCTCTTTAATTTGACCATTGTTTAATGACAGAGCTCTTTTAGAAATTTAATAAAACCCCACACCCCTAGGCCGAGACGGCCTGATTACCTTTTTCGCTCAAATACCCCGACGAAGTAGAGGTATCCGAACTGTTACAAAACTCTTATGCAATCAAAATAATGAAAAACTGAAATTTATCGACAAAATTAGAAAATGATCTTATCCTATAACTTAATTTATCTAACTTTATTCAAATG
>CAWCVY010000018.1:0-36639 GCA_963799115.1 uncultured Chlamydiae bacterium | reverse complement strand
TTTTTGACAAAAGAGTCAAACGTGATGAGCGATTTTATCCCCTTAAAGAGAAAAATGCCAGTATTTTATCTTTATGATGCATCATCGCATTACTCTTTCTCTCCTTTATTCAAGTTTTTTTTCATCAAAGCAATGAGATTTTCCATCAGGGAAACATAAGTACATGTTGATAGGCATGACTTGAATTTATCAATACTCGAATTAATTGACATTAATATAAATTATTTTTATAATAGTTTATTAAATCATAGTCTTTAAAATTTTAAATAAAGTATTTATAATGTTTAGTAGCATATTTCCAATCAATCATTCAAATGACTTAAATACAGTCAATGAATATCATCCATCAACAAACGAAGTTACAGAGCGAGTCAATCAGATGGCTCCTCTAGCAGTAGAGGTTATTACTCAAAACCTAAATACCCTTTCCGAAAAAGGTAGATCCTTTTCATTTTCAATTCCCCGAAGGCACAACCATTACCACCTATTCACCAGCCCAACGATCGACCTTTCGGGAATTAGCGTAGATTTATATGGTATTTTTATTGGTGGAATTGGGTATGGAGGAAGCGCATCACGGCTGATGGCCGATGCCATGGATGCTTTGGGTCACGGAGAAACTGTCTATAACTTACCATTCTGTATTGAGGGCTTGCTTAATGTCCGCTTAGAATATGCTAGAATTGAAATGGTATCGACGGCAGATAAGATAGTAAAAGTCTCAACTATCAAGTAGATTATTGAGGAAGCAATAGGAGATGGATTTACTCACATCAATCTTCCTATAAATTTAGATGGGCACGCCTCATTGACTACACTTATTATTTCCGATAATAATGCCTCTTTAAGGTTTTATGACTCAATGTCTTCAGATATAGTGTGCTATGATGAACGGTACGGTACCAAATTTATAGAGTTCATCCAATCACTGCTGCCTGAATTTATAAAATTAAATGAAAGCCACGAAGTATTGCACATTCTTGATCAAGGGGATGCCGAATCTGCTGGCTGCGGTTATTACACCGTTTATACCGCCTTGTTATTAAAAGATGATGAGTACATGCGGAATCTGGATACCAAATCCTTCAATGGTAGCCTTTTATTCGATCAATCCCATGATAAAAAAATACGCGCAGAGTTAGTAGTAAGAACCATGTTGGCCCACGGATTGGAGAATATTGAAACCGATTTTTGGGTCTTAAATAGCCAAAAGAGAGAACACATTTATGATAGGATTGAGCAAGCAGTAGAACCTCTGAAAAGAGAAGTGCTGCTATCAAGACTCCTCTAGCTTCCCCAGTTTCCATCGGGCACGTTCAAAAACTTTTCCTAAACCTTTTTTAAGCGAACTCCGTGAGGAGTATCCTCAATGAGATAACCGCGTTGATAAATAAAATCACGGAGCTCATCCGCCAGTTTCCAATTTTTTTCTCGGCGCGCCTGAAGACGCCGTTCAAAGGCTTCTTGCAATTCTGCCGGAATGGATGGTTCCTGTTTATCGAATGTCAAGACTCCTAAAACTGTGTTAAACATCTTCATTAATTCGAGCGCTCGCAGTGCTTCCCTTTGTTCACTTGACCCACGTCGCATAAACCATTCATTTCTCGTACAAAATCAAAAAGGGCGGCCAAAGCCACCGAAATATTTAAATCATCAGCCAAAGCTTCAGCAAAGAGAACCAACGCTTGTTGACATTGTCCTTCCACCTTCTCGTCTGTTTCCTCTTCAGACTCAATTTCATACAGCCTTTGAATAAAGTCATTCAAACGTTGCAAAGCACCTTTGGCAGCTTCTAATCCCTGGAAAGTAAAATTGAGTTGGGTCTTATAATGGGTCTGAAGAAGTAAATATCTGACCTGGGTGCCCGAAAATCCTTTTTGCAGTAAATCTCGCAAAGTATAAAAATTACCTAAACTTTTAGACATTTTCTTCTGGTCTACTACCAAGTGTTCGGCATGCATCCACAAATTAACAAAAGGTTTGCCAGAACAGGCCTCTGATTGGGCAATTTCATTCTCGTGATGTGGGAACATATTATCAACTCCCCCAACATGAATATCAATGGTTTCCCCCAACAGCTTCATAGCCATTGCAGAACATTCTAGATGCCATCCTGGACGCCCCGATCCAAAGGGACTTTCCCAATAGATTTCCCCATCCCGGTCCGGGTCATAGCTTTTCCAAAGCACAAAATCAGCCACATTATCTTTATCATATTCATCCGTAGCAATACGTTCTGAAGCTCCTGCCTGGAGGTCTTCAAGATGCAAATGGGAGAGGCAGCCATAACGGGGAAACTTGGCAATTGCATAATAAATACTTCCATCTCCACCACGGTATGCAATCCCTTTGGCAAGCAAAATCTCAATCATGCGTATCATCTCTGGTATGTAATCAGTTGCTGCAGGATAATGTTCAGCTTGCTCAATGTTCAGCGTATGCAGATCCTCAAAAAAAGCATCCTTATAGGGCTGCGTGTATTCATCGTAGAGAAATATTCTTTGAAATTGCCCCCTTTATCGTCTTATCATCTACATCGGTGAGATTCATGACGTGGGTAATACCAAAACCAAAAAACTTGAGTGTCCGCCTCAATAGGTCTTCAAACACGTAAGTGCGAAAATTGCCGATATGGGCAAAATTATAAACGGTTGGACCGCATGTGTACAGACGCACATGATCTTGACTTAGTGGGGTTACTGTTTCTTTTTGCTTCGAAGCAGTATTGTAAAGCCTTAAAGGTGAGTGGTCTAAACGAAAAGAAGAAGTCATAGTCATATAGGGTTATTTAGGTTATGTTAGCTACACTAAGCATAGGATTACTGTTATGATCGGGCAATTGATTTTCCAAAGCCCGATAATTAATTTTCCCGCTTCCCATTAAAGGAATTTCTGCTAATTGCTGGACTTTGTAGACCTTGACCAGGTTGCTAAATCCGGCTTCTTTTAATGAGCGGTTAACCTCTTCCAGCGTAGCGGAAAATCGGGAAAAGACAAAGATCTTTGTCTTTTCTCCAGGCTCTTCTTTAGCGCAAACAGCTAGAATGGGCCCTTCTTCATGCATACCACTTCTTTGTCCAATGGTTTTTTGCAAGGCATCCTCAATGGCGGCTAAACTGATCATTTCTCCTCCGATTTTGATGAATCGTTTCAAACGTCCCGACAAAATTAAAGAGCCTTCGGTATCTAGGAAGCCTAAATCCCCGGTTGAATACCATGGCTGCCCGTTTATCAAAATAAAAGGTGAAGATAATCCCTTATTAAGATAGCCGTTGAAGATATTAGGCCCTCGAGCTAATATAAGTCCTTGCTGCCCTTGAGGAAGAAGTTCATGCGTTTCAATTTTCACTACACAAAGATCAGTCTTAGGCAAAGGCTTCCCTACTCCTTTCGCTTGATCTCCGGTTAAATTAACGGTTAAGATGGGAGAGCATTCGGTAATGCCATATCCTTCGATTAAGCGACAATTCCCAAGACGATTTACTATTTGAAATAAGTCCTGCGGGGCTTTTTCAGCACCGGTAAAGCAAATGCGCAATGCGGTTAATTGCTCTGGATGGGCACTTCTTAAAATGTTTTTGAGAAAAGCTGGCGTCCCGCAGGTGAGCGTCGCTTTCCATCGGCTAAGTGCGCGTGCTACCCCTTTCCCATCTGTCGGATCGGGAAAATAAGCCACACGAATACCCGTTAGTAATGGTAAAAGTCCTGTCACGGTAAAACCAAATGCATGAAAAGGAGGCAGGATGCCTAGTAAAATATCATCCTTGAATAACTTCACTTCATCCACAGCCCCTTGCTGGTTACTCAAGATATTTTCGTGTGTAAGAGGAACACCTTTGGGCATGCTTTCTGTGCCGCTAGTAAATAAGAGAACTGCCTGGGAAGTTTTAGCTTGGTTTTGAACATGGAACAATTTGAGCAAAGAGTTGGTACTTAGCCGAGAGCGGACAAACGCTTTTAATTTATCAATCAACGAGAATTTACGCCTTATATCCTCCAAAGTCACAATGAGATCTTCTTACGCCATTAAGATCCACATTCTCAAGTTGATCTAAAAAAGCCCAAGAGGAGAGAACCACCTTGACTTGAGAAAGAGCGACTACCGATTCCAGATGGCGGGGACCTACTGTCCAGTTGACTAATAAGGGCACCTTGCCGGCCAATTGGCAGGCTAATACAGTCAAATAGGCAGCTACACTTGAAGGGAGCAAGATGCCAATATATTCCCCAGGAAGGTGGCGGATATATTCCGCTAATAGGACAACGCGCATTTTTGCTTGAGCATAGGTTAAGACTCCTGCGACAGCATCACCACATGCAACCTCCTTTCCCATACCTTGGCAACGATTCAAAAAGGCTTCATGGATCGTCTCTCCTTTAGCAACTGATGCTTGATCATGTGGCCGGGGAGTATTCCAATTGGAAAGGTCATTGAAATCCCCCTCCTCTTCTGTTTCGTAACTAACTTGCTTGGAAGCCAAAGCCATGACTTTGCCCACTGTTGTGAGATGGCTGACAGGGACGCCCGCCACCTCAAACTGATCATCGAGAAAGGCGATAAGCTCGGCATTGTCTAATGAATCTAAACCTAAATCAGTAGATAAATCTCTATCGGGAGTAATTTCTTCGAGAGGCATTTGGGTCATTTCGGCAAGCTTCTGCTTCACCTTTTTTTGAATTTCTACGGGAATTTTATCAAGATCGACCTGAGTCTCGGTGCGCTCAACCGATCTGACTTGAGGCAATTTATTTTTCCACATACTATAAGAGACGAGGTAAAGACTTTCGCCAGGCTCCTCCCCTTTTTGTGGAAGGATTCCATCAGGTCGATTATACCATTTTTCAAGGTAGCGGTTCATCTCCACACGTGAAGCTTGATAAGGAAAATCGGGCCCTGCCGGAACAAATTCAATGGTTACCTGTCTTCGAGGAGTAAAAAAAAGCAAGTTTTTAAAAGCTGTCTTTATTCCCCATAAAATGGTTTCAAACATAGGGGGAGAAGTTCCTGTCAAGGCTCGTGAAAAACGGCTACCCCATAAACCGGTGGTACGAACGAGCACAACATTGAGCTCTGGAACCGCCTGAATGATTTTGTGGACGCCGGAAGCAGAAATCACTTCCCTGGCTTGATGTTTCGTTTTTCCAGCTGGATAAATAAGAAAATTTTCACCCTTCTTTAAATCCTCAATTACGGTCTCAACTACCTGGTCGGCGCGCTTCTTTTTAAGACTATTGCTAGAGGTACCAAAATTAGGAATAGGCAACGCATTCATAAAACGCATAACCGTATGGACAATGGGTGTATAATACATATACTCTACAATGACGGGACGGATGGGATATTTTTTCCAAATCGCCAGTGCAACCAAAGTGGGATCGACAAAAACTGTGGGATGATTGGGTAAAAAGAGGACTCCTCCAGATTTATTGAGAAGAGCGGGGGTAAGATTTTCAACGCCTTTAATTGTAACGCGGTAACGAAACCATAGAGCCAACCGGACGGTGTAAAGCAAAACAAGGGTGAAAAATTTCCTCACGATAAAATCTCCTTCAATACTCAATTAAGTTGAATTGGGTATACGTATCCTTTCTATTTTCGGAGATCTCTTGAAAATTTACAACTCTAAAAATAACAACGGAGGCAATAAAAATGAGGAGAGGGACCCATAATTCATATCCTTGCCCATACCCATGCCCAAAAAAACCAAATAAGACGGCTCAGAAACAGCTTTAATCGGGCAACGGCAAGGCCATGGGTTAGGCTCATTCGTTAAAGCTTGACAACTAGTGCGCTGACATTGTCCTTAGAGTCATTTTCAATGGCGCTATAAACAAGACTCCTAGCCATCTCATAAGTATTCATCCCTTTCATTTTCATTGTATTGATCGCATTTCCCACATTGTTCGTGGTGGCCACGTCATATAATCCATCGCAAGCCAAAACGAGATACCCATTCTTTGCCTTTGAAAGTGGATAGCAGGTAATTTTAGGATTAGAAGAAACACAGCATTGCCCTTCTTTTCCTTTCACCAATTTATCCCCAATGGCGCGAGCAACTGCCAAATTGCCATTCACCCTCGCAACCCCATTTACCTCTTCTATATATCCTCCAAGTTTCTCAATTTTCTTTTTATAGCGATCTATTTCAGGATTTCCATCTTCACTTAACTGAATGGTTTCATCATCTAAAACTAAAATTGTACGGGAATCTCCTACATTCGCTACCCAAATATTATCATTTAAGATCATCACAATTGTAGCTGTAGTTCCATCAATATCATGAGAATAATCCGCACCTAACTGGATGAAACACTCTTTGAGAGCATCCCAAATTCCTTCATCCATTAGTCCATTTTGATTATGCTTTTCAAGAGCTTTTGTCAGATATTGAGGTAAATTTTCTTTTACAAAGGCTGAGGCATTCGCTCCTCCATGCCCATCGTAAATCCCAAAAACGGAAGCTTTTATAGGGTTGCCATTTATTTGGGGTAAGATAATGCCGGCAAAGTCCTCATCTTCCATCGTTTCCCTTGGACCTTGAGTACATGCAATCCCTACAGATCTTTCATCAATCTCCTTTGTTTCCTGACGGACAAAATTAAAATCTATTCCAATTTCCAGAAGTACTTTAAAAACAGGAAATATCGATTCTTGACTCTGCTGGGCTCTTGCATATTCCAAATTTTTCTTTAGCCGATATGAAATGCTTTTCTTTGAATCTTTTTTCTCTATTTCAATCTTCTGAGGGATAAGGACAAGGTCATTATCCTCTTTAACTTTAAGCGGCAGTTCAGGAACGGTTTGCTGTGGCTGTTCTTCAAGTGGTCGCTTATCGATTTTAATAGGTTTGACTTTGAAGGAAAAACATCTTAAAGCCAAATAATAGGCTAAAAAACCAAGAGCAATGGAGCTTAAAATCGCGATTGCAATTACGCCAATTTTTCTTTGCAAAGAACTGAGAGCCTGAGCAGCTTTGATTTTAAAAAAGTCAATAGAATGACTAACAAACAAACTATTAAATGCAATATTCATCTTTGCTTCCCATCCAATGGTTTAAGAATTAGATTTTTTTTAAACTATTCAAAAAAATGATTTCGCTATCATATCATCCAAAATTCCTTTTGTCAACTATTTGTCCATTTATCAATTTTTTGAGAAAAAAGATGTAATCATTACACTAACAGGTCGGCTAGTTGAGCTCTTGCATAAACCTTTTCAGGCCCGTGCCCAATTAACGGGATCTTTAGACTATCTTCAATATGGGACTTCAAGCGAATCAAGATATACAGAATGAACAGGATATTAACAAGATTATATTCCGAGACATAATGGTTTTTTAAAATATCATTTTTAAAATAAAAAATAACACTAATTAAAATAATTATTTACAAACAACTAATTTGTATATATAATAATAATAAACAGTTAAAAATGGAGATATATGTTTAATTTACATACTGTTCAAAATTTATGCCCTTTTGTAGAAGAAACATCTGAAAAAGAAGAAGAACAGGAATTTTTTCATCTTACGCCGCCATATTCCAATATCGAAGCAATGAACTTCTCTTTATGGGATGATACAACAACTAAAATAGTAAACTTATATCCAACTGATCACATAAAAAAACAATTTGACGATCGACCATCTGATGAATCAGAAAAGATATTTAATGAAAAAATAAACAATCTTTTTAAAACTTCTATGCTTAGAATATCACAAGACACTACTATTTATCTCACTAAAGGAGATAGGGCTAATAAAATATTAACAATTAACGACAATAATTTATTTAGAAATAGTGAAAAATTACTTCCTCAAAAGTATATGTTCGTTTTGAACATTAAAAACGAACTTTTAGTAGAAACCAAATTTTTCCGTAGAGATGGGGGTAGAATCCATCATTCTTCCCTAGCAAAAGGTAAACCAGTTCGCACAGCAGGAGTTCTAATTGTTACAGAGAATGAAGACGACACAAAAACTATTACTATCAAGAATGAAAGTGGACACTATAAACCTAGTAACAAATCGCTCGATAGAATAGTTACTTGGTTTAAAGAAAATGGCTTATTATTTGAAATAAAAAATGATGGCATTCAATTGAATGAATGGGGAACAGCTAGAGTCATCGAAATAAAAACTTTGAAAACTCAACAATAAGCAAATCTTTTTAGTACTTTGAATCCTAAACAAGGATTTCCCATATTTAGGACCAAAATAAATATAATTATATAAATACATTAAAAATAAAATTTATTGTTACTTAATGATAAATAAATATGTTTATGTGATAATGCAATTATGTTTATATGCTTGATAGTTATTTTATTTAAAATAGTGAGGATTAAAATATGTTAGAAGGTAGTCAAAATATTTTAGGTCCTTCTTACTTATACAACATTGAAATTGATTCAACGACTGGACAAAAAAAAGGATTAACAATTAAAACCCCATTTGATGAAGAGACTAAGAAAATTAGTAATTACTTTGAACTGAAGACATTCTTAATCGAACAAAAAGTCAAGATTGAAGGACTGCAAGGGAAAAATTTTAAAGAGATAGATAATTTTAATAAATCTCTTAGTGAAATTCGAGAATTATACGAAAAAACCTTAATGATCGAAAAAGTAGAAGAACAAGTTCAAAAAATTAACATCGAAGAAAATCTTCAACCAATTCAGGTTTTAGAAGGTGCTGAAAATTTTTATTTAGGAACGATTCTTTCAGAAAATATCTTACAACAAGGTCTTAAAAAATTTTCAGAACTAGCACAGATAGATGGTAGTCAAATTCAACCTCCCTCTCAACCCCACATTACTATTGTTCCACCTTGCCAATCGATCACTCCCTCGTTTTCAATGAAGAAATTAACTGAGGAATCGGGTGCGATCAAATCATTTGATATTGAATTTAATACAATTAGTATTAGTCAAAGACGTAATATCAATCTATATGGAACTAGTTCTGACTATGTAGGCATCACTCAAAGTCTATCAAAAAAAATAGGTGTAGATCCAACTTCTCGACATCCTCACTCAAAAATAGGAATGTTATCGGAAGATGCAACGAAGAAATTATTTGAAAACCCTCCACCGGGTTTTTATTTAGATCTCTCTTCTGGTCGACTAATAAAAACTTTTACACCTCCTTTAGTACAACATATATCTGTGATACCTGAGAAAGAATACCCTGACGAACAACTTTTGCTTAAAATCCAAACTGAGGGCATAGAAATGATGAGCAAGGAAGAGATATTGGAATCCAAAAAGAAATTCCAAGAACGAACAAAAATAGTAGAAGAAAAGCAGCAAGCCATCTATCAAAAAAAATATAGAGGCAGCACTGAGGACGAATATGTTCAATTAGCACCTTTTAGCTCACAAAAATTAGAATTGGCTCTAAATGGTACTGAAATTTTAGGTAGAATTCCTTTAACTTTTTCTTGTAGAGAGAATGGAATTCTGAGATGGAATGAATTTTGCAAAGATGTGAAATTGGTTTTTGCTGGTTCTAAATACGATGATGTAACTGTTCAGATACTTGGTTCAGGGGTACATGGGTTTAGTCGTAACCCAAAGAAAGAACCCAAAAATTGGAGTCATAATTCCGATGGCGATCTTGCAATATTTTCTAAAAAACTATCCTTAGATTGTGCTGATCAAAAAGTTCAGGTAAATCATATTATTAAATTGAATGGAAAATATACTTGCTATAAAAATGAAAAAGATCAACTGCGAGAGGGTTTAGGCTTTCATGATACAGATATAGGGAAAAAATTGAGCGATCTGGAAGAGAAATGGAGTACAGAACTTTATGGTAAAGAAAGGGCATCTGGGACAGATTTAGATTTCAAAGTCAATATTAACCCAAGTCCCTTTTCAGATGCAATAACTGTATATGCGTCATCAAAGTGAATGAAATTTTAACAAATAATTAGGTTTATTATGAAAATTAATAGTAATATGAGCACAAATTCTGGCTTTTCACGTCCATCTTTTGTAGAAGCCTTTAAATTTAAATTTAATGCGACTCATGAAATGAGTATAAATCTAGTAGATTTAGCAGAATATTTATCTAAACGTATGGGAAGTGAATGGCAAACTAAAGATAGTGAGCATTATGGTGATTATATTTCTGTTAGAAAACCCGATACCCAAACTGTTTTTAGAGTTTTTTATAATGATAATGGAGATTATGTATTTGATGTACTTAATAAAAAAAGCAATATTAAAATTAAAGAGTGGAATCAAGAATTAGATGAATTTAAAAGGATATTAGAAGAGAAAGGAGCCTCGAATTTTTCTCCTACGGAAAATTACTATTAACTTAATTCAAATACTGATAACCCAATTCAGCTAGCTGAACTTGGGTTAAATTTTGAAAATTCCCACCTAATCTTTAATTCATTTTTAATTTATTTTAATTAAAAAGAATTAAAATGGAGGTTAATCATATAAAAAGGGGATTATCATGCTACCCATTAATCATTTTCAACAATGTAAAGATGCCAAAACTTTTTCTTCATTTGTGAATGAGCTACAAACAAAATTGACGTGGCAAGGGCAAACTAAATTCTCCCTTTCTCATCAACCATCCATTGATTTTTCTCTGAAAGATTTATTGGAACGCCTTGATGAAATTTATTTAACTTCTCCAATGAATGCAACATCCTTAACGACTACATTAAATACTCTTCAACGCATTAAAGTCTTAGATCAAGAAGCGCGGAATCGGCTAGGCAAATGGACTTTTCTAATTGACTGGCTGCCGGCTGCTAAACAAGATAAACAAGAACGGTGCACCCTAAGTGCTTTTGAACACTATATCGGTGCTTTAGTATAATCAAGCCAATACGGGATTTCCATGCTGATCGAGAGTTTTTAAAAATTCTTCAACTTGCGCACATAATCGCTTGCTCTCTTTGAAAGTAATGTGCTGGTGAGCTTGCGAAAGGGTCAGCCATTGACTTGCTTGGATTTCGCTTGCCTGGATGCCAACCTGACCTTTCACTAGTGCCAGAAAGTATTGAACGTTTTTGTGAACAAGCTCCCCTTGCAAGGTAAATTTATATTCATCGCTTAGAGGATCCGAAGACAAATAGCGTTGGACCGTCAGGCCGGTTTCTTCCTTTAATTCACGTTCAGCTGCCTGCTGCGGTGATTCGCCTTGTTCAGCATGCCCCTTGGGAAAAGCCCAATGCCCGGCTTGATGTTGAATCAGTAAAACCTGCCAAAGCCCCTCATGGAGGGATAAAGGGATGATCCCATAGGATTTTTCGTGTTTCATGGCTGATATGCCTCTAATATGATAGAAGCATTATGCCCACCAAAACCGAAAGAATTTGAAAGCCCCTTATTGACAGTGAATGCCTCGGCACGAGTCGGAATATCAAAACCTAAATCGGATTCAGGATTTTCCAAATTAATTGTGGGATGAATGAGATGGTCATTAATCGCCTTAATGGTTGCAATTGCCTCTACCCCTCCTGCTGCACCCAATAGATGGCCGATCATAGACTTTGTGGAATTCATCTTAATGGAAGAGGGATTTTCAAAAATGCGTTTCAGAGCTCGAACCTCTGCTATATCTCCCAGAGGGGTGGAGGTGGCATGTGCGTTAATATAATTAATTTCTTGCGGTTTAATCCCTGCATCTTCTAGAGCCTTATGAATGCATAAAACGATCCCCTCGCCATCTTCCTTTGGCTCTGTGAGATGGTGGGCATCGCAAGAAAGCCCGCCTCCCAAATATTCAGCTAAAATCGGTGCACCCCGCGCTAAGGCATGCTCTAAGCTCTCAAGAACCAAAACACCTGCTCCTTCCCCCATCACAAACCCATCGCGTCCGCGGTCCCATGGGCGAGAAGCTTTCTCTGGAGCATCATTGCGCTGCGACAAAGCTTTGCAAGCGCAAAACCCGGCTAATCCCATCGGCATCACAGCCGCTTCAACTCCTCCGGCCAGCATCAGATCGGTATCTCCCTGCCTAATGTGATTGGCAGCAGAAATAATCGCATAGTTCGCAGTCGCACAAGCTGTAGAGATCGAATAGTTTGGCCCCATGAAACCAAGATCTATTCCTAGCATTGCCCCACTCATATTGGTGAGAATGTAAGGGACAAAAAAAGGTGTGACCTTGCGCTGTCCTTTTTCGAGCAAAGTTTGGACGCCGTCGGCAAAAACCCCCATGCCCCCCATGCCTGATCCAATAAGAATCCCGCAGCGAGTTTTTTGAAGGCGTTCAAAAGCCTCCCCTTTTAAAGCGGCATGCGCCAATGCTTTTTTACCCGCTACCATTGTGTAGGCAATCGATTTATCCACACGTCTCGCCTGTTTCTTATCCATATATTCGCCAGGCTCGAAATTATTAATCACCCCCGCAAAACGAGTCGGATAATCTTCACAAGGAAATTCTGTGATAGGGGCAATACCGCTTTTACCGGCTAGAAGATTTTGATAGAAAACGTCGACATCATTTCCAAAACAGGAAACAATGCCCATCCCAGTTATTACAATGCGTTTTTTATTCATGTTCTCTCGACTTTAATGTCTATTTTTACGTCCACAATTTTTCCTTTCTGCCACAACTCTTCAATGGCATACTTTTCTCTCAGTTCGGGAGTAAATAAATGGATGATCACATCGCTATAGTCAATGACAATCCAGTCCCCTTCCCGTTGTCCATCGATATGAAAAGGATGGAGGCCCAATTGGGTTAATTCCTCGATAATTATTTGGCAAAGAGCCTTAACATGCCGATCAACCGTCCCTTCAGCAATAACAAAATAGTCAGTCAAAGTGCAAATTTGACGAACGTCAAGTACAAGAATGTTAAAGCCTTTTTTGTCGTAAATAGCTTGAGCAATGCGATTTAAGGTTGTTAGGGTCGAATTATTCATAAATATACAAATTTTATCTAAGAAAGAACAATAATATCATATTCCTCAAGTTAAAAACCATCAATATTTATATGGATCTTATTGCAGTTAGCGATAGCAGAAAAAGGAGAATGGCTAACTGAAGAAGAGGCTCGCATCCTAATTCATGATTAAGAGCCTGCGTCAATTGTATGGCATAAATTTAATGGGAAGCAGGTGTTATTAGCACCTTGATTTTTAATTATCGTTTGAAGTTAAAGCTGATTTATATTAAAATTTCACTTGTAACAACTAATTTGAGGTAAAAATGAATAATCTTAGCACTCCTTTCCAAAACACCCTTCAATTCACTAAATGCGAAGAGGGAATAAGACATTACCGCCGCTATAAAGATATGCATTCTATTAATAATCCTCGTCTGGTAAAAACGGGATCAAATGCACTTCTTTTTCTGGCAGCGGGCAATTTGGTGCACAACATCTTCCTTTAATTGTGCAGAAAATTACAGAAGCTTCCGACGAAAAGCTAGAGATGATCATTGTAGATCTGCGCGGCGAGCGCCATTGCGCTATTAATGGCTTACCTGCTGTCTGGAAGAATGAAGAGATCAAGCCTGGTGAAACAGTCGAAGAGATCATGAAAGATGAAGAGGCTCGCATCGCAGAAATCGGAGAAACTGTTTTGATCAAGGAAAGAAAAGGAAAAGTGAGGAGTATGAAAGTCCAGAGAGCCTCAAACGAACAAAAACTCGTTGAGGAATTTGGCTTTCGTTATGCCCGTTTCCCTATGATAGAACATTTGAGGCCCACAGATCAATGTGTGGATGACTTAGTTAAGTTCATCCTAATGAATCCAAATGCCTGGATCCATATGCATTGCTATGTCTCAGCTCGCACAACCATCGCTTTAGTCATTGCCGATATGCTCCACAATCCAGAGCTTCTTTTTGAAGAAATTCTCTATCGTGGATTTGCTATTGGCGGCTCAGATTTAATGAAGAAACCAGATGAAACTTCTGCCAAATATCCTCTCTTTTATCGAGCGCCAAGATTTTTTATTAGATTTTCATCAATATTGTCAAAAAGAGAATCCATTTAAAAATCCAAAGGCAAAAACTTGGAAGGAATGGATAATAGCAAAGGGCGAGCAAAATTAGTCAGATCATTTCCCTTTTAATGGGACTGACGAATCGAGCAAAAAATTGAAAAATGGTGTGTGAGTTGCCATGATCATTCCTTTTATTAAAAACAAAGAAAGCATTGATCCCGTGCAAAATGCAATACGAGCATTAAAAAAACTTAGGAAGGAGGTTATGCTCAATAAGAAATTATCAATCAGAAAAATGTTTGAAGAAGGCAGAAAGTAGATAATGAAACGCAAGATCAAGATATGCATGATCGCAAGCGGCATGATGATCAGGATGATGAAGTCTTTTATATTCCACTTTTCTTTTTCCAAAATTAATTAGCAGGCCAACTAAAACATTTGAGACTTTAAGATAATTGATCAATTGAGCCTGATGTTCCCCATAGCAATGATTCACAACACTTCACCTCAACAATCACATTCGATTTTAGATAGTATAGTTGATGCCGGTAGGCAGAAACTCAGATTTAATCCCTGACAAAACGAAGAAAAAAGCCCGCGTTCAGCGAGCTTGAATTTACTATCCCCTAGCAAAGGCAAATTAAGGCATATTACAAGCCATAACGTTTCCTCTCATTCACTTCCTTCAATACGTTTTTCAATATAAGATCCGAAAAATGGTAACTATCGTTTTTATCAAATCGCATTTCTGGTGGAATTTTATTATATTCCTTGAGCGCTCTTTGTGCAGCTCCCTCTCCATAAATTTGGTTAAATACGCGCACCCCTAATCTTGGGAAATTTTCAAACAAACTTTCATTCTTCTTCCCCCTTGATAGTCTAAATAACAATGAGGATAAGATTCTTGAAAAACCTTTGCCACTTTTTCACTAGTTGAAATCACTTCTTCTTCAGGTGCAAGTTTTTCTGGGTAAACATCAAAAAACCCTCCCGCAGGTGTTTCTGCCTTTTCCCAAAGAGCCCGAAAGGCATTAACATAAGACATTTTATCAGGAACAATGGCAATCTCAGCTTTTTGTTCAGGAGTGAGTTCTCTAATGTCTATCCTTTCTACCATACCTTTATGGAATTTGTATACCACCTGTCCATAACGATCTTTTTGCTCAACATACATGGGTATACCGTTTTCGAACCAACCTCGTTTTTCCGTTCCATCCGAATAGATCATCCTTCCATCGCCAAACAATAATCCCTCCTTAAATATTCCTATTTCTTCTTTATCCTCATCAATAAACTTTCCTGGGCCGTTTAACTTACCATTTTCAAATGTTCCATCCCAAACCTTTCCATCGCGATGAGTGATCTTCCCCTCATATAACTTACCATTTTCAAATGTTCCTTCCCAAACCTTTCCATCGAGATGAGTTATCTTCCCCTTATATAAGGAACCCATTCTAAATTCACCCTGCTCAATACTGCCATCAGGTCTTGTCATTGTACCTTGACCACTCAAAACGCCATCTTTGAATTCACCCTCCCCTATTGATCCATCACGAAAGGTAACTTTTCCTTGCCCTTGTAATTTATCCTCTTTAAATACATTTTTTTCAATTTTTCCGTTTACTGGATCAATCTTCTTGGCCTGGCCATTTAAAACTTTGGCTTTCTTGCACCATCGACTGATCATGTAGCAAATAGCCAAAAGACTAAAAGCTATAGAAACAATAAGGATAATTCTTTTCTTCTGAGGGGAGATAGAATGAAAAAAAGTTTCTTTAAAAAAACTAACACCAGTATTTCTTGCAAATAGATGAACATTCATAACCACTACACCACTTATTTAATAAATATTTAATGCAGGATGTCATTTTTTAAATATAAAAATCAACAAATAAAAATTAGTTGTCAAATATGTTAACCAATTTCAAGTATCGATTACAAATAGAGGTGATTTTTCTGTATGTACTGTAAAACAGGCGCGGACAAAAGATGCCCGCAATAAAGTCCTTGCGAAAGCCGCTCTCTGATAGTTGTACCAGAAACATCCATCAGCCTAGTGGGAGTCAGCCCTTTTTGAATCGCTTCGCGAAGAGATAACTCATAATTCGCTAGTTCATATTGAGAAAAACCAGAGCGCGATCCGATCAATAAAGGCACTAACTTGACAATTTCCTCTGGCAAATACCACCGAGAAAAACCAGGAACCGAATCCTCACCCATTAACAAATAAAATTGATGGGGATCGGGCTTGTAAGCTTCTTCGGAAATGAAAGCACGCAAAGTGTGAATGGTATAAGAAGGAGGAGGACGCTCCTTTTCCAAATCTTTTAGATAAAACTTAGGGATGTTTTGTATGGCTAATTGGGTCATGATCAAACGCTGATCCATAGGGGCGGGAGTAGATTCAACTTTGTGCGGATTGATTTGCGCTGGAATAAACCAGACTTCATCTAAGCGTTTTTTTTCCATTAATTCAAAGGCCAGATTGAGATGGCCACAATGGATAGGATCAAAAGTCCCTCCAAATAATCCAATATGTTTCACTGATATTTTCTCCTAAGGAACTGGGCGTAAATAAATGTTCATTTATTTATGCTCAGCTCTTAAACCATAAACAAAAGTTCGCGACATTTAGGCAAAGGCCAACGCGCATCATCGGTTAAAGATTCAAGAAGATCGATGGCTTGCCGAGCCCGCTCCATCTTATCCAAAACCTGATTGCTAAAAGCTATTGCTTGCTCGGCTAGCGGTAACCCGCGCGCTTGCTGCCGTGCTTTCTCCAACTCATCCACACTGCGCAAACAATCCTCTATCGTATCATTATAATGCTTGAGATGCAGGGCTTGCTTCGTAGAGTGGAATTGATGTGGAGCTAAAGCTTCCTTAACTTGCATGAAACTCGATGCCAAAAGATGTTGATAACCCATGGCTGCTGGTAATATTTGCGTGCGAAATAAGTCCACAATCAAATTTGCTTCAATATTTAAGTGATGCCCATAATGTTCCAGAAGAATCTCTTGGCGGCTGGATAATTCCTGAGAAGTCAAGACATCCTCAAATAGCTGAATTGTCTTGGGATCCGTTAAAGCCTTGAATGCATCAGACGCACGTTTGATATTAGGAATCCCGCGAGCATGCGCTTCTTTAACCCATGCTTGACTATAGTTATCGCCCATAAAGCGGATGCGTTTTGAGTCTTTTAAGTTCTTTTGTAGAACCGGTATGGCAGCTTGCATCAACTCTTCAGTAGATGAGGAAGATTTTTTTGGTAAACGGCTTTCTATTTCATCCAGCAAGAGGTTCAAGCTTTCGGCCACAATTAAATTGAGAATCGTGGCTGAAAAAGCAGGGTTAGCCGAAGAGCCTACAGCTCGAAATTCGAATTTATTGCCTGTGAAAGCTAAAGGAGAGGTCCGATTGCGATCGGTGTTTTCCTTTGGCAGCTCAGGAATTACCTCAAGACCCAGATTATAGCCGCTTTTGCTTTTTACTATAGAAGCAACTCCCTTGGCTTCGATTTCATCCAATAAATTTTCGAGTTCCTGTCCCAGGTAGATAGAAATGATTGCCGGCGGAGCTTCATGCCCCCCAAGGCGATAATCATTGGAAGCAGATCCTACGGAAGCCCGCAACAAAGCCGCATGCTGATTGACGCCATGTAAAATTGCCGATAATAGAATGAGAAAATGTAAATTATTCTGTGGTGTATCAGTCGGATCTAGCAAATTAATCCCCTCATCCGTCGAAAGAGACCAATTGCAGTGCTTGCCTGATCCGTTAATTCCTGCAAAGGGCTTTTCATGCAGTAAGCAAGCTAAACCTTGTTGACCGGCAATTTGACGCATGAGCTCCATCAATAAAATATTATGATCAACAGCAGCCGATGCTTTTTCAAATACAGGTGCAACTTCATGTTGCGCAGGAGCAACCTCATTATGCCGAGTTTTAACTGGAATTCCCAATTTGATGGCGGCTTGCTCAAAAGAGCGCATAAAGACCAGAATGCGATCTTTTACCGAGCCAAAGTAATGATCTTGCAGCTCTTGACCCTTAGGGGAAGCAGCACCCAGTACAGTTTTTCCCAATAATACAAGGTCGGGACGCAAATTGCGCAACGAGCGATCAATGATAAAGTATTCTTGCTCAATTCCCAAAGTAGAATAAACATATTGGGCCCGCAATCCAGTCAAATGCAGAAGGCGTAAAACAGCCTGGTTTATCCGCTTATCTGATCGTAAAAGCGGAATTTTCGTATCTAGAACTTCTCCAGTCCTCGAAAAAAAAATGCTGGGTATGCAGAGGGTGGTACCATCTCCTGCTTGCCACAAAAAAATAGGGGATGAGGGGTCCCATGCTGTGTAACCCCGAGCCTCAAAAGTTGTCCTCAACCCACCAGAAGGAAATGAAGAAGCATCGGGCTCCCCTTGGATAAGCTGTCTGCCGTTAAACTTCTCAATCATTTCATCAGAGGTATTCCATTCAATAAAAGCATCATGCTTTTCAGCACTAGCTCCCGTTAAAGGTTGAAACCAATGACAATAGTGGGTCGCCCCATGGCTGATGGCCCATTCTTTAACAGCTACAGCGATCGTATCGGCATATTCAGGTTTGAGTTTTTCTTGGCCTGTCATAGCCCCCAGAATATTTTTATAGATCTCTCTGGGAAGAGTTTTCTGCATGATCGTCCGGGAAAACAGGTTTTTGCCGAAGTTTTCTGAATCGGGTTTGCGAAATCCTTTTGCTGGCTTAAAAGGACGCTCCCTGCCCATTTCCTTAAGAATACTTTGGCGTACGTTCATCTTTCACCTTTGTTTATCCGCCTAAAATTCCTACTCATTTTGCAAACAATCGCATTTTATACACAACAATTCTTCAGGTTGTTTGTGTATAAATATCATCCAGCTTCACATCTATAGCTCGTCAGACTATTATTAATACAGGAAAATTTAAATAGTTATCTGTGATGGGAATTCATCTCATTAACACTAACACCCACCCTTCAGGCTCATTCAACCAACCCTTAACTTCTGGGGGATTATAAAATTTCCCACCCATTTTGCAAACAAACCCTTTTTAAATGACCATCAGGCTTCACACCAATGGCTCGTCCAGCGATTCTTAATACAGGCAAATCTAAATAGCTGTCTGAATAGACGATGGTGTCAGATAGGGGAAGGTTCATTTGCTGGGCTAAGCTTATGACAATATCTGCCTTACCTTGCCCTTCTAAAATAGGGCCAATAGAACTAAACTTTCCTTGAGAATTCCTTAAATAGGGCGTACCTGTCCAATTCAACACCTGAAGACGATTGGCAATGGCTCCGACTAGAAAATCGGGTGAGCTAGATAAAATGATAGCCTCTTCCCCTTTATCCTGGGCAGCTTCAAGGCGTTTTACTACCGGATCGTATAAGAGAGAAGCAAAATTTTCCAATAGAAAATTCTCCACATGGCGCTGAATCGCCGTCAGATCGCATCCCTTAAATAAATGGGCGAATGTTTTGGCATGCAAGGATTGTACTGACATACCCAACCACTTATGGCGGGTATAAGCACACAGGCAGGCTAAGAGAGTGGAAAAAGTAAAAAATTGATGGTGATAAAGATATTCCCCAAAACGGTAACTGCTATTGACCTTTAACAGGGTATGATCTAGGTCAAAAACATGTAAAGGCATGCAGTGCTATTTGCCTTTTATTTTGGATTGCATTTCGACTATTTTACGTTCGATCTCTTGAATGCCCTGGTTGCTTTTTTCTAAACGCTCCTTTTCTTCGTTAGTTTGGGCTGTGTAACTCATCGCCTTTTCAAAGTCGAGGCTCGAAGATCCCGAAGCTTTCCGTAAAATTTCCAGTTGATTCTTAATTTCTTGACGCCTTTCTTTTCGTTGCTTAAGAATGGTCTGCAACTGCTGCAAAGCTTGACGATCATCCTCAGATAAAGCCATCAAAGCCTTCTCTTTCTTTTCCGTAATACTATCCTTTAAGGGCTTGAGCACACGTTCTAAATCTTGCTTTTCATTTTTTGTAATTGAAGAGTCATGAATTTCTGCTAACAATGCATCACGTTGGGCAATTAAAGTGTCAACTTCAAGTATTTCCTGTTGTTCGAAAAGTTGTTCGACTTTTTCTTTAAGAAAGATATATTTTTCTCTTTTTTGCCGGCCCCGTTCAACCTCCTGTTGCTGACGTACTTCTTCTTCAGTTTTCATCTTGTCTTGCATGATCTTACGAACGTCAGCTAAGTTTTCACGAAGCATACTAAGCTCATCACGCCCAAGCTCAGTTTTGCGCATCTTTGCAACAATAGTGTCGATGCTTTTTTGAGCTTCTGCAAGCGATCCTTCATTTTTCTCAAGAACCTCTTTTAAAGTCAAAATGGACTGCTGCAGTTCTTCAGCATTTTGTTTAAAAACGACTCTTTGATGAGCCCGTTCCTTTTTCCGTTCTTTTTCCTCAACCTTTAGCAAATCCCAACATTCGCTTAAACGCGTCCTTGTTTGGGTGAAAGAATGGGTATTGAGAGTGAGGATTTTGGCTATTCCTTGAAGTGCTTTTATCTCTTCACGCAATACATAGAGCGATTCCTGTGAAGGATTCTCCCCAAAGTGAGCCTTAATAAATTGATCCACATCTCCTACAAACTGTTCACTAATCTCTTTAATCAATTCCTTGCGCTTGGGGAAAACACGATCGCCTGCGGCCGATAAATGTTGGAAAAATTTGTTTTTTTGGCGAACTCGCATCTCTGTTTTGAGAAGTTCTTTACGCAAAGCATTTATCCGTGAAGCTTGGACATTTAAAACATTAAGCTGCTTTTGCAAATTTTCATAGGCTTGATAGCTATCTTTTAAAGCATGGGGAAAAACGAGATTTTCGGCAAAAGAGGCTTTTTCTACCTGTTCTGAAAATTGATCGATCTCTTTTTCTAGAGCCTGAATAGCAATTTCGATTTGCTCTACAGCAAATGCGCTTTGTTCATCTAATATCTCTTTTAAACGGCGAGCCTCTTTTGAGAGTTCACTATACCTATTCCATTGCTGGCTGCGAAATGCAGGAGAGATGTTCTCTTTAAAAAGGGGTAGGCAAAAACGCCTTGCTTCCCAAAAACTACGGAAATGGGGAGTCCCCCCTTGAGCTAGGGAAGCTTCCATAAAATCAATAGCTAATTGCAGCTTAGCTTCTAGGTCTGGTTGTTCCTCAAACTGCTTTTTGAAATCTTCAAATTGTGCAGTATATCCCTCTCTATGATCTCTCTTTTTGCTTTCAGTTTCTTTAGGGCCTTGAGAGGTAGGGGAATCTGAAGCATTCTGTGAAGAATGCTCCTCAGGACCTTCTTCGCCTATTCTGTCCCTCTCCTCTCCTGGTTCGTTTTCAGGGGATGGAAAGGGCTCATCAGGCTGAGAAACCAGATCACTTTGAGGATTAGAGGAATGATCTTCTTGAGGTTCGTTTTGTAAACTCATGCTTTCAGACTCGCTCATGACAATTATTTGGTAAGGATTTTGAGATCGTCCGCGAATGGGATTTCTGGGATAGTTTCTTTAAAATCTAGAACTATAGTGGATCGGGATTTTTAAAGTAAACCAAATTATACACAAACAGCTTGAAGAATTGTTTTTGGGCAAAATTATGCCTGCACCCGATAAGCTCAAGCAGAGGTGAAGATCAAAAAAATTTTTAGAGCTAGGTTACTTTGTCCATTTCGTCCAACCAGTCCAACCAGTCCAACCAGTCCAACCAGTCCAATTCGTCCAATTCGTCCAACTAGTCCAATTAGTCCAACCAGTCCATGTCCAATACATAAAGCAATACGGCAAAATCGCCTCCATGCAAATACGTGAGTGGCCGACTGCACTCCAAAAAGGGGGTAAAGCCCACTTAAACCCCCTTAAAGTAAATTTCCTTTAAGAGCCTGTTCAAAATCTTTTAAATAGATAATTTCTCGAAACTTTCTTTGCCTAAAAAATTTTAGTGTCGAACACTTCAGCAGTTAAAACTACCACAGAGCCCACAGAAAACACAGAGAGGGGGTTATATCTTCATTCGACAAATGCCATCTACTAATCGCTTTACATTAAACTTCTTGCATAATTCATTTTCCTTGCCCGTGCCCTTGCCCATGCCCTTGCCCAAAAAAAAATCAAAAAAGAGCGGTTATCAAAGAGGCTGAAAGTAAAAGGACTTCTCGAAGAGTAAACACCACATCTTTTCGTTAATTGGGCAAGGGCAGGGGCACGGGCACGGGCAAGGAATTGTGGTTATGCAAGATGTCTATTAAAATTAATAAGCAATCCTCGAGTACAGGTTCCATAAAGCCGTAAATAAGACAGTAATTGTGCTTCATGTATTGGGGCTATTGTTCAATAGCGGCCCCAATGATATTACCCGTTAATGGATCAGTTTCACGCCCGTCTATTTCTTC
Source organism: uncultured Chlamydiae bacterium (assembly GCA_963799115.1). Classification (GTDB taxonomy): domain Bacteria; phylum Chlamydiota; class Chlamydiia; order Chlamydiales; family Parachlamydiaceae; genus CAWCVY01. The sequence continues at coordinate 14,292 of CAWCVY010000018.1, read as the reverse complement.
AGATATATCTGGATTAATTAAATAATTCATAAGACCCCTCTCTGTGTTCTCTGTGGGCTCTGTGGTAGTTTATTGTATCTAACAAAAGATTCTGAACAGGTTCTAAGAAACCTCAAAAACCCCCTTATCTTCTCTTTGCACAGTAACCTTAAATAGTTAAACAAAAAATAATTTGCTTTTTATTAATTACATTGATATAAATATATTTTAAATATTCAATAACAAATAAAGGATTATTATGGAATCAACAAATTTTTCATCATTACCGCAGGAAGTTTTAGTATACATTTTTTCGTTTTTAACTGCAAAAGAACAGGGCTTAAATACAACTGTCTCAAAAACATTTAATTTACTGTTAAATGACGATTTATTATGGAAACCTACGGCCATGGAATGGAGAGCTACTTTAGATGAGAACAAAAGCGCTAAAGAATCTTTTAAAAATAAATTTTCAGAAATAAAAGAAATGAATCAAGCTTTTCGTGGATTGTTTCTTGAAGTGCACCAAACATGGATTCTTACGTATGGAAGTAAACAACAAAGTATCATGGATGAGTTTCAAACTTACAAAGATTATATCAAAAATAAGTCGAATAGAAGTAAAACCCATGCAGTTATAGACAACGAGATAAAAAAAGGAAATTTAAGCAGTGTTAAAGCTATTTGTAACCAAGGATTTACACCTAATTTGTTTACATTAAATACAGCAATTCAAACAAAAAATTCAGAGATCGTTGAATATCTCATGGAAAATTGGCATGAGAAATTTGAAACAAAATTGAAGAAAAAACAACCCAATCCACATAGCGAACATTTAGACAAGGTAATCTATCTCCAACACAAACGTGCACTAATTGGAGCAAAAAAATTAATACAAGAAAAAGAAATGGCGGAATTTATTTTATCTTCTCCGTTAGAAACGCCCCCATCAGACAGAGACGATCACAAAAAAGCAAAAAAAATTAATACAAGCAAAAGAAAATCTGGACTCGATTCCATCCTCGTCAGATACTCCCCCATCAACATCAGCAAAGCCTAAAAATAAAAAAAATATTTTTATGAGTTTCTTTTCAAAAAGAAAATAGGTTTTTTGCTTTGGTGGAAAAAATTGATGTTGTTGAATTAGCACAGCAGGATGGTAGGATAGTCTAGACCCTAGCCTACCCATCCTATTAATTTTTTTCTCAGCCTAGAGAGACTCATAATCAGCTCTAATGATGTCAAAAACGACCTCAGGATCATGCATATCAACATCCAGCCACCGATAAATGAGCTCCTTCCGGAACCAGGTAAACTGCCTTTTAGCATAATGACGGGTGGCTTGTTTAAAAGAGCTGACAAACTTTTCATAATCAGCGGCCGTTTGGCCTGTCAACAAAAAATCCAACGCCTGACGATATCCGATGGCTTGCGAAGCTGAAGAATTTTGCCTTAATCCCTCCTGATCTAACCTTTTAACCTCATCTAGAAAGTCAGCTTGCAGCATCTGGTCGCAACGCTTATCAATCCGCTCATAGAGCTTATCTTTAGGACGATGTAAAAACCAACAATGAAAGTCATAATTCTGAGGTTTGCGCCTACCCTTCCAAGATAACTTGCTGACTTTTTTGTGTGTCAATGTAATGATTTCGAGCGCACGCACAATTTTCTGCTTATCATTTTTGGTGATCGTTTTCGCATATTGAGGATCCAGCTGCACCAACCGCTCATAAAGAATCTCGGAACCAAGCCTTTCCACTTCTTCTTCCAAAGACTTTCGCAACTCAGGAACTGAAGGAGGACCGCTTGGAGGACCATATAAAAGGGCATGGAGATAAAACCCCGATCCTCCTGCCACAATCGGTACATTACCTCTATCTAATATCTGCTGGCAACACTGCCGGGCTTCATAATAGAAATCGACTACATTAAAATTTTCCTGGATATCACGTATATCAATTAAGTGGTGGGGAATTAGAAGACGATCTTCTTTTGAAGGTTTGGCTGTGCCGATATCCATTCCACGATAAACTTGCATCGAATCGGCAGATATAATCTCCCCATCCATGACTTGAGCAAGTTCCATAGCTAAAGCAGATTTTCCGCAACAGGTAGGACCAGCTAAAACGATAACTCGCTTTTTTTGGCGTTGAAGATTAGAAGGAATTTTCTTTTGGACTTCTAATGCGAAGTTCAGAATGATGCGTTTGACTTCTTCCGTTTCTAAAGAGATTCCGCCAATCACTACATCCGCCCCATTTTATTAAACCTAAAACTTACGCAGGCCATCTTCTTCAGTTTTAGTAAGTTCTAATACGTGGTCAAAACCAGACATCGTTAACACATCCATCACATTACCCGTCACAGAACACAGGACGAGTTTGCCGGAAAGAGCTTTGAGCTTCTTTGTCACAGATAATAACATGCGCATACCAGCACTGCTTAAATAATCTACTCCGGAGAAATTGAGCAATAGCTTATACTGCCCTTTGTTGATATAATCAAAGACCTTGCGCTCAGCAGTAGGCGAAGAAATAGCATCTAAACGGCCGCTTATCCTGAGAATTAAGATATCCCCTTTTATTTCTTCTTTGATATTTACCATTCCTTCCATATTATTCATATATAGCCCCGGTTCTATAGTTCTTCCACTTGCAATTTTATGTTAAGCAGTTTCACAATGAAAATGCAACAAATAAAAAGAAATTCTGGAACAAAGCTATGAACGGTTCTTCTATTTTCTCCTGGATTCGTTTACAGGGATGCCGGCAACACAATTTAAAAAATGTATCGCTGGATATTCCAAAACATGCCGTTACCGTTTTAACTGGGGTCAGCGGTTCAGGAAAATCCTCTTTGGCTTTTGATACCTTATTCGCTGAAGGACAGCGTCGCTACTTAGAATACTTATCCTCACAAGCTAGGACTTGGATTAAACAAATGCCAAAGCCTGAAGTGGATCTGATTGAAGGTTTGTCCCCCACGTTAGCTGTGGGGCGCGGAAGTTACGAGCTCTCGCCGCGTGGTACGATTGCAACTTACACCGATATTTATGATTTCTTAGCTTTGCTGTATGCGAATATCGGTGAACAGCATAGTCCAATCACAAAACAACGTTTAATTCGTTATTCAAGACAGGAAATCATCGACTTAATTTTGAGGGAATATGGTTCAGGCATCAGGCTCCAATTGATTGCTCCTATTAAATTAAACCATGAAAAACCTAAACAAGCCATCGCTAGATTGCAGCAAATGGGATTTATTCGCTTGCGCATCCATAACCAAGAATGGACGAGCGACGAGCCTTTACCCCTTGAAGAATTCCTTTCACAAATTGATGTAGTGGTAGATCGCCTAGAAATGAAAGAAGGCATAAGGGAACGCTTAGCTTCCTCTGTCGAAACGGCTTTGGATCTCAGTCAAGGAATTCTAAAAGTACAAGTAGGGAAGGAAGAGGCCATGCGCTACCTCACTGAAATTTACGTTTGCCCTGAAACCTCTTTTGCTTTCGCTCCTCTCGAATCTCCCGATTTTAATTTTAATTCCCACCGCGGGGCTTGCCCAATATGCCAAGGTCTTGGTGGTCAAGAACAAGTAAACCCAAGCCTTCTTTTTGAAGAGGAGAACACTTCTTTAGTGGAGCAAACCCGCTTAATTCTCGATAAATTACCTCGTAAAATTGCCTCTTCTTTTCAACAGCTATTACACATTTTTTTCGAATCGTATGCCATTCGGGAAGAAGCAATAGTCCAAGACCTTCCTCCTAAACTTTTAGAGGAATTCTTATATGGATCGTCGCAAGTATTTGAGTTGACAACAACTGTACACGGCGAAACTCACCACCTTAAAACAACCTGGCAAGGCTTTATTCCTTTTTTGAATCGAGCTCTGCAAAATAAAAAATCAAAAGGCTCTCTTAGCGAACTCCCCTTTGTCGAATGGCAAGTCTGTTCAGCTTGCCAAGGAGCTCGATTAAAGCCCGAAAGCTTAGCCTGCCTCATCAAGGGCAAAAACATTTATGAGCTATGCCAGCAAACCGTTTTTCAACTTTTGCAGGAGATTCAAAATTGGCAGTTTTCCGGTAAAGAAGCATTGATTGCCAAAGAAATTCTTCCCCATATTCAAACAAGGCTGAGTTTTCTCCGTCAAGTCGGGCTTGGTTATTTAGAACTTAATAGGCAAGGACACACTCTTAGCGGAGGAGAAGCTCAGCGCATTCAACTTGCCTCGCAAATTGGAGCTAAGCTCTCAGGACTTATTTATATTCTGGATGAACCCTCCCTTGGCCTCCATCGTCAAGACATGCACTATTTACAACAAGTGATTCAGGAGCTGAAAAAATTAGGAAACACCATCGTGCTGGTCGAACATGAACGCCATCTCATTAGCCAAGCAGATCATATCGTCGAATTGGGGCCTGGAGCCGGGCAGCATGGTGGTTCCATCACCTTTCAAGGAAGCTATCCACAAATGTTGCAAGACCCGGCCAGTCTAACGGGTCAATGGCTTAGCGGCAAACGCACGTTTCCCAAACCCTTAAACCGCAAAACTCAGCGCGGGTGGATGCGTATCAAAAATGCTTCGCTGCATAATCTTCACGATTTTTCTGTTAAAATACCTCTAGGGTGCTTAGTGGGATTTTGCGGCGTATCGGGTTCTGGCAAATCTACCCTTGCTGTGGATATCATTGGTAAGCAACTGCAAAAAGCGCTTAGAAATCAATTTGGGGTGATTTTTTTGGAAGGTTACGAAACAATTAAGCGTCTGGTCATAGGCGAAAAACAGATGGAGCGTTTTTCAGCACGCTCAATACCGGCTACTTATGTAGACCTCATGACACCGTTGCGACGGCTCTTTGCAGATACACGCTTAGCTAAGGCCAGGGGTTACACAGCCTCTCGCTTCAGCTTAAATAAGCGGGGAGGGCGATGCGAGGCTTGTGAAGGATTAGGACAGCTCCGGGTCAATATGCAATTGATGCCCGATCTTTTTATTCCTTGTCAGGTCTGCCTAGGACAACGCTATAATTATGAAACATTGCAAGTCACGTGGGAAAACTTTAGCATAGCAGATGTGCTGGCTATGTCTATCGACCAAGCTGCTGCTGTTTTTCGCTACATTCCCTCACTATCCTTTACTCTCGAGCTTATGCAAGAGTTAGGACTCGGCTATTTAACCCTTGGACAATCTTTTAATACACTTTCGGGAGGTGAGATTCAACGCTTAAAATTAGTGGCTGATTTGGCTTCCAAAATGCAAGATCCCACTTTATATATTTTAGATGAACCTTCTGCGGGTCTGCACTTTGAAGATATTCAAAAGTTAATTACCATATTGCACCGTCTTGTAGACCAAGGGCATTCTATTTTGATCATAGAACATCATTTGGAATTGCTGCGCCAATCTGACTGGCTGATTGAACTTGGCCCCGGAGGAGGGCCGGAGGGAGGCAAACTTATTTTTGAAGGGACAGTCTCTCAACTTATGAAAGCCTCTACACCTACGGGGAAAGTATTAAAGAACTAATTGGACGGAATTGGACAGGTTGGACGAGTTGAGACGATTGCATAAGTGACAATAATTTATTTTAAATATTTTTATAACTAAATTATTGTCACTTATGCAATCGTCTCAATTGGACTAGTTGGACAGGCTGGAATTGGTCCACTGTCCAATTCCGTCCAACCGTCCAACTAGTCCAATTCGTCCAACTAGTCCATTTCCGATAATCTTTATGTTATTTGGGAGGCTGGAAGATGTGCTAAAAAACAAGAATGCGGTTGCCCTGGGTGTTTTATTGCTTGACTTTCATTCGAACTTAATGTAAAATTGATTCAAAACACAATAACTTGTGTTTGATCTTTATCAACTTAACTGGGCTTTTTCTTTTTGCAATATTCTTGCAAAAAAAAAAGTGCATGAATAATTTAGAGCAAAATAGCCACTCCTCGCATTCCCTAGCAAAATCTCCACTATTTAAACGCATCCTGATGCTTGGGCAATTTTTCCTCATTATCTTCGTCTATCATATCTTAAAAGATTTGAAGGATACCTTGGTCATTACCTCCAGCGATGCCGGTGCTGAAGTGATCCCTTTTATCAAAATTTGGATCATTCTCCCTTTTGCAATCTTGGTAAGTTATCTCTTTTCAAAACTCTATAATAGATTTGGAAGGGAAAAAACTTTGTATTTCTTTGCGACATCCCTTTTGAGTGCTTACGTTCTTTTTGCCTTTTGCCTATTCCCCTTCCGCAATGAACTATCCCTAAATCATCTTGCAGACTACTTAAGCCTGTACCTTCCTTCAGGCTGCAAGGGATTTGTCGCCATGAGCTGTTTTTGGATCTATTCTTTTTTTTATCTGGCTGCTGAACTTTGGTCTATGATCATTTTAACAGTCCTTTTTTGGGGCTATGTGAATGATATTACTTCAATGGAACAAGCAAAAAGTTTTTATCCCTTATGCATTTTTGTTGGAAATTGCGCCGGTATCTTATCCGGTCAAACTTCACGCTTTCTCTGTCAAACCTTGATGAATTACGTAACCTGGCAAGAAACCCTCCAATTAATGGTCTTAATTGTCCTCATGTGCGGGTTAGGAATCATGGGCATTACCCGCATGTTGGCAGTATATAACCCACTCCCCCTACCAGTTTCTAAAACAGAAAAAACTTCTCCTAACCTAACTTTCAAAGAAAGCCTCCTAAGTATTTTCCAATCCCGTCCCTTATTTTGCATTGCGGTACTTGTAATTGGCTTTGGCTTGACTAGCAATTTGATTGAGGTCGTCTGGAAAGATAGCATTAAAAAAGTTTATTCATTACCACATGAATATAATGCCTATGTGAATCAATTAACATCGATCATTGGAATTCTTGCCGTTATCATGTCGCTTGTCTCTCGGTGGTTTTTTCAAAAATTCAGCTGGTCAAAAGTCGCCTTAATCACGCCTATTCTCCTATTTATCACAAGTTTAATGTTCTTTATTGCCCTCAGATCCCCACTAGATAATTTAAAGCCATTCTCGTCCTATTTCAACATGCATCCTTTTTATTTTGTTATGACTTTAGGATCCCTCTACTACGTTTTAGCTTTAACAGCAAAGTATACCATTTTTGACATGTGTAAAGAGATGGCTTTTCTTTCGATTGAACCTAACGAACGCATGAGAGCAAAATCGGTCATCGATAGTGTGGGATCCCGTTTAGGCAAATCAGGGGCATCCTGCCTCTATCAAGTCCTCTTGATCACTTTCGGATCTACAGCCGGAAATATTCCGATCGTTGGAGTGCTCGCGGTACTGGTGATTGGCATTTCGATTTTCACAACCAAAAAGCTGGGCAATTATTTATCCCTTCAACCCAGATGCGCCCAATTGAGTTAAAGTCGATTTATAGACAAGTTTTCATTTTGTGATTTATTAGTTATAATGTTATAGTTTTTTCAAACAAATAACACTTATAAATCTTTAAATATAAATTAAATTAAGGCCAACTCATGGATAATCTCTTTCGCTTTACATCACCGCTCTCTCCATATGCCGCCCCATTATTGTATTTTCAAAATCCACCAAATCCCAATCCAAAAAATCAGAAAATTGCCATCATCGTAAGCATTGCTCTTTTGGCTTTATCGATCCTCTACTTGATGGTCGTCTGCTGCTGTTGCTGTAAAAGACGGCGAATAAACGTCAATCAAGGCGGAAACCACGCAAACCTCCCTCGTGCTGTTCATGTACCCCTCCATCGTGGTAACCCTAAAGCCAACCTCCAGCAGCCTAGGAAAAGAAATAAACCATTTAAGCAACCTCAGGTACTGCCATCAAAAGAAATACAAGAAAAGCTAGATAACTTATTGGATATAGAACGCAAAATCATAGATCTTGGATCGAAATTAAAAGTCGAACAAGAAACTTTGGAATTATCAGCCCAACCACAAAATTTCCTCCCCATGGCTGAAGAAGGATTTGAAGTAGAACAAATACTGCAAAAAGAAGAACAAATAGCAGATCAAAACAAAGGAATTGAAGAACTGGCCGAAAAACTGGCAGATGAAGTCAATGAACATCCTGTTGATGACCAGAAAAAAATTGAAAACATCGTTAAAGATCAAGATATTCCATTGATCTTTGATGGAATGACTGTAAATGAGCTTGCCATTATGGAATTAAATGGTGAATTAGAGAAACCTTTAAAAGAATATCCCGCCATTTTTCGTGTCTATCTTGAAGCAAAATTTAAACAGACTCACACCAATCAAAGAGAGATTCATGAACGCATAGCTATTTTTTCCGGTTTGATGAATACTCATAAGGACAACCAAATTTTTATTCATGAAAGTCTAAAACAAATCGATCTTTTTTTAACAAATACTTTTTTTCCATCCAACAAAAAACTTTGCTTACAAGAACAACAAAAAATTGACTTAATCGTTTTTCATCTATTTTTTTCCCTCGTTGATGAACATTTTCTTATTATTCAACAACTTGATCCTCAATTAGCTTTTAATCTCAAAGTTAAACTTGCCAATCTTCCCCTTATCGATGAAATCGACCGTACTAAATATTCTAATGTTTATTTAAGCGATAAAGATCAGTTAGAAATATTAATCAAACATTTTCAGAAAAAAGAAGATGAAAATTTAGATTTTCTCCTGCAAAATTTTCAAGTACATACCGAACAAGATATTAAAAGAATCTCTAAATCTGTCAATCGGAACAAAAGTCACCTAAGTGAAAACAATCTGTTCAAACTTCGAGATGCCCTTGACAAAATGCTGGGAGAAAAAGCACCGCTTAATTGGAATAATGAGCGCGAAGGGTTTGAAAGTTTGAAACAATATTTTATCCCCCATTTTAGGCACCATCAGCACCGCGATCAAGGGGGAACAGCTTGCCTTGGTCTACAATTGGCCAATAAGGCCAAAAGATTTTTCCAGGACCAGGTGGGTGCTGATGCCATTTTAATTCCACGTTGGTATCACGCAACGCATCTTAACAACCTCTGGGGCATCCTAAATGTAGGAGAGATTGAAGTTCGGCATAGAAAAGCTTATAAGGGTGCCTGGGTTTCTAACCAAAGAGAGAGGGGGTATGGTGATCACGTGCTGGTGTTTAATCAATGCCTTACCCAAATTGATACCCAGGTATTTATCGGTTTTGAAAAGGGAAAGGTTCGCTGGAGGGGTCTGCAAAAATCCATTCCTTTTATCGCACTAGAAGGTGGACAATACCAAGGTATTCGCTATTTAGCTTTTGTGGGTATGCCAGATACTGCCCAAAAGGTGAATAAAACGAGAATCATTCAATCTTTACAGCAAAAAGGAATTGCCCATCCCCAAGTTTTCTCTAACCGACAAATAGACTATATTCACAAAGAAATTCTGCGCTGCATAGGCAGTCCTAACCTTCCGGAAAAATGGTGGGGAAAGGCTAATGTGGAAGTGCTAGAAAAAATGCATGAAGCCGAAGATTTATTTCCCCGAGATCTTGAAAAATTTTAAGATTTTTCATTCACAAGTCTTGTAAAAAATTCAAATTAAAAAGTATGTTTCTACTTCCATTCTTGGAGGAGGAAACATGCTACAGAAATTTACAAAAAGCCTCTTTTTATTTTTCGTTTTAACTGCTTATACCCTTTCATGTCATTCCCTAGAAGCACAATCGAGTAATGTTCTTATTGGTTCGCCTATACAAGCGATGACCTCTCAGAAAAAAGCGAACATATGCCTCACAATGATTGTAAAAAATGAATCCCACATTATTGAACGGTGTTTGGACAGCGTTAAAGATATCGTAGACTGCATTTCCATTTCCGATACAGGATCTACAGACAATACGGTAGAAATCATTGAGCAATACTTGCAAAAGAACAACATCCCAGGCAAGGTGCATCAAAATACCTGGAAAAATTTTGGCTACAATCGAACCCTTTCTGTAGAATCAGCCCAAAAAATGTTAGAAGAACTAGGTTTTCCTTTAGCGCATACCTTTTTGCTTCTTCTTGATGCTGATATGATGTTAGTAGTAGAACCCGAATTTAGCAAAACCGCTTTAATGCATGATCATTACTTAATGATCCAAAAATCTACGGTTCATACTTATCATAATACTCGCCTCGTCCGTGCATCCCTGCCATGGAAATGCGTAGGGGTGACACACGAATACTGGACTTCCGATAAGCCCCATCATACTCAACAGTTGAAAACCTTATGGATAGATGATCGCAACGATGGCGGCAGCAAAGCCGACAAATTTGAACGAGACATCAGACTTCTTACACAAGGTCTTAAAGACGAACCTGATAATCATCGCTACATGTTTTATTTGGGTCAGTCTTATAAATGTCTAGGCCAAAACGATAATGCCATTAAGTGGTATAAAGAACGAATCAGTAAAGGAGGGTGGAAAGAAGAAGTCTGGTATTCAAAACTCATGATTGGCGAAAGTTATGAAGACATGGGCTTTTGGGATCAAGCACTCCATTGGTACCTGGATGCCTATCAACACAATCCAGAACGTGCAGAATCACTACAGAAAATTGCTACCCACTATCGATCTCAAGGACAAAATGATCTTGCCTACCTTTTTGCTAAACATGGTTCACGAATTCCCTTTCCTAACAATCAACTCCTATTTATTACTCACCCTGTCTATAACTACCAATTCCTTGAGGAGCTTTCCATAGCAGCTTATTACACTCCTTTCAAAGATGAGGGTTTTACTGCAGCAAATCGTTTAGCTCTTATGAAAGATATCCCGGATCATGTCAAAGAACAGACTTACCAAAACTTGCTTTTTTATGCCCAAAACATAAAAGGACGAGTACTGCCGATTAACATAGAACTTCCTTTTATTCGCGAAGGAATGACGGAACGTTACAATCCTATGAATCCCTCTATTCAAAAAACAGATAATGGATTTAAACTTATTTGCCGAACCGTTAATTGGAGTCAAAAAGGAGGGAAGGATTACAAATCACGCGATCCGTCAGATCCAAAGATTCGCACCAAAAATTTCCTTATTGAATATGATCGGAACTTTAAGTTGCTTTCCCAAAAAGAGATCACTGAAAATTTGCCCAGAAATAGGCTGCCATCCCAAATAGACGGGCTTGAAGATTGTCGTCTATTTTCATTAAACAAAACAGACTATTTGTTAGGCACAACCTTCGACACCCATCCGGGAACGGTAGGCCAATCTCTATGTAAATTGACGAGCGGATCTACAGGAAATGAGGTTAAAGTCGAAAAGTTTGTTCCACTTAAAGGACCCAATCCCAATAGATGTGAGAAAAATTGGCTTCCCTTTGCCAAAGGTGATGAGTTTTATGCCATTTACTCCTGCGATCCTTTTATTCTTTACAAGCCCAATATGGAGACGGGTGAATGCGAAACAGCCGTTGAGTATGAACCAAAACAAGACTTTTCCCGTTTTCGCGGCTCCGCGGCACCGATTGAATTTGATGATGGATATCTTTTCCTCGTACACGAGGTTATCTTTAAAGATCAGCGTTTCTACGTGCATCGCTTGGTCTATTTAGATAAAGACTTTATCATTAAAAAAGTGACCAAGCCTTTTACCTTTCTTCATAAGGGAATTGAATACAGTTGCGGAATGGCCATGGATCATTCAGGCAAAAATTGCGTCATATCCATCGGCCTAGAAGATGAAAAGGCTAATCTATTGATAGTCGAGGCAAATACGATTAGATCTATGTTGGAGGAACTTCCCTAAGAGCCTGTTCAAAATCTTTTGTTAGATACAATAAACTACCACAGAGCCCACAGAGAACACAGAGAGGGGGTCTTATGAATTATTTAATTAATCTAGATATATCTGAAGAAATAGACGGGCGTGAAACTGATCCATTAACGGGTAATATCATTGAGGCCGCTATTGAACAATAGCCCCAATACATGAAGCACAATTACTGTCTTATTTACGGCTTTATGGAACCTGTACTCGAGGATTGCTTATTAAATTTAATAGACATCTTGCATAACCACAATTCCTTGCCCGTGCCCCTGCCCCTGCCCTTGCCCAATTAACGAAAAGATGTGGTGTTTACTCTTCGAGAAGTCCTTTTACTTTCAGCCTCTTTGATAACCGCTCTTTTTTGATTTTTTTTGGGCAAGGGCATGGGCAAGGGCACGGGCAAGGAAAATGAATTATGCAAGAAGTTTAATGTAAAGCGATTAGTAGATGGCATTTGTCGAATGAAGATATAACTCCCTCTCTGTGTTTTCTGTGGGCTCTGTGGTAGTTTTAACTGCTGAAGTGTTCGACACTAAAATTTTTTAGGCAAAGAAAGTTTCGAGAGATTATCTATTTAAAAGATTTTGAAAAGGCTCTTAGAGAGAGAGAGAGAGAGAGAGAGAGAGAGAGAGAGAGAGAGAGAGAGAGAGAGAGAGAGAGAGAGAGAGAGAGAGAAAAGAAAGGACTAGAAAAATGAATATTAGAAAACGGATTTGTTTTCATAAAAACCTCTTAATAATTCTAGTATATCATATAATTTTTTAGAAATGTCGTCTTAATTCTTAACGAGAGGCGGGGAGTCAGAGAGACGCAGAGAATCCCACCTCTGCGTAAAAAAATTAATTACGCAAAAAGTCTATTGAGTGTCATGAGAAGTTAGAAAATCTTTTGAGCATGAATACTGGCTTTTTCTTGCGTTATATTATCGAGTTTGTTTTAAGAAAAACATATAACGTTTAATGCTTATAAAGAGGTATTTCATGAAAAAGTTAGTAATGATGGGAGCTATCTTTTGCTCCTTGTTAAGTCTACAGCTTTCAGCTAGTGGCGAAAGTTATCAAGAGCTAAATGAATTAACACAAACTGATTCCACAATATATCAAAAGACTCCTTGTAAAATACATCGCCCCAAAAGACACGGTTGTTGTAAACAAGGTCGCACTGGCCCTACTGGACCTACCGGATCTACTGGACCTACTGGATCTACCGGGCCTACTGGACCTACTGGATCTACCGGACCTACTGGATTCACTGGGCCTACTGGAACAGCTGAACCACAAGAATTTATTTCTCTAGTACTCAGAAGAGACCCGATCACAATTACTAACGATGACCCCTTTACTGTAGATTTTACTGATGGTATTCAAACAGGAGGCCAAGGACCTAATATCACACCCGTTGCAGGTGGAGTTCAATTACTTGCAGGGGTCTATAAGTTCGATTTTGGGCTTTCATACTCAACAGCTTCTGGACAATTCGAAGGAAATTCTGAATATTTCATTGGATTAAGTCTTCTAAATCCTCTTTTTGGATTAGAACCAATAACGACTTCCTTTACAGAATTTTTTATTCCTCTCTTTGAACCCGGTACTGCAAGTCGATCATATATATTAGAAGTTCCTCAGCCTTTTCCTTTTGTAATTTTATTACAAGTTGGCACAAACCGTACTGCACCAACACTTATTACTGGTCCAAGTAATCTTCCTGCTGGACTTTTTCCACCAGACAATAATGGCCCCCCTGGATTTTGGTTAAATGTCACCCAAATTCAATAGGTGTCAGAAAAGGGAGAGGGAATTATTCCTCTCCCCATGTACCCATGCCCTTGCCCTTGCCCTTTGCCCCATGCTCGATTAAAGCTGTTTCTGAGACACCTTAAATTGAATTGTGAAAAAGGTCTTTTTTGTTTTTTTTTGCAAGGGCATGGGCAAGGAAATGATGTCAAATAGCCGTGGGCTTATCCCCATAAGCGCTAACCTAAGGTTTTGTAAGCGTTCACGGGGAAGGAATGTCGTCATTGCCACTTGCTGAAGACCTGAAAGGTCGTTATGATTAGCCCAGGTTGTAGCGAAGCGTAGGCCTGGGTGACAATAAACAAAAAATTTAGCCTGAAAGGACGGTATAATTCAGAGATAACCAATGTTAACGCGAGTTTTTTTGGATAAGCAAGCTTATGCAAAACTCACCTTAGCAAAATAATTATTAACAAGATAGGCAGAATATACAGGATAAGATCACATCATTTTTTTTATCTTGTTCTTATCCTGTCTATCCTGTCTATCCTGTTAAAATTAATTTGTTATATTAAATTTATGTTCTATTTGTCTATCTTAGCTTGACTCAAGCACTGGCAAAGGCAGGGGTAAAACTCGCGTAATGTTACGATCGCTAGCATAAGTTTATTACGCGGAATAATCTTAACTAGGTTTATTTCGCGGAATAATCTTACGCAAGTTGATGGCGAAGAATTGAGAAAAAGATAAATATCGTCCTTCAGGACTCCATTGTATATCCTGGTTTACCCAGGCCTCCGCTCTGCTCCGACCTGGGCTGTAAT
>CAWCVY010000017.1:0-80265 GCA_963799115.1 uncultured Chlamydiae bacterium | reverse complement strand
GGCGATCGACGGCACCCATCCCCTGAACGTCGTGGGGCTGCCCCACCAGCCGAGCTTCCGCGCCGTCTGGCTCAGGAGGGGCTGGCCGGGCGACGTACGCGCGCGACTGGACCGCTCCCCAGCGGCAACGCTCGTCGTCGCGCCAGAGCTCTCAGTCGGCGCTCGCCGGTTGCTGGACGAACGAGCGATCAACTGGGTCGACGAAACTGGCTCAGCGAACCTCCGTGGCGCGGGCCTGCTGGTACATGTCGAGGAGCGCCCGCACCTCCCCGATCCAAGACCCCACGAGCTCGCCTGGAGCCAATTGGCAGTCCTCGCCGCGGAGGCGACCCTCGCGGCCCGGCCCGCCCAGATCACGACCGCCTGGATCGCCGAACATGCCGGCTGCTCGATCGCGCGGCCCAGTCGGATCCTCGTCGGATGGGACCGTGAGGGCTGGACCTCCAAGCAAGGACCGCCCGCGGTCGCGGGGGCATCGCATCCTCGCACGCCCCGATTCGATGCTCGATTCGTGGACAGCACATCTCAACGCAATCCCCATCGAGCGGTGGTATGCCCATACCACCAGCCGCGATCTCCTCGACGTGCAGCGGCGTGGCGCATGCACTCGTGACACCACGTTCGGCTGGACGGGGTGGGCCGCGGCGCAACAGTGTCGCCGTTCGTCGCGCAGCTCCCGGTCCTGCACCTGCGAGTTGATGAGCGCTACGCGCACCGCGACCTAGCACCGCATCTACGAAGCGCCGGCCTGACCGTCACCGACGAGGCCGGCCGGATTGGTTGTGGCGGACTCCAGGCAGCGCATTTCGTCTAACTGGACCATCCCCGCGTAGAATCGTCTCCTGGCCACGGGTTTATGCCGACCTCAAACGCCTCGGCGGCCGGGGTGACGATGCCGCCCATCACCTCCGCGACGCAATGGAGCAGGAACGTGACTGACGACGAGCGCTCCTCCGAGGCCCGAGTTCTTGCCGAACGTGCGCTCGGGCGACTCCTCGCCGCAGGCGCCCCCACGAGCGAGCAGCTGATCGTGCTCGGCGGGCTCGTGCCGCCAACCCTGACGCGCATCGGTTCGCCGGAGGTGCCTGCTCACCTCGGCACCACCGATGTCGATGTCCTGCTCGTTACGCACCTCACCGTGAACGACGATTTCGGACCGATCGAGAACGCACTCGAGGCCATGCAGTTCAGACCACACGCAGACGGATGGCGCTGGAGCGGTCAGATCGAGGATCGCCTCGTCAAGATCGAGTTCCTCTGCGACCTCGAAGACCAGCCGGCTGAGGCGCTCGTTCGACCGGCTGGGTGCTCACGGCTGAGGGCAGTAAATTTCCGTGGCACCAGATACGTCGAGCGCGACACCACGAGCACCTACTCCACGTCCCCGAGGGCGATCTGTCCGTTCGATCGCCGGACTGCGGGCTACCTGCTCTCGAAGGCCGCCTCGGTGCGCACGCGCGGCGCCGACAAGGACTACTACGACTTCGCCTACGTCCTGCTCCACAACAACGCCGGCGGTCCCGTCGCCGCGGCCAACGCCATCAAGGCCAGCCCACTTGCAGACGCCCTACCAGGCATGGGCTCCACCTTCGTCGAGCTACGCGAGCGGTTCGCAACGATCGTGCCCATGGTGCGCGGGTCTATGCCCGCGAAGCACGCAAGGTCACCCCCGAGGACGACGAGTTGATCCTCGCCGCCGACGCCGCCGCGGCGGTCGACGAGTTCCTCGACATTCTCGGCGATCTATAAGACCACGACCGCAACACGTGTCCGTGTGCGGGAACGGAGCAGGCAGGTTTCGCCGAGATAGCCGAAGCCGTGCGAGTTGCCCTCGATGGAGGACTACAGTTGCGCTCAGTGATCACCCCAAATCCTCCGTTGCACGCGTAAACACCACCAACCTCCCCGCAACGCAGACCGAGGCCCCCTCGCACTGCGACCTGGCGGTCGTGGGCGGGGGATCGTCGGCCTCGCGGTCGCGCGCGAGCTGACGCGGCGCCAGCCGCACGCGACGGTCTGCGTGCTCGAGCGCGAGGAGCAGATCGGCCAGCACCAGACCACACACAACTCCGGGCGTGATCCACGCCGGCGTCTACTACGCCCCCGGCTCGCTGAAGGCGCGCCTGTGCGTCGAGGGCGCGCGCGAGCTGTATGACTACTGCGAGCCACGCGAAATCGCGAGCGAGCGCTGCGGGAAGCTGATCATCGCCACCGACGCCCGCCGAGCTCGGCCGCCTGGAGGAGCTCGAGCGCCGCGCGCGCGCCAACGGCGTTCCCGGCCTGCGCCGCGTCGACGCCGCCGGATCAGGAGCTCGAGCCGCACGCGCGCGGGATCGCCGGGCTGCACTCCCCCGACACCGGCATCGCCGACTTCGGCGCGGTGGCGCGCGCCTACGCCGAGGACGCCCTCGAGGCTGGCGGGCGCGTCGTGACCGGCTGTGGAGTGCAGGGTCGAGCTCGCCGCGCGCGCGCTGCGCCTCGTCCACGCCCAGGGCACGACCGAGGCGGCGCACGCGATCTTCTGCGCGGGCGCCTGGGCCGACCGGCTGGCGGTCGCCGCAGGCGCGACCCCGACCCGCGCATCGTCCCCTTCCGCGGCGCCTACCTGCAGCTGCGCCCGAGCGCCGTGGGCTCGTGCGCGCGCTGATCTACCCGGTGCCCGATCCCTCGCTGCCGTTCCTCGGCGTGCACCTGACGAGGCACGTCGACGGCGAGGTGCTGATCGGGCCGACCGCGCTGCTGGCGGGGGCGCGCGACGCCTACCGCTCGGGCGGGTACGGCGCGCGGGATCTGCTCGACACGCTCGCCTGGCCGGGGTCGTGGCGGATGTTCCGCCGCTGGTGGCGCACCGGCTTGACCGAGCTGCGCCACGCGACGCTGCGCTCGACGCTCGTGCGGGCAGCGGCGCGCTACGTGCCGGGCTGCGCGCCGGGATGTCGAGCCCGCCTTCGCCGGGGTGCGCGCGCAGGCGCTCGGGCGCGACGGGCGGCTCGTCGATGACTTTGTGTTCTCCGCGACCCCGCGGGCGCTGCACGTGAGGAATGCGCCCTCGCCGGCGGCTACCTCTTCGCTGGCGATCGGGCGGTACGTGGCTGGAGAGGCTGAGCGGGGGTTCGGGCTGTGAGGCTGATCGCTAAAAAAGCAGGAGCGCAGGCTTCTACCCCGCCGCGGCCGTGCCTGCAGGTGGCTCCTTCGCCCGCTTCCGGCGCCCGGATTCTCACCGTAGTAGCTGTAGTAGTCGATATCCGGCCCGCTGGCCGGCACCATGTTGAGCACCGCCCCGGCGAGCTGGGCGTCAACCGTTTGCAGCGCCTGAATCGCATGCTCGACCTTGTCCATGCGCGTCGAGTTCGCTCGCACCACGATCAGCGTGGCATCGGCGACCTTGGTCAGCACCGCCGCGTCGGTGAAGGGCAGCACGGGCGGCGAATCGATGATCAGCATCCCCCGTTCGCACAACTTGGCCACCACCCTGGCCATCGCGCGGGAACCGAGCAGCTCGCTAGGGTTTGGCGGCGTGGCGCCACTGGAGAGGACATTGAGCACGCCGTCTTCCCACGGCTGCAACGCCTCCTCCAGCGTCACCTTGCCGATCAGCACCTCGCTGAGGCCGACCCCTCCCTTGATGCCGAGATACTTGCTCAGTTGGGGATGGCGAAAGTCCGCGTCGATCACGGTCACCGACTCGCCTGCCTGGGCCAACGCGATCGCGAGGTTGCTGGTGGTCGTCGACTTGCCCTCCGCCGGCAGCGCGCTCGTCACCACGATCGAGCGTGGCGGATGCTCAACACCGAGGAACTGGAGGTTCGTGCGCAGCTGTCGAAAAGCCTCCGCGCGGGCTGAGTGGGGGGCGTCCCGCACTACCAGTGGCCTGGTCTTCGCCGCGCGGTGGAAGGGCATCAACCCGAGCGGCGCGAGCCCCAGCCGATCCCTGAGCGTGTCCATATCCTTGATGCGCGTGTCGAGCACCTCGAACAGAATCGCCAGTCCGGCGCCCAGCGCCAGTCCGACCACCAGACCGAAGAGGACATTGCCGTGTCGTCTTCGGCACCACCGGCCCCCCTGGCGACGTCGCGCTCTGCGAAACCGAGACCTTGACCGGAGACGGCTTCCCGGCGATCGGCGACTCCAGCTTGGCCACCGTCTGGGACAGCTGTTCGGCGACGGCATTGGCGATCCGCGGCACGAGCACGCGGGAGGGTCGGTGACCGTCAGTTCGATCACGACGGTGTTTGTGGGCACCGTCGCACTGATGCGCGACGCCAGCGACTTGGGCGACTCGCGCAGGCCGAGCTGGCGGATCACTGCGGACGCGATGTCCCTGCTGTCGGCCAGATCAGCGTAGACGTGACCCGCTGCTGGGTGAGCTGTTCGGTGGCGGCGATCGAGCCGGCAGCTTCCGTCGGTGACTGCGAGGCCGAGACGAACAGGTTCACGCTGGAGGCGTATTCCGCCGTCGTAGAGAGGCTCAAAGCCAGCGCGGCGCCGCCGCCAACGATCGTGATCAGTGCAACCATCAGCCACCGGCGGCGCAGCAGCTCTCGATAGTCACGTACGGTCACGCTCTCTCCAGTCGGTCGGTTACGTCGATTCTCGGAAGGTTGGCTGTGTCGTTTGACTGCCGCAAGGGATGGACCGACAATCGAGCGAATAATCTACCGACGCGATGCAACTGACGCAGCCCGCACGGACCCTCGTAGGAAAGCAATCGCTGCGGGCGAGCGCGCCTGCCAGCCGGCTGCAGCAGTACGGGCCCTACGCGATCACGCTCTATCTGCTTGCCACCACCGCTGGGGCAGCGGCCTCAGCCTGATCGGCGGGCCACCCTATGTAACCGACCTAGTTCTGATCCTGCTGCTGATCGACCGCGCGGTGGCGGCCGCCGCACATCTTTCGGTCGCGACGGGAATCGAGTCCTGGGTGGTAATTTTGCCACCGCCTTGCTGGCATGGAGCTTGATCCTGTTGATGTTCGGGTCGATCTCTCAGAACGCGCTACGCGATGCGGCGCCATATCTGTATGTGATCACGGTCTTCCTGGTCCGCCCCCCACCGAGTCCTCCGAGACGGCGACATCACGCGCGCTGATGGCGGCGCTCATCTTTCATGCAGCCTGGGTCACGATCGCGCAACTGGATCCATCGCTGGAAACCGAGCACGCCGGTCGTGGCCGCCGGTACGCACCTGCTCTCGCTGCGCTCGGACATCGACAGCCTGGTCTGCGGTCTGCTCGCAGCGATCGGGCTGCACCGAGCCCTGTCCGGCCGCAGCCCGGCATACAACCTCGCACTCGCAGCCTGGGGCTCTCTGCTCGTATTCACGTTTTTCAACCGTGCCGGCCACTCGCCTTTATCGTCGAGTTTGATCGTCGTCGCGCTGTTGGCTCCCGCACGGCGGCAGCTGATCGGCAAGTATGACCGGCGAGCCGTGATCGCGATCCTCGTGATGGTCGTTCCGATCCTGATGGTCGGTGCAAGCCAGAGAAACCGGTGGAACGCCTGCTGGGAACCCTGCCCGGAGCAGTGCCTCTTCGTCGACTCCACGGCGCCGCAGGCACCGCAAACGCGCGTCTGAAGGCGTGGAAGGCGCTGACCGTCTATATCGAGCGAGACCCCGCTCGCGAGATTTCGCGGTGTCGGCTTCGGCCCTGACTTCCTGCATGAATCCGGCGCCGATGTGCTGCTGCTTGGCACCGCCGCCGCCGAACAGGAAGACGTCCGCTCACCCCACAATTACCTGTTGGGCACGTGGGCACGGCTCGGATTGGTCGGCGTCATCCTGGTGCTCGGCCTCCTGATCGCAGGGCTGCGCTTGGCGCGCCTGGTGGCGAAGCGCGCTCCGCACTTGCGCGACGACGACGTTCTGGCCATGCTGCTGGTGGCCAGCATTCCGGTGGTCGCCTTCGTCGGTGTCGTGCTCGAGTCTCCTTTTGGCGCGCTGCCCTATTTCTGGGCGATTGGACACCTGAGCGCACGCGCCTGCCAAGTGGGCGCTGTCAGGCCGTTCGGCGTCGCACGAGGCGCGCTGACGTCCCGGCGAGGGTGCCAGCAATATATTGGCCGACCGCCTGCTCTGAGCAGTATTTCGACCACCAATCGAGAGCTTCTCGGCTATATCTATTTAGAAGATCAGGGTCAGCCAAGAGCGAACCCACGGTCACCCCCCAGATCATCCCAGCTTTTCAGATGTATCGCCGGGGCGCCTGCAAAAAACGTTGGGACAGAACCACGTCGGTGATGACTACGCAACCGGCTCTCATCGCCTGAAAAAAACGAAATGTCTGCGGGCAAGCCCCCCGCGGTACAAGCGAGATCTTTGCGTCCATCAACTGGTCGGCGTATGCACGCCCGTCGCTGCCGATCGCCTTGGCGTAATCGGACGCGACAACCATTTTCACATCGAGCTTGGGCTGGCGGCTTGAAATCGTTTCTACATTTCTGAGCATCGCGACACGTGCAGCGTGCTTTGGACTGAGGAGGGCCTTGATTGCGTTGACACGGGACGGCCGTGTAGGCCCCGTGTGCAACGCTTCCAGCGAAGAAAAGCCCAGTAGATCGAACATCGAGCTCGCGAAACGGGACGATCTCCTGATTGGCGGTACCCAATGGTATCTCGCAAAATGGCGCAAATTCCCGGCGCCTACCGGATATCAGCCTGACCAGATAATACGTGAGTCCCGGTATATACTTCAGGCAACGATAGCCGAAAACCAGCAATGACAGGACGTTTATAATGGAAGGCTCACGCATGGGACGACACCCCAATCGTGGATGGGTACCGCAATTCTTGAATACCCCGCCCACCTTGTGAAGGTAGGAGGGGATCCGACAATGCTCGTCTCCGACGACGATCGCCACGACGTCGCGACCATACGAAGGTAGTTGCTTGATATTGTTCGTCAGGTAGAACGTAAAGTCCCTATCGCTGGGGATGCCGTCCAGCGCCTCGAATACCCGTCGAAAATACATCGTGTCTGGCCACTCGTCGGGTGTACCGGGTCCAGACAGATCCAACTCACGAGGTTGACCGTCCACGGTCAGGCAGTTGATGTATCTATTCGCCACGTATTCAACCGACGTGCTCTAGGGCAGCGGCGTAAGCATCTTCCAGTCGGCTGAGACTGTGCTCCGGACGATGCGCTCCGACCACATGCGCCACGCGCCATCTCCAAGCCGGATAGCCTCGAGTTCATCTGAGAGCATTTCCACCGCCGCCTTCCACTCATCCGCCGCCCCCGCAGTGACCAAGAGGCCCGACTTCCCTTGCTCGATCGCCTCTGGCAGACCGCCACTGCGGCTCGCCACCACGGGTATGCCTGCCGCAAATGCCTCGGTCACCGAGCGGGGAGCGGGATCGTTTGCAAGCGAGGGAACCAGCAGGGCTCTCGCACCCCGCAACAGCGCCGGAACCGCATCGCCTCGCCACCAAGCCACGAAACTCCACATTGGGTGGTGCCACCGCTCGGAGGTGCTCCATCTCGGGCCCATCTCCGACGACGACGAGCCTGCCGAGGCTTTGTGCCCACGCTTCGACCAGCATGTTCGCGCCCTTCCACGCGTCAGTCGACCGACGTAGAGGAAATAGTCTCCAGGTCCCTCGCGCCGTGCTGTCGGCCACGCGAACTGGGGAGTAACCCCGATTCGCTCGGTGGCGATACCGGCCTGGACATGCTTTTTCTGGACGAAGTCACTGACGGCGAGAAAGCGGTCGATCGATCGAATGTGTGCAGTCGCCGGTGCATGCAAGCGATGTCGCGAGGATGCCGCTTGCCGGCCCAGATTCGCGGTAACAGCGATGTACGACCCCGCGCCACGGCAGCCGCCCAAGACATTCCTCGCAATTGTGACCGTCTCGGTGAAAACTTCCCGACAGGCACATCAGACGATAATTGTGCAATGGTCATCACGACGCCCGCCCCCTGCCTGCCGGCCTCACGGATCGCCGCGGGCGAGACGAGCGGGAAGAGGTTGTGGCAATGCACTATCTCCGCCTGCCATGCCCCGCCAAGCTCTCTCGACCTGCGCTACCGCCTCGGTGGACCAGACAGCCCGCACCGCCGCCTGCACCTGTCCTTGGGTCTCTTACCGGGCGAGGGCGTCCAATCCCTCACTTCGTGACCCGCATCGGTGAGCAGCCTGATGTCGTCGCCGATACCCGGTTCTCACCCGATGCGGACCCGACAGATAGCGCGAATGGAGGATCGCGATCCGCATGTCTCGTCCTGGGACCGGCGATCGCTACGCCGAGGCCGGCGTGCGGAGATCGCGCGCCTGCGCGATCAACCCCTCACCGACCGGACCCCCGCCGAGCCGGTGGGCAGCGCGCAAGCCGACGTCTACCATCTTGCCGAATCGGCTGGGGACGGCGAAATAGCTCGTCATGCTCTGCGTGCTCAAGCCCGCCGCCTGCAGCGTCCGCTCCAAAGTTCGTGGACCGTAGTAGACGAAATGATCGGGTGCACCCGCTCACGTCCGAACATGGCCCGGATCCCGATCTTGGGGCTGCAGGCGTTTGGGACGGTATGACAACAAGCCACCGTCCTCCAGCAGCGCCCGGCACCCGCGCAGAAACGATACGGCGTCGGGAACATGCTCGAGCGTCTCCGGTACCAGAACGAGGTCGTACGCGCCCCGGCTGCTCCGCGGGACCCCGCTCGTGACATCCAGGCACAGCAGGGGCCCTGGGCATAAGCTCTCGACAGCCGCTCGATCCCCTCGCGATCAACATCGATCCCGGTGACGTCTCCGACGACCGCATGAGCCGCTCGTGCAGGAGATCTCCTGTCTTCAGGCGATGCTCGGTATAAGGCCAGTCGGTGCACCCCAGATGAGCAATCCGCCGGTGCCCGCGACCAGACCTTCCAGATAGGAGACACGATCGGCGATCAGAGGCAGGCGCAGCCGACTGCCGGTTCGCATGATCTGGTTCTACAAGCATGTCTCCCTCCGCCGCCCGGCGCTTCAGGATGGCTGAACCGCCGGGCCAGCCATCAGCATCGGCGCCGCGTTCGATCTTGCTCGCCGGCTGCGAGGCTCTGTGCTCGGGGATCGCATGGACGAGGTGATACCAGAACACGACAGCGGCAAAACTGTTACCGATCACCAGACCCCATGCGCGCCGGGCGCTCCGGCAAGCGCGGCGCCGATCAACCCGCAGCACAGGACCACGGGCGAGACGAGCAGTCGGCACGCAGGCTCCGGCGCGCCGCCGCGAGGCCCGCAACGGAGATGACGGCGCCCACCACCAGGCCGAGCGCGACCAGGCAGAGCGCAAGCGGAAACGACCAACGGTCGCGCGGTGTACCACACGGTTCCGATCACCGACACTCCGAGTATGCATCGGGACCAACAGCACGAGGCCCGGCCCATAGCAGCGTCAGCGCGGCCAGCCCGGCCGACACGACCACGCTGGAAGAATCAGCTTGCGGGGTCCCTCCCGAGCAGCCGAACGCCTCGGGCACCCCTGCGAGTATTGCCCCAAAACCGAGATGTTGATCGGCCCGAGCAGCAGCAATCCCCCCCGCACCGCTGCGACGGCGCTCAGGCTGGTCACGAGGGCGATCGCGTAGAGCATCAACTGCCCCTCACCCGTCAGGCTGACGAACTCGGCCAGATAGCGAGGGCGCGAGATCAGACTGCCGGCGCCACCAGGAGAGGCACAGAAAGGGCGTGGCAGCAGCCTGCTCTGGAAGATGCCAATGACGGCCGCGACGGCGGCGCCAGCCACCCCACAGAGCCAGTAGCACCCCCAGGCCCACGTGACCACGTTCGTCATCAAAATGGCGATCGCCGGCAAGAGCAGCATTGCGTACACGGCATCGTTGGCGAATGCGCGTTGGCCGCTTCCGTCCGCGAAGAATGCGTATCTCCAAGCGTCCTGCAACAATAGCCCCGGCAACGAGAACCCCAGGATGACCAGCGGACCCTTCGCCTGCACCTCCGATCACCAATCCGATCGAATACATGCAACCCCGATGAGTACGCCGATCACAATGGCGGCTCCCGTCGCCATCGATGCGCCGCTTCGCCAGGCGAGCTTCGACTCGTTGCTGAAGCGCACTGCCAACGGCTCACAGCAGACCGCCCTGCATGCTCCCAACGCGATGCTGAACGTCGCAAAGTATCAACGCGAACAACCCAAACGCCGCGAGGCGTGCTCCCGTGGAGCGGCCACGATCACCAACGCGAAGTTCGTGAGGCTGGACAGCGCCTGATCGGCTGAGGCCCCAGCCGGCACGTCCTGCGAGGCCTCCACCTGGGGACCTCAGACGCGCGAAGCCGCCTTTTCGCACCCCTGACGAGGCCATATGCATTGGTAGTCAGGGGCGCCGTGCCGCGAAGGTCCGTTTCCCCATTCCCCTTTCAATCCGTGCGTGCGGTTTTCCCGCACACGGCTTACCGATGATCTTCTTGTGATGGTCACGACGCTGTTGCCGGGTAGCGGATGGTGCCGCGCAGGCGGTAGAGGCCGTGAGCCTCGAACCACTCGCGCGTCCAGTTTTTCCAATGACCAGGGCGCAAGTTGCGACCATAACGCTTGCGCATCAAGCCGCGCAGGCGCCCGAGGACATAACTATCGATCTGGTTGAACCGGATGGCGGCGTTGCCGGTACAAAGTAGTTGCCCCAACCGCGCAGGATAGGATTGATCTGCGAGATCACCTCGCGGATGTCCATCCCGGTGCGGCCTCGGCCAGTCAGCGCTTTGATTCGCTGGCGTACCCGCTTCATCGCTTGCTGTGAGGGCCAGCGCTGAAGGTAGTAGCGGCGAATGCTGCGCTCCAGCAGCTTGCCCGACACGCGAGCGCTGAAAATGGCAGCCAAGAATCAAGACCCTCCCGGCCATCGGTGAGGTCAACGACCCTCGTCTTCTCCCGTGCAGCCCCCACCCCAGATCAGCCAGAACCTACCTAGCCAACTCCCGGGCCGCACCGGCCTGCGCCTCACTGCGACACTTCACGACGAAGTCCTCCGCATAACGGACGAGCCTTCCGTGAGCACCGTCAGCGAACGCGAGGTCCAGCGCGTGCAGGTAGACGTTCGACAGAAACGGCGAGATCACGCCGCCCTGCGGGGTCCCAGCGACCGAACGCCGCAGCACCCCCTCGTCCATCACACCCGCCCGCAGCCACTGCCGCACGAGCTTGAGCACGCGCCCGTCCGAGACCCGCTCCGGGACCTTCCCGAGCAACTGCTCGTGGTCGATCGCAGAGAAGTAGTCGCGGATGTCGGCCTCGAACACGAAGCGATACCCGTCGATGAACGATCGACGCAGCACCTCCTTGGCGTCCGTGGCCGACCGGCGCGGGCGGAACCCAAACGAGACATCCAGAAAGTCAGCCTCGAAGATGGGCTCAAGCACGATACGCGCGGCCTGCTGAACAACCCGATCCTTCACGGTCGGGATGCCGAGCGGCCGCACACCACCCTTGGGCTTGGGGATCTCCACCCGCCGGACCGGCCGCGGACGATAAGACCCCTCGCGCAAGTCACGCTGCAACTCGGCCAACAGCCGCTCTGCCCCGTACTCCACGCGCATCTACCAGCGTCTGGGAATCGACCCCCGCCGCACCCTTGTTCTTCTGCACACGCTTCCACACCTCCAACAGGACGTCACTCCTGAAGATCCGGTCAAACAGGGCGTGGAAACGCCTACCCGGCGACCGCTTGGCGGCCACCCATAGCTTGCGCTGAAGCTCTCGCACATCCCCACCAGTGGCCTCCAACACCATTTCGCTGGCGGGAACACCGGGCTTATCCCCGGCGGGGTCGATAGGATCGAGCAGTCTCGACCATGCCCTAACGCTTACCCTCGACGCTCGCGCAGATCAAAGCCGGGGTCCTTCGCTCCCGGCGCGTTTGTTCTGCACGCCGATCTCAACTACTACGACCCCCTCGGACTCCCGCTGGCCTCCGCTCGATTTCACCATCGGCTTATACGAACGGTCTTCGCTGACGAGGCCGGCCAGACGGGCCTCCCTTGCTCCGTGATCAGACCTTGCGCGCGTGCAAGTCTCCCTACCCCGCAGGGACCCGCCGCACCCGATCCGGAACCAGGACTGGCGGACATGGCCTTCGCCGTGACATGAGCGGCTCGGCTCCCCGATTGTTCCTATGACGAGGCTGCAATCCCAGCCCACGCGCTTGCTCCCTCCAAAGAGGCTCTCGACGCCCCGCTCAACCCGCCGCTCTCTCGCGCAAGCCGGGGCCTGCTACCGGGCACTCCGGCGTCTACCCGAACCGGACTCCCACCGGCCAGCCTGATCCAGCTTCCAAGGCGCACCACGGACATGAGACTAGCTCGATGGGCGACCGAGGTGTTCGCGCATCACGCCCGCGACGAAGCGAGGGTTCCCCACGAGGTAGCGGCCAGCGAGACGCCTGGGCTCGCTGAGCAGACGGTGACACCACTCGAGTCCGAGCTTTTGCAGCCACTCCGGCGCGCGCTGCTTGGTGCCAGACACGAAGTCGAAAGCGGCGCCGACGCAGAGGATTACCGGCGCGGCGCACGAGCTCCCGCAGCCGGTTGGCGACGTAATGCTGATTGGAGTACCGACGCCGATCCACAGCAGCTTCGGCCCCCGAGGCCTTGATGCGTGCGGCCGATGCTGCCAGTTCCCGCTCGCTCGGCATACCCCACGGGGGAGCCTCCGCCCCGACGATGCGTATCCCCGCATGGCGGCGTCGTAGCTGGAAGCGCAACCGCTCGTTGACCAGCTGGCTGCCTCCATACAGGTAGTGGCTCCTACTCGCCCGAAGTCCGCCCTCGCACAACAGCGTAACGCCGTCGGTTCCGGCGATCCGCTCTGTTCGGCGCCCACGCAGACGGATTGCCCAAGCGATCGGCTGCCCGTCGGCGATATTGAGGTCTCCCTCGTTCAGCACCCGGCGATAGGCATCGTCCTGAGCTGCCCTGACGGTCGGGTCGACCGCCAGAAAGTGGACTACGTGACTTTTGCCACACTCGACAAATGAATCGACGATCCGCTCAAGATCCGCCCGATCGAGCAGATCGAAGCGAATCCCGTTGACGATCTGAGTCGACTCGCCTCTCGCACAGAAGTGCAGCGACCCGTCGGGCTGGCTGTCCAGGGATTTACCGGAGCCGCGACAGCCAGACTGGATGAGCCCGCATGGAAAAGACGGGAGCTTGCTTCGCCCACGTCGACGGCCGAGTCGTTCTCGTGCCGATACATGACTCAGCCCACCGCCACGAGCTCCGGGGCCCGCACCGGCCGCTCCCACGAAGCGACCATCTCCGCGTAGATCCAGCGGTATGTGGCCTCCAGACCCTCGCGCAGGGAGTGCTCGGCTCCCAACCCAGGCGCTGCTGGATCAGTGTGTTGTCGCTGCTCCGTCCGCGCACGCCCTTTGGGGCGGAGAGGTCATAGCTGCGATTCAACTCGATGCCCGCGATCTCCTCGACGATGTCGACCAGCTGGTTGATCGTGACCAACTCACTGCTGCCGAGATTGATCGGCGCGACGATGTCGCTCGCCATGATCGCCTTGGTTCCGAACACGCAGTCGTCGATGTAGGTGAAGCTGCGCGTCTGCTCACCGTCGCCCCAGATCTCGATCTCGTGATGGCCCGAGAGCACAGCCGCGCGACCTTGCGACAGATGGCGGCGGGAGCCTTCTCGCGACCACCCATATAGGTTCCGTGAGGGCCATAGACGTTGTGATAGCGGGCATCCCGGTGATCACGCCGAAGTCCTCTTCGAAATGCCGGCACATCCGCTCGCTGAAGAGCTTCTCCCACCCGTAGCCGTCCTCCGGCATCGCCGGGTATACATCTGACTCGCGCAGCGCGCGCGACATCGGGCCTGGTCTGCCTGTCCGCCGCGTACACGCACGCCGAGGAGGCGTAGAAATATCGCTCCACACCCAGATCCCTGGCCGCCTCGAGCAGATGGGTGTTGATCAACACCGAGAGCATGCACAGCGCCTTGTTGTTCTCGATGAATCCCATACCGCCCATGTCGGCCGCCAGGTTGTACACGGCCTGCGCACCGGCGAGCGCCTCATAACAGGAGTCACGCAGGGCAAGATCGAGCTGCCTGTTCTCGACTCCATCGAATCGCTGATGCCACTCCTCGAATGGCTTGACATCGACCGCCACCACGTCCGTGCGCCCATCGCGAATCAGATCGGCGACGAGATGCCCACCGATAAATCCGCCTCGCCGGCACCACTACTACTTTCCGTTCCTCTGGTTCCCTACTTAGACATTGTCCTCCATGACTCCATTCCTCATGTCGAATCTCGATAGTCGATCGCTATCCCAGGAATATTCCCGAGAGCACTGCGTTAGCACCAGCGAGTTCGATTCACCGTGATCGTCACCGTCTCACCCGCGGGGACGTTGACTGGAAACGAAACCCATGCGCCCTGACTAAATTCGTTTACAGCACTGCCGTCTGACCGTTCACAGTATCATCTCCTGCGCGCCTCGATTCCCAGTCCACCGGCGTAGAGCTCGAGATTCGCCGCATATGCCGCATTGAAGGTCAACTGTGCTTCGATCTGATTGGGGTCGTAGTAGGTTGCGGCGGTCCGGGTGCTCGTGTTGGGGCTCTCCAGCGCACGGGCTTCGGTGGTCGACTGGCCCACCGTAGCGGCTCCCCTGCACGTACGCTCACCGTACGCATTCGATCAAAGTCGTGCGTCGTCGAACCGCTTTCCATGCCGCCAGGTCATAACCCGCCGCTCCATACGTACCCACCCAGTTGCCCTGCGGAGCGCTCGTGACGGACCGGCATCGCGGGGGAGCGCCACGCGTCGCCGAGGAAGATCCCCGAAAGCACCGCGTTGGGACCAGATGTGCGATCGACGGTGATCGTCACCGTGCCCCCGGCAGCGACTTCGACCGGGAACGACACCCAAGCGCCTTCGCCGAAATTGCTGAGCACCGGCTCTGGCCGTTGACCGTGATGATCTCGCGCCGCGTCTGTTTGTCCCAGTCCACCGCGTAGAGGTGCAGATTGCCGCTGTACGCCGCAGTGAAGTTCAGCTTCACCGGAATCTGGTTTGGGTCGTAATAAGTTGTCGCGTTGTGCGTCAGCCCGCTCGGATCGGACAGCGCACGAGGATCAGTGCTACCCGTCGCCCACTGGTAACGGCTGCCCTGAATCAGACTCAGCGACGCATTCGGGAGATAGGAGGCATCGCCAGTGGCGCCGTCCCATCCGGACAGATCGTAGCCGGCAGAACCGACCGTGTTCACCCATGGCCCCTCCTGTGCGGCGCTCTACACTTGCGGCTCGGCTGGAGTACCCGCTTCACCCAGGAAGATCCCCGAGAGCACCGCGTTGGCGCCGGCCGTCCGATCGACCGTGATCGTCACGGTCCCTCCCGCGGCGACGCTGATCGCGAACGACACCCAAGCACCACCGTTGAAGTGCTCGACAGGGAGCCGCCGTCTGCCCGTTGACCGTGATCGTCTCCCGCCGGGTGGTCGAGTCCCAGTCGACCGCGTACAGGTGCAAGTTCCCGCTGTACGCAGGCTGGGAAGCTCAGCTCCACCTGAATCTGGTTCGGGTCATAGTAGGCCGCCGCGTTGCGCGTCAGCCGCCCTGGTTCTGAGAGAGCGCGCGCGTCGGTGGTATTCGCCGCCCACTGGTAGCGGCTGCCCTGGACGAGGCTCACGGTGGCGTTAGGGATGTAGGAGACATCGCCCGTGGGCCCATCCCAACCGGCGAGGTCGTAGCCCGCGGCGCCGACGGCGCCCACCCAGCCGCCCCCGGAGCCGGTCGGCCCGGTGCTCGCCGGTGGGAGCAATACGTAAACGCCGCGCGGCCAAGGTAGACGTAGATAACTGTCATTTCTTTATGTTCTTTTAGGCATTCCAAACAGGCCTTGTTATATTTAGGGACCAGTTCGTCATATTGCCTTTCAAATTCGGAAAAATCTCCGTCATATTTAGTAATCATTTCATTAATTTTCGTGCAAACCTGCAGAACGCTTTAAGGGATCAACATTTAATGCATTTAAAGCAATATTTGAATAATATAAGGAAGAAAGTAATGCATCCTTTTTCAGCTTTAAGGACTTTTAAACCGCTATGTCCTTTCCCCACTTCGGCTTCGAATAGTCGTTGGATTATTGAAGGAATTGTTTCGATTGATTTTTGTGAAAGATTTTTTTTATCTAAAAACAAGATTCAATAAATACTCTTTACAGGAAGAAATATCATCGATACTCATAATACTGCATAAATATTTTAATAACTATAAAAAACCTACAATTTATAGTATATAATACTATTTAATTTAAAGTTTATAAAAACTATATAAATGTTTTTAGCATTAAAGAAACACCACAGGGATGGATATTCTAAACAATTTTATCGGAGTTAATTTATACAAATAAATCTCTTGCGGTGCTTCCTGATATTAATCCCTCTATAAAGCTAAAGTGTTTATCGTGGGTACATACAACACATCCGTGTTCCAATGCCTGTGAGGCGATCCACATATCATTTGTTGGGATGGGTTTGCCCTTAATTTTAAGGGTGCAATAAATCTGTGAAAAAAAATGCGAAGTATCCAGTGTGATAGGATATACTATTATTCTGCGAAGATTCTAGAAATTTCTGTAATTCCATCTTATTTTGTTTCGCTTTACTTCCCCCATCAAATCCTGCTATCAACTCTCCGATCACAATAGGACTTATGCCTATCCATTCAGCATGCTGAACAATTTCAATTATGTTGATTTCATTCCTTTTAAAGGATGCATAAGCGTTGGTATCAAATAATATGGGCCTCATGACCAAAGTTCCTTATCAATGTTATCAAAAGATTTTATGTTATCATCAAATGCTTCCTTCTCTTTCTCACTCCATGTTCCGGCTAGGTAATCTAGATCGTGAAAAACAGCCTTTTTGGTTGGGTGTACAATTCCAAGGCCTTTTTCAATAATCTTCAAAATTAACGAATTGATACTGATATTTTGCTTATTTGCTTCCCTTTTCAACAACGACATGGCGTCAGGAGCAATATTTCTAAGGTTGAAATTGGGCGTCGACATATATAATACCTCCATATGATATCGTTATAATATCAATCTTAATATCATATAGAATTTTATGTCAAGCTGCGTAAAAAGCGGACTTCATGGCAGCTGCAAGCTTTCAATAATTGCCGGTCCTGACATAACAGAACCCCCCTTTTTGGGATGAATCGTAATAGATCCGGCCTTTAAGAAAACATCCACACTTGAGCTGTCGTTAATATGTCCCATAGTTCTAGCTAACATCGCACAACTCGTTGCTCCTGTTCCTGCGGGAAGCCGCGGTAATGCGATTGACTCCCCGCTCAAATGTCGTTACCCGTAAACTATTCGGTGATAAGACTTCAGCCTTATTAAGATTAATTCCAAGTGGAAAAAAGTGGCGTTGGTGCTTGTTAAGGCATAATCCTAAATCCAGTAATTCATTCTCATCAATTTCATCAAAAGTCACCAGATGGGGCTCCAAGGTTTCTGTCGAAAGAAAGTAAATTGCTTCATCCCAAGCCCAAGCTTGAATGTCTCAAAATTTTGATTAAAAAATTTGCGCTTGCGCGAACGCAATTGAGTTTTGCCCATATCAACATAGAATAGACCATCTTCCCACCACATTTTTCTCATTCCTCTAGATGTTTTCAGGTAGTATTCGATTTTTGGATCACCTAATTTATGTTGAAGATAGCAGCTCACGACACGAGCTCCATTACCGCAAAATTCAGCAATACTTTGATCCGGTTCAAGGACAATCATGGTCAAAACAAGTTTTCGATCGCTTTGATACTCTTTTTTCAAAATCAAAGCATCGTCGCGATTTTCCTTGATCAATAGCCCATGGATTTCTTTGATGACTCTCTCATCAATTTCTGATGCATAGTCAATGAAAGTCAAAAAGAAGAAAGGTGTTGCCACATCCCTCTCCTTTAAAATAGGTTAAAACGGACGCTTGCGATGCAAGCGTCCGGTGTAAAGAATGATTATTCGATGGTGATAATAGTTGTTCTTGTCTTGTTCATAACGATTTGCCTCAAATATACTTTTTATTAATTGAAAATATTTACTTGTTTCTGAATAAAGTTCCTGATAATAGCTCGGATAGAAAGTGATTAAACTTGGATCCAGCTTAATTTCACCTGCACCTATGTTTCGTAGGTTGTTCATAAACTGCAGCTATATAGTCACTGGGATAGAAATGCTGTTCATTAACAACAATTTCGCATCCTTGCTTGAAACCGTTCATGACCACCTCACATAGCTGACAGAGGAGCTCTTTACCTTTCTTTTCGCCTTGTAAAAATTCCGCCTGAGAAGAACTAAAAACATGTCTGATAAGATTAGCTTTTAATGATCCCTCATTGATAAAAAAGTTAATTTGATTATCCCTAATTAACTTGTAGATGTGGGATTGTACGTCTGGCTTATCAGAGCGATCTCCTTTCGAAAAGGTTGCAAAATTGTTCTCGCTCTCTGAAATTTCAATTTAGGCTATCATAACGGCCGGTCGTATCCTTAAAATCGATCACCAAAAAATGTACATATTCTTTTCGAGGATCGTATTTATCGAGAATTTCAATATGCTGTTGAATTTCATCTCGGTGATGTTTCCTTAGGAAATCTGTGAACCTAAACCTTTTTTTGGCCGTTCCATTTAAGGGATAAACATCCGCCACTTTAAAAGGTTTTTAGCAAATATTTCTTGAAAAAGGGCTGTCGCCTGATTTCTCGAAGAGGCAACCATAGGCTTTATAGAAAAATCTATAGAGGTGGAAGACAACTCAATTTGAGGCGGAAAAAATGAGATAGATATCCTAGATATCCCACATCCCTCCATTCTATTTAAAGCAAGTTGAGCTCTAGAATGGGCACATTTGTTAATGTTGTTTGCATCATTTAACCACCCCCTATTTCACAAACCGCTAAATTTATTCATAAGCTCTCGTCATGCGCAAAAATGATTTGATGCCTTAGTCGATAGATTCCCGCTAAATTGACGATCAATAAAAGAGCTCCAGCAATACGCATGATGAAGCAATGCCATTGTCTGATCGAAAAAAGCAAAGAACGTGAGAACACAAATGCTATAGACAAATAGATGCCAGCCCCTTTGACTGGATGGAGATGCCTGAAATCATATTCCGACAATTAAGTAAGCAATCAACGATGATAGCCCAATACTGAAAATAAAAATAGGCATAACAAAAATTAATAGAAAGGGAAAATGTCGTGCTAAAGCCATTTGAACAAGGGGGGCATGATCACCGCCTAATGGTGTTTGCCACAATCCCCGGTGACTAAAACAACTAAGATGTCGTAAGTGCAAAATAAGTTATCCATGCAGACACCAAAAAAAGCCATGCGCGCTTGGCGCTCAGGATAAATTGTATGGGATTCGCTTTGGATGGTAGAATCGAAAACCGATTCCTATATCCGCTGCATAGCAGGCACTTGCCATCCCATTTTGGATGGCGAGCATCATCGTACTGCCTGCAAATCCTCCCACTACAGCATGTCCGCTGAAAGCGGACTTAATTACCACCATCAAAATTTCAGGTAGATCTGCAAAATAATTGCCAATAACCCATAAACACATGCTGATATAGATGCACATAAAGGCGGGCATAATCCAACAACATACTTTAGCCACACGCGGCACCCCGCCAATACCTGCATAGATGACCAAACTTAAGAGGCAAAAAGCCACGAGCAATCGATTTAAGCTCCATGAATAAGCCAGCGTATCGACAACCACGTTGAATTGATAAATTTCTGCTCCATAGATGCATAAAAGCACGCATACCATGACTGAAATCCATCTAACTCCAAAAGCTTTTTTGAGGAAGAACATCGGTCCGCCATCATAGCTTTGATGTGCGTTTTGTACGCGATGCTTGAGACCGAGATAAATCTCAGCATATTTAATTAGGGTGCCTAAAAAACCGGCTATCCATACCCAAAACAGTGCACCTGGACCCCCAAGCTGGATTGCAGTGACAATGCCGACGACATTCCCCACCCCAAGCATCCCTCCAACTGATGTAAAAAAGGCTTGCGCGGGATGTAATCCACGTTCACCTCTTGAGAAATGGAAGATCTCTTGCAAGAAAGTGCGCATCACATAGGAAAATGCACGAAACTGAAAAAAACGCGTTTTCCAAGTCAAATAACACCCAAGAGAAATGATCAAAGTAAAGCCAATATATCCCCAAAAGACTGCGTCAGCCCCATTGAGAAAATTAAAAATATTTGTAAGCATAAAAAATCCTTTAAAAAATGATAAAACAAGGGCGAGAATTAGCTAGAAAAGCACCATTTAAAGGATCAAAATAAAACGGCACTGAAGCGGCTTATGAAAATTCAAAATGGCGAACAAAGAGGGTTCGCTTCAAGTTTGACAAAACCAAATCAGTACACCGCCTATTGAATCAATTCAAATAGACAGATACCTGCTAATTAACGCAAAAAAATTAAATAATTGGCTTATTAAGCCTAAAAAAACAAAAAAGGGGGATTATTTTCGTTTAGAAGAAACGAAAAGAGATTTGCGTTTCAAAGACGCAAAAGGGGATAAAATAGAGGGAAAGGAATCAAGTATTACAACCGTCTGCGCATCTTCACTACATGGCGGTCTTTCGTATATAAGACACATGGTTAATCTCCTTAATTAAACAATTTAGCAAATAAAGGTAAATAATTACCTTGTGCTTTAGTTTAACAATAATGATATTTTTTGTACATCAATTTTTTAGGATGGGGAGTCACCAAATTGGAATAAGCCACTTGCAATAATGCTTAGGGTATGTTATCGTGCTGTTCATGAAAATTCTCATCCAAAGGGTTACACAAGCCCACGTTGAAGTCGAAGGCAGGACTGTAGGAGCTATTGAAAAGGAATAATTGCAGTAGGTTAGAATAAAATAACTTATAGGGTGTTTTTTTGACTAAAACCGCGAAATGTCAATTAACGGCTTTGCCACTTCCCACAATCGCGGAAAGATCAATGTTGCCAACGGCATTTAGAAAATCGTATTGCCCATAAAAGCTGACGTGCTTCCAGTTCACCGGACTAACGCGTGAAGTGGGATTGCTCAATTCGAACGAGAAATTATGCTGGAACGCCAACGAGAAGGGATTTCAAAAGCAAAAATAGAAGGAAAATACAAAGGCAGAAAATCGATTCAGTCGAATATAAAACAAGATGTAATGCGCCTTTTAGTTGGTGGTATGAAGAAAAATTGCTAGACAGCTCAAAATCGGAGAGGCAAGAGTCTATCGAATCATAAAGAGCGTGTACCGTTCAGTAAATAGTAAATTTGTGGATTTTTAACAATAGAGGGAATGATTGATGTTTAACGCCGTGGATAGCTATGGACAAACTAGTCTTCATTGGGCTGCATCCAATAATGATTTTGATAATGCTAAGGACCTTATTGAAAAAATGAGTGTTGAGGAGATCTGTTTGTGCAATTTCGATAATAAATATACCGCTTTACATTTAGCTGCTCAAAAAGGGGCCGTCAAGATTATCAATCTTCTGTTGGAAAAAGGACAAAGAACCCTAGCTAGCAAGGTTGACCGGTATGGTCAAACGGCTTTGCATTGGTGTTCCTACTCACAGGAGCATTTCCCATCCGCAGAAGCTTTAGTCCAAGTCATGGAGCCAGAAGATCTTTCCATCCAAAACGACGATAATAAGTACACTGTTCTTCATCTTGCTGCACAAGGAGAGAATGTTCTTTTAATCGATTTGCTGATGGCCAAAGGAGGACATGGGCTGGCTTGCAAAATTGATAAACATGAACAAACTGCTCTTCATTGGTCTGCTTCAAAAGGAGATTATC
Organism: uncultured Chlamydiae bacterium; assembly: GCA_963799115.1. Taxonomy (GTDB): domain Bacteria; phylum Chlamydiota; class Chlamydiia; order Chlamydiales; family Parachlamydiaceae; genus CAWCVY01. The sequence continues at coordinate 58,424 of CAWCVY010000017.1, read as the reverse complement.
AAGCGTGTCAAATCCTATGCAAATATATGGATCGATCAGACATTGATAGGAAAGCGAAGAGTGGTCAAACAGCACGGGATTTTGCTATTGCGAAAAGTTACTCTGAAATCATCTCTTTATTAACGAAATCTTGATTAGAATTTTTATTAAGATAATCCTTCAGAACTTTCATTATCTTGTGGTTAAGGAAAATGGAACAGTTATGTGAAGCTTAGTAAATGTTCCATTGCTCTCCGAACCTTCAATTGTGGATTGGTTGTAGGAGATCAACGGGTGTAAGAAAGCTCCTAATTGACACGGTTTTAGTCAAAAACACCCTTATAGAGAATGAATCACGTTTGTAACGACTCCCAAAATATGCAAATCCATGTCAGTCGTAATTTCAATGGGACGATAAGCATCATTTTCAGCTATCAGCCTAACTTTATCTCCTTTCTTGAACAATGTTTTAACCGTAAATTCTCCATTAATAGCGGCGATTACAATTTTTCCATTGAGCGGTTCAATACTTCTATCCACAATCAAAATGTCATTATCAAAAATCCCCACATTTATCATAGAATTTCCCGTGACTCTAAGAAAAAAAGTAGCAGCTGGGTTTCTTATTAAAAGATCGTTTAAATCAAGTGTATCTTCTATCTCTTCAGTTGCTTGGTTGGGAAGTCCTGCACTAATAGCATCTTGATAGAACGGCAGCCGGTAAAACTTGTTCTCTATATATTTTAGAACATTTTCAATCTCGCTTAATGGAAGCCTAATCGCTTTTGTCCTAACACCATACTTCCCTGTCCCCTTGGGCCTTCCTGAACCGATTCTCTTGCCACCACTAGTCATAAAAATCTCCACTTGCTTTTAATTTGATTATCGTACATAAATCATAAAAGGACAAGACATAATTTTTTATTACGGAATAGTATGTGCGGACGCTCTATGACAAATGATCGATAATCTAAGATGTATTCAACAAACGTTCCTACTTAAGCTTTTCTCAGTATATCATAGAACATTTATTGACAGATAATTTGAAATTAATGTCTACTATATGATACACTATAACTAAAGGGTAAAATGATATATAAAACTCTAAGGACTATAGAAATTTGATGATTGGCTAGCTGGTGAGAGTTTAAAATCTCAAGTACAGATTGAAAAGAGAATTTCAAATATCGAGACGGACGGACATTTTGGCACTATCAATGACGTTGGAGATGATGTTTGGGAATAAAATGGAAAAATGGACGTAGAGTTTATTATGCTTACCTAGTTGAGCCAAACATTTTGCTTTTATTAGGAGGAAATAAAAATGGTCAAAATCACGATATCAAACAGGCGCAAAAAATCCTTGAGGAGTACACAGAAAATGAAAACAAAGTCTAATTTAAGGCTAAAAAAAAATGCTAAGGTAATTGAATATAGCGCAACGGAAAGATTGCTTGATGAATCTTTCATTTCACAAGCAATCTGGGAATGTCTAAAAAATAACGACCCTGAAGGGGTTGTGGAGATTATTGAAACACATCTAGAAGTGGTTAATAAGGTAAAAGCTGCAAAAGCAATGGATTTATCAAGAGCAACATTGTATAAAGCCTTAAAAGGAAAGAATCCAACAATAAGAACACTAGCCAAATTAGTTAATTGCTGTGCTTAGACTACTAGAAGTTTATTAATTAACTGACAAAATGAAGAAAATCCAAGTTCTCTTCCCCTTCACTTAAGCCTTGGTTAGCTGCACTCATTGCTGGCATTGCTATAGGCATATCTAGCCAGCACATTCCGCAGGTCCGCGCTTACACCGAGGAAGTCTTCCAGCAAGAAAGCACCATTCCGGGATCATGCTAAAAAATGATTACAAACCCTGTTTAGAGAAAAGGTATGAAACGTGGCCGCTAATTACCGGCTTTTCTCTGTCAATTAGCAGGAACTCTGGTGTTAATTTGCAAGCGGCATACGATAGTTATCATGCCTCTCTTTACGCGGCATACGATGGTTATCATGCTCCAGTCTCATTTGGCCAAAGCTACGCGTTTCTCTCATATGTCCATGGACGAATTGTTTCTCCATTATATTTCCATTAGCGAAGATTATCCTTCCTCGACCATGTAATTTGTCATTGAGGAATGGTCCTTCATGAACTTGTCCATTAAATAAGATTTGTTGGCCCAGCCCATTTAATTGTCCCTTTCTAAAAGTTCCTATACGAACTTCTCCGTTAGGTAAAGTGATTATTCCCTTACCATCAAGCCTGCCATCCCTAAATGTTCCCACAATTTTTGTCCCATCCGTGTAAGTAAGGCTTCCTTCTCCATTCCTAATTTTTTCCCATACAGTTCCATCAGAAAGTGTGTATTTAACGCAATTTGTGGCATAAAATCGATAAGTTTTTTTCCATGTTTCCTGAAATAATTCAGTCTTCTTAAATATCTCAGGCACAAGCAGAGAAGATTCCAAGCCACATATAGAGAAGTTGCTTTGACAAATTAATTGCCATAAATGCTCATTATCACAAATAGCTTTCCAGCGCTTACTTGTCAAATTCACACTTACTAAATCTTTGATGCCTAATTGCTGGAAAATGTTAAAAACTAATTCTAATGGGAGTAGATCGGTGATATCTGCCTTTCGATTTAGATCAAAGGGGATGGGAGTTGCTTCTGAGCCTTTAGGGGTACTTGTACATTCTTGCATATTTATCCTTTGACCTTGTTTTTTCCCTTTTTAGTTTTTTAGAAGGAATTAGATAATCTGAATTTGTTATTCTATCAACCACTCTTCATTTAAATCAATGTGATAGAGTTTCAAGTTCCTCTATTTTTCTCTAAGTTTAGCAAAAATTTTATTGCTTCTATCAATAGTAAGTCTGTATATCAAGTAAAGTTAATGCCCAAATAACCTAAAATTACTTTAGGTTAAGGAGAAAAAACTATGGTCGAGAAAGACGATTCATCAAGACGGGAGGATCTTAAAGGATATGAAAATTTAGAGGCCCTTGCTCTTGATTTTAGCTCATCATGGAAGCATAACCATAGCGCTGACACCATTTGGATGCATCTTGACCCTTACCTTTGGAAACTGACACGCAACCCTTGGGTTGTTCTTCAAACATGCTCAAAGGAGAAACTTGCTCAGGCCTTAGCCGATCCCATTTTCAGTAAAATCGTCGACGATCATGTGCATACTAGTCAAATGGATGCCAAAACCCCTGCCTGGTTCCAAAAAAAATATCCCGCTGTTCCCTTATCTTGCATTGCCTATTTTAGTATGGAATTTATGCTCGAAGAAGCCCTCCCTATTTATTCAGGAGGACTTGGCAACGTAGCCGGCGATCAACTTAAAGCAGCAAGTGACCTGGGTGTGCCTGTTATTGGTATAGGAATACTTTATCAACAAGGTTATTTTCGTCAAGCCATAGACCCGCAAGGAGCACAACACGCCCTTTACCCCTACAACGATCCGAGTCAATTACCCATTAAACCATTAAGAAAATTGAATGGGGGGTGGCTAAGACTTGAGGTCATGTTCCCAGGTGGATCAGTGTGGCTGCGTGCTTGGGAAGTAAAAATCGGAAGGGTAAAACTCTATCTGTTGGATAGCAATGATCTCATCAACCTTCCAGTGAATAGAGGTATCACTAGCGAATTATATGGGGGCGATAAAGAGCTGCGTTTGAAACAGGAAATTGTTTTAGGCATTGGAGGCATGCGCCTACTCGAATCTCTTGGAATCCATCCCGATGTATGTCATCTCAATGAGGGGCATGCAGCCTTTGCTATTTTGGAACGTGCCTATTATTTTATGAAAGAAACCGGACAGCCTTTTGATGTTGCCCTTGCAGTAACCAAGGCAGGCAACCTTTTTACCACTCACACGGCAGTCCCAGCAGGATTTGATCGTTTTCCTACTACCATGATCGAGCATTATTTTGATAAATACACTAAAGATAAGCTGGGAATACCGATCCAAGATTTACTTGCCCTGGGGCGTTTAAATCCCAATGATTCTGCAGAAGATTTTAGCATGGCATATTTAGCTATTAGAGGAAGCGGAGCTATCAATGCCGTTAGCCAACTGCATGGAAAAGTCAGCCGTCAGATCTTTGCAACCCTTTTTCCCCATTGGCCGGAAGATGAAGTGCCTGTCGGACATGTCACAAATGGCGTGCATGTACCCAGTTGGGGCTCCGTGAAAGCAGGCGAAGTTTGGCAAGAGACTTGTGGTGTATGTTATTGGGAAGGTGCTGCAGACACAATGGAGAAAGACTTTAGAAATACCCCTGAAATGACTCTTTGGAATATGCGCTATGAGGGGCGCAAAGCTCTCATAAATTATATCCGTGCAAGGTTGTCTCGGATGATGGAAGCACGCCGCGAACCGCCGCATGAAGTGGAACGGACAAAACATATCTTTGATCCCAATATCATGACAATTGGTTTTGCAAGACGCTTTGCCACCTATAAAAGATCTAACATCCTTCTGCATGACAGGGAGAGGTTGCTGCGCATTCTGACAAATCCTCAACGCCCAGTACAACTAGTTTTTGCAGGTAAAGCACATCCCGCAGATCTACCTGGTCAGGCCATGATACAAGAATGGATGCGATTCATTTGGTGGAAACCAGAAGTGCGTGCTCATGTGGTCTTCCTTAGTGATTACGACATGCATATTACTCAGCAACTTGTCCAAGGGGTTGATCTATGGATTAATACCCCACGCAGACCCTGGGAAGCCTGTGGAACCAGCGGAATGAAAGTGCTTATCAATGGAGGGCTTAACCTCTCCGAATTAGATGGATGGTGGGTGGAAGCTTATACACCTGAGGTAGGCTGGGCCTTAGGAGATGGAAATGAACATGGGGATAATCCTGAATGGGATGAAAAGGAAGCTAATCAATTATACAATCTCCTGGAAAAGGAAGTTATTCCCGAATTTTATACTAAAAATGACGATGGATTACCCACAGAATGGATAAAGAAAATGAAAGAGAGCATGACAAACCTGACCCCCAAATTTTCCAGCGACAGAGCAGTGCGCGATTATACGGAACTACACTATATCCCTGCCGCGATAAATTATCATAAACGCTCAGAGGAAAAAGGGGCATTTGGTAAAAAGATGGTCTATTGGCAGCGTGATCTTTATTGGAAATGGCCTTCACTACGGTTTGAAACACTCCGTGTAGAGACAAAAGATAACGAACATACCTTTGAAGTAGGGGTTTATCTCAACGATATCGAACCCAATTTTCTAAAAATCGAGCTTTATGCAAATGGATCTCCTCCAATAAAGCATGACATGAAGCTCATTAGGGAACTTCCCAGCTCTGCCGGTTTCTACATTTATAGAGCATCTATCCCATCATCTAGGCCTGCCGCAGATTATACCCCAAGGATCATCCCGTTTTTTGAGGGGGTAAACGTCCCCTTGGAGGCCAACCAAATTTTATGGCAAAAATAAACAGAGACATATTCTCACGATGAAATTCACTCAAAAACTGAAGAATTTGTTTTTCGTGCACATGCCCCTGCCCGAAAAAAATGGGCAGGAGCACGTAAACAACTCTTTAGCTAGGTTTATCCTTATCATCATCTCTCTTGGGCTGCTAGAATGCTGCACACTGCAGCCACCCTATGAACCACCCGCTGTATTGACTCCGGCAGAATGGAAAAATAAAACTGAAGAACAAACAAATACTCCTTCTGCTTGTACCTCTTGGTGGGAAGTATTTGAAGATCCTATCCTCAATGATCTGGAAGAACAAGCCCTAGAAAATAATTATGACTTGCAAGTTGCTATCGAACGCGTAGCTCAAGCCACTGATTATGCAAATATTGTGAGAAGCCGCTTATACCCTCAAATTAATTTACTCCCCGCTTATGAAAATAAAGAAGTACTAACAAAGATATTTGGCAAGCCGCCACCTACAAAATGCCCTCCAGTAAAAAGCAAAAGCATAGTGCGTGAACATCAAATGCTCTATTTCTTACCTTTTTGTTTAAGTTATGAGATTGACTTTTGGGGTAGGTTAAGAGGAGAATATAAAGCTGCACTTTTTGAGGCCTATGCTCAAGAGAAAAATCTCGAAACCGTGCTATTGATTTTGACAACCGATTTGGCCGCTGCCTATTATCAATTGCGTACTCAAGATTCTCTAATTGATTTATATGAAAGAACCATTACTACTCGTGAAAAAGCTTTAGCTATCAATCAAACGCGCTATGAGGAGAAAATCATCAATTTTACCCCTGTCGCTCTTTCTGAATTGGATTTAAGCAATGTCATTACCCAATATTACGATGCAGAAAGGCAAAGGGCATTATATGAAAACCAGATTGCAGTTTTGATTGGCATACCAGCTTCCTTATTCAAGATCGAGCGTGGGTCTCTGCCTGCCACACCCCCTCAAATTCCAGCTAGCCTTCCTTCTGAAATTTTGCTGCAGCGGCCTGATTTAGCAGCTCAAGAGCAAACCATGGCTTCCATTCATCAGCAAATAGGAGTGGCCTATGCTTCCTTGTTTCCCACAGTAGATATTTTCGCAGGCATAGGTTTTTCCAGTCCGAAGTCTAAAGATTTTCTTGAACCAAAAAGCCTCTATTGGTCATTCGGCACCGCAATTTCGCAATATATTTTTGATGCAGGTGCAAGGTATTACAACATTGATATGACATGGTCTGAATATAGAGAATCGGTGGATATCTATCAGCAGCGGGTCTTAATCGCCTTTCAAGAAGTAGAAGATGCGTTGGTAAATCTCAACTTGCTTGTTAAAGAAGAAAACAGTGCCCAAAATTCGGTTCAAGCAGCAAACAAAGCCTGGATTATTTCCATCGATCGCTATTTGTTGGGGGTCGATTCTTATTTGCTAGTAGCAGACAATGAAAGACAGCTATTAGATAATCAACGCATTTTTCAGAATTTATTAGGTTTGCGCTTTTTCAATACCGTTCAATTAATCAAAGCTCTAGGGGGAACATGGGGAGAACAGCAATCTTGTGCAAAAGAGTAAACAAGGATAATATCGAGACATGTGGATTGTAAATCTTGCCCTAAGACGGCCTTATACATTCGTCGTCGTCTCTCTATTGATGTTGGTTTTCGGCCTTTGGTTTATTGTTCAGAGCATTACTGATATTTTGCCTAGCGTTGATCTACCAGTCGTCAGTATTGTTTGGCGCTATGCAGGGCTGCCTGCAGATGAGTTTGCACAAAGGATCACTACTTACAGCGAATACGGCCTTTCGAATAATGTAGATGATATTGAACGGATCGAATCGCAAACTTACGACGGACAGGCAGTTATCCGGGTTTATTTCTTTCCTGAGGTCGAAATTCAAACCGCGGTGGCCCAAATCACCGCCTCCTCTCAGTCAATCTTAAGGCTAATGCCTGCCGGGGTGCTCCCTCCCAGCGTCTTACGTTATTCAGCCAATAGCGTTCCCATTATCCAGATGTCCCTTCGCAGCGATACCTTGAACGAAGCACAGTTATATGATTATGCCCAATTCCGCATAAGACAGCATATTGCTTTAATTCAAGGCGTGACGATGCCTATTCCCTATGGGGGGACCGTACGCGCTCTCATGGTCGATTTGAACTTAGAAGCCCTTCAAGCAAAAGGGCTTTCACCAAGGGATGTCAATATAGCCACTAATACTCAAAGCGTCATTTTGCCTATTGGGGATGCTAGGATCGGCAGATTTGACTATCGCTTAAATTTAAATAATACCCCCGCATTAATTGAAGATTACAATAATTTTCCGGTTAAGGTTATCGATGGGGTAGTCGTCTATTTAAGAGATGTTGCTTTTGCACATGATGGTTTCTTTCCCCAAATCAATATTGTCCGCAATAATGGACGCCGTTCAGTTCTCATGACTCTATTGAAGCATGGCAAAGCATCTACGTTGAATATCATTAACAGGTTGCGAGAAATGCTTCCTTCTATAAAAGCTGCAGCACCGGAAGGAACTGATATTGATTTGCTTTTCGATCAATCGATCTTTGTTAGGACTGCCATCAAAAGTGTGATAACAGAGGGCGGCATGGCAGCCTTGTTGACGGGAATTGCCATCATGATCTTTCTAGGAAGTTGGCGCAGCACGGCCATTATCTTGATATCAATCCCTCTTTCTATCCTCAACTCTATCATCATCTTGAGCTTGTTGGGTTATTCCATCAATATTATGACTTTAGGAGGATTAGCATTGGCCGTCGGTATCCTAGTTGATGATGCCACGGTGACTATTGAAAATATCCATCGCAACCTTTCATTAGGTAAACCTCTTCATCAAGCTGTATTGGATGGTTCTTCTCAAATCGCCGTCCCTGCCTTTGTGTCAACACTGTGCATTTGTATTGTTTTTATGCCGGTCTCTTTACTCACAGGGCCGGCAAAATTCCTTTTCATCCCGTTTGCCTTTGCGGTGGTATTTGCGATCCTAACCTCTTATTTTCTCTCACGGACTTTGGTGCCGGTCATGATCGAATTTATTCTGCCCGCTGAACTCAACGCAGATAAAAACTCAAAATCTTTTTTTGCAAAAATGCAGCAAAAATTTGAAGATGGTTTTAATCGTTTCAAGCATTTTTACAGTAAAGCCTTGCATTGGGCTTTGTTCTATCGAGGTGCAACCTGTTTACTTTTTGGATTAATTTTTGCTAGCGCCCTGTGTTTAATTCCCTTCATTGGATCTGAATTTTTTCCCACTGTAGATGCCAATCAAATGCGGCTGCACGTCAAAGCTGCTTCAGGCACCCGCATTGAATTCACAGAAGTATTATTTTCGGAAGTTGAAGCAGAAATTGCCAAGGTGATTCCACCGGAGGATATTGACAGGATCATAGATAATATTGGACTGCCGAATGATGCTTTCAATTTGGCCTTTGGGGATAATGCCAACCTAAGTTCAGCCGATGGAGAAATTCTTATTGCACTCAATCCCAATAAAAAACTCTCCACTTTCACTTATATGAAAAAATTGCGCGAACATTTGAATCAGCAATTTCCCAATATGACCTTTTATTTTCAGCCTGCTGATATGATTAATCAGATTTTATTTTTTGGACTGCCCAGCCCTATTGATGTCCGTGTAATTGGATATGATACAAACAATCTGAAAATTGCCCAGGAAATAGTTGAAAAAGTAGCGCATGTCCCTGGAGCAGTTGATGTAAATTTGCATCAAATTGTTGACCAACCAGAGTTGTTTTTAAATGTGAACCGTACTCTTTTAGCCAATGTCAGGACTTACGCAAGTAGATCTAGCCAATGATTATTTGGTATCGAACAGCTCCAATATTGTGATCACACCCAATTTTTGGCTCGATCGCAAAATGGGTATTCCCTATTTCATTGCCGTTCAATCCCCTAAATACCGTGTCGATAGCATCGAATCTTTATTACGCATGCCCATTTCGAGCCCGCAGACAAGAACTGCGCAGCTTCTGAGCAATTTCGTTACATTAGAGCATCGCGTAGGACCAAGCATTGTGAATCATTACAATATTCAACCCGTTTATGATGTGTATACTAACGTACAAGGGCGCGACTTAGGAAGCGTAGCTGCAGATGTTCAAAAAATCATCGACACTTTCCTACCGAAAATGCCTCCAGGAAATACCATCAAAATGGTGGGGATGATCGCAAAGCATGAAGCACGCTTTTAAAAGGTTGGGAATAGGATTTATATTTGCCATTCTGCTCGTTTATTTTGTGATGGTGATCAACTTTCAGTCTTGGCTGGATCCTTTTATCATTATCTCAGGTTTGATAGGTGTTATTTCTGGTATTATATGGACGCTCTTTTTAACGGATACCCCTTTTAGCGTCCCTTCTCTGATGGGAGCCATCATGAGTATCGGTGTAGGAACTGCCAACAGTACCTTGGTGGTTACCTTTGCAAACAATCAGTTGCTGAAGGGTAATAAGAGTATGGAATCGGCGTTTGCCGCTGGCAGGACACGCCTGCGTCCGGTGTTGATGACTGCTTTAGCTATGATTCTTGGCATGCTCCCCATGGCTCTTTCCATTGGTGAGGGGGGAGAACAAAATGCCCCCTTAGGAATCGCAGTAATTGGAGGATTGTTAGTGGCCACTTTTACAACTTTGTTTTTTGTTCCCGTTGTCTTCTCTTTTCTCAGAACGAAACCTAACAAATATTTACATGCCGAAGTGTAGGAATAGATCATACCCAAGTACACCGTATACGATTTTATTGACCATTTATGGCGTGCCAAAATGGTCAAGAAAAACTATACAGTGTACTAGCAGCAATTGGATGAAAGATGAGTCATACAGAAAATCCTATTGATGAAGAGATGCCCCAGGGAACGCCCAGCGGTAAATGGCGAGTCCTAGTGATTGGCGTCCTCATAGTTGTCATTGCTAGTTTGATGCTATTGGGATTCTTTTCCCGTTTTTTTCATTTCAAAAACTGCAGGAAGCAGCTGCAGAAAATCCCCAGCTCCCATCGTGAGAGTGATGATTGCCAAACCTAATAAAAAAATTGAATACCTTCATTCTACCGACTTTTTTAACTGCCATCAATGAGACTCCGATTTGGGCAAGGGTGAATGGATATTTAAGGATGTGGTATGTCGACATTGGAGACAGAGTCGTCACAGGTCAGCTGCTTGCCGATATTGAAACTCCTGAACTAGACCAAGAGCTAGATCAGGCTAAAGCAAATTTAGTCAGCTATAAAGCTAGCTTGAGATTGCACGCATCAGTATCGACCGGTGGAAAAATTTATATCAACGCAACCCCGAAGCCATATCGTTACAGGAAGTCGATGAAAGAGTGCTACCTATAAATCAGCAATGGCCAATGTAAACGCCGGGGAGGCTAATGTGCGCCGCTTAGAGGCTTTACAAGGCTTCAAGCAAATTTATGCGCCCTTTGATGGCATCATTACCCGACGGGATATTGATATTGGGTCATTGATAACCTTCGGGAGTACCGGTAACTTGTTTCCGCGCCTCTTGGAAATGCCCAAGAACTTTTCCAAATTGCTAAAATCGATGTGCTGCGCGCGTTTGTCTGATGTACCCCAACCATTTTTCCGTTTAATCTACGAGGGTCTTGAAGCTCAAGCTATAGTCAGAGAATATCCTGAGAAAGTTTTCAAGGGGATTGTTGACCGAACTACAGGTTCTCTAGACACCCACCGCACGCACACTTCGCACACAAGTGAATATTTACAATCCCCATGAGGAGCTCTTACCAAGGGATTTATGCCGAAGTCAAATTTTCATTTTCTCCGATTACCCTTACTTTTGTTATACCCCAGAGCGCCTTGGTTATACGCACTGGCCCCCCCTTTGTTGCAGTAGTGGGTGAAGATCACAAAGTACAGCTACGGCAAGTTAGAATAGGGTTAGATTTTGGCAAATCAGTAGAAATCATATCTGGAATCAATGAAAATGATGTGATTATTGTCTAATCCCACTACTAGGATTCATGATGGGGTTGAGATTCAAATTGCTCCTAACGAATCTTGAGGGATACCGGGGGCTTTTATTAAAAAGGCTGAATCATGCTCAAACGCTTAATAGAATTCTTCGGAATTGTGGGTTTTACAATAATAATTATTGTGTTACTAGTTGCTTTGTACCTGTTTCTTAATTGGTTTGCAGGTATACTGATAGAGTGGTTTCCGGTAGGCTGGAGAATGAATAGACTTCTTGCATAACCTACTTTTCGTGCCCGTGCCCTTGTGCGTCGGGCACGCACGCGCATCCTATTACCCACAAATCGTCCCACATTTCTTGCAGCCCTACGAGGCTGTCAGCAAATTAATGAAAGTGATAAAATTGGCCCTTTTCGTTCATCTCTTTTTTCTGCAGTTTTCGCCTACTCTACTCGAGTAAGTCAAAAACTGGACAAAAGATCTGAACAAAAATTGCATATTTTCTCACTCATTAATTTACTGACAGCCTCTACAGCCTGCTATTTCATTCTAAACCTAACCCAGGGCATCGCCCCATACGCATTAAGCTAAGGTTTTGTAAGTGTTCACGGGGCAGGGATGTCGTCATTGCCCTTGGCGAAAACCTAAAAGGCTCTTTTTATCCAGCCTGAAGGGCTCTAATTCAACAGCCCAGGGCATCGCCCTGGGTAAAGTTCAGAGCAGTATTGCAGCCTGTAGGGCTGCCAGAGAACAACATTATTTAATGTAAATCGATTGTGTGATTAATGTGCCTTTTGTAGCAGCCATACAGGCTGCAAAATTATTTTTATCCCTACCCAGGGCGATGCCCTGGGCTGTGTGCAATTAGGAGCCCTTCAGGCTCAATCCTCCAGATACCAGTATCAAATGAGTCGTTTCTAATTCGTTAAATGAAAAATCTGAATGAAAATTCGTGATGGTTTTTGTCAAAAAAATTTATGTTGAAAAGTATGGTCCTGAAAGGACTATATAGATTTTTTCTCAATCCTTCGCCATCATCTGGCGTAACTTTATCTCGCGAAATAAACCTACGTTAGTGATCGTGACATTGGTTATCTCTGAATTATACCGTCCTTTCACCCACGATTCGCGTAAATTTTTCTAACTTAAATCGGAGCATATCCTGCACTCATATAGCAATAAGGGTATTTTTAAAAGTCGCAGTATTTTCAGTTCTTCATTAAGCGGTGTCATATAATAACTGCACTTATCCTCTAAAACTACTATTGAGATCGTTATCTGTTCACGCACAAATTTATTTAAAATACTTAAAGTGGTTGGCTCACTTGTTATACTATTAGGTTTACCTGTCTCTAACCCTTTAATGACTTCTTGTGACTCTATCAAGCTTTCTCTTATTCGATATTGAATTAATGCAATCAATCGTAAGGCTATACTTAAAAAACGACATAACCCTTTAAGTCGATTGTCTTTTCTTATAAATAAAGGACTTATACCTAAATGGCTTTTTTTTCAATAATTTAAAATTATTCTCAAGACGCCATTCTCCTCTATAAGTTAAAGTAGCCTGGTTAAAAGATAAAGATTTCTGAGCTGCATAGTAGCCATTAATCTCCAACCACATTTTCTCTTTCTTTCCGTAATTTTATTTTCGTCTCTACTCACGGCTAAAATTACATATTTATCCTTTTTATCATTCTTTTGCTTTTCATAATGCACCTCTAATATACCTTGCATCTGATTTGTTTCCATAATGGCTTTGATCGATTTTGTAATTTTTCCTCATCCATTATTTGCCGTCTCCCAGGTTTAGGAGAGGGAGTGAGTTTATATAAAGCTTCCTCTGTTTTACGTATCTGCTTTTCAAACATGCTAACTTCATGCTCTGCAAATGATTTTGAACGGTAAACAAACAGTCGTTCTTTCCAAGAAATTTTCTTATCATCTAATAAATATCTTAGTCGCGGCTGGTCTCATATCCTGCGACAGTATATTCACCGACGAGATTATAAATTAATTCAGTTGGTTGTAAACCATTCACCACTCCTTCAACAAGTTCGTCGAAATATTTTCTGATCTTTCCTGTTACCATTCCTAGAGGCATCAGATAATAATCACTGTTTGATTGAATAGTTGCTCTCGTATTAATAGCACCCATTTTACAATCGCCCATATACAACACTCCTGGAGAATTTATCATGGAGTGTACTCTTTGAATTAGAGGTACATACATGACATCATCATTTTGTTCTCCAGATGCAACATCCAACCCTATAATCAATCCAGGATCCATACTCGCTGCCATTATTTTTAACTGAGGTAGGTCTGCACGATGGTCCTTACTTGCCCCAAATTGCATAAGACCATCTTCAGTAATTTCGTGATAACCACAGGCTGCTGTTCCATCAAATCTAATGGTACTTATTGGAAGTTTATAAACCTCTACAACATTCTTCCAGAGATTTGTCTCTAATGCTTCCCATGCGGTATCAATAGCAAAACGATCAAGTAAATTGCACAATCGATCATCAGAAAATTCGACATCGCGAATAGAACTACCCAGTAAGGAGGTTAGAACAAGGGGTATTTTATTGGCCCAGTCCCTTAAGAATTCATTCGATGATCTGACCTTGAAATAATATATGAAAGCCATCCAACCGTAAGTTTTCCATTAGGCATACCTTGTTGCAGTCCATGGGTTCCTAGATGATCTTCGATCATTTCATCCAATCTTAGCTGTTTACAAATTTCAATAATTAAAGGCACATCATCTATACGTTCACTGATTACATTAAAAACATCTGTCATAGTTTCCTCCTGGAAGTTAGTGACAGATGATTTTATAAAAAATAGATTTTGTCTACCTACCTTTGAAAAAATTTACGCGAATCGTGGGTTTCAGGACTAAATTTTTTGTTATTGTTACCCAGGCCTACCCAGGCCTTCGCTTTGCTACGACCTGGGCTGAATATAACGACCTTTCAGGTTTTCAGCAAGGGCAATGACGACATCCCTGCCCTGTGAACGCTTACAAAACCTTTGCTTAACGCGTATGGGGCATCGCCTTGGGTAGGCCTGTAGGGCTGCAAGAAAAACTTATGGGTAATAGGATGCGCACGCGGGCACGAAAAAGAGGTTATGCAAGAGGTCTAATATATCAGAAATTCTTAGCCTTTAATCACTAATCGATCCCTCAACTCTTCGATAACAGCAAGGTTGCTATCAACCAATCCAAGCAATGCTTTGATTTTAGGTTCTATTGAAAAGTGTGTTTGAGAACTGGGGACGAAGTTTTCTCCCTGCAAGGTATCGACCAAAGATATTTCGTAAGCTTCACTTAAAACCTGGAGTTTTTTTGCATGCATTCCTTGATTTTTATAGGATTCCCAATAGATATAATCCGTTCCCTTTTTAAGATTTAATTTATTAAGAAACTGTTGATTTGTTTCTGATAAGCATAATCCCAGAATCACCCTATATCTTTCTAAATCATGAGTATGTAAAGAATCATTTTCTAATTGCGCAATCGTCTCTAAATAGAGCTCAAGGATATATTGGCTTGTTTTCCAAAAGTGACGGGTATGCAGGCTGAGAAAATGGGGTTCAGGAAAATCATTTACAAGATCGATGCCTTGCAAAAGCCGCTTGAGGTGTATAATTAAGTCTTCACATGGAAAAAGGGGGTCTCCATTCTTTTTAAGAGATTCCATTTGGATAATGCATTCATTTAATTTATTAGCCTCCCCCACCCTTGAGATTTCTACCTCTTTTTCAGAGGGAATACAATGCAATTGCTGTTCGATTAATGAGAGGCGTTTCTCAAAGCTACCCTGCAGCAAAGATAAGCTCTCCTCTAAAATTTTCTGTTCTTTTAAACGTTCAAATATATAATTTAATCCAATCTTTGTAGCAAAGACGATATTCTTTATAGATTTCCGAAACTCCAAATTGTCGGTTTGGGTAAAATCAATAATCAACTGCAATCCCAATGGAATTTCTTTATTGAGACCTTCATAAAAAGCCTTGCTAGAACTGGGGTATCGATACCAAATTGACCCTTGATCAAAAGCTTCCTGGCATTTAATTCCTAATTGTCCGCTTATAAATAACAAGCCGTGATCAACCCTATTGTAAGTCGAATAGTATTGAGGAGTAATTAATTGTTCTTGAGTTAAATAAAGAGATTCAATCAGAAGAGATCCAAGGAGGGGGATATGCCTGAAATCTCCCCGAGATAGTGCTTTTTCCATTGATTCTAAGATCCAATAGAAATGGTTAAATTGATAAGCTTGTTCCATTTGGAATAACTTTTCGTCTGAAATTTCTTTTGAGTGAAAAATACGATGAGGGGGGATAACCAGCTTGCCAATTAAGGCTTCATTGAGCTGTGACACAGGATCATTCTGACAGATAATAAAGGACTCTTGGGGAGTTCTTAGAAGTGAGGGGGTAGCTTTTGCTTGTATTTTTTTGGGCTCTTTGAGACTGGGCTTTTCAACTACCTGCTTTTTCTTGATTCTTTTATTTCGCTTTCGAGGAGGGTCGATCGAAAACAACCATTGATTATCCAAGACAATTTGTTCTGATTGCAGCAAGCCAGTCTTTTCACGAACATTTTGAATCAGAGGAAATAAGATATCCAAATTAATAGACAAATAGGAGTGAAAATTGGTTAAAGCAGCTTTTGCTTTTAGAATGGGATTAAGATAAAAATCTCCAGCATAGCTCTTGTACTTCTTAAAATGATCATTTGTTTGATTTTCAACTGATTCTTTGAATTTTTCTCCCATCTTGATCATTTCAAGGATAACTATAGCAGCCATTCCTATATCGTTGTGCAGCATGTCTAAAAAATCAGAAGGACTAGTAGAAGTACGGCATTTATTTGCTTGCTTTCGTTGCTCACAATGAAATTTTATCAATTTTAAAATGCTATTACCCAATTTTCTTTTCTTTTTTGCACCCTTAGGATTCAAGAATGGAAATCGTGCTTTCCAAATCTCATAATTTTCAATTTTTTCCTCTATGATAAGTTCAGAAATATCATCCAATTTAGGAATAACCAACTTCAAAAATTCTTGATACCAATTCGGGAACCGTTGATATTTAGTTATCAACTTATCATATATATTTTCAGAATTAGATATTTTAAATTTTAAAAAATAAATAATCAAATCGTAAAAATTATGATTTGTAAGAAATATCTCTTTGGTTGATTTATCATTTTCTTTAGGTTCAATAATTTGGAATTCTGAAGTAATTTTTTTAAGTACGCATTCGAGTTCTTTAAAAAAACGATAATTCAAAAGACAATTTCCATCATAGACGGGCTTTGCTTTCTCTAGATATTCTTGGGTCATTATCCGACTATTAACGTAAACAGTCCCAAAGTAATCGGCTAGATTTTCGAAATAGGAGATGAATTCAAAAGTGTTTTGCTGAATTTGTCTTAATTTTTTCATTTCAAGAAGAAACTGATCTATAAGCAGAGCAGAGGGGGATTTTTCAAACGAGAGTTTAATCAGGTGTGAGTTTACTAAAATTTGGCTCAATTTTAACTTGTTATAATTCTGAAAAGAAGAAAGTTTTTCTGTTAAGTAATAATAAAACCTACTATCTAAATTTTTTAAAATTGACCGTGAAAATATCTCAAATTTATTATATTTATTAAAATCAGTATGAACTGCCTGTAAAACCCTTTCTATGGATTCTTCCATTTTTTTCATTATTGGATTTATATCTAAAAAAAGATCATATTGTAAATTGAATAAAGCATTGAGGGTAATTAGAGGATCGCAATTAAAGTCTTTATCTATACCTAATTCCCTTGGCGTGATATCTAAGCACCCTTCTTGCAAACCTATTGAACCAATTAGAGAAAGAGGTTTAATAAACTCTTTATAGTCTGGGGGTGTTAGATTCTTCCTCATCCAAGGTTCCAGCTTATGTTGTAAAGTATTGGAATTTCCCCACAAGGCTGTCTGAAAAACTTGAAAAAGAATAGAGTAGAACTCACCACGCATGTTTGAGGATTGGCATCGTTGAAGAATGCTTGTAGATAATTTAATAAGCATCAACTGGCATAGACTAAATAAATTCAACTCATAGCGCTCAATTTCTAAGTTAGGATAATCTTTGTGGAGTTTGGTTAGATAGAAAGAAACGAGCTTTTTTTGCTGCTCACAATCTAATGTTTTTTCTTCTTTAAGTTGAGACGAAGCTCCTTTTTTTTCTTCCGGGAATATAGGAATGAATCCCTCTTTTAAAGTAATAATTTTATATTTAAAACATACATACAAATATTTTAATAACTCATCTGAAGTAAAATGTTGAATGCACATTTGTTTAAAGAGTTTATCAGAAATGTCTGTAATAGCATCAACCTTTTTAGGATAATAGATCCTATTTGTTGAGATCTTTTCAGAAAGTTTAATTAATGGGTTCTTTGTGCGAATTGTAGGTGGTGTATTGCCAATCATATTAAAACCTTATTTTTTAAAATTGATTTACATTTTAAATCAAAAGAGAATTTAATAAAAGCAGATTAGACATCGACGAATTGGGCATATTAGATGTCCAAATCGTCGAACTTATATCGGGGCTTGAATTTTCAATCTTTAATAATATAGTATTTATAAAAAGCTTAATCTGTTAGATCGAAAGAATAACCCATAGAGTCAGTTATGAAGGCACCGAGACAAATCCAAAATTTGTTTGCTTTAAGCATCCTTTTTTTTTGCTTACCCCTTTTGCTTTACGCCTCTCCCGATCTTAAAGTCGGAATGGAGCTTTCCTATCCCCCTTTTGAAATGATCGATAAAGAAGGTCATCCTGCTGGGATTAGCGTCGAAATTGCTAATGCCTTGGGAAACTACTTAGGACGTTCCGTTAAGATTGAAAATCTCCCCTTCATTGGGCTTATCCCTGCCCTCAAGATGGGAAAAGTCAATATCATTATTTCTTCCTTAAGTGTGACACCCGAACGGGAAAGGTCTATTCAGTTTTCCGATCCCTATCTAACAATAGGACTCTGCCTTTTAGCAAGTCAAAAATCCAATATAGTTAGTATAGCGGAAGCCAATCAATCCAACCGAACTATTGTTGTAAAAGTGGGTACAAGCGGTGAACAATATGCTCTCAAAAATTTGCCCAATGCCCATATCGTCGCATTAGATAAAGAGGCTTCTTGCGTGCTAGAAGTGGTTGAGGGCAAAGCCGACGCATTTATTTATGATCAGTTGTCAGTCTATAACCATTGGCAGAGAAATCTCACAACGACAAGGGCTATTTTAAAGCCGTTTGCTAAAGAAAATTGGGCCTTCGGATTACGACAAGGAGATGATGTGCTGAAAGAACAAGCTAATGCTTTTTTACAAATGTTTCGAAAAGAAAAAGGCATGGAGAAACTAATTCATAAATACCTTAGCGAACAAGAAGCAGCTTTTCAAAGGTTGGGAATTTCCTTAATTTTTTAAAGGTATGCAAAATGTCTTCGACCCTGCAGCTCACTCTACTTTTTTTGGTCATTGCATTTTTTTGCACGGCTCTTTTCTATGGGCAAGTGTACCAATGGGAATCTGTATGGGAGTATCGCGCTCTTTTTTTCAAAGGATGGTTGATGACTCTCAAGATCGCCGCCATTAGCCTAGCCCTAAGCACTGGTATGGGAATACTCGTGATGACCATGCGCCGCTGCTCCATCTCTTTCTTTAATTATTTGGCCGTTTTATACATAGAAATCATTCGAGGAACTCCATTTTTAGTTCAAATTTTATTTTTCTTTTATGTGGTGGCGCATGCAGTAGGGTTAGATAACCGTTATGTAGCTGGCATACTCATCCTTTCCCTTTTTCAGCGGAGCCTATATCGCCGAAATCATCAGATCGGGTATAGAGAATATTCCCTTAGCCCAATGGCAATCAGCCCAAGCCTTGGGACTAACCACCTGGCAGACCTATCGATTTGTCATCTTTCCACAGATCTTTCGGCAGATTCTTCCCCCTTTGACAGGACAGTTTGCCTCCATCATTAAAGATTCGTCTCTATTGTCTATTATCGGGATTCAGGAGTTTACGAATAGTGCACAGCAAATTAATAGTGTGACATATAGCACTCTTGAAAGCTATTTTCCCTTGGCACTCGGATACCTATTGTTGACCCTACCAATTTCGTTAGCAAGCAAACTCTTAGAAAAAAGGTTTCAGTATGAAACTTGAGCTTCAAGAGCTATGCAAAGGGTATGGTAAAACGCAAATCCTAGTGTTAAATCATCTTAATCTTCCGTTACTGCAGTCGCAAACCATAGCTCTCATTGGTCCTTCAGGAAGTGGAAAATCGACTTTAATACGTCTTATCGCGGGGTTAGAAAAACCTGACAAGGGAACAATAACCTTGGTTGATGAGTCATCCAATGAAAATGGCAGGTCTAGATTCAAGACAAAGCAAAAACCTTCTTTAGGTATGGTTTTCCAGGCTTATAACCTCTTTCCGCATCTTACAGCTTTAGAAAATATCGTTTTATCATTAAAGATTGTGCATGGATACTCCCGTGCTGAAGCTGAAGAGCGTGGGATGACTCTCTTAAATCGCTTTCAACTAAGTGAACATGCTTCTAAGAAACCTGCGCAGCTTTCAGGCGGCCAATCTCAACGTGTAGCTATTGTGCGAGCCATCGCCCATAAACCCACGCTACTCTTTTTGGATGAACCCACTTCAGCTTTGGATCCCTTGATGACCTCCGAGGTACTAGATTTAATTATGGAATTAAGGGATGAAGGTAATCAACTCATAGTGGCTAGTCATCATCTCGGATTCGTTAAAAAAGTCGCGAGTGATATTTTGTTTTTGGCTAATGGTAAACTGGTCGATTTTGGACCAGCAGCCGATTTTTTTACTTCGCCACGCCAGCCGGAGGTGGTAAATTTCTTTGAAAAGACATTAAAATATTAATCATCTCTAAAAAAATTAACTAATGAAGAACTTTTCATCACCTGAACTTGAGATAAGTGTTTACGCCTATAAAAGATTGAAAAAATCAATACAGCAATCCAAAGAGGGCAAAGTAAGAAGCAGGGGTTCTTTTGCTCAAAATAAAACTCCTGGGGCGTATCGAATTTTCTGGCATTATGGCCTGGAAAAAAGAATATAACTATTCTTGAAATTTGTCCTCATCCTTAATAGAGCTTATGGGCGTTCCCTGGTCAGTATTGTGATCATCATCTTCATCACTTTCAAATTCATCTAAGTCTTCTTCTAAATCTTTGATTTGCTGTTTACAATCTGCGATGATCTTTGTATCTTCCTCTATCGTGATCTTTTGGTTATCGATGGTTTTCTGGAAGTCGAGTATTTCATCTTGTTGATTGGCGATGATTTTTCTTTTTTCCTCTAACAAAATCTCTTGGTTATCGATCTTCTCCTCATAGTAGTGTATGGCATGTTGTTGATCGTTTGATCTTGAATCTAACACTTCAATCGTATACTGATAATCGTGGATTATTTCTTTTTTTTCTTCGATATCATTGTTCAAACACTCGTTTAGTAAATAGCTACTCTCTAACTTTTTATCTAAGCTATGACACGCCACTTTATATTCTTTCTTTCGTTTTTTCTCCTTGAATAATTCTTGATCTTTCCGAGCGAGTTGTGCTTTAAGATCATGATTTTCTTTCTTTAATTTTTCTTCTTTTGAACTTTCAACAGGTCCTGCTTTTTGCAGTTCCAGAATTTGATTGGTTAGCTCCTCAATTTTTAGTTGAGATGTTTCTTTGATGTCATCTAGCCGGCTTTCAAGCCGAGTCAATTGTTCCTGTATGGGGTCCTCGCCGCGTTTTCGCTTAGCCTTTTGTCCATTCCCTTCTGTTGCAGAAGGAATTTGTGTCACATTAGTTAGTGGTTCTCTTGGTTGTGCATCAGATGTCTCAGGGAATTTAAGATTCCATATTTTCGATTCTCTAAAGTGGGGAGCCGTGGTACCCCATACTGTGGGTTTTCCCTTGAGTAGAGTGGCTGTTGAGATAGTTGAGTGCTTGCTTCCATTTTTATCCTTTGCTTTAAAATTAAGTTAATTAACAATATTAATTAGACACAAAATAAAATATTAAAATCAGTATATTTGATGGATAGTTTACTTGCCAATAAATTCGTCGCATCTGTTCCCTCATTTCAATATTTTCTTATACATAAGAAAATATAAATAATTTGTTATTCGAGATAGAAAAATCTGGTACGTTGGCTTTGCTCATGCTTTTACCCGCAAATCTTTTCTGGCAGCCCTACGAGGCTGCTATAAATTTTTTGATCCTACCCAGGGCGATGCGCTGAGCTGTTGCAATTAGAGCCCTCCAGGCCCATTTCAACATCTTTAACAATTAAAAAATAAGCCTGAAAGGCTTAAATTGCAACAGCCCAGGGCATCGCCCTGGGTATGGATAGATAAAATTTTGCAGCCTGTAGGGCTGCTAGAAAGGTGCATTAATCGCAAGATAAATTTACATCACATAATGCCGCTCTCTAGCAGCCCTACAGGCTGCAATAATGTCCTACAACTTTACCCAGGGCGATGCCCTGGGCTGTGTGCGAATCGCTGGTATGCGATACTAAGTCTTAAACGGAATGGAGGAATATGAAATAAATATAAACTCTAAGCCTACCTATGCGAGTTCGTCCTCGTGTAGAAATCATGACTCGAACTTGTGAGAACAAGGTACGGATCAGCTAGCGTAATCAAGCAATTGATTATGACGAAGGAGCCAGGTCATGATATTTTGGGAGGAGCCACATTCTGGCCTCTATGTCTGCGCTAATTTCCACGGCCTAATGAAGCGCTGGAATCCAAAGATTCCATCTGGAAGGAATAGACGACAAAGTCCTTTTAGGATCATAGGGGTTATAAGTGACTTCGCCTGAAGAAAAAGGCATTGCATACTTACCGAGGAGGGCCTACTTCCTGATACGCCAGTATCGAGTCTTAGCTATAAGGCCAGTCCGAAATGCGAAGATGATAGGATGGGAGGACAGAATTAACTTCAATTCCAACCTCTTGAGGTCCACAGCGTCCCGGAGATGATTATGAGTGTAATCATAAGGGACACCGAAAATCAGAGATAACGAACGTAACAGGTTCGGATAAGTTAGACGTCACGCTGAGAAAAACCGCATAGGTTATCCTCTTCCCTTTTTCAGGAAAGGTGGGGCAGATCTCTAAGGAACGATCCTATGAACTTGATACGAAGAGTTATCCAACAATCACTAGTATTAGGAGAAACCAATACGTGAAAATAACACACGATAAGCAAAAAGTGCATTCTCTCACTGGGAGAATCACAACAAAGCTTATGCATGAAGCGTTCAAAGCAGTAAAGAAAAATCGAGGGGCAGCGGGAATTGATAAGATCTCAATCAAGGCTTTCGAAAGAGACCTAGAAGGAAATCTTAGCAAGCTTATGAATGAACTTAAAAAGGGAACTTATAAGCCCATCCCACTAAAAAGAGTCCATATCCCGAAAGGGAATGGAAAAACAAGACCTCTCGGAATACCTTCTGTGCGATGTCGAATTGCACAAGAGGTTGTGCGGAGATTGATAAACCCTATTTTTGACTGTCAATTTCATGACAACTCATACGGATTTAGGCCAGGAAGAAGCTGTCACCAAGCTGTTGAGTGTGTAAGCTCTACATTCAACAGGGTTACACATATATCGTAGATGCAGATATCAAGGGTTTCTTTGATAATATACCTTTACGAGTAATCGTAGAATCAGCAGAAGCCAAGATAGCGGATGGTAATATTCTCTCACTTATCGAAAAATTTCTCACGTCTGGAGTAATGGAAGAGGGTGAATTCAGACCTACAACAAAAGGCACTCCTCAGGGCGGGGTCATATCCTGCCTACTTTCAAATATGGTCCTCGATCATTTAGATAAACAACTAGATGAAAAAGGATATAAATTTGTCCGTTATGCGGATGATTTCGTCATATTATGCAAAGACCAGAAACAGGCCGAAAAGGCGCTGGAAGATGCGCAATCTTTCCTCAATGAACTAGGACTCGAACTCAGCCAAGAAAAAACGCATATAACGCGTGCTAAGGATGGATTCGATTTCCTGGGTTTCGAAATAAATAGCTGGGGAGCAAAGATGCGAAAGAAATCAGTGGAGAAATTTAAGACCAAAGTGAAAGAAATCACCATACGGTGTCATAACCTAGATCAGAAAGTAGTTGAAAAGCTGAATCAAGTCATAAGAGGAACTGTCAATTACTTTTGCACACGCACTACCAATGTGATAGGTCAATTCAGGAAACTGGATAAATGGATTAGAAAACGGATCCGATGTATGAAATACAAACGGATATCGCACTACGATAACAGCCGGTTTAGGAATAAACACATCACAAAACTTGGAGTGTTGAACTGCATTGAACTATGCCGAATGCGATTGAGGTACTAGCATTGTTCCTCTACTTGAGGATAGGATCGAGGCGCCGCCCATTGCTAGAAAGTTGCACGATGGTAAATAAAGGGAATTGACCCTTTTGCGGCAACGGGGAGGGACTGGGAAACCCAGTCCCTAACCCACTTGCAATGTGAGCCTTTCAGGCTCATTCCTCTAAACACCAGCTTTTCAGCTCTGCGTTAGTCCTTAGCTTAACGCATATAGGGCATCGCCCATGCTTTTATCCACATTTTTATTGAGAATATAACGTGAGCTGTTGTCATACCTGGCAATGAATTTAGAAACATTCAACACAAAGACACAAAGTCACGAAGACACAAAGATGGCGTATGTATAGAGGTCAAGTCGGTTGAAAAATAGTATTTCACGCATCATAAGCGGTGTGTTATAACTATTCTTTTGTGCCATAGTGTCTTTGTGTTTAATTATTTTACCACACACCTGGAAGGAATAAAATTTGGGTAAAAGCATGGGCATCGCCCTGGGTAGGATCAAAAAATTTATAGCAGCCTGTAGGGCTGCCAGAAAAGATTTATGTGTAAAAACTTGGGATTTGTTTGACATACTTGTTTCAGAGATGTTTAAGGATGGGATATTTGGCTGCGCGAACTTCATCCAAACGCCCCACCACTTGATTGTGGGGTGCTTGCCTGACTATATCCGGGTTTTCGTTAATTTCAGCAGCAATCTGCTCGATGATGGCTGCAAACTGGTCCAAGGTGCGTTTCGATTCACTTTCCGTTGGTTCAATTAGCATGCACTCTTTGACGATCAGGGGAAAATAAATCGTCGGGGCATGCACTCCATAATCCAATAAACGCTTTGCAATATCCAATGCCCTTATCCCTTTGTCTAGGTAATTGTCTGCCTGCACAACAAACTCGTGCATGCAAATTTGAGGATAAGGAATCTTAAAAAAAGGCTTGAGCAAAGTTTTGAGGTAGTTAGCATTTAAGACAGCCATTTCTGCAATCCTGCGGAGACCCCCATGACCATGTAACTTAGCATATAGAAAAGCGCGCAAATAGATGCCGAAATTCCCATGAAAAGCAGCTATTTGTCCGATCGTTAGAGGATTATGCCATTTGACCGCATAGCATTCAGTCCCTTTTTCCCCCTTTTTTTCCACACATGGCACGGGTAAAAATGGCCTGAATCTCTCATTGCAAAGTACGGGACCTGATCCGGGTCCCCCTCCTCCATGAGGGGTGGAAAAGGTCTTATGCAAGTTAATATGCATCACATCGAAACCCATCTCTCCCGGCCGGACCACATTCAAAATGGAATTGAGATTGGCCCCATCGTAATAAAGAAACCCTCCTGCTTCATGAATAATAGCGGCAATTTCCAAAATAACCGAACTAAAAATGCCGAGGGTGTTGGGATTAGTAAGCATTAATCCGGCTGTCCGTGAAGAAACCAAACTCTTGAGGTGGTCAAGGTCTAGATCACCTTCCACATTTGAACGAATGGTGACAACTTTAAAACCTGCCATGGCGGCCGTGGCAGGATTCGTCCCATGAGCATTATCGGGAATGAGCAGCTCCCGGCGCTCAAAATCGCCTCGATGGCGGTGATAAGCGGCAATCATCTGAATGCCAATTAATTCTCCTTGAGCTCCCGCATTTGGCAAGAGAGTGCCGGCAGCCATCCCACAGACTTCACAGAGAATCTGAATGAGTTCGTAAATAACTTCCAAATTACCTTGGACAGCTTCATCGGGTGCAAGGGGATGTGTGCGAACAAAACCGGGTAAACACGCGCATACTTCATTGATGCGCGGATTGAGTTTCATGGTGCAGCTTCCCAGAGGATAAAAATGGGTATCGATCCCCATATTGCGCTGGGCAAGCCTAGCAAAATGGCGGGTTAAATCCATCTCAGAGATTTCGGGCAGCGTAAGGTCTGTCAGCCGACAATACTCCTTTGGAGGTTGGAAGGCTTGGAAGGCTGGGGAATTTTTTGGGAGGCTAAAAGCATGCTGCTTAGACTGGGATTTTTCAAAAATGGTTTCAACCATGACTTAAACTCCAAGTTGCCGGGCAATGCACACATAGCGGTCAAGCTGAGCTTGGCTTTTCGTTTCAGTTACCGCCACCAGCAAGCAAGAGGCAAGCGAAGGAAAATAACGCCCCAAAGCAAGGCCTGGTTCAATGCCATGCGCGCGAAAATAGGCTTGAACCTCGTTGATCGGCCGTTTGAACTCAACCACAAATTCATTGAAAATAGGGCATTGACCATTTACTTGCAGGCCGTTTATATCAGTTAATTTCTCGCGCAAATAAGCTGCCCGCTGATAATTGGTCAAAGCTAAAGCCGGGACCCCTTCTTTTCCATACCAGAGGATAGCAACTAGGCTGGCTAGAGCTGCCAAGGCTTGATTCGTACAAAGGTTAGAAGTGGCTTTTTCCCTGCGAATATGTTGTTCCCGGGGTTGCAAAGTCAAAACGAATCCCCTTCTACCCTGAACATCCACAGTCTCTCCCACAAGACGTCCGGGCAATTGTCTGACTAGTTCTTGGCGGCAAGCCATATACCCTACATAAGGACCTCCAAAATCCAGCGACAAACCAAAGGGCTGGCAGTCTCCTACTGCAATGTCAGCTCCCAGCTCAGCAGCCGAAGCATAAATTCCATATGCTAAGGGATTGGCACAGAGAATGGTCAATACTCCCCTTTCCCTAGCCCTTGCCGACAATTCTTTTACCGCCTCCATTCGGCCAAAAAAGTTGGGCGACTGAATTAATAGGGCTGCCGTTTGGTCATCCAATTGCCTATCGAGTAATGCAAGCTCTAATTGCCCTGCCTGATTAAAATGGATCCATTCGATCCGGCAATCATGGCTGCCTAAATATTGATTAATTACTCCGCGGTAATGGGGGTGAAGGGATTCCGCCACCAATATTTTTGTACGCGATTTTTGCAACCGCAGGGCCATCAGCAAGGCTTCGGCGCAAGCTGAAGCCCCATCATAAACTGAAGCATTAGCCACATCCATCCCGGTTAAAGCGCAAATAGCCGATTGGAACTCAAAAATCACCTGCAGCATCCCTTGCGAAGCTTCAGCTTGATAGGGGGTATAAGAGGTCAAAAATTCCGATTTACTACATACAGCCCCCACGAGCGCCGGGATGTAATGCTCATAGGCGCCTGCGCCCAAATAATTTTCAAAAGAAGGAAAGAAATTTTTAGCTGCCAGCCCTTCCATGAGACGCAATCCTTCATATTCAGACATTCCCCCATCGTCTGCCGGAGGCTTTAGTTTCAGGGCAGGGGGAATGGCAGCAAAAAGCTCGTCGATGCTTTTAATGCCAATCGCTTTCAACATCTCTTCAATTTGGGGGCTTTGGTTGGAAATAAAATCCATTAGCCTCTAGGTACTCTTTGACATTTTTTGATATGCGCTTTCATCCATCATCAGATCCAATTCGGCAGGATTGGAAAGGCGGATTTTGCAAATCCAACCCTCTTTTTCCGGGGATTGATTGATGAGTTCGGGGGCATTGCTCAACTTAGAATTGACCTCTATAATGGTTCCTGAAACCGGTGAATAGACGTCAGCCGCAGCTTTGGTCGATTCTAATACCGCAACTTCTTGCTTAGCATTAATGGTTCTACCAGAAATCGGCAGTTCGACATAAACGATATCTCCGAGTTCTTTTTGAGCATAAAATGAAATGCCCATGCGTGCAATCTCTGCCGTTTCCATTTCTATCCATTCATGCGAATCAGTAAATTTCATGTTGTTTTCCTTATAAAAGGGAATTCCGCCACTTGTGCAGGGCAGAGGTTTTGACGAATCTGAATTGCAACTAGATCCCCTATGGTTAAGGGAGTGTTACTTAGAATTAAAGCGATGCTTTCTTTTAATGTAGGAGAAAAAGACCCTGAGGTAACCTCGCCAATAGACACTCCATCCTTAAATACTTTGCAACCTTGACGCGCAATCGAGGGTTCTTTTAAACGCACTCCATAAGCCCTCCGCTTAGTAGGACTATTTTCGATGATTTTTAAAGCTCTTTTACCCAAAAAATCAGGTTTATTCCCTTTTACGGTCCAAGCTGATACACTTTCATTTGGGGCAATGGTATCGCTTAACTCATGCCCGTATAGGGCAAATCCCATTTCCAAGCGCAAAGTATCGCGCGCTCCTAGTCCTGCAGGCCTGATTCCATAAACTTGCCCTTTATCTAAAAGCTTATCCCACCATTCCACAATACTGCGTTCCGGTCCATAAAATTCGAAACCTCCTGCCCCCGTATATCCAGTGCGAGAAATAAAGAATTCCTCATCATTTAAAGATAGAAAATGCATAGGCTTTAACAATTGGATCTCAGGAACAAGTGAAAGCAGAAGAGGCAAAGCTGCTGGTCCTTGAAGAGCTAAAATTCCCATCTGGCTATAAGCCTCTTGAATTTCAACCTCATATCCTAGCAGATTGGCTTGCGTGCCAAGATGAACTAAATCCTTGTCTCTATTAGCGGCATTGACGATTACGAAAAAAGATTGATCAGCAACTTTGTATACGATGACATCATCGATACTTCCCCCATGTACATGGCACCAAACGGTATAGGTGGCCGATCCATTGGCTTTTCCGCTGATGTGATTGGTCGATAGGAAATCCAACAGCCGCTCGGCATCAGGGCCTTTAACATGGATACGCCCCATATGGGAAACATCAAAAAGGCCCACAGCTTGCCGGACAGCTTGGTGCTCCGCTAAAATCCCCTGATACTGGACAGGCATGTCCCAACCTGCAAAGGTGACAATTTTTGCTCCAAGAGCGATGTGGCGGTCAAATAATGCAGTTTTCATTCATGAATTAGATTGTGATAAAAATCGCTATCATACCCATTCACTCATTGGCAGAAAAGAAAATTTTAGAAAAGGAGTTGTATTAAGTTGAATCCCTTTCCTACAGGACAATCTTAATGAATTTTTAATCCAAAATTTATCCATTGAAAACTATACTGCGTATTAGAATCACCAAAATATTAGAAGTCTTATATATTAAGAAGGATTTATTTGTATGGAGAATAATGGCATTCCTACCTCACCTGATGTATTTACTTTGGTTCTGGCATCACAACTTTATGAATCTTCTGCCTCCCTGCTTGGGAAAAGAAAAAGAGATGATAAAGAACCCGAACTCGATGGGTATATTGAGGAGCCAAAAAAAGATCCTCTTGATCAAGAAGGGAGCTACAATACCCTTATTGATAAAATAGGGAAATTTAAGCTTGATGGAATAACAGGTTCTTTACCGAAATTCAGAAAACTAAGGAAACTAGAACAAAAAATGTCTAAGTTTCATGAAATCTTCGCCTCTTTGCATTCCAGACACAAGGAAATTGCAGAAAAGGAAGCAGAAGAAGAATGGAACCGACGGGGCAAAGATCCAAAAGCCTGGGATGAGGTAATTTTTGGAAATGAACGCGACTCTAACGCTGCAATGGAAAAAATTGCAGGACAGTTTGAACTTATGATGAAAGATCCTGAACTGAAAAAAAAACACATCGATCAATTAGAAATCATCTATGAGCTTTTTCACCAACGTTCCAAAAAAACCACCATTGCCCCAAAAACATTAAGACTGATGAATAAGTGGGCATCTCATTTTAATGACGAAGTGATTCTCCTGGTAGAAGGAAAGGAATATCGCATTTCTCAGAATTCCTTGTTTAGCAGTCAAAGTACCTTTTTCCGTGGTCTTATTGAATTCAGTGTACCTGATGACGGGCCGATAGAATTGACAATTGATGATGAAAATTTTCAACTCCTCTATCATTGGCTGCTCTTTCCTAACTCAGATCTATTTAAAAATATCGAGTTTGACAAATTATTAACCTTTTTGGAAGTCATATGTAAATATAACATTCCTCGGATCGAAAAGCATTGTAAAGCCTCTCTCTCCCGGCAAATCACCTCTGAAAATGTATTTTTAATATTGGACAAACTTTTTCTATTTAACAAAAGAAATCTGGAAAATGGAACTCCTGTTAATTTTCCCGGATTAGAAAAGCTAATCATCCAATTTCTATCCACTACTCATTGCATCATGCTTTCCTCTCGTTCTAACAATGAAAACTGGTTGCTAAATCCAGATGAGTTAATTGAATTAAATTTTACTGAAACAATGAGAGTTGTAGATTTTTTGACAAATATTAACAAATGTTCATTTTTTAAATCGGCTAGAATTAAATTAAACATGAAGAATTTTAAAATATTTAGTCAACAAGCGCAAAAGCTAATGATATGTTGTTTTCCCAACATGGAAGAAATTAGCTTAAAATTTGAGGTGGCACGAACAAAAAAATCAAATGGGTCTAAGATTAATTGGTCTTTTTTAACTCAATTTAAAAATTTAAAAAAAATCAATGTGGTATTACCAAATCAAGTCACTGACGTTATGCTGGCTATTTTCTTAAGCAAATTCCCCACCAAAGATGAATGGATAATGTCTTTTGATCTTAAAAGTCATCAACCCCTTGAGAATGCAAGAGGACCCTATACAATCTCCACTGACAACTTCATAGAATTTTACTCACGAGAATCACGAAAAACAACTCACATACCAAAACAATTTAGACCTTTCATCCGAGATCACCATCTTCAAAAACTGATGGATGCTAAAACGTTTGATTTGGAATCCCCTCGCCTCAATTTGAGGGGGTTGTATCATACGACAGACCAATTCATGGGAGATATTGTCTTAAAAATGAAAAATTTAGAGGAGTTACAATTGGATTTCTATAACTCCTCGCTTTACATTTTCGATATCCTCTTTCCCCAATTTGCCTCTCGCTTAAAAAAACTTTCTCTTACTCTCGGCTATTTTCAAGCAGCAGAAAATCTTGACCCTCTTAATCACTTTATCCAAGAAGGTCAATGTAAAGACCTCATTATTTATATAGACCAGTATTCATTAACAAATAATTTAATGATTCCCCCTCAAACGATCAAGTTATTAAAAAATAACCCCTCTCTCAGATTAGAAATAAAATCCTGCGAAAAAACATCTTTAATCTTTTTAAAAGACACTTACAAAATAAAAGTAAAAAAGGGGGCGAATCTTCATCAAATATCCACTTGTCGTTCACTCAATAGTTTCGCTGGGTTAATTAAACATTTTCCACAAACACCTTTAATTATTGATCTAACAGAAGGGGAGAAAGAATTAATAAATGAGTACTTGATAGGCTTATCTCTAAAATTTCCGGAAGCACAAGAATTACAGTATCCAGTCTTTGACGATATTGATCTTAAATTTTTTAATAAATTTAATTGGTTAAAGCGACTTACCTTTGCCTTTTTTCAGCACTCCGATAATCAGGAGTGGAGTTGGAATGAGATTATTGACTTTTTTAAGAAACAAAATCGAATACTAGAAAAGCTCCAAAACTACCCTGCCGATGTGGTGATCAAGCGTGTCGGCCATCACCATCCCCCACTAGAAGAATTCATTCATAAGATGGAAGAGTTAGGTAACTTATTGCCAAATTTTCAAGCACTAAAATCCTTACCTTCCGAACATCACATCTCAATCACTGATGAGCAATTGCTGCGGTTAATTCCCAAAAAATGTCATACCGTATTAGATGTTACCAGCATGCCCTTTATCACCGCTAAGGGTCTTCTAGAGGCTGTCAAAAAATTTCCCGAAGCAAAATTCATTTGGGATGAGAATGAAAGTCTCACACAAACGATCCAAGAAGAAAAACTCTCTCTCGATGAATGTATCCCACTCATCGCTGCTCTTCAAAATTATCAAATACCTTTTTTCACTAACCCCGAATTCGGAAACCTCAGGCCACAATTGACCGATCCACACCTTCTCAAACTCTTAGATGCAAACAGAATTTCTCCCTTGACTAGTTTAGATCTTTCTCATATGTCTTCCATCCAAAAACCTACTTTTCTCAGATTGGTTAACACTGTAAAACCCCAGAAATTAACCCTAAATCAAACGCCCAACCTTTATCCAGCCCTCTATTCTATAGCAGCAGGTGTTCAAACACTTACTCTCCCTTTTGAAGCAATCAAAGAACCCAGTTTTTCTGAGTTTTTCTTTGTCAATTTTCTCAAAGAGAGTAGCAACAAAAAGCTGATCATTCATTGCGAACCATCTGACTTAGAATGGTTAAACGAAGAGATGATCATCAAACTCAATCACCCCCACATGATAACTCACTTCCTTTCCCCTCAAATGGAAATAGTTCTTAAACTCAAAAAAGTGCACATTAAATTACTAGACGCAACATTCAATAGTACATTTTCAAAAGATTCCCCTTTTCTCCAATCATTAGAGCGCTTGACTATAGAGGCTGCGCCGAAAGGAAAAATAGAATTTAATTATACGACTAATGGCGACGAATGCCTTCCGCTGAACGCACTGATGAACCACTGCACCCATTTTAAAGAGCTGCAACTTGTGCTTAAATCTACCCGTAAGCTGCTTAACAAAAAAAGAAATTTCCAGGTGTTGAAGAAGTGTAAGAATATCACAAAATTAACTTTACACTGTGATGACGATATCTTGCCTATCTGTCCTGCCTTAGATATTTTTAAGGAACTTCGTTGCCCACTCAAGATTTTTGTTCCCGAGTTCTACAATATTACCAACATGGAGGATTTTTTAAAAAAAGCCAAGGCTCTGGAATCTTTTTTTCCCTCTCACCCCCCTTTAGAGATAGTGGCTTTATCTCCCGTATTATTGGCACAATTTACAGATGAGATTATCCCGTTATTCAAACCTAAAGTGGAGAGAGATTGTTTGGATTTTCGTGGAATGTCACAAATCTCTTATTTGGGAGTCGCCAGATACATAGATGGACTTAACTTTAAGAGCCTTAAGTTTTATGGTTGTCAAAGACTCATTGAAGAAGGGACTTTGTCAGTTCTTCAATGTGTCTATCCTAATGTCAAGATAACTCCACTCCAAAGCCCCATGGATCTTGAAGAAGGTAAAATGTAATTTACAAGCAGCGCTCCATTACGAGGCTGTCAGCAAATTAATGAAAGTAACACTGAGTAATTTATTTTACAGAAAAATATTTACTTATAATGTTTATTAAAATAAAATTCGAAGCAATTTCATTGTATTTTTAACATATTAAAAATAAAATGTAAGATTTTTATTAAAAAAAGGTTAGTCGATGAACGCTTTTCATTCAAATCCATTTGAAATTTGCTCTTGGATGGCTAACTTGGAACAAATTCCCATCATTTACACTCAAAACCATGGCTTGCAATTTTTATCCAGAAACAACGATAGGCAGGATATCAATGAAATAGCTCAAACCATTTTAACCAAGTTTAGAGAAAATTGGGAGCTTTGGGATCTTTCAGGCCAATCTGCCAATCTTTTACAATTGTCCAAACTTGTCACTACATGGAAAAAAGAAAAAGACTCTACCAATCAAGCTAAACACTGGAAAAAAAATCCAGAATTACAAGGGCTTAAACAACTGAATCATTTAAGAAAAGACCTTTTAGAGCGTCATCCTTTATTTACTAAAATAATAAATCCTTTCATACAAATTCCATCCGTTCATTTGACTCCTAAAGAATTTTTAACCAATTATCTGACTACCGATACGTTAAAATCTATCCTAAGAAAAGCTGAGAGCGATCAGTGTCACGCCCTTTTAAAAGCATGTTCGTACTTTTTAACTCATCACATTCATTTAATGTTTGATAAATTTGGGCATAAATTAATGGAGCGCTTCCAAATCTTTAAGGATTCACATCATACTTATCTTGTTATGCATCATTCTCTCATCAGAAAACTTAAGGCTGAAGGAATCGACTTAATGCAAGATGGCGAGGAGGAAGAAAATGGGATGCGGCTTTTATCACCTGCTTTTTTTTTAATTGGTTATTTAAACTTGAATTTGGATTTACCTATTGCCAATTACGATGAGGATAATTTTTTTGCTTTAGTTCAAAAAATAAATGATGAAAAGGACTTAATAAGTGTTTTGGATAACACCTTGGTGGAAATGTATCCACATTGGCGCATTGAAGAGAAGTTGGTTTCACAGTTATTCGAGGCCTCTTTCCGTTTTCCCCTGCCAAAACTACAGGACTATTTGTCTAAAGAATACATTTATATCATTAATCCACATGGTAATGGATCAGAAGAATATCCAAAAAAATTATTATGCTTAAAAGAGACATTGATCCAAGCCTCTTCTTACTTTCAAGTATTGTTAGAAGGACCTTTTAAAGAAGGGCAGCAAAAAATATTAGAATTCCAAGATGAACGAACCTTTCAAGCTGCAGCTTTTGCTAGTAACAATCTTGTGGTGGACATCCAACTCAATAATTGGGAAGACTATATAGGACTTGCAGATGAGTTTCAATTAATTAAACTCAAAGAGAGAGTAGAAGACTGGTGGTTGCAATCAATTGAGTCCGATCAAACAGTAGAGACAGATCAAGCGAAAAATTTTATCGCTTTTGATATTGCTAAGACCCATCACTTTTTAAGATTGGAAAAGAAAACAGAGACGTTTATTGTCAACTTGATTCAAAGCTCCTCTCCATCACAAATCATCCCTCTAATAAATGATTTACCAAAAACAGGGGAAAGTTTTAAGACAATCATCGACCAAAGATTAAATATTTTTTATTTAGAACACATTGCACAATGGTTGAAAATGGCCGTTGACTTAAAGAAACGTGATAAGCATGGTTTTAAAGTTAAGGAAGCAGAAAGAAAAAAGCTATTGATCGAAAAAAATAAATTATCTACGATTATTAAGAAGGAGGTGGCCCCTTATATAAGAAAATTTAATCTTCTCAAGATGGGGATAAAATTTAATCATTATTGCAGCCAATTCAGAGTCACACCTACTTTCCAAAAAAAACCTTTTCAGCTAGGTTTAAGAAATGAAGACTTCGAGAATGAATCAACTGTTTTAGCATCTTTGCTTAACTTACTTCCTGAACTTCGACAAGCCAATCTTTTTGCCAAAATGGGCGTCGAGGTATTTCAAACCTTGATTAAGTGCCAACACTTAGAAATAATAAGTATTGACTTATCCAATTATTATTTAAATAGATCACGTTCAAAAAACCAATTTTATGAACAATTTTTCACTTTCTACCTACCAGAAATTTGTGAAAACAACCCTAATTTAAAGAAGTTAATTTTTTCTGAGATTAAGGCAGCTTGTCATTTAATCCCCTACCTTAATAACTCTCCTCATATTACGAGCTTAAAAATTAAAAATTTTGATTTCTCATTGGAGGATAGTTTAAAGCTTGAATTTATTCAAAACATTGAATTGAAATATAATTATTTTTTGTGGGGGCCTAAAATACAAACATTCTCTCTTTCTAATTTTCCTAATTTGGTTTACCTAAAATTTGACTTTAGCAATCAAAATCTTTTTAAAATAATTAAGAATGGTGAAGGAAGGTCTTTTACTGGACTACAATTTATTTTTATGAATAAAAATACGGAGGATTTTAAGACAGACAATCGTCAAACTCTTGACTTACCCCTTCTGCAATTTCCTTTCAATGTAAATTTAAGAGAAATAGAAATTCAACTGCCATCCTTAGAAGGAGTTGAAGGTAAAAATGAACTTATCCTCATTTTGAATTATTTACAAGCAGCTGGGTTGTCCATCATTTTGCCTCAGTTGGGATTTGTAAAAAAGGCTCCTTTAGAAGAACCAAATATTCCTGCTGACGAGGAAAAGGGTAAAGAAAAGGAAGCTTATATTTCAGGAGAAACATCCAAAAGTAAAAGAAGAAAGGTTTTCGTTGAAGAATAGATATCTTATGTAATTGAAATTTTATTTTTTCAAAGATAAATGGATCGATCGCTCTATGAAAACCCTTTCGAAAGGTTAATTACTTGAAATTTTTTGCGTAATTTCCTAATCCATTGGCTAGTGGTAGCATCACTCCCACTGCTTTTGCTATATTAGAAGCCGTGGGATCATTCCAAGCTTTAACAGCCAGGTGGAAAAAGATGGGGATGGCTGTGAAATAGGCAGTTGCACAGATAATTTCTAATTTTACTGCAGCTGATAAATGAGAACTAGTCCCATGCAATAAATAGAAACAAAGAGGAATTTGAAGAAATTGAACCGCAGTCACCATTCTTTTTAACCAAGGGGAGTCTTCTACAGGTGATTTGAGTTGTTCTAAAATCTCATAAGCTATCTGACCGACCAAAGCGACGACTGCAAAATAGGAGGCCCCTATCCTAGGGTTAAAAGAGGTAAAAAAGAAAGTACCTCCATACCCGCAAACCCCAGCCAGAGTAGTACAAACACCGGTTTTTAAAGCAAAATGCCGCCATTCATCACTCATCAGCTTTGCAGTAAGATTGCTAAGAAAATGCATAAATCTCCTTATAAGATAGATTCAAGCTTAAAGATTAATTGTTAAGTTTGTATAAACTTAATACAAATTATATATATAGATTAATGGATACATCTATCATAACTGAAGAATTGCCAATGCAAAACCAGAATTCACTGGGAGTTTTTTGGGAAAGCAAGAAGTCTATTGAATAATATTCAGTTTGTTTTTTATTGTTAATGCAACCGATTTGAAATTTTTAAAAATTGAGAGGATCTAATGTCTGTTTACATGACTGAATTGCGTGATCTTGGCCTTGTCAATGTCGATTATCCTAATGATTTGAGAATGGCTGTCGATAAAGCCGTGGCTTCGTGGAAAGGCTTTTGCCATCTATCACGGGATGAAAAGTGTGCCTTTTCTTTTCTCGAAGATAGCCATGGTGATGGTGCAGGATATGAATTGAAAGAAGAAAAGGGATCTAAGAAAGATCTGAAAGAGAACTTCCACGTGACACTTTTTCAGTATCAACGACTGGCTGAAATCGCGAATAAACGCACCTTTCCCTTTTTGAATGATGCAAAGGTCCTCCTCGATAAGATGGAGCCACTTATTTTACAATTTGCAGAAAACATAGAAAAAGAACATGGCGTGCAGGGGTTGGTGGATGAGGTAAAGATCAGCAAACCTTACTGGATCCTCCGCTACCTGCATTACTTTGGTGATCAGCAAGCCGGAGCCGAAATTGCAGCTCCGCATACCGATAAAGGAGGATTTACTCTTCATCTTTATGAAAGCGATGAAGGCTTGCAATACTATTGCATTAAAACACACGCATGGAAGGCAATGCCTGTCTATGACACACAGACTGTGATTATACCTGCCATTCAACTGCAATTGCGGTCGGAAGGAACGCTCAAAGCTCTTTATCACCGTGTGGTTGCCACAGAAGAGACAGCGCAAGCCGGCCGATTTTCGATGGTTTGCTTTATTCCCTTCGAAAATACGCCCTTATACAATAAAAAAGCGTTTGGAAGCATGCAGACTCATCCTATTGGATTTAATTACTCCCTATCACATCAAGAGTTTGCTAACTATTTTGTTAAATGAGAAGGAATTGAAA
Source organism: uncultured Chlamydiae bacterium (assembly GCA_963799115.1). Lineage (GTDB taxonomy): Bacteria > Chlamydiota > Chlamydiia > Chlamydiales > Parachlamydiaceae > CAWCVY01. The sequence goes on along the minus strand of CAWCVY010000017.1, from coordinate 21,115 downwards.
TCCATGGAGCAAGACTAATGGATAGCCTTGTCCATGAATTTTGTCATACATTAATCGATTCTATATCTTTAGAAAGATAAGTCGTAACAGTTCAGATACCCCGACAAGAAGGGGTATCTGAACTGTTACGATAAGTCTGCGTTTTCTTATTTGTGGGCTTCCGTGCTTCCACAATCAATTTCCCTGTCAATCATTTCTGAAAGGAGTGTGTGTTTATCAGCAAGATAGGTAGTTGACCACCACATGGCTTCAAAAGATTTACCCCTTTGCTTTAAGCCTTTTTGTAAATACTCTACATAACCGGGAATAGGATTAATCGCTGAATTGGTAAAACGTACCCCGTCGCCTGTATAATCGGGGGCGCGAAATGTATAAGCTAAGATGATGGCAGGACGATCTTGTTGGACATTTGCTGCCTCATTCCAGGACATAGCGAGGACAGGGATAAGATCATAGCCCACTTCCCGTTTACAAAGAATTTGCAGATCGGACAAGCTCAATTGCAGCAATACCCCATTAATAATCGCATCATTCTTTTCAAAACAGTTGAGAATTGCTACATCATTGGGTCTACGAAGAGCTCCAAAATTTTCGGCCACTTTGGGATCCATTTCACGATTGAATGTGCGTTGAATCCCAAAAGCGATAGCAGGTTGTGAGGTTAATATCCCTTCTAAACTAATCGCTTTTGCTGCCGAAGATTCACAATCAATTAAACTACTATATGCAAAAAATGGAATAGTTTTCTCATTTGAATGCTCATATAAAGCCTTCAAATCGTCTTCTGAGATGGGAAATGTTTTTGAGGGTGCGCCATCTATAAGACGCCTTTTTTGTTCGTTAGCCTTTTCGACGAGGGCTATGTGCCTGTCAGCATTCCATGGTAAGCCAGTAACAGATAAGATCGCAGCTTCGCTATGAATCTGATAGGGATTGTCCATTCCCCCGCAGAAGGCAGCAGCTGAAAAAAAGATATTTATCAAATAAGACAATGAAATTATTTTTTTCATTTAATATTCCTTTGTTAAGGATCTAGTGTTTCACCTAATTCTAGGCATGTTTAAAGTTAGGCACATTAGCCGTTCACTAAACGGGCTCAAGTATACTATTTATTCAATATAAATAAGTAGATTAATTTATTTCGACTATTAAATAATTATTTTGAAATATTTTCTTCTTTTGAAAATGTTATAAGAAGAAATGTAAGCCAACAAAAAAGGTAACAGTTCAGCTTCCTCTCCTTCGTCGGGATATTTGAGCGAAAAAGGTAATCAGGCCGTCTCGGCCTAGGGGTATGATTTTTCGCTCAGATACCCCGACGAAGGAGGGTATCTGAACTGTTAACAAAAAGATCCTTTTCAAGGATCTTTTTTGTTGGATGAAAGAGGACAGCTGTTTTTACCTAAGAGTTGATAAACGATGCACCAGCTCATGCTAGCTTCAAAGAAGGTAAAGAGCGAAAAGCCAAGCATAATCCAGCTTTTCTGCCACAAGGCAAGGATTTAAAAGCAGGAGAGCCATTATAAAGCGAAGAATTCGTCCTGGAGTTCCAATATTTTTATTGAACATATTTAAAAAAAAACTCTATGCCTTAGGTCTATTTTTCTAAAGAGAATCGATAAAACGAGTAATGGCCGATTGATTAAGAGTGCCTTCAATTGGGGTACCAAACTTCGGTAAATTAAACCAATCATCATCACTTGATCTCGTGGCATCAATTTAAGTAAATCCTGCCCTCCTAATAGCCGCAACAACAATGCGGCTCTAAAATGGTTATCAATAGAACCAGAAAGTTTTTCTCCAAAAAGTTCTACAGCCTGCTCTATCATTGGCTTTAAATATTGCTCATCAAACAAATGAGCGACTTGCTTACGCGAGTCTAATGTTCCAAAAGAATCAATACCACTGATATTAATCTTGTTGCCATCCCTACTAATAGCAATAGATCTCTCTTTCATGAGAGCAGTTTTGCGTGAAACTTTTTCTACTATCTGATTATTTCCATATACATTTGGATAATACACCGGGTTAAGGTAATCCGCATAAACAGTCGTATGAACTAAGAACATGGCAGCATCTGTTACTAGGTCATTTTCCCCTGCAAATTCGAGCGCGATGTAAGCATATTTATAAGGAATAGCATCATGATCGATTCCATTAATCATCACGTTATTTTCATGCCAGTTTCCATGGCTGCTTCCCATCAATCTTTGTTTACCCGGATCAAGCTGATAACGAGCCTTTACTAGAAGTTCGTCAAGAGTTTCCTGATAAGCAACCCCATCAATTACCCAATTTAATGCTTTCAGTTCTTCCCAAGGAAGTTCTAGATCCATCAATTTGAAATTTTTCCCTTTATAAATAAGCTCGATACGTCCTGAAATGCCCTCTTGGGTTTGTGTTTTGAGTCGGTCAAAAAAGAATTCATCATTTCTAGCGTTCCTAGCTGAGTAATGCATGGTTTTAGCGCTAAGTTTTAACGAATCGGAAAGGATCAAACGAATAAGCTCCCATGTCTCTGGTTCATCTTGGAATTCTAGTTGGGATATGGCATGAAACAAAAGGCCGGCTTCTTGAAGGGCTGAGGGAATAAAGGGCTGCACTAAAAGCTCCATATTCCGTGAAATAATGAGATTCTCGACTGGTATGATACGGGCAAAATCTTTGAATAAAAAGGTTCCTAAATATTCGTTAATACCCCCGCCTCTTTTTTTGATTTTGACAAATTTTATGCCTTGATTTGTTTCAATGATGGCTATTTGATTTTTTTGAGCTTTTTTGATGCATATTTTAGTGGCATCGTGATGATATCCCGATTGATGAAGCATCTGAGAAACAGGATTTATTAAATCCTCGGGATTTAAGAATGGTGTTTCTGTTTGATCCTCAATGTGAACAACTTTTATGACTGGCATTATTTTTTGAGCATCTTGAACCTCTGAAAATTCACTAGAGGCAGTCAAGGATTGAATCAAAATTTTGCTCGATAATATTAGGATGAGAACCATCAACTTGTTCATACTATATTGCCGCTCCACTAATTGATTTGCGTCAAGAATTCTTCAATTTTAGCTTCAAAGTCTTCTGCTGTCATAAAGCCTTCTTGGCGTAACAATATTTTCCCTTTGTAGAGAAATAAAATCGTTGGAAAACACCTAACCTTCAAATGATTGAGTAATTGCTTTTGCTGGTCGCCATCTATTTTGGCAAACTTGCAGCTATCTTGATATTTCTGATGCATAACCTCAAAATTCGGAGCGAATGCACGACATGGGCCGCACCAAGTGGTATAAGCATCAATAATGACAGGCAGAATTGCTTGCTCAACTTCCTTTTGAAAATTGTCTTGAGTTAATTCGAGATTTTTAACCCCCTCAGTTTCCTCTTGGCAAGCTTTGTCCTCAGCAGGCTGTTGGCCGTATTGTTGAATGATCGCGTTTAATAGGTTGTCTAGGGTATCAAAAATACTTTTGTTAATGGGGAAGGCAGCATTAATGAATTTGATATAGACTTCTTTATCAAAAACTTGACGAAGTTGATGAATTTCCTCATCTGAAAATAGCTGAAAGGGTTGCATGAATTGCTTCCTCGCTTCAATGCTATCGACATTTTGGCGCAACTGGTCGAGTAGCTCACTCATAGGCATTTCTTTATTATTTTTGATCAGAGCCTGAGCGGCAAAATGGGGAGCGATCTTATCGAGTATCTCACATTTAAGAAAGTGTAGTTCCAGAATAAAATTTAAATCTTCTTCGCGCTTGGATGAAAAATGAAGAGAAGCCGCTGCCTTAGTTTCAGTTGCTGTCTGCACTTCATTAGCCCCTAAAGCAGTCATTAACAAAATAAAGCACCCTAATCCAGAAAATAGTTTTGATTTCATAAGGACCTCCGAAGTTATATACAAACAACCTGAATAATTGTTTTTGTATGCCTGCAAATGATGAATGATTGCGGGGATTTATGTCGATAAAAATTTCGAAGTCAAATATGAGTACCGAAGTTTTCTCGATAAAATGCGCATGTAAATTGAAAAAATTCTTGATTTCCAATATGAGAACTCCTATTGATACACAAACAGCCTGAAGAATTTTTTGTGCATACGATTAACCATCATGGAATGAAGTTTTTTTATGAAAAAGTATGAACTCATTGTAATCGGTTCGGGACCTGCTGGAGAAAAAGCTGCCGTTAAAGCAGCCTATTTTAAGCACAAGGTGGCATTGGTCGAAAGGGGGCCTGATTACGGCGGATCAGCTGTTAATGCTGGACTCTCCTCAAAAACACTGAAAGAAACTGCTCTTTACCTCTCAGGAAAATTTGATAAGGGGTTATATGGGATCGACCGAAATATTGCAGGAGAGGCTAATATTGAAAATTTCATGTACCGGAAAAATTTGATCGTCAAAGAAGAATCAGAAGCGATTCATCAAAATTTATTACGTCATAAAATTGATATCTATAATGGCAGTGGAACTTTTGAAGATGCCCACCATATCCGCATCAAAGGACCACAAGAAGAGGTCATCGAAGGTGATTATATCATCATCGCAACTGGCGCCTATCCTTCCCATCCCTCTACAATTCCTTTTGACAACCAGCGAGTATATGATTCAGATACTATATTGAACATTCAACGATTTCCCCAATCCATCGCTATTTTAGGTGCGGGTGTCATCGGTTGTGAATATTCCACTATCTTTTTGACGATGGGAGCTAAAGTCTTTTTGATTAACCGAAGTGAGAAAATTCTCCCTTTTATCGATCAAGAAGTGGTGGCATGCCTTATCGATCATATGCGGAATGATCAAACTCATCTTCTTTTTAATCAATCTGTAAAACATATTATTGTTCCACAAGAAGAGAAAGAAAAATTGAAAGTGGAATTGGAAAGTGGAATGATTCTCGAAGTCGACATGTTTTTATTTGCAGCAGGCAGAAATGGTAATACTGGGAATTTAAATCTCGAGAAGGCTGGGATCAGTCGGAATAAAAGAGAGTTAATTGAAGTCAATAAGAACTATCAAACTAATGTGCCTCATATTTATGCGATTGGCGATGTGATTGGATTTCCGTCTCTCGCGAGTACAAGCATGGACCAGGGGCGGATAGCAGTGTCACATATTTTCCAAACTAAAGACATTGAAGAAATTGCGCAGGTTCTACCCTATGGCATTTACACCGTGCCTGAAATATCGACAGCAGGAATAACGGAAGAAGAAGCCAAACAAAAGGGACTTTCTTACGCCATAGGCATTTCCCGACATCAAGATTTGCCCCGGGGAAAAATTATGGGTGCTCATGAGGGACTACTGAAACTGGTTGTGACACGCGATGATTTGATTATCCGAGGGGTGCATATAATTGGACATTTAGCTGCAGAAATCATCCACCATGGAGTCGACTTAATAAAGGGGGAGAAAACTTTAAATGATGTTATTGGGATAGTCTACAACTATCCCACTCTTCACGGTCTTTACAAATATGCTGCTTATGATGCACTTGGGAACATAGCAGGATATAAAATCAAATTTTGATAATTAGACTTCTTGCATAATTCATTTCCTTGCCCGTGCGCTTGCCCTTGCCCCTGCCCTGCCCTTGCCCGAAAATTGCTCTATTCAATTCAAATTTTCTTTATAAATCTTCTTTTGCCGAATTTAAAAGGTTAATAGGAGTCAGAGAGATTGTCCTTTTTAATTAAGATGGCTCAAAACAACGTTAATCGGGCAGGGGCAAGGAATCTCTTAAGATTGGATTTAAGTGGGAATTGCTGCCAAAAATTCAAATCCTTCAACTAAATTGGGTATAAATGGTATAATACTGCATTTACTTTCGAGCAGGAAGATAAACGTGGATGAATGGCGCACATTTCTTTATCCCTTGGGCTTTTTGGCTTCATTAACCTTTGGAGCCCGTTTCATTGTCCAGTGGCTTCAAAGCGAAAAAGCTCAAAAAAGCCTTGTCCCACCCCTATTTTGGCAGCTTTCTTTATTTGGCAATCTCTTGCTAACCATTCACAGCTTTATTCAAGTCCAGTATCACATCTGCCTTGTACAGGGGTGCAATGCTATCATCTCTTGGCGAAATCTCAATTTGATGCAAACCCGGAAGCCTCCTATCTCTTTCAAGGGAATGCTCATTCTTCTCTTAGGAATTGCGCTTCTCATTTCTTCCCTATTTGCCAGCCAAGATTGGTTATTAGGCGGCGAAGGAGATTGGTTTCGCATCCCAAAGGCTCCTTGGCAAACACCTTCCACCCTCTCAACCCCCTTTTTTTGGCATATTCTAGGCACCTTAGGCTACTTACTCTTCTCTAGCCGCTTTTGGCTGCAATGGTGATTGCCGAAAAAGCTCATGAGAGCCAACTGCCGATCTCTTTTTGGTGGTTAAGCTTAATAGGCGCTTTGGTTTCGATCACCTATTTTATGCATATCGGCGATATTGTTAACCTCCTTGGCCCCCTCTTTGGAGTCATACCTTACGTACGTAATCTGATGTTGATTCAAAAGAACATAAAAGCCATTCAAAAGTCATGACACACTATTATTTATTTGCCGGAGAAACCAGCGGGGATTTGCATGGCAGTCATCTTATGCAAGCTCTTCATCACCAAGAAGATAGAATTTCTTTCAGCGGCGTTGGTGGCCCCCGCATGCGTCAGATAGGGTTAAACTGTTTTCTACCTATGGAAAAATTCCAGGTGATGGGATTTAGCGAGGTCTTCAAAGCATTGCCACGCCTATGGCAGCTTTTTTATAGTGTGCGGGACAACATTTTAAAAGTTTCGCCCGACTGTCTCATTCTCATTGATTATCCGGGATTTAATTTACGCCTAGCACGAGCTCTGCGCCGCAAAGGGTTTAAGGGCAAGCTCGTTCAATATATTTCTCCCACTGTTTGGGCACATGGAAAAAAGCGTATCGCAGTTTTGGCAGCTTACTACGATCTATTACTTACCATTTATCCTTTCGAAGCAGTTTATTTTGCCCAAACCCCTCTACGAGTCGAGTACATAGGCAATCCATTGTCTGAAGCGATTCAGAAGCATGACTATCAGCCTGACTGGGCCAAACAATTAGGTTTACCCTCAACTGAAAATCTCATCGCCCTCTTTCCTGGAAGCCGCCAAGGAGAGATTGCACGTCATGTTCCCAAACAGTTGCAAATTGCTTCTCACCTCAAACAACGCCATCCAGAATTGCAGTTTGCCCTTTCTTGTGCCCAAGAAGCTTTTCAGGAAAGCCTCCATGGACTTATTTCCCAAAGTTCCTTGCGCTTAAATGAAGATTTCTTTATCGTGCCTCCTCAATACAGTTACGAGCTCATGCGTACATGCCGCACTGCAGTGGCTAAATCAGGCACAGTATCGTTAGAGCTGGCTTTGCATAGTACTCCCACAGTGGTACATTATGAACTCTCTACCCTCAACTACCTGATCGCAAAATATTTTTTACGACTTAAGCTTCCCCACTACTGTATTGTCAATATTTTAGCTGGACAGACAATATTTCCTGAATTTATAGACCCCAAAGGCTCGCCTGAAGAACTAAGCCGGCAGACGGCCAATTTGCATTTTGATTCCCATCTGCGCCGTCAAACGATTGAATCTTGTGAAAACCTTCAGGAAAAACTAGGAAATCGTTTGCTGCCGCAAAGTGCAGCCAGGGCCATTCAGGAGCTAATGCAATGCTGAAGCGAATGCGAGAGTTAGGAAAAATGTGGATGGTGAAAACAAAGTCATTCCTAATGACTACGCTTGGCAAAGGCCTCATCCATCTACTAATTTTTACTTGCCGCATCCACATTGAAGGGTTGGAGCGTTTTTGTGAACTGGCCGCTAAAGAAAAATGCATCATCATGTTTTGGCATAATCGGTTGGCTCTGGCGCCTTATATTTTATCTAAATTTACCCCTCAATTTTTGTTTGCGGCACTTGTGAGTGGAAGCAGAGACGGTGCAGTTTTAACTTCGATGATTCATTCCTATGCAAATGGCCGCACGATTCGGGTACCCCACCAAGCCCGCTATCAAGCACTCAGAGAGATAGTCCGCCATATTGAAGAACGCAAGCAGATTGTGATCATCACCCCTGATGGACCCCGAGGGCCTCGTTACTCCATCAAGCCAGGAATAGCCGTGGCAGCTTTAGAAACAAATGCCCATGTTGTTTCATTCAATTGGGAAGCCAAAAGTCATTGGGAGTTAAAGACCTGGGACCGCCTTCGCTTACCCCGACCCTTTACCACCATTCGAGTCACCTTTGATCCTTCACTCTGCTTTAATCAAACCCCTATGCCCACTTTGGATCAAGCTAAAGAGATCATCAAACAAGCTTTGCCCGCAGATTAGGAAGTGTGCAAAAATAAGTTGAACGATTCGACTGTGTCAAAGCCCCGGGGTTGAACGATCGAAAGTGACCCAATATTATAATATGGGGTCACTTTCGATCGTTCAACCGCGGAGCTTTCAGCACAGTCCAATCATCCAACTTATTATTGCACACTTCCTAGGAATATAGTTATGATTCAACCAAGCGCACGTCGATTTGAATTTCTGGATGGACTACGCGGCATTGCAGCTCTCCTTGTAACCCTTCTTCATTTTTATCATTTAATAGACGAACGTTCCACTGCGTCTTTTCCTTTATTTATCGATTATCTTTTTAAAAATGGCAACTTTGGCGTTCAAATTTTTTTTGTATTGAGCGGCTTTGTCATCGCCTACAGCATTCGACACGAATGGATTTCCTTTTCTTTTATCATGCGCTTCTTCATTCGACGCTCCATCCGGTTAGATCCTCCCTATTGGATAGCTTTAACTCTCTTGACCGGGTTAATGTTACTTGGCCCCTTTCTGTTTAATCAAGGCATTCATTATGTGCCAAGTTTCACAGTTTTTATATTTAATGCCCTTTACTTATCAAATATCATGGAAGTTGCTACGATCCTACCAGTAGCTTGGACCCTCTGTTTGGAATTTCAATTTTACATTCTTTTTGTCTTGCTAGTTAAGATGGTCCAAGGGTTAAATAACTGGCAGGGGCTTGCCACTTTTAACTACTCATCAGTTTGGGGTATTCTTATCTTGGTCCCCTTACTTCTTTTTTCTTTGCTAGAAGCGGTGGAATGGAACTTTTGGCCTACGATGCAGGGGTCGTTTCTTCCCTATTGGTACAGCTTCTTTTTCGGTTGTTTAACTTGTTGGACACTTATAAAGTGTTTAGATGAGCACTACTATTGGCTAGCACTTGCCATCACGGCCCTCTTTTCTCTGATCAACAGAAATGCCGACATGGCAGCTACGCTTGTCACTTCATGGCTCATTTTTACCTTAGCCAAAAGGGGAAAGCTTCACGACACTTTAAATTCGCCCAATTTTCAGTATGTGGGTAAAATTTCCTATAGCCTCTATTTGATTCATTGGCCGGTGGGTGTTAAGTTCATTAGCTTGCTTACTTTTATTTTAGGAGAAGACTTTCATGCCATTCCTAATTTAGTCATTATGCTGACTGGCCTTTTGATCACTTTTATTGCAGCCCATTATTTTTATGAGTATGTGGAATATCCCAGTTTAAAATTAAGCCAAAAACTAAGCTGGCCCTCCACTATCAAAACAGATGGAAAAATCAACCCAATTTTTCCATAAAGATAAAAAATTAATAAGAATATGTTGAAAACGTTAAATTATAATTGGTAATTATGAAAGAAAAACTAAGATTTATTTACTTACCATTCTTAACTATTGGAATCTGTTTTATAGGATTTTATACTCTATTGAATTGGCTTCTATTTATCAAGTTCGACTTGTTTTCTGTAAGAGACATAATCAAACATTTCGGCCTTCCTCTATTACTACTTTTGATGCCCATTCTTTTTTGGCTAAGACCAAGAATTAATCTACTGAAGTTTAAACGTGAAAGTAGTGGTTTCTATTATCAAGCCGTGGCTTTCGGAGCTATTGCTTTGTCCACTTTTTTCGCTCAGGAATACCTCACAACGGCGACGGGGAAACTCACGCAGCTTACAACCATAAACTCCATTGATAAGCAGGAGAAAACAAAATTTTATACGGTAAAAGATTACTTTGTTTCCAAACGGTACTTCGGGGCACATACTTCCGCAGAGGTGACCGGAAGATACAATCAAAATTTACACCTACGCCTTTTCATCACGCTACCCCTTTACGAATCAATTGTAGATGCTGCCCACCAAGTTTGCCCAGCCTGGATCGGAATTAAATATTCAAAAACAATTAGTAATAAACTCTCTGAAGAAGAGAAGCAAAGAAAATTTGCGGATTTTCTCGATAAAAGTCAAAAGGACTTCGACTCAAGTGAAGTTCAGCACTTTGTTTATCTCGATAGAATAGGGAGTTCGGACAATCTTGATGGCTACCAAGAAGCGCTTAAAAAAAGTCCAAAATTTAACTCAAGCAATAACATTATTTTAGTTCCTGTCAATAAACCATTCGCAGAGCGAAATGGAAATACATTTACATGGATATGTGTTTCATTTGGTATGGGTGCCTTTATTTGGCTTGTGATGTTACTTTTTCCAATATTTGACGAAGAAAAGCTGGCAGTTTTTTTAAAGGGGCATCCACTTGAGAAGGAAAAGGAATGGAAAGAGTTTTTGACCTTTTTTATACCCACGGCAGATTATTTTGTTACGCCGATTTTAATTAACTTGAATGTTATCATTCATCTCTTCATGTTTTTTTCAGGTTATGGTTTCCTGTCAATTAAAGCCATGGACCTGCTTAACTGGGGCGCTAATTATGGCCCTTCCATTGCACAAGGAGAATATTGGAGACTTTTATCGAGCACTTTCTTACATGGGGGAATAGCCCACCTAATGGCCAACATGTTTGGTTTGCTATTTGTAGGGATATTTTTAGAACCGTTCTTGGGTAAGGCTAAATTTGCTTTGGCCTATTTACTGACTGGATTGATTGCAAGTTTTTCAAGCATTTATTGGTATGAAGCAACCGTAAGTGTGGGGGCTTCCGGGGCTATCTTTGGTCTGAATGGATTAGTGCTTGCATTTATCCTAACCAAGACCCTTCCTCATGAATTTGGTTCATTCTCAATCTGCCTGCTCATTTTTCTTGGATTTAATTTAATCACTGGGTTTACCGGAGGCATAGACAATGCAGCTCATACAGGGGGTCTTTTAAGCGGGTTTATTTTAGGTATTTTAATCGCCAGGCTCGACAAAAAAATCGGCAAACTTTCCATTCAAAGAAAGCATGTCTTCGATGAGGGATAAAATTATTCTAATGTTCTTTTAAATAGATATTGGAATTTAATTAAAAATACAATAAAATTGTATAATTATAAAAAAATAAAAAGGAAAGTTAATTATGATATATTTTGATTTTATTTCCGGAAATCCTAAGGATGAACTGCAGTCTGCATTTCAACGAGTTCCTTCTAATGAATTTGCTAAAATAGGTTCTTTTAAAGGCCGTGCGATTTGTGTCTATAAGATTTGTTACCATGCGATAGCTGGCGTTGGAAAACCTGTCGTATATGTGACGGTAGGTTTGTTTATTCTAACATCTTACAAATTGATAAATGCTGCGAAATTGAGTGGTTTTCGTATTTCCCCTGATCGTGTATCTAAAAATCTCATCTTAACTGGATTAGTAGCTCCTTTGGGCCAGATCGTACAATTGTTTAAAGCAGTTTTAGGAATTCTTCATCCCGGCTTCTATTTTAAAGAAGATATCTTAAATGATTATTGTCTTCAATTAGCCGACATTGCCGAAGAAATCGGCGGCGAACAACCCCTTGTCGAGACTCTAAAGCAAGGCTCCCACCTCATTAATAAAAACCTTCAGACAGGTCTTGCCCGCATGCATTATCAATCTCTTATCGTAAATGACCTAGCCCTCATTTGCAAAAAATTGAAAGAGCGGGATTTTTCCAGTGATCAAAAATTGGCCATCCTAAAGATGCTAGTGCCTGAAGGAGATCAAGCATCGGGTCTATATGCCTGTTGTTTCGGTTTGGGAAGATTGTTGGAGCAGATTTGCTCTACCCTTGAGGTGCCTCAGGAACCTGAGAAAATCGTTCCTTGGCTGGCTGCACAATATAAAGAAGAGGTGCTTGCCCAAATCATCTTTCAGAGGGAAGCCAAAGGAGAATTCATTAGGATTCTAAAAGATGACAAGGGAAAACCCATTGATTCGGTTCATTATATGAACATGCTGATCGTTGCTCTGGGAGAAAAAATTGGGCTTCCTAATGAAGTCATTGAGAAAGCGCGGAAAGATTTTTTTGTTGAAATGGGTGATTTTTTTGAAGAAGATAAACAAAAATTGTTGGACGAATTCCATGCACTTTATACTGAAGAAGCGCTTGTTTTATTCTTGATGCAGCGCATCAACAGCCAACCTGATGGGAAGCCAGGATTAAAAGCTCTGCGCACTTATATCATGCAAAAGCTAGCTGACCAAGCTTCAGATGCTGAACTGGAAGCCTCCAAGCCAGATATTCAAAAAAAGTTCAACGTTGACGACGAGATGGCTGACGATCCTGGCTATTATGTAATGCTGCACTATTTTCTACATCCCGAAATTGATCGTTTTGATGACCGCCACACTGACCTCAATGAAAAAGGCATACGCGCATTTGCAAACATGGATCGTTATCCAGGTCTTATTCTATAAAACTTGCATGAATTTATAATGATGATAATAGACTTCTTGCGTAATTAATTTTTTTAACGCAGAGACGGGGAGTCAGAGAGACGCAGAGGGATTCTCCCCGTCTCCCAAGTAACTTCCCTAAATTGGGACGTTATCGATGGGTGTTATTTAAAGATTATTAACCACAGAGACCATAGAGCTCACAGAGGAAGATCTACGTCGTATAAGAACATAAACATCTCTCTGTGAGCTCTGTGATCTCTGTGGTGGATATATTTTTACGAGTAAAGTTACTTCCTGAACGGGGTTCCACCAGGGATAGGGCAACTCTGCGTTAATCATTAAGACTTCATTTATACTAATTCTGAAGATTTTTCCACACCATTTCTCCCAAGTAACTTCCCTAAATTGGGACGTTATCGATGGGTGTTATTTAAAGATTATTAACCACAGAGACCACAGAGCTCACAGAGGAAGATCTACGTCGTATAAGAACATAAACCTCTCTCTGTGAGCTCTGTGATCTCTGTGGTGGATATATTTTTACGAGTAAAGTTACTTCCTGAACGGGGTTCCACCAGGGATAGGGCAACTCTGCGTTAATCATTAAGACTTCATTTATACTAATTCTGAAGATTTTTCCACACCATTTCTCCCAAGTAACTTCCCTAAATTGGGACGTTATCGATGGGTGTTATTTAAAGATTATTAACCACAGAGACCACAGAGCTCACAGAGGAAGATCTACGTCGTATAAGAACATAAACCTCTCTCTGTGAGCTCTGTGATCTCTGTGGTGGATATATTTTTACGAGTAAAGTTACTTCCTGAACGGGGTTCCACCAGGGATAGGGCAACTCTGCGTTAATCATTAAGACTTCATTTATACTAATTCTGAAGATTTTTCCACACCATTTCTCCCAAGTAACTTCCCTAAATTGGGACGTTATCGATGGGTGTTATTTAAAGATTATTAACCACAGAGACCACAGAGCTCACAGAGGAAGATCTACGTCGTATAAGAACATAAACCTCTCTCTGTGAGCTCTGTGATCTCTGTGGTGGATATATTTTTACGAGTAAAGTTACTTCCTGAACGGGGTTCCACCAGGGATAGGGCAACTCTGCGTTAATCATTAAGACTTCATTTATACTAATTCTGAAGATTTTTCCACACCATTTCTCTCTGTAAAAAAATAAAATCTTAATTACGCAAGAGGTCTAATTTCAATTTGAACAGATACGCCAGATCATAAACGGCTGGATATGTAATGGTTTAACAAAGTTCTTGAATAAATGTACGAAACTGGTTGAGCTCTAGTTCTACCAATAAAAATTCTAGTTCCAATCTATCTTGGATCTGACGAAGCTCTTCCTTATCAAGCTCACAATCATAAGCATGACGAATAAAATGGCGAAAAGCTCTGAGCTTGTCCAGAAGAAGGAAGCTCTTTGTAGATAGGACTGCAGGACGAATTTTAGGAACTTCAATATTCATACGGATCAACAATTCTTTATGGAAGGACTGTAAATTATCAATATGATTCTCAAAAGATTTTGCGATCTGTTTGAAAAGGTCTTCAAGAGCTGTATAGAACTGCTGTGTTTTCAAGGCAAACACAAAGCGTTTGTCATAAACTGTTAATCTATTATGACGATTTCGCTATGTATTTTTTTTACAAGTAGGAGCTGTTTATCAAAGTATCCCAAGAGAAAGGCGTATTGATCCATATTGTTTACACTACCTTCAAACCTTGGGTTGCGACGAATTCTTTGAATTGACAGGTTTCAAATAAAATAATTTCAATGTTTTTGTCGATTTTCTTTTCTAACCTAGTCCAAATATCGAATCGATCGCCCTTGAAATTTTTCAAAACAATATCTACATCAGAATTCGAGGTGAAACAGTAAGGACGCACAAGTGAACCAACTAAAAAAACTTCGACTCCTGAGCCTGCAAATTCATCAATCAATATTGGCATTACTTGTTGTAAAAGCAGGTTTCTCTCTTGCTCGAGTTTATTTTTCTCTTTCTCTGCTCTTTCAAAGAGAAATTTTTTTGCCTCATTACGATCAAAATTACTCATAATTATAGAATACATCAATTCAAGGATAAAGTAAAGTTCCCCTTGGTTTTGATTATTTAGCTCCTTTTATAGCCCTTTCTACGATGCTTACTGCCTTGTTGATATCCTCTTTAGTAATCGTATAGGGAGGCAGAAAGCGAAGAACATTGCCGGCTGTTATGTTGGCAAGCAATCCCTGAGAATGGCATGCCTGGAGAACCGCTTTTCCATCGATCTTTAACTCCATCCCAATCATTAGGCCCTTACCACGAATCTCAGCTATGGCTTGCGGATATTTTTTTTGGAGCTGATGCAGTTGCTCCATAAGATAAGCTCCCATAAAAGCTGCCTTTTGAGGATAGTTTTCTTCGATGAGGACTTTTAAAGTTGCTAGGCCAGCAGCTGCGGCTACAGGGGTTAGCTCCAAAGGTAGTCCCATGATCCCCCGGCTGAAAAGCATCGGCGACGGAGCGGGTAGCACAAATAGCTCCTAATGGCAACCCACTCGCAATCCCTTTTGCTAAAGTGATGATATCAGGCTTTACACCGAACCTTTCATAAGCAAAAAGGGTTCCACAACGGCCAATTCCACATTGGATCTCGTCAAAGATTAATAAAGCGCCTACTTCATCGCATGCCGCGCGGACTTCTTCTAAGATAGCCTTGAGCAACAGAGTGAATTCCCCCTTCGCCTTGAATAGGCTCGATTAAAACAGCAGCAGTTGTTGCATCGATGCAGCTTAGCAAACTTTGAGTATCATTCCATTCGATATAATGAAATCCGCTGGGAAGAGGGCCGAACCCCTCTTGAATTTCAGGCTTATGAGTGGCAGCTAGCGCGGCCAGCGTACGGCCATGAAAGGAATGTGTCGCGGTGAGGATCTGATATTTCTCTTTATGACCCCCTCGCCATTGATACTTTCTCGCTAGCTTAATAGCGCTTTCATTAGCTTCTGCGCCCGAATTACAGAAAAAAACTTTATCTAATCCCCCATTTAAGACGAGCAGCTCGGCAAGTTCTGCTGCAGGGCGGGTGTAGTAAAGATTCGAAATGTGCACCAGCTCTTTCACTTGCGCAATTATAGCCTCCACTACTGCTGGGTGACAGTGGCCCAACACATTGACGGCAATTCCTCCCAGAAAATCGAGATATTCCTTACCCTCAGCGTCCCAAACTTTTACACCTTCTCCCCTTACAACTGCGATCGAGTATCGGTTATAAGTATCCATTAAATACTTGCTATGCAGGCCTACAATTTCTTCTGTTTTCATCTGTCTTCTATAATTTAAATGTTGTTCCTATCTGTTTTTCTCCCTGGAGGTGCCGTAAAAGAGAGTGAGCGACCTTCCCATCTAAAATATGCACTTCTCCCACCCCTTCTTTTAACGCAGCAAGAGCCCCTTCAGCTTTAGGGATCATCCCTCCGCTTAATTTTCCGCTAGCTATCCCATCCTCTACATCGCGGCTTCTAATCATATCTATTTTCGTCGCTGCATCTTGGGGGTCATTCAAAACCCCTGGGATATCGGAAAGAAAGATAAGATGATCCGCTCTTAGGGCCATCGCGATTTTAGAGGCTGCGCAATCCGCATTGACATTAAAGGCATAATCCTGCCCCGAGGCGGCAATAGGGGCCACCACAGGTATATACCCCGCGTGGATCAATGTCTCAAGAATCTCAGGTTTTACCTCTGTGATTTGTCCCACAAAACCCAGATCGATGCCCGACGGATGCAGCGCTTTTGCCGCGAGCAGCAGATTGCCGTCTTGCCCTGAGAGGCCGATAGCTTGAACCCCATTTTGATTTAAATGGGAGACAAGTTCTTTATTGATCTTCCCTACAAGCACCATTTGCACGATCTGCATGACCTCGCTATCTGTAACCCTAAGGCCATCTATAAATTGAGGGGTGATGCCCATTTTTTGGCACATTTGGGAAATTTCAGGTCCCCCTCCATGAACTACAATGGGATGCATTCCTATCACTTTCAATTGCGCGATTGTCTGCATCATCTCTTTTATTAATTCTGGAGTGTGCATAGCCGCTCCCCCATATTTGATGACGATGGTTTTCATGTTCGATAGGCTCCATTGATTTTTACGTAGTCATAAGACAAGTCGCATCCCCAACTTATGGCAGTTGCATTTCCTGACTGCAGATCGCCTAAAATAGCAACCTCATTTTGAGAAAGAACTTTTAAAGCAGCCTCTTCATCAAATAGCAGAGGGGTTCCCTTCTCCATCACTTGCACATCTCCAATGTAGAGATTGACCTTAGAGGGATCGAAATGCGCCCCTGAATAACCAAGCGCGCAGAGAATACGTCCCCAATTAGCATCACGACCAAAAATGGCAGTTTTAACCAATAAGGAACTGCAAACAGCTCTGGCCGCAATTTTAGCCTCCGCTTCAGACATGGCACCTATAATCTTTACCTCGAGGAGCTTAGTTGCCCCTTCCCCATCACGGGCAATCTCCTTTGCCAGGTAAATAAGTACGTATTCCAGGGCGAGAGTGAATTCCTCGAATTCCGGCGTGCCGATCTGAATCTCGGGATTGCCGCTCAGCCCATTTGCCATGATGAGAAGCATATCATTCGTCGAAGTGTCTCCATCCACGCTGATCATATTGAAAGACTTTTCATTCCCTTTTGATAAAGCAGCTTGAAGGGCACTAGGACTGATCTTTGCGTCAGTAGTGATAAAACCTAAAATAGTCGCCATATTGGGATGCACCATGCCTGAACCTTTGGAAGTGCCCCCAATCGTAATGACAGAGCCGCTTAATTCAATTTGAATGGCAATCTGCTTAGTAAAGGTATCTGTGGTCATAATAGCAGCGGCTGCATCAGAGTTGCCCTCTTTGCTAAGGTTTTGTGCTGCTACTGCGATCCCTTTTGCAACGCGATCCATCAGAAGAGGGACACCAATCACTCCAGTACTGCTAACCGCAACCATCTCTTTTTCGATCCCAAGAGCATGAGCTGTCAAAATCCCCATTTCATGGGCATCTTTCATCCCTTGTTCACCTGTGCAGGCATTCGCATTACGGCTATTGATGACCACAGCCTGCAACGCCCCATGCTTGAGAACTTTTTGTGTGACAAGCACCGGGGCAGCCTTGACAGCATTTAGCGTAAACACACCGGCAGCCATTGCTGGAACCTCACTGAAGATCAATGCCACATCTTTTTTGCTGTTTCCTTTACTGTTGATATCAGCAGCAACGCCTGCTGCAGTAAAGCCCAAAGGAGCGCAAATCCCCCCATCTACATGTTTTTTATTCATCACATCCCTCCTTTATGGATACGCTGGGCATAAATAGCTTAAACCCATTGTTTCTGGTAAATTGAACATCAAGTTCATATTCTGAACAGCTTGTCCGGCTGCCCCCTTGACGAGATTGTCAATACAGCTGATAACAATCAGCTTCCTTGTACGTTTGTCGACCTGCAGACCAATATCGCAGTAGTTAGACCCTCTGACATTTGCCGTCTGCGGAAATTCTCCAAGCTGACAGAGTCGAATAAAGGGTTCGTCTTTGTAAGCATGTGCATAGAGCTTCCAAACCTCTTCATCAGAGACTTCTTGCTTAAGGGGCAAATAAGCAGTCACAAGCAATCCCCGCACAATAGGAAGCAGATGGGGTGTGAATTGGACGATGACAGGATGACCGGCAATTCCTCCTAAAACCTGTTCGATTTCTGGAGTATGGCGATGAGAGCCTGCCACTCCATAAGCTTTAAAATTTTCAGCCACTTCGCAAAAAAGAGAACTAAGTGCAAGCCCTCTACCGGCACCTGATTTTCCTGACTTAGCATCAAGAATTATCCCCTCTGTTTTAATAATTCCGGCAGCAATTGCCGGCATACAACCAAGCGTACTGCAGGTAGGATAGCATCCGGGGTTAGCGATTAAATCGGCATTTTTAATCTTGTTTCGGTACCCTAATTCAGGAAGTCCATAAACCGCTCTTTCCAGTAATTCTAGAGGAGCAGGTAAATGATGGTACCATTTCTCGTAAGAGACAGGATTTTTCAAACGAAAATCTGCTCCAAGATCAACTAGTTTTTTTCCAGCCTCGAGAATGGGTAGTGCAAGCTGCAAAGCATGCCCATGAGGTAAAGCTGTCAAAATGACATCGCAATGTTTGACCATCTCTTTGGCATCCAAGGCTGAACATTCCAAGTCTATGAGCGACTGAAGATGCGGATAGACTTGGGCAAGCGGCACACCTGCATGAGATTGCGCCGCTGCATAAACGATCTTGACCTTGGGATGATTCAAGAGAATGTGTATTAATTCTATGCCGACATAGCCCGTGGCTCCGGCAATTCCCACATTAATCATGACTACCTCTTTATGTTTATGCTTTTTATTATACCAATAAAATTCATATTTATTCAATATAATTATTAGGTTTCTATTCCACATCAATTCTATAACATATTTAAAGCATGTTTTTCATATATTGACAATGAATATATAATCATTATATTGCATATATATTCACTTTATGATAAGATAGAACCCAAAAGGAGGAATATATGAAGAAAAATGGACTATTGATGCTCGAAGAGGGCACATCATTTTGGGGCGAATCTGTCGCAGCAGAAGGTTTCTTTGTAGGAGAGGTGATTTTTAATACCTCCATGACAGGTTATCAAGAGATCTTAACCGACCCCTCTTATGCGCAACAAATTATCAGTTTTACCTATCCGCATATCGGTAATGTGGGGGTGAATAAAGATGATCAAGAGTCGCTTCGCATTTGGTCTGGAGGAGTGGTCATGAAAGAGTTATCTAAAGCCCCAAGTAATTGGCGAGCCACTGGAGATTTACAAAACTTTCTAAAAAATCAGAACGTTATTGCGCTCTCAGGTGTAGACACTCGAAAACTAACCCACATTTTACAGGGAAAAAGGCAGTCTGAATGCCTGCCTAATGGGGGGTACTGTCGATCCTGACTTCGCTTTGACACAAGCGCGCGCTTTTTCTGGTTTAAGCGGCAAAGATCTTACTAAAGAAGTCTCTTGCTCCCTCTCTTATGCATGGCAGGCAAAAAACCCTTTTCATGTAGTGGTGCTTGATTTTGGAGTCAAGAGCTCCATTTTACAAAACCTCATCGATTCCGGTTGTCATTTGACAATTGTACCCACTCAACTTCTGCAAAAGAGGTCCTCATGCTAAAACCACAGGGAGTATTCTTATCTAACGGTCCTGGCGATCCCTCTGCCTGCTCCTATGCGATTGATACCATCCAAACTATACTTAAAGCAGAGATGCCTCTTTTTGGCATTTGCCTAGGCCACCAGCTGCTTGCTCTTGCAAGCGGCGCTAAGACCATCAAAATGGAAAATGGCCATCATGGCGCTAACCACCCTATCCAAGAGCTGCATTCTGGAAAAGTATTCATCAGCAGTCAAAACCACGGTTTTGTGGTTGAAGAAAAAAATTTACCTACCTGTCTACAAATCACGCATCGCTCTCTTTTTGATGGGACAATTGCAGGGCTGGTTCGAAAAGATAAGCCCGCTTTCAGCTTTCAAGGGCACCCAGAAGCCAGCCCTGGACCTCATGAACTACGCCCCTTATTCAAACAATTTGCCAATTTAATGGAGCACTCCTATGCCAAAACGAACTGATATTCATCGCATCCTCCTCATCGGCTCGGGCCCTATTGTCATTGGACAAGCTTGTGAGTTTGATTATGCCGGAACGCAGGCTTGTAAAGCACTTCGTGAAGAGGGGTATAAAGTCATTTTGATCAATTCTAATCCAGCGACCATCATGATACAACTAAAATGGCCGACGTTACCTACATTGAACCGATTACCAAGGAATTTGTAACGCGCATCATTGAAAAAGAAAAACCCGATGCCATTTTACCCACTATGGGGGGCAGACAGCGCTAAATATGGCCCTGGAATTAGAAAAAGCGGTGTTTTGGCAAATTTTGGAGTGGAATTATTAGGAGCTACGGCACAAGCGATTGAGCTAGCAGAAGACCGCACTCAATTTGCGAACGATTACAAAAACTGGGTTTAAATCTCCCTCGATCGGGCATTGCCAAAAATCTGAATGAGGCCATGGAAGTTCTTAGCCTCATTGGTCTGCCTATTGTGGTGCGTCCCTCTTTTATTCTAGGAGGGAGCGGCAGCGGCATTGCCCATACAAAAGATGAGTTTATCTCTTTATGTAAGCAAGCATTTGCAGTGGCGCCCCATCAAGAGCTGCTTCTTGATGAAGCACTGACAAGCTGGAAAGAGTTCGAAATGGAGGTCGTGCGCGATAAGCATGACAACTGCATGATCGTCTGCTGCATTGAAAATATCGACCCCTTAGGAATTCACACAGGAGATTCGATTACTGTTGCCCCGGGCGCAAACACTTACAGA
>CAWCVY010000016.1:0-64059 GCA_963799115.1 uncultured Chlamydiae bacterium | reverse complement strand
TCTGTCTAATCTCTTAGATATCTACTATGTGACAGTTTTACCATCACACACAAGCTCTATTATTTTGCTTGCACATTGTCTCTCTTATACTGTCAAAACATCTTTAAGATGCTTATAGCATCTCATTCTCTTCTCATCCTATTGCTAGGATTTTATTAGAGAAGATATAAACATACAGAAAAGTGATAATTTACCGCAACAGCTTTTTATCAAATTCGCCAAATCGCTTTTCTAGATAGCTGTAAAAGGTTTTATTTTTTTCTTTTCCTTGCGGTCTGATACTTTTTACATCGAAACTTTAGGAAAAATTCTTTTAAATTCCCTTGCCTTCCCATTTAAGTAAATGAGAAGCATAGAAAAAAAGGAATTTACCCTACATTTAATAGTTTTTAATTATTTTTTACAATGGAAAGATCAAACAAACACTTCTTTAACAATTCCCTTCTCATCCTTCATTTTTAATATTACAACTAACAGATATTTTATTCAAGTATTTTTTATACTTTTGATTAATCAAGTTACTAATAACTTTCATCTTAATTAACATAATTTTTAATTGATAGCGAATTTACTATTATATATGGACAATTAAATATTTTACGGATTTGGACAGTTGGACGGAATTGGACAGTAGTTGGACTAATTGGATCTTGTTGGGCGAGTTATAGACAAATTCCTACAGGTCCGTTTGTCTATACCTGTTAGTTAACTATCAGCTTGAATCTGTTGTTGCAGCTGAGCTTTCTGTGAAGGATTTTTAATGCATCCTTGTTCATCAAAGGCATGGTAAGCATCGGGTATGACAACCTGTTGATCAATGACTGTTCCGCCGATATTTTCGATGATTTGCTTAAGATGGACTAATCCTCTAGAACCACCTCGGATCCTGGAGAAGCGCTCATAATTGCAAACTTTTTTCCTTTAAATGCTTCACGGATGACACTCCTTCTTCACTTCTTGAAGCCCAGTCGATGGCGTTTTTAAGTACCCCTGAAAGAGAGCCATTGTACTCAGGGGAAGCAATTAAAATCACTTGGCTTTGGATCATCAACTGTCGGAGTTGTTTTGCCTTTATGGGCATGCCTTGTTTTGCTTCAATATCTGCATCGTAGAGTCCCATGGGATAATCTTTGAGATCGATAATTGTAACCTTGGATCCCATTTGGCGAGCCAAGTGGGCAGCTTCGGTTACCAACTTTTTGTTGATAGAATCATCTCGAGTACTTCCTGCCACAGCCAGAACTTTTATCTCAGAATTTTCTGAATAAACAAAATTTCCGATTAATAAGGTAAAAATGATGGTTGCAAATAATTTCATTTTATCGATCACCTTAAATAAATTGTAAACTTATAATAAATGATGCATGGATGAGTGAATAAACCAATTCAAGGCTTTTGGTGGAAATTAGCTAAAAGGCTTGCCAAACCACTAAAAATTAATTACCTTTAGCTCTTGAAAAATGATATCTCGTCAAGCAGGAAGAACATAGTCAACAGGGCAACCGTATTATCGTTTAGAGGTACTGCTGCCGCAGTACAATATTGTTCCTGGCATATTCCCAGAGCTGCGGCTCGACTCCGCTGCGCTCGCGAGCCTTGCACTGGGCTAAGAGAGAAAATCCCCTACCGGGGAAAAGTAAACATCAATTGTAGATGACTGCGGTAGCGGTCAATCTCTCCGTAGCCCAGTGCAAAGCTCGCGAGCACAGCGAAGACGAGCTGCAGCTCTGGGAACAGCAACAAGATACATTGTACTGCGGTAGCGGTCAATCTCTCCGTAGCCCAGTGCAAAGCTCGCGAGCACAGCGAAGACGAGCTGCAACTCTGGGAACAGCAACAAGATACATTTGTAGATGACTGCGGTAGCGGTCAATCTCTCCGTAGCCCAGTGCAAAGCTCGCGAGCACAGCGAAGACGAGCTGCAGCTCTGGGAACAGCAACAAGATACATTGTACTGCGGTAGCGGTCAATCTCTCCGTAGCCCAGTGCAAAGCTCGCGAGCACAGCGAAGACGAGCTGCAGCTCTGGGAACAGCAACAAGATACATTTGTAGATGACTGCGGTAGCGGTCAATCTCTCCGTAGCCCAGTGCAAAGCTCGCGAGCACAGCGAAGACGAGCTGCAGCTCTGGGAACAGCAACAAGATACATTTGTAGATGACTGCGGTAGCGGTCAATCTCTCCGTAGCCCAGTGCAAAGCTCGCGAGCACAGCGAAGACGAGCTGCAGCTCTGGGAACAGCAACAAGATACATTTGTAGATGACTGCGGTAGTGGTCAATCTCTCCGTAGCCCAGTGCAAAGCTCGCGAGCACAGCGAAGACGAGCTGCAGCTCTGGGAACAGCAACAAGATACATTGTACTGCGGCAGCAGTACCTCTAAACGAAAATGCGGTTGCCCTCACATCGTCAACGAATGGAAATATAACCCCCTGGCACCCCTTTTTTAGCTAACACAATTTGCCAAAGTTGAAGATCCCGGCTGCGAAAACCTGCTGCACATGAGAGCAAGTAATAATTCCACATGCGAAAAAATCGTGCATCATAGTTTTCTTTTAAGGTGGGCCAATGTTGGACAAAGTTATGGTGCCAAGCCATCAACGTCTTATCATAATACGCACCAAAATTATGCCAATCCTCTATAATGAAAAGACCATTTGAAGCTTCTGTAAGTTGTTCCGCTGAAGGAATCATTCCATTGGGGAAAATATATTTTTCAATCCAAGGATCGGCAGTTTTTACGGTTTTATTACTTCCAATCGTATGCAACAGAAACAGTCCATCATCTGTCAAACAGCGATCCACTATTTGCATATAAGTGCGATAATTTTTGTATCCCACATGCTCCATCTGACCTACTGAAACAATGCGATCAAAGACTTCATTAACGTCTCGGTAATCTTGAAAGCGAAGAGTAACAGGCAGTCCTTTGCAACTCTCTTTTGCCCATTCCAACTGATTTTGTGAAATGGTGATGCCCACCACATGAACTTGATATTTTTCTGCTGCATATTTCGCAAAACTGCCCCAACCACAACCAATATCGAGTACTTTCATCCCTGGTTTAAGATAAAGCTTTTGGCAGATGAGTTCTAATTTAGCTTCCTGAGCATCATCAAGATTCGAAGCATTTTTCCAATATGCGCAGGAATAAGTCATGCGCTTATCGAGCATCTTCATGAAAAGGTCATTGCCGACATCATAGTGTTTTTTACCAACAATATGAGCTCTTCCCTTGGATTGTCGATTAAAGAACATGTATTTTGAGGCGTGCCAAATCAGTTTGAGTGATGGCTTAATTGTCGACTCTAAATCGGCTTTCAGAATATGGTAAATAAATTCATCAATCAGCTTTGCATCCCACCAACCATCTACATAGGATTCACCCAACCCTAACGAACCATGTCTGAGCACCTTGCCATAAAAACGATCGTCATGTATCTTTATACCTAGAGGATTTTCTTCTTCAATTTCAATTCCTGCTGAACGAAGCTTCTCACTAAACAACTTTTCCATCCCTTTACTGCACATAAAAAACCTCTTTCCTTTGATCTTTTTTTCTTTATAATCAAAAATATTTTTTTTATTAAACACGGATTTTCACAGTTTAAATGACGTTGGTGCTAAGTTTTTGATCCATAATAGATTATGGATCAAAGATTAATTAAACTGGCTTTGTTCACCTTAAGGACTTTATGTTAAGCTACTCCAAGAAAACTCATTCACCCGATCCCAGTATTCCCTTTCTACAACGATTGATGGTTATTTTGCAGCTGTGTTTAGCCTTTAGCTTAATGCTTTGGTATCTCATTCAGCCTTTTATGGGAGAATACTTTGTTTTACGTTCACGGATGCTTTTATATGAATATGTAATGGGAACTTCGGAGATATTAAAGGGAAGACCGGGTCAAGAAGACAAATTGGTACGTCAATCTCAGCGCTTTGAACAATTGCCCGAAGCTAGACGCCAAATGTTGGAATGGGACTACCAAATGATTAAAAACTATGCCCAAAGGCCTGCTTGGCAAAAAATTAAGGATGGCCTACGCATCCTCATCCAAGATATTCCACCTTTCGAACAAGCTTGGATTTTTTTTTCTATCGTCATTGGAATCCTTATTCTATTAAAAATCGAGGGAGCCAAGCAAGCTGCGTGGCTTCTTCCCTTGATCGTTCTAGCTTACATGGCTGACAATCAGCTAACAGGAAAAACCATCTCATCCTCCTCCTGACTATAAGCTGTTTCCAACAGAAGAAATGCTTACTCGACAATATGCCTCAGAAGAACCCCTTACTGCTTTACCTCTTGAACAAAAACAACAATTAGAAAAAAGATGGCAGCGCTATTTAGTTCAACATTGGGGCTCTGCCACTCATTTAACAGAACTTCAAGCAGCAGAGGAAGGAGGAATTTAACTTTACCGTCGCACGTTTAATCGAATTACATGCTCAAGATTTCCCGGGATGGGTAAGAGTTTTTTTTCTTGGACAAGCGAGAGGCGGTTCTTTAGTGGTTTATTTCTTATGGAATCTGTTTTTTACCTGGATTGTCTATCATCCTCAGGAATTTAAAAACGGCAATTCCGGCAAAATAACCTGCTAAAGCAGCAAAGCTGATGCGTCGAAAATACCAAAAAAATTGCACACGTTCCAGGCCCATGAAGACTACCCCTGCGGCTGACCCAATAAGGAGAATACTTCCCCCTGTGCCAGCACAAAAAGCAACCATATCCCAAAAATTTGAATCTGGCGGGTAATGGCTAAGATCATACATGCCCATTACTGCTGCTACCAGGGGGACATTATCTACAATAGCAGAAGCTAGTCCAATTGCAATCGCAATCACATCTGGGTTGCCAATAGTTCGATCCATCCAACCCGCTAAAGCTGTAAGCAGGCCAGCTGTTTGGAGAGCATCGATTGCCAACAAAATTCCAAGAAAGAACATGACGCTGGAAGTATCAATTTTTGTTATAATTTGGGGAACGCGCAAATGGTTGCGATCGTCATGTCGGCTATGGATGAGATCTGTTACTAGCCATAGGAGTGCTAAACCAAAAATGATCCCCATAAAAGGAGGGAGTCCAGTGACAATCTTAAAAATAGGCACAAAAACGAGAGAAGCAATCCCTAAACAGAAAACTGTTACTCCCAAAGGCTCGATTTCCTCAGTTGTATGGTTGTTAAAAGCCGGATAAGAGCCTTTTAAAGACCAATTTAAACAAAATAAAGAGATGATCAAACAAGTTAGACTAGGAAAAAAGAGTTTTGAATGACTTTCAAAGTTGATAATTCTCCGCCAATCCATAACATGGTGGTGGTAACATCCCCAATAGGAGTCCAGGCCCCTCCTGCATTAGCTGCAATCACAACGGCTCCTCCCATAAGCCAGCGGTCTTCATTTTCTTTGATCAATTTTTGAAGAAGCGTAATCATAATTATAGTTGTCGTCAAATTATCAAGAATAGATGATAGGAAAAAGGTAATAAATCCCAATAGCCAAAGCAATTTACGTTTATTAGTCACGCGTATAGCTCTCAAAACTAATTGAAAACCCTTGTGTACGTTAATAATTTCAACAATTGTTAAAGCACCTAAGAGAAAAAAGACAATCTGGCTTATGTTAGCCATATGATCGCCTAAAAACGATAGATTGCTTTCATGCGTTTCTACTTGATTGGTAAACTGAAAAATCCAACATATAATGGCCATCAATAAAGCAATCGATGTTTTGTTTATTTTTGTGATATGCTCGATTGTGATAAGAAAATATCCAAAAACAAAAGTGATGATTAATGCAAGATCATAAAAGTTAATACCGGGCATAAATACTCTCTCTAGAGTTTTGCGATAATTTTATCAGAAAAAGTAAAATTATAGCCTTTTTGGGAATTTATATACAAACAACCTGAATAATTGTTTTTGAGGAAAGCGGAAGCTCCCCCATATCGTGTGCCGAGAAAGCTATACAAGCATCTTTGCAGGGTGGTTTTCTTCTATTCTAGGTTGTAGCCCAGGCATGCAACCAATAGATGATAAATCCCAAAATAGTAATACCCAAGCATCCTATCCCATACCCCAAGCAAACAAAGAGTCCATCATCCTCAATCAACCCTAAACCTAATAACAAAAGAGCCCAAGCAAAAAGCATATTGCTAAACGGGATGGGAAAAGGGATTGCTAAGTAAAGTCCCATAAAGATGACAAACCCCCCGTGTAAACGGTACAAAAGGGAATCTGTGCATAAACGACTCCAACGAATATGAAGCCAACCTTTAAGAAATTGAATGCAGCGGAGGCTTTTCAGAATAACAACTTTGATTAACTTGGGCGATACAGGTCGCCTGAGAACCCATTGCGGCCACCAAATGTGATGCCCAAAAGCCATGCGTAACCCAATAAAGATGATGACTATTCCAAACGGGGTAGAAAATCCCGGAATTTGAATGGGTTGGCAGAATGGCAAACTAAGAAGAACGATTAAAAAGGGATACCCGCTTCCTTTTAAAGCCTCGAACAATGTTTGGATTGTCCACATTTGAGTATCTAATTGGTCTAAGATATTCTTAAAATGGAGTTCTAAAGTTGTTAAAGGAAGCGGTTGCTGATTTTTCGCCAAGCATAGCCTCTAAGGTGCTGCTTCTTTATTTTCAAGAATTGGTTTATTTTTACAGCAACAAGGGGGCTGATCATTATTGGGTTGTTTCTTTTCAGCTAGTTTCTCCAATTCTGCATTGGGTTGATTCTTTTCAGCTATTTTCTCCAATTCAGCCTTCGCCTCTTCTTGAGGCTCGCGAAAAACATAACGCCCCAATAGATAATTAACCGCTATGGAGTAGACAATGCCCATCAAAAGGGTTTTGACTACCACGCGGATGACATTTCCTATAGTCAGTCCGCCGCCGGCGCATAAGGAAAGATTGAACATCTTCTTTAAGGTTATCTGTGTAAGAACAACTAAGTTTACTGTTATGAAGGCGCTAAGCATTTTTCCTTTGGTATGCTTAGGCGGATGAATTCCGAAATATCCACCAATCCATCCACCGCAAACACCCGACAGAATACACGCTGGGCAAACCATAGATACACTCCTCATGATTTCAAGATTTAAATCAACCGGATATATCAAAATTGTGTTCATCCGTCAAGTGATATAGAAGTTTAGAGCTCACTTATGGGTGTAAACAAAAGTATTGGCAAAACTCTTAACGAGACGAAATAGTCAAGATTAAAAGGCTTGCGACGAAGTCATAGCCTTAAGCTATGGCCGAGGAGCAAGACTTTTAAGATTGATTATTGCAGTCCGATAAGAGTGCCAACATTTTTGTTTGCACCCGCTCCTATGCCGCTGAAGCAGCAGAGAAAGGTTCCCACTTCCAAGAACTGCGCTTATAGCCTGGATAATCATAGATTATTTTAACTAAAATGATCTTCCTCATTAAAGTAGCAAATGTTTCTATTAGTTGATGATCCCGTTTCTCTTTAGCCTTCTTATTAAAGAGACTTCCGATGAAAGAATAGCCAACCAAACGAAATTCACCATTATCCAAAAAGGCAATTGTATTCCGATCCCCACTATGCTTGCAAATAACCCTTGCACAATATTCACTGCATAACCCCTCCAACTCTTAGGACAATAAAGTTCATCCATCTGAACATCGGTAAAGTGCCTTCTCCTCCCTTCAGGTACCGCTGCCAAGCATTCAAAATCGATAGGCAAATAGGGAAGTTGATTATCAGCTAAGTCAGATATTTGATCGATTTCCACATAAGGAATTTTATCTAAAGGAATCGCTTTAATTAATTCAGGCTTTGCAAGTAAGTAAATTTTTTCAACTGGGACCAAAAAAATTTGATTAGGTAGCAGATCGTTCAACATTTCGTCAGGTAATTTGGCGATTTGGGAGGAGGTAAGATGGCAAATTTGTTTTGGCAAGAGATAACAAAGTTTGTCATTTGGAATTTTTTCAATTAAGTCGAATCGATCAACAGGAATATTTTGAATTTGATCCGCAGTTAAACTAGGGACATGTTCTGGCAAGATCTCTCCCATATACTTTAGTGGAATTGTTTGAATCAAATCTGGGCGGTCTTTTGGAATTCCTTTTAACTGTGTTGACGAAAGATGGGGAATATGTGCAGAACCTAAACAAGAAATCTTATCCAATGGGACTTGCCGGATTAAATCGAATGCTTGATCAGGAATTGCAGTAAATTGTTGTGAATTTAAATGGGTTACATGCCTAGGAAGTATTTGTGAAATTCTATTCACAGGTATGGCTTGTATCAAGGCTTCATCTTCATCCGGAAGAGCCTTGATCTGAGCATTGCTTAAATGAGGGACATGTGCAGGGCGTATCTGTGAAATTCTATTCTCAGGTATGGCTTGTATCAAGGCTTCATCTTCATCTGGAAGACCCTTAATTTGAGCATCGGTTAAATGTTGGGCATGCCAAGGGCGTATCTTTGATATTCTATAACAGGAATGGCTTTTATCAAAGCTTCATTATTATCCGGAAGAGCCTTGATCTGGGCATTGCTTAAATGGGGAACGTGGCTTGGGAGGATATGAGAAATATTCCATGGTGGTATCTCCTTAATTAACGCAGGATTACTTGGAAGTGCTTTAGTTTGTTGATGTGTTAATAGCTTGACATGCTCTGGAAGGATATCTGGAATTTTTCCTAATGGAACCGCCCGAATTAAATTTGTTGCAAAATTTCCAATTTTCTTTATCTGTTGAGAATTTAAATGAGGGACATGTCCAGGGCGAATCTCTGAAATTCTATTCTCAGGTATGGCCTGTATTAATGCATCATTATTATCCGGAAGAGCCTTGATTTGGGCATTGTTTAAATGAGGGACATGTGCAGGACGTATTCTCTGAAATTCTATTCTCAGGTATGGCTTGTATCAAGGCTTCATCTTCATCCCGAAGAGCTTTGATCTGGGCATTGCTTAAATGGGGGACATGTCCAGGGCGAATCTCTGAAATTCTATTCTCAGGTATGGCCTGTATTAATGCATCATTATCATCAGGAAGAGCCTTGATCTGGGCATTGTCTAAATGAGGGACATGTCCAGAACGTATCTGTGAAATTCTATTCTCAGGTATGGCTTGTATCAAGGCTTCATCTTCATCCCAAGAGCTTTGATCTGGGTATTACTTAAATGAGGGACATGTCCAGGACGTATTTCTGAAATTCTATTCTCAGGTATGGCTTGTATCAAGGCTTCATCTTCATCCCGAAGAGCTTTGATTTGGGCATTGCTTAAATGGGGGACATGTCCAGGACGTATCTCTGAAATTCTATTCTCAGGTATGCCTGTATTAATGCATCATTATCATCAGGAAGAGCCTTGATCTGGGCATTGCTTAAATGGGGGACATGTCCAGGGCGTATCTCTGAAATTCTATTTTCAGGTATGGCTTGTATTAAGGCTTCATCTTCATCGGGAAGAGCCTTGATCTGGGTATCGGTTAAATGAGGGACTTGATCAGTTTTGATATTGCCGGCAACTTTTTCGGAGAAACTGCTGCAATCAATGAATCTTTTACTAGTAAGCAGATTTTATCATTTTCAATGAAAGTAATTTGATCAGGCTCTAAATAATTCAGTAAATTATCTGGAAGTGCTTTTATTTGGGATTCTATTAAAGATGGAACTTGAATAGCCGTGATAAAATTCATCTTTTGGGCAGGGATTTTCTCAATGAGCTCCTTTCTCCTTAATTGGGAAAGCTGCTCATCCTTTAACCATTCAAATTGCTCATCAACTATTGCATCAATGAGTCCTTCACCAAGCGTTT
Source organism: uncultured Chlamydiae bacterium (assembly GCA_963799115.1). Taxonomy (GTDB): domain Bacteria; phylum Chlamydiota; class Chlamydiia; order Chlamydiales; family Parachlamydiaceae; genus CAWCVY01. Next base: position 54,251 of record CAWCVY010000016.1, on the reverse strand, counting down.
CTGCTTGTTCTCGAGTCGAAACTGGAACATGATGATTGAGAAGCCAAGTCACCTTATTTAAAGGAATTTTTTGGATCAGGTCCACTCGTTCAGTTGGAATGGCCTGAACTTGGTTTTGAATCAAGGCGAAAACCTGTTCCTGCGTTACGTATTTGACATTTTCAGTGGGAATATTAGAAATTTGCTCCTCTTTGGTCAATAAGGGAATTTTCTCATATGGGAGCATCTGGACTTGATTTGGTTTAATGGCATTGATCAAACGATCTGGCAGAGCTTCAATTTGTTCTCTCTTGTCTAAATGAGGAACTTGACTTTCTAAAACATGGGAAATTTGTTCTGGCTGAATTTCTTTAATGAGATAATCGTGTCGTAATATCCCAATTTTACGAGCCTCTATGAATTTGACACATTTAGGAGAAATAGAATTAAGGTATCTATCTGGCAGAGCATTCACTTGTTCAGCTGTTCCCAATGAGACAACTTGTTCCTTGTCCAAATGTTTCACTTTATCTGCTGGTAAAACGACAATCAGAGCGGGATTAGTGAGATATTTAATCTGATTGTCATTGATAAGCCCCACTTGTTCTGGAACCAAGGCATTAACCGCATCGTAATAAAGATTTGAAACTTGCTCTTTTGATATCAACCAAGGAATCTGCTGCGGACCCAAATTCATGACTAAGCCTGGATCGATTTTCTCCACTTGTTTGCGGGAGAAGCGTTGGTATTCGATATAAGTTTTTTTCATTTGCTCCCGGCGCGAACTAAATAATAATCCGCTTTCCTTTTTCGTTACAAAGTTCTTAGTATCGACAAGGAAACTTCGGGAGGTCAGAGGGAGTTTACGGGATTCAAAGGCGTTTTTAAGTGCTAGGTACTTTCCGAAAAGCTTTTTTCTTCCATTAATTTTTTGCAATGATAAATTGTACTGGTCTTCCAAGTAACGAATGTTTCCTTGATAAAAATTTGCCTGCCATAGTCCATCTTGGATTTTGTTTTTAAACCTTAGATTTTTTTCACACACTTTCATGAAACAACCTGGGGACTCTTCGGCTTCTGGTATCCCTTCTAAATTCACCAGCCAAGCATTGACAGGACGGTTCTGCAAAATCCATTCTTTGAAATAGCCTGCATCCTTCTTTGAAACAAGGATAAAAGAACATTCCCCTTTTTCTTTAACAATAAGTAGGAAATCAACAGGTTTCGTATCTTTGTGCAAAAGAGGAGTCGCTATCACGTATACATGTTCCAAATTTACTGTCATATAGAGTTCTTTTTCGAAGCATTCTGCATATTCAGCAGTTGTTACAGGAGTTCTTCCAGGCACTGGATACATCGTTTGGAAAACGGTTTTGACGGGTTTAATATTCTCTAATAAGTCCCTTAAAGAGAGAGTTGTTTTGTTTTCTAACTCCCACTGTTTTTCTTTATAGCAAGGAGAGTTTCCTCCAATTTCATGATAGCAATTGAGTTCTTGATTCAGTTCTTCATTGATTGACAGATCTTTATCCAAATCAAGTTCGATCTCTTCCTCATGAATGAGCTCTACCTCGTTGTCTAATTTTTCAGATTCACGTGTTTTAACATAACTAGGCAACTTTTTTTCCTTCTCTGCATCTTCAAGAAGGGATTTGGCTCTCTCAGCAAATTTTGAAGAAACTTGCTCATTTATTTCTGTGAGCTCTTTGTGGAATTGACTGCTTCTCATCGTTAAAAAAGCGACTACCGGAATTGGACGTTCTATTCTGCCAAAACTAACCCATAGTTTCTCTTCTCCACGAGAGGAAAGCAGGTAATCGGAAAATTGATCAGTCAATGAATGAATTTTTTCTGCATCCAGATGAGTTGCTGCTGTGAGAAGTTCCCGAATGGCATAAGCGCGAGGGATATTTGGGAGCTGCAAAATATAGGACCGAAGAGTCAAATCACTGATCATCTCGGCTTCATTTGTCATAAGAAGCCGATCGATGACCTCCATCGATTTATCTCCTCCCAAGACTTTTTCAATTCCTTCATTTAAGATGCAATAGTCGATATGCTGCTTCTTGAAAAAATCTCGAGCTCTCTGTGAGTTTTGTAAAACAGTTCTCATGGGAAGGTCAAGGTCGATAGTTTGCAAACAAATGGTATCGGGAGCCATTTTACAATCCAGTCCAGTCCCAAGCATTTCTTCAATTAAGAAAAAGAGCCGCGCTAATGGAATCCCCGCTTTAGCGATGGCATCCGGAGTTGTGTTTTCTAAAATCAAAGGAAGCCTTTCACCACGTTTGGCTATAACGAATGCCTCCTCAGATACCCCTTCTTCTATTTCTTCTTCTGAAAATCGATGGAGATAAACCACTCCTTCAATTTCAGTATCAGGTTCTTCTTGGAAAAATTCGAGCAGGCATACCACGTTGGGATGAATCCCCCCTTTTCTAAACTGAGCTTGAGTAACTCCCCTTTTGCAATCCTTTAAAAAACCACCCCCATCAATGATTGAACGAATTCTACTTTTTTTTGGGTGCTTACGGATCACTGCAAGCAGAGCTGTTAATGAAGCATTAGGGACTCCATGCACGCAAGGGGAAATGCTATCCCTCTCTTCAATTGCATTGATGATGGCCCCTTCACTTCCCTCATCAGGAAACATCATTCCCACTTTAGGATGGAAGCTTGAACTATTCCATTTGGTGCCTGAGCAAGCGATTGGACGAGGGAGGTGTTCGATGAAATTGATCGGATTGGAGCTGGCATATTGAGGATAATAGCGGACATGAAATGGTGCAACCTCCTGCCGAACCTTTAAACAACGCTCAGGATAGTCAGGGTGGTTAACATAACGATGGGCTTCTGTAAGCTTTTGAGGATTCACCGCTTCATTCAAGGTAATTCCTGTTAATGCGTAGAATTGCTTAGCTTCTACAGTATCCAAAAGTGAAATTTTTTCTTGATTTGCAAAACTATGAGCGGCAATGAGCATTTTGCTTGCCAGAAATCGGATTTCGTCCTGCGCAATGCCACCTCCCAACGCAGCCTGAAGATGCGCGGCTAAACAGAGGTATACATAGCCAAAACGCGTTTTTGCTGGAGCATCGGGACCTTGGTAAGGAATGATCTCTCCATTGGGATGTTCTGGATTGAGCGGCCCATAATTTCGGTTGAAGGATTTTGAAAAGACCTTTGGAAGTACGGAAAGGAACATATGTCGAGTCAAGCCAAAAGCTTCGGCAGCCTCTTTTTCATAACGATCGTGGGATTTGCTCCGGCTTTCCATTAAACGCAAAAGTTCTACATTGTCTTTTTGAAGAGGATCTTGAATAGACTCTAGGGATACTCTTAAATCATCTGCCAGAAATTGATCTTCATAGGTAATAGCCTCTTGTAAATGCCTCTTAAAAGCCTCTTTCAGATGGAGATGGTTTTTTAGTTCGAAGGTGGAATATTGAAAAAGCTCTTCAGCAACAAGTGGGAAAATTTCATTGATAAGTTCTTCTGGCTGCAAACCCTTTTGCCTATCTTTATGCAGCTTCAATTTATCTCTGATTTGCGGCTGGACAAGGATAAGATAGATAGCGGCAACTAAATCAACTCGTTCGGGAGAAATCGTCTTGCTATCCCCAAAAGGAACATTGACTTCTGTCATCAGATTTAATATAAGGTCACACTCGTCAATAAAACTGACAATATCTTTTTCAAACAACAGGTTGATTTCTGCTAATTGTTTGAGGTATTGCAGGTACTCTACCTTAGCTCCTGGATGTACCCCTTTTAGTCTGAAACAGTCCAAAATAAATTTAATCTGAACTATTTGGGGAAATGTCGCCTTCATGATCAAGCCGCAACGCTTCCTCTTGGCTTCTACCAGGCGATTCTTGATAATTTCTAAGATTTTGACATCTCCAAGATCTTTGAGTTGGTAGGGGAGAAATAAAAGATCTTTTTTAAACCGCGTTTTTTGATAGGTTTGCAGATTCCCTTTCATCGCAGATAACTGTGAGTAATGGCTGAACACGCATGAGATCAAACCTACTTCTGAAGCTATTTCCACTAAAGTGGAGATGACGACACTTGATTTTCCGCTATTCATCATTGCTTGAAAAGCAATGCCAGGGATATGCGGATGATCTGCTAAAAGCGGAAGGACCAGCTGAATGATTTGGGCTTGCTGCATACGTAAACGTAAACCACTTGTATATTCAAAAAGAAGAGCAAATGGATCATTTTTAGGGTTATAAGCCCGAATTTGAGAAAGTTCATATGCAGCTAAATCTAAAAGCGTTTCGTCGTCATTCGTGAGATAAGAGCTAATAGGTTCCAGCACCTTGTTGATCTGCATGCGATTGGTTTGAGTGACCATGAAATCGATCGCCGATTTCTTCAATAGTTCAACGTCTTCATCCTTAAGGTAAGGATTCATCTTTTGGAACAAAAGCTCACAATCTTTGTGAACAACTTGCCTGCAAACATCAACCAATTCCCATCTCTTTAAGGCGTTTCCGATCGTTATCGCATGGTGGTGTGCAAACATGAGTTGGTCCACCGGTTGTCGATTAGCTAGTTCCAAAATGATTTTCTCTAGCTCTCTTTCTTCTTGTTTACACTGCCTTATCAAGGCTTCCAATTTCTTAACTAAATCTGGAAAATCAGCATCTGGCTTAAAGTGAAGGCATTTCTTTAATCTTGAGGCTGCAAATTGTCGATCTTTGAAATAAAATGAGAGAGTTGCATTAATGCTTTCACCATATAAGGGATCTCCATCAAATGGAAGAAGAGGTGCATATTCTTCGTTTTCTTCCTCTTGATCAAAGCCCCTATCTCGAACGAGATACTCCTCCTGCAAGCGTAGTAATAAATCTTGCAAGTCAACTTCTCCGAGGTTGGAAAGGAGAATAGGAGCGAGGGGGAGAGAAGGAGGGGGGAAAGGGCTTCCCTTTGAATATAACTCCATTGATAAACAGAAGGATTTTCAAATTCTAATGCAACATGATTGCTACGCTCCTTGCAATCCTTTGGAGTTCTTGAACGATAAAAATACCCCCTCAATTTTTCCTCCCAGTTTCTAATTTCATCAGCGTTTGCAGCTACAGAAGGAACTTGAACCTTCAATCCAAGACGTTCATAAATATGTGCGAAAAACAGAATGAATTGATCAGTTAAAGAATGACTTTTCTGCGTTGCTAAACGATAAATGATCTGCCTCCATCTATGGTCGACACAGGGGTACTGATAAAGAGTATTTAGGCGATCCTCGAATGCAGGATCGGTTCTTAATGCTAAAAACTTTTCCTTAATAGAACTTTCAGGAGAATAATAGGTGAGCATGCGAGGGAAAAAACTATTGTCAATTCCCAAACTAGGATTGTTCCTTTTTGTGGTTTCACGAAGAGAGTCCCGATAAGATTGAAAATTCAGTTGCAGCAAGCGTTCTTGAAAATCTTCACTCTTCAAAGATTGGATCACCTCGAGTTCTTGTTCTCTTGCTAAAAGGAGTGGAATCTCAATGTTTGCTAAAGACCGAAGATAGCGTCTGTATATTTCTTGAGAGGCTTCGATAAACTCTTCCTTCTGCAACAAAGGGGCATAGCGATCTAGATTCAGAAAGAACTGATAAACATGAAGTAAAACCGCATGGGCGTTAGGCGAATAATCTGTAAAAGTTTCAGATGAGGACATTAAGCTGCTGAATAATTTCCAAGTCACTTTATCAGGTGTGTCACTTAAGGATATGTCCTGAAAGATCATAAGGGCATTCTGATATTGCTTACAAGCAAGTGTAAGGGATCCTAAATAAAGCTTGCCATTGATGGAGCGAGAACAAGCTCATTATCCTTCACTTCGTATTCAAAATAGGAGAGTGCTCCTTTATTACCAGCTTCATCCCTTGAGGGTAATGTTATCTTGCACCGTGGGTTATATCCAGTTGAAGAGATTTCTCCGAATGGAATGAGAACAAGCCGCCGCGATCCCTCATCGTTAATCAAATTGAGACACTCATTGAATCCCCAATCCCTTAAAGGATTAAGATCAAGAAAATAGATGAGATTATCAGAAAAGCGCCACAGTTGATCTACACGATTGAAAACAAAACTCAGAACGCCCCCCAATGGTGTTTTAAAACGATGAAACTCAAGCGACCATTCAGCTGTACGATTAATAAAACAAGACAGGTGCTCCTCATCTTCAAAGGCTTTGACGGTTTCGTAGATGGAGAATTCTTTAACGGCATTATTCACAAATTCTTTTGATCCGTCAATGGAACACAACCTTCCATCCTGATGGATGACATAACAGCATTCTCCAGTCTTCAAATCACAATAATAAGAAGGTAAGCCAACATATCTCCAAAGGGCATAATCTAATTTGAGAGCAAGATTCGTTGCTAAAGACCCATTAAGATGATCATACTCAGACCATTTGCCTCTATCCCCTCGTTTAATCCTGTTAGTCGATAAATCAACCTTTATTTTTCCCCAAACAGGATCTGTAAAAGAGACCTTTTGCCCAAAGTTAACCAAATGGTGTTTTCTATCCAAAAATAAGCATCTCATTTTGTTATTATTAGGAAGTTCAATATGATGAGAATTCCATCGGCCGGAAGCATTGCCTATTTCTGCCTTTCCAAAGTCAAACCACCAATGAGAAAAATACACCCGATGACCATCCAATCTGCATTGATCCCCTTTGGAGATATGCAGTCCATCGATTTGTGCAATTAATGTTAAAAAAAATTCATTGGCATCAGAATGCCTTTCAAAAAATTCATCCAATCAAGATCCATCATCAGCCAGCGGCGTTGAATCTCTCTTCGCAACACAGGGCTTTCCCCTTTTTGAGCTTCCCCTAGATTAGGTTGAAGGGTGCAATAGGTGATGGCCAAATCCACTCGCTCTTTAGTCGTCATCTCTTTCAACGATTGTTCCATCAACAAAAGTGTTTTGGCTAGCAAAAGCTCTAATTTCAGCTCTCCTGTACTCATTGAAGATAAAGAAAACCGATTAATCCAATTTAAGAGATCCTCTCTTTGTCCGAGAACTTCATCTGGTAAATGATCCTCTTTTTTGATCACTCGAACATGATAAAGGAGGGAGGAACGCACCCTAATCACGGATAAAAACCCCAGAAATGCTTGAAGATGCCCCTCCCTAAAGGGAAGATGTTTGGCTATTGGTTTAACTTCGTCCAGTGGGAGACCTACGCATGATTTATCCCCTTCAGTAATGTGGGTTATTGGTTTAACTTCGTCTAGTTGGATGTCCACCACTTCTACTGCATGGGACGAAGTTAAACCAATAGCCAGATTTTTAACTGTTCGAAACCCTTCTCTGGTAAGTTTTTCAATGCGAACAGTGAAGTAGGGATCCCCCTGAATAGCTAGGAAAAGTGGGCTGTAGGTTAGTTTTCTTTGTAAATAAGTTTTAAATAAGAGATTTTCAAACAAGGGGCGCCATTCTGGATCGGTGAGAATTTCGATCTGCTCGGTCCAAGTTTTTAAAAAAACCGAGATCCCCACTTTTGGTTCGCATAAAGGGGCAAAAATAACTCTCTTTGTCATTTCTGTATACTGGGCACTCATGCCTTGCCATTGGTTTTCCGTCAGTAATTCCTTTGGATCATGTTTCCAAAGACCGCTCTTCGAAAATGCAGCAAAGCAAGGAGGAAGTTTTCTTTCTTTGTTATTGGCGAGAGGAAGATCAGCATATTCTTGTACAAAATCCTCATCATTTATTCCATTCAACCAATAAAAAGCGCCGCAGGTATACATGATCAACCCTTGCGACAATAGATCTCTTATTGGATTGGAATAGAATTTGGAGTGAGAATGGGAATGAGATTTTAATAAGCTTGTAGCCAATCCTGCAAGGCTAGCTAAGTCCCCAATGTGAGAGAATTTGCTACCAAATTTCTCTATGTCCAAAAAGTATTCCATTCTCTTCTTTTGAGAAATATTAGGAATATAAAGTTGGAAGAGCTGAGATTCTGGCATTTCCCCTCTACAAAAAAGTTCTCGATTGTAATTTTCATTTTCATAATTGAATAATTGCCATCTTGAGGGAAGATTTGAAAAAAAGGTGATGAGCTCATTGCGATGTTCTAGCTGAAGAGGATCTTGTATGGCAAATAAAAAAAGAGAAGCCTGTCTTTCAAAATAATTGTAGTAAATCCCAAAGCGATTTAACAGAGACTTATCCTCATCAGATTTCAAAGCCAGGCAATAACCGATTGAGAGGATTTCCATGATCGCATTCTGAGAGGCGCATGATTGATGCATATTCAATTGGCAAAGTGATTTTACGTATAGAATTGCTAGAAGTCTCATCCTTCTTAATGCAAGATTCGCTTCGAATTTATCTAAAGTGGGGAGGATCCCTTTTAGGTGGCGCACATTCTGCATCAAAAATTCGATTTGAAAAACTAGGGCTTTGCCGTCCCATTTTTTCCGTAGTAAATCCCCGATTATACCATTTAGCATTTTCCAATCGACCTCTTTACCTAATCGAAGATCGATATTTTCTAAAGGAGATGAAGAAAGACTCCGAGGTAAAAGTGAAGGAACGCTTTTGCGTAACTCATCCGAACGAATTTTTCTACTATAAAGTGCCCTTTCTCTTAACCTATCTTCATTCAATGAGGGCAGCAGATTTGCTTTTTGCAGTCTTTTAGAGGAGATGGGTAAGGTTTTTACGATATCTCGGATAGTTGCAACAGCTTGATAATATTCTTCCAGTTCAAGCGTCCCACGCCGATAATGAGAATAAATGCTCCGCAAAAAATTCATAGTTGCTTGCATTAAACGGAATGAAGCCATTTGATCTTGCTGCAGGTGATCCTGATGAGTCAAAAAATAGAAAAGGATGGTATGAAATCTGTTATCTAAAGTGAGGCGTTTGTATTGATTTCGATCGGGAATTAAATCCAAAAGTAAACAATTGAAGGCTTTTGCAACGCAATTAGGTCCCCTCTGTCTGGTAATAAATAACTGAGATAACCGTTTTCCAGGAACAAACCTGTGACGAATGGGGGTAAGCAGCGACATCACCGAATGAAAGCTCAGATCTCCCCGTTCAGTTGGTTGTAGGAGTTTCAAAAGGTTAACAATGATCGCAGGATCATACTCTTTGAAGGGATCGGAGGTAAAAAAAAGCTCTTCATTTTTCACCTTTTCAAATTGTAGATAAGGGTGGACGTATTCTTTATGGTTGACTACCTTAAGCTTCCCCCATTCTCCCGATACTCCCGCATCGTAAAGATAAATCGTATAGCGATTGCCGTCCTCGCTTTTTTTAAAGCGGATAATTATTGAATGACCTGTTGGATGCCCGGCATAACCAGCTCCCATCACATAAGAGTCTCCAGGCTTTAAATGGATAATAGAAAGAGAAATTTCACTTGCAAATGTTTCGAGATCAAGCTGCTCAAATCGCTTCCAAAAAGAGACAAGTTGCTCGCAAATCGGGAAAATTTCAGAATAAAAGCACTCTTTTGTGAAAAGTCCTCCATTCCCTTGAAATAATTGAAATAGTTTCAAAAAATAGGGATGAGCGAATCGATCATGCCACCCAGCTTCGTTGATCTTATGTGACGAAGAACCCAAACAAATGTATTTTAATGCCCCATCTGAGACTCCTAATTCCCCCACTTTTCCCAGATCATATGCGTCAATGAGAGAATAACGGGATAACCAATCTTCTTGAGATAGGTCAAGATTGAATAGCTCTGAGGGCTTTAACACCTCCTCTCGAGGAGTTTGCTGGAATTGCAAGGATGCTAAATCTTCGCGGCTTGGTGAAGGATAAAGATGGGGGGGTTGTATCTGAGCTCTTTCAAGAATAGCATGTAGGTGGTTCATAATATATAATATACTCAATTAAACTGAAGGATTGGTTTTTTCGACTCATGCCCGATTTATTACAACTTGCGCCTTGAGCCATTTAGGTAAGGATTATTTAGTACATCTCGATTTTTTTGAAGTGAATTTATTTCCCCTAAAATTGCAATTGCATTTTTTGGGGGGAAATGAAAGGTCGATAAAAACGTTTGTAATGACAATATCACTATTTTTAAAAATCAGTGAAAATCCTATCACGAGGCCAAAGGCATAATTAAAATGAATTGATAGTCATGTAAAGATTTGTGTATAATTAAACCCTAACCAACTGCATGTCTCAAAAGAGGTCTATAATGCAAGACCATTCTACATTGCGTACGAGCATCTCCTCTCAACTATTAAAACGTACACTCATGATAGGGTTCAGCCTTGCGCTGATCGGTATCTTAGGATTGCTTTACGGAGGGATTTACGCCCATCTTGCTAAACTGCAGTTCTGGGGATTTACCTTATTTATACTCTGTATTGGTCTGATTACCATGGGGATGCTTCCTTACCGCAGGCTGACGCGCTTGCAACTGAAATCTAACGAACTTTGCATGGTCGCACCCGATCTATTGGAATACTATTCCAAAGGCCGTAAACTTTTAACCATTCCCCTACATTCGATCGACCACATCGCATACGTCAATCGCTATTTAGTTTATGGAATAGCTGTCTGGTTAAAACCCAACCCAAAAGATCCTGTCCTTGTTCACCAAGGCAGATCCGAAGTGGATGTTTTGCGGTATAAAGGGCAAAAATTAGCCGAAGCTGATCTCTTTTTTTCTTATTTTAATCAACGGTCTTTCCAGGAATTGATCGATTGGCAAAAAGAAGAAGAGGCCTAACGAATCGTCAAAGCCCGCTCTGAATGATATCATGCATGTGCAATAGCCCTAAAACTTTGGATTCTTCACTGATGACAGGCAGGACCATAATGCGCTTTTGATAGTTGGCTTCCATACGCTTCATCGCCTCCCAAGCTAAAATTTCAGGACCAATTGAGCTGGGGTTTGAGGTCATGATGTCTAGCATGCTGGCGTCCAATACTTGTCCTCCAAATTTTTGCAAAGTACGCCTCAGATCCCCATCCGTAAAAATTCCCAGTAATTTTTGCTCATCATCGGTAATAAGAATACATCCGCACCGCTTATTGGATAATTCCACAAGTACATCCCTCAATTGATCCTCTGCCCTGCATATGGGGATGCGTTCCTCAGTTAACATGAGGTCCTTGACTCTGAGGGTAATGCGCTTTCCAATACGTCCTGAGGGATGATTGAGGGCATATTGATCGATACTGAAATCTTTATGGCGCATTAACGCCACCGTAAGCAAATCCCCAAAAAGTGATTGAACAGCTGTGGACATAGTTGGAGCCATGTCAAAAGGGCAAAGCTCATGTTGAAAAGGCAAGGTCACCACAGTATGGCAAGCAGCTGATAAACGGGATTGTGGGTTGCAGATAACGCCTACAAGGGTTGCTCCCTTATTGCGAATTGCAGGTACGAGATTAAGTAATTCATCACTTTCGCCACTTTTACTGATCATGATAAAGATGTCTTGCGAAGAAACCATGCCTAAATCACCATGAACGGCATCAATGGGAGACAAATAAAATGCACGCGTTCCAGTTGAAACCATCGTAAAGGCAATTTTTTTTGCCACTAGGCCGCTTTTCCCCACGCCTGTAAAAAAGAGTACGCCTTTACACTCCAATAAAAATTGGATTAATTTATCAACCGACTCTAGATCAAGGGCTTCAAAAAAATGAGTGGTATAAGCTCTTTGCTTATTAAGAAGTTCTTTTAGCATGCACATTTTCCCTTTTATGAGACGGACTAGGTACTAACCTGAGTTTTGGGTTTATCTGCTTGAAATTCAAGAATCTTGTGGTGATCTGAAACGAAATTTTTCTTTGGCAATAGTTCATTCACTATTACCTACGGAAAAATTTGTTCCATCTCACTCACAATATCCTTAACTTCCAAACAGATAAACCCAAAACTCAGGTTACTAGATTTTAAACCACGAAGGGATTAGTCTCAAGTCAGAACATATAATTTTTTGGGGAGCTTCATATGACGATGCAACCTACGCCTATCACGGTGGCAGCTGGAGACGGCATTGGACCTGAAATCATGAGTGCAACCTTGCACGTGTTAAAAGAAGCCGGAACAGCTTTAGAAATTCACGAAATTGAGATTGGCGAAAAAGTTTACCTTAGAAAACAGATGACGGGAATTGATCCCTCAACCTGGGATATTATTCGACATACCACAGCATTTCTCAAAGGACCTATTACGACTCCTCAGGGTGGAGGATATCAAAGCTTAAATGTCACCATTCGCACTACCTTAGGACTTTATGCCAATGTACGCCCCTGTGTTGCTTACTATCCCTATGTAGCAACTAAGCATCCCGGCATGAACGTCGTGATTGTTCGGGAAAATGAAGAAGATTTATATACCGGGGTTGAATATCAACTCACCCCCTTAACCTACGAAGCTCTCAAAATTATCACACGCCCAGGTTGTGAGAGAATCATACGCTACGCTTTCGAATATGCTCTAGCCTATGAACGCAAAAAAGTCACATGCTTTACAAAAGATAATATTCTCAAGTTAACAGACGGAACTTTTCATAAAATTTTCGAAGAAATTGGGATAGAATATCCCCAGCTTGAGAAAGAGCACTGGATTGTCGATATTGGAGCTGCTAAGCTGGCCGATACCCCAACCGATTTCGATGTCATTGTAGTACCAAATCTTTATGGAGATATCTTATCAGATGTCGCCGCTCAGATTGCTGGATCTGTAGGACTTGGAGGATCGGCTAACATCGGTCCTACCGCAGCAATGTTCGAAGCAATTCATGGCTCCGCGCCTAAAAGAGCAGGACTAAATGTTGCAAATCCCTCTGGTCTCTTTCTTGCAGCCATTCAAATGCTTGTCCATATCGGACAGCCGGAAGTTGCCAACCTCATCCATAATGCCTGGTTGAAAACCTTAGAAGAGGGCATTCATACCTATGATATTTTCAAAGAAAAAACAAGTAAACAACTCGTAGGCACAAAGGAATTTGCCCAGGCCGTTATTAGAAGATTGGGGCAAAAACCCGAGCAGCTGCCCGCTGTCAGGTATGCATCTGCCAAACATGTGCATCATACTGTTCACAAGGCTGCGCAACTAGCATCAGCGTCCAAAAAAGAACTTGTCGGAGTAGATATCTTTATTCAAAGGGATTCTATGAGCTCAAGTGAAGAATTAGCTTTCCTCCTCAACTCATTGTCGATTAGTGGCCTAAAACTTAAAATGATTAGCAATCGGGGAGTCAAAGTATGGCCTGATAAAATCCCGGAAACGCTATGCACCGACAGTTGGCGTTGCCGTTTTATCAGGGAAAATAAAGACCAACCCCTTTCACCTCAAATCGTTATCGATCTTATGCAAGCACTAGTGCAAAAGCAGTTAGACATCATTCAAGTCAACCCCCTCTTTTTCTTTGATGGAAAACGGGGATATTCGGCAATGCAAGAGGAATCATAAGGCCTTAAAAAGATTGGACATGGACGAGTTGGACGGAATTGGACAACATGTCCAACTCATCCAAATAGTCCAATTAGTCCAACCCGTCCAATTCCCCGTCCCATTCTTTGAAAGCTTTTAATTGTAGGTTTTTTTTCATTTATTTCCAGAAGGGTTATATTTACCCGTTTCTATTAAAGCTTCCGCTAAAAATTTATCAAGGGAATCAACCGACATATTAAGTTCCGATTCGTCAGTCTCTATTTTTACGAAATCACCAGTTGCTCCTAGATTTATACCTTCGTCATCTAATCTTCTACCAGTGCTAAGTCCCGCTGGTGTTATTGCTTCTTGGTGATTACTTTTCACGCTTTCAGCTTCTGACTGGCTCCTTCTAAGTTGATTTGTGACTGGAGTAGGACTTTTAGGTTCCTCATCAACCTCTTCTTTCTTAAGTTCCACAATGACAGCTTCGACCAAGTCAGGTTTTGGAAAAAGTTCCTTCTCTAGGACTTCTTCCTCATTTTCCTCTTCAACACTTTCTTTCTTATTTTCTACAACATCAGATTCTGTCTGTGCAGATTCTGAAGAAAATTCCTCTTCAACCACCTTTTCCTTATCCTCCTTTCCAATGACTACTTCCTTACTCTCCACTATTATAGCTTCTATCTGGACAGGTTTTGCATAGAGTTTTTCCTCAACGACTTCTTTCTTAAGCTCTTTCTGAACCTCCTCTTTCTTGCTCTCTACACTATCTGGTTCTGTCTTCCCCGGATTTCCAAATTCCTTCTCTGCATCTTCTTCCTTATTTCCTATATTTTGAGGTGAAGGTTCAGGCTGGAATAGTTCAGTCTCTGAAAAAGCATTCTGCTCAAGGTTTTGTTTACTATCCTCTGCGAATAAAGATTCCAATTCTTGCTGATTGAATTCAGAAGAAAGTTCCCTAATGGCAGGCTCTTTTTCATCGTCTTCTGCTTTCTGCTTTATGGCTTCAAGGTTTCCTTCATGATCATCACCTTTTTGTTCCTCTTTCATTTCTTTGGGAGTTTCAGGTGAAATTAACTGTCCATTATCTATTAAATCCTCAGGCGCCTTGTGATTTACCTCATTTGGCTCTTCTTTCTTTGCATCAGGCTGCAATTGCGGAATAATGCGTTCTAATTTCTCTTCAACAGGGTTAGCAATCTCCTGATCATTTTCTTCTTTATCAGAAAAAACATCTGGGATGATGATTTCCCGGTATAGGTAGTAAATAGCAAGGGTGGCAGTTACGCTAGCTGCTAAAATAAAGCGGCTAAGATTTAAATTCGCTAAGCGATTAAGAGCTAAATTGCCTAATAAGACGCATGAAGTAATCACAGAGTACCGCAACACTTTGCGGAGAGTCGCTCCTTTAGATTCTTGATTAAGGTTACAGTTAAACAGTTTAAAAGCCACGCTAACAAATTTGTCTACCACACATGCAATGGTCAAGTTAAGGCCCATCATAGTAACCATTCGCAAGTTGGGATTATGTTGAAGATGAGAAGAAAACGTTTTCAATATCGTAGCAGCATGATGCGATAATTTTCCTAGATTGTTTTTATTTATGCTTGGTAAAGCATAAAAGGCTTGATTTAAGGAGTTCCAACTAATATTCATAGTCCTCCATTTTGGTAATATTCACGGGTCTTTTGCAATATCCCATGAATGGTTTCCCATTTTTTTGTAATTTTACCACCACCCCAAAATTAACTTTTTCTTGGGTGATGCAGGAGTTTTCTGATCCTTTATACCCGGCCGTTCGGTTTCCCCATTTTCAGACTTACTTTTGATCAAGTGAGTTTTTTCTCGGAATTTATGTTTTATTGCAGAAATTCTTTCCAGCCAATGCTGATTAAATTGAATTTGGGCATTGATCATGCCGCACAGATATGTTCGAAGGTGAACTTTTTCAAAATTTCCTTCCACATATTGATCTAATATATTTATGGAATCTTTCAAATTGTGATATTCTTTCAAGCGTAACTTATAGAGTCCAAACCTCTGCTCTTCATTAAGCTGAACCTCAAATGCTTCATCTACAGCTAACATTTCTTTAAATTGGGCCATATTTCTCAACAGATAGATGATTCTTATCGCCGATAACTTAACCTCAGATTCTTCAGCAAGTGATTCAAAAGCCTGGGCATATCTTTCTTTTTCTTCGCACGTGGCGGATTTGGCTTCCTTCAAAAGAGAAGTACGCTCAATTTTGTCTTCGATCTTTCGCATCCTTTCCTCTATTTCTGCACGCCTAATTTCGTAGGAGGAATATAACTTTTCTAGTAGCGCCTTTTCCCAACTATGCTCGATTCCATATGCTCGATCTTTTCGATGCACCCATAACGTGTTTATCCTTAAAATTTGCGCTTTAGCATTTTCGTATTGTTTTACCTGATAATGGGCAACAAAAGAGTTGTTTGTTTCAATAGTACTGTTGATCATCTCCAAAGCAGTTAATTCTTCTGCTAACTTTTCACAAGTTTGTACAGCTCTTATTGCTGAAAACCAATTGACGTGAAACTCTTTTATTTCGTCAACTATTTCACGGTTTAATTCCAAATACAATGGGCTCATTGTTTTTTGGGATTCCGTGTCCCGTTCACTTTTTTTACTGGGACCTCTTATTTGCTTCCCTTCCCCTCGGCTTTCTTCCCCTCCAATTTTAATAAACTCCTGTTCTTCCATTAAGTGTTTAATTATTGGATTGAGCGTATTAGTCCTTCTTTCAAGTGCTTTCTCAATTTCGCTTAGGCGGTAAGTAATACCAAAATTCGAGGATAAAAAACTTAAATAGCCTCCATTAGGAGACCAGCATTTTTCAATTTCATCACGCTTTATTTGCAGCAATACATTTAAATTAAATAGACCATGATGGTAATTTTGTAAGTATTGTTTGATTTTGGGCTTCAATTTATTGTATTTATCCCTTAACTTATCGGTTTCTTCAGTTTTTTCTCTATTAGTTAAAATCACCCCTTGTTTGGTATCTAAAGCTTTTTGGTATCGATCAAGGAAACTAAAAAAAGACTCAATAACCACAAAAAATTTTCTTTGCTCATTGGGGTCTAATTTTCTTTGATGAGGGGGTTCTTCCACAGGTGCATATGGGAGTGAATTTGGAGAAAAGGATGTAGTTCCTGTTATTTTTGCTTCCATAATATAAGCTCCTTCTATTTACCTAACTTTTAAGCTAATGAAGCTAAAAAGTTCCGTTAAAAAACTCGTTATAATTTCTAAGAATTAACTTTTGAAACTATATCCATCATTAATCTAAGTGAATTTGAATAGGAAAAGAGAAAAATCAGTAAGATTTTGAGATTTTTTAAGCAAATTCCATCAATTTGATAAGTTCTGAGTAATCCAAAACTTGTGAGTTAGCAAAATTCTTCTCTCTTTGCAAAAGAGAATCATTGAAATCCTCCTTTAGATTAAATTTTTGGCTATCTTGAGGAAGAAGTATGATAGGATAAGTAGCAATGTAGTTCTGAAGGAAAAAGAAATTTTCACTTGCAATAACTCTTCGCAGCTTAGGCACCTCCACTCTTTAATGATGCTCTTAAACCCTTGGTACTTTAATGGGAATTTTGAGTCAAGATTATACATAAACAACTGAAGGATTGATTGTTTTGACTCAAGCTTCCCCACCTTCAAATTCGACTAGCTCTGTATGATAATATTGCCGTTCATCCAATTCCCCTTCTTGTTTTGCAATAAAGACAGTCACAGCAGCATCACCTAGAATATTGAGGACAGTGGTAACCATTTCCCTTAAACGATCGATACCGGCTAAAAGTGCAAGCCCTTCCAGAGGTAAGCCAACAGAGGTTAAAACTGCAGAAAGCATAATAAAGCCACCTCCAGGCACTCCTGCTGTGCCAATTGCCGATAATGTTGCAGTCAGCACTAAGGTCACATAATTATAAAGGTTGAGAGGAATACCATAAGCACTAGCCACAAAAACGGCACTCATTGCTTGAAAGATAGCCGTCCCGTTCATATTCATGGTAATGCCAAGAGGTAAGACAAAACTGGTGATATTTTTGGATACCCCTAAGTTTTCCTGAGTACAATGCATGGCTACAGGCAAAGTTGCAGCACTGCTGCAAGTCGAAAAAGCCATCATGATGGCGTCCCCCATGCCTTTGAAAAAGGGGAGGAGATCCAGTCGGGCTATGCCTTTAAGCAGCCCTCCATAAACAACGAATAGATGAAAAGCACAGGCAAGGTAATAGACTGCCAAAAACTTTAACAAGGGGACTAAAAGAGCTAGCCCAAATGTCCCCGTCACCCAAGCCATTATTCCAAAAACTCCAATCGGAGAAAATTCCATGATAAGTGAAGTTAAGCGATACATCACATCTGCTAAAGATTCTAAAAAATTAAGTAACGGCTTTCCTTTTGCTCCGGAAAAATTGATGGCGATTCCAAGGAAGACTGAAAAAACAATGATTTGGAGGATATTACCATTGACAAGAGCGGCAATTGGGTTACTAGGGATCATGGAAAGAATAATATCGCTGATCAATGGAGTTTTTGTTTGGGGTATTTCATTAGCTTTAAGTGCTAGCGTCCCTCCAACCTGAAATAAGTTGGCCAAAATGAGGCCAGTCACAATTGCTATCAAAGTGGTGATTAGATAGATTCCAAGCGTTTTTCCTCCTACGCGACCCAATTTTTTTGGATCATGAATACTCGTCACTCCCACTGTCATTGAAGAGAGGATGAGCAAGACAATGATCATATTTATCAAATTGAGGAAAAGCGTTCCTAAAGGCTTTAAATAAATCGCCTTTTCGCCCAGAATTAACCCCGTCAAAGCTCCCAGGATTAAACCGATAAAAATTTTGACCCACAATTTCATTTGATTTTCGCTTCCGCTTGTAGTAAAAAATTTCGCCACTCATCTTGCCCGGCAATCACACGCAATTCCATCTGCACCCAGAGGATAGGTAAAGATAGGTTGTATTGATCTTGAAGCTTAACGCGATCTTTCTCAGTGCAAATCAGCCATTTAGCTCCTTTCTTAAGACAAGCATGGGAAAATTGCTCGAGTTCTTTCTCTTGTATGGAATCATGATCAGGAAGGATATTCTCAGCTAGAACTTCAAAACCATTCTGCTCCAGAGTATGTCTAAAATATTCAGGATGGGCAATCGCGCAGAACATTCCAACCGGCCGTTTTTCAGGCATTTCGACTTCTTGTCCAGGGAGATCGCGAATAGCAATGACTTGCCCTTTTGTCCCCACCATGGGTGCTGCAGTATAGGACTTCAATTGTTCTTTAACCGCTGTAAATTGATCAAGATTTTTTACATGATTGAGAATAATCAAATTAGCCCGCATTAAAGAATGCATATCTTCCCGCAAAAAACCCCGCGGTAAAAAATATCCTTGCCCGAAAGGATCTCCTACATCAACCACGACGACATCAAAATCTCTGGCCAGCCGGCGATGCTGCATTCCGTCATCAAGCAAGATGACTTGAGCACCAGTTTTAGCCGCTAAGAATGAAGCTTTCTTGCGATCTCCCCCTACAATGACGGTAGCTTTTGGCAAGCGTTGAGCACAAAGATAAGGTTCATCACCGCAATAAGCAGCAGGAAAAATGGGCCCTTGCCCCTCGCATAAAAGCAAAGGGGTATTGAGCTTTTCAGCTTTTGAGCGATAACCCCGTGATAAAACAGCTACTGCAAAACGCTCGTAAAAAGCCCCTGCCAACAAAAGAGTAGCGGGAGTCTTACCCGTACCCCCTACGACTATATTTCCCACGCTTATCACAAGCGGCACAGGGGGAACATAACGGCGGAACCATCCTTGGTCATAAAGCCAATTGCGCGCACTCACTGCAAATCCGAAAAACCAGCTTAAGGGCAGCAAGAGAGCCTTGATTAAGAAGGCAATCACCCCTCGCCGACGGCCGCAAATCACATCCTTAAAATAGACTTCTAATTTTTTTACCAACATAAAGCAAGATCTCAAGGATTTTTTTAATTTTGAGCCAACTCAACTGTTACAGGTGAGTAAGGAAGTGTGCAAAAATAAGTTGAATCGTTCAACTTATTATTGCACACTTCCTAAAAAAGTAGGTTTTCCATTTGTTCAATAATCAGATGAATCGCGGCCATATGAGCCTCTTGAATACGGTCAGAAGTGTTAAACCCTTCAATTATCAGTTCAAATTCGGCCACCCCTTTTAGTGCCCCTCCTCCCTTGCCAAGAAATGCAACAGTATGTAAACCTTGGCGCTGAGCTTCCTGAAAGGCTCTAACCATATTAGCCGAATTACCGCTAGTGGTAAGACCTACAAAAATATCACCAGGTTGTCCATAAGCCTCTATCCCTCTCGCAAAAACCCATTCAAATCCCAAATCATTAGCGACGCAGGTCAAATGACCAGCATCCGAAAGTACAATGGCAGGTAGAGCGCGCCGCACCTGGCGAAAAACTCCTGTCAATTCTTCAGCAAAGTGAGCCGCATCGCATAAACTTCCCCCATTACCGGCAAGAATCACTTTATTTCCTTGGCTGAAGCAGCTTGCCAAGGCATAAGCAACTTGCTG
Organism: uncultured Chlamydiae bacterium; assembly: GCA_963799115.1. Lineage (GTDB taxonomy): Bacteria > Chlamydiota > Chlamydiia > Chlamydiales > Parachlamydiaceae > CAWCVY01. The sequence goes on along the minus strand of CAWCVY010000016.1, from coordinate 34,290 downwards.
CATGAAAAGAAGAGAAGCCGGCCATTTTAGCTGTTCCAGCGCACATATGCAATCATCGATTGCTTTTAATAACTTAGTTTGCATATAAAAGAATAAAAGATTCTGAATTTTTAGATATTTTAACATTTTCGTCTATCTCTTTGTTAAGATGCAAGGGGATTTTAGGAGAAACGATGAGTTCGCAACATTTTACTATCCCATTAGGATCACAGCCGCCCCATTTTCGCTTAAGAGCCACAGATGGAAAATACTATACTCTCCATGATTTTGAAAGCGCGAAGGCTTTGGTCATCTTTTTTACCTGCAATCACTGTCCCTATGTTAAAAATTCGGATGAAATCACGCGCAAAACCGTGGAAAAATATCAAAGCAGAAATGTTGTTTTTGCTGGAATCAATTCCAATAGTGAGGCGAGTTACCCGGAAGATTCCTATGATCAGATGATTGTACGCATGCAAGAACATCGCTTTCCGTGGATTTACTTAAGGGATGATACTCAAGAAACCGCGCGCACCTATGGAGCCTTGCGCACCCCCCATTTCTTCGTTTTTGACGATAAACGTCATCTTATTTACACGGGAAGAGCTATTGACTCTCCAAGGGACCCTTCTAAAATGACTGTCAATGACCTTGAAAATGCTTTGGAAGATTTCTTTCAGGGTAAAGAAATTAGAAAACCCTTAACTAATCCCATCGGTTGCAACATCAAATGGGAAGGCAAAGATAAACATTGGATGCCGGATGATGCTTGCGATTTAGTCTAACATTCTTATAATCAATAATATTTAACTTTTATCATTGCTGATTATTCTCTAGTTCTAGTAAAATGATACATGTTCCGTTTGCAATTTCATTTAATAAGTGAGGTGTATTATGAAAATAATTAAATTTACGTCTGTTATTTTTCTTTGTTTAGGTTTGTTTGTCTTTTTTGCTCCTCAACTGAGTGCAAAACACCATAGGTGCAAGCATCGCTCCTCATTTGGCCTCAGTTTCAATGTTAACCCAATACCTCGCTATGTAGCATATAATTATATTTCTACACCTAGTTACTATGAGCGTGTGACGGTTGCAACTCCTGTAGCGGCTTATCAACCTGTTGTGCCTTACCAGCCTGCTGCCGTTTATCAACCGGTGGTACCTTACCAACCTGCTGTCGCTTATCAACCTGCTGTCGCTTATCAACCTTATGTACAAGAACAGGTTTACTATCCTTCATATACCCAACAAGTGGTTGTGGAAAGGCCATCCCCAAGTGTTTATGTTCGGCCGCAGTTTTCTTTTTCATTTTTTAAGCGTTCCTGAAACAGAAGCTTGTCACAGGGCCAATTGGACGGGTTGGACTAATTGGACTAATTGGACTATTTGGACATGTTGGAATTGGTCCAATTCGTCCAATTCGTCCAAATAGTCCAACCCGTCCAATTAGCCCTTTTTTCATTTTTCCCATTTGCCAATAAAATCTTTGTTCTCTAACCTGCAATTGATGAAGGAGAATATTTCTTTCTCCCTTGTAACGGAGGAATAGATCCCCATGCTTATTACAGCCTGCGCCTTAGTTATCGCCTTTTTTATGAAATTTTTGGTCCCTTTTTCCTGGGCTTTCAACCCGACGTATTTAGCCTCTCTCATGTTAGTGGGGGGTGCGGTTATTTTAGCGGGCGCCCTTTTTTTAAATACATTCATCTTAGCCCAGTTCGAAAACTTAGAGCAAAACCTTGTTCCAAATGTCATGATGCTTGCGCGTCGCGATCCCATTCTAGGCATAGTGCGCTTCTCCCTCTTTTTATTCCCACTGCTCTCTTTTGTGGCAGGCGCAGTTGTAGGTCACCTAGATATTCACTACATGGATTGGCTTTTCTTCGCTTGGATTGTGGCTTTTGGCATAGCCCTTGACCTCCTGCGAGACAATTGGCATCGTTTAGTTAATTTTTTAAATCCCTCTCATCTTGTTGAACAATTTACTCATGAAGCAAAAAAAGCCATCCCGAATGAGAAAGATGAAATTTTATGGAATAGCTTAGATAGTTTAGCGGAAGTAACGCTTCGCGCAGTAGAAAAAAGCAAATTAGCGCTAAGCACACAAGCCTTGCAAACCTTTCCTCCAATTATGCACGCGTTCTTTAGTCATTCCAAAAGCATTAGCCATTTTGTTTCGGATAAAAAAACCGAAAAGGGAACAGGTCGCGATGAAGCTAGCTATACCATTTTTTATCTTTTGCAGCGTTTGGAATTGATAAATGATAAAGCTCTCCGCATGCGTTTGGAGACTGTGTGCAGGCAAATGATCATGACATTAGGGAAAATCATTGTCTATAGCGCCCAATTTGATCTGTCAATGGTGACCTTTCCTACCCACTTTTTGACTAAATTTGGCCTCAAGGCTCAACAACATCACTTTGATGAAGTGGGGGTACTAACTACAAGTACCCTGGTGGAAATTGCGCGCACCATCCTTACTGATTTAGACCTTACCTATGCAGAGCTGCAAGAACCTTTTCAAGCAATTATTAATGGTTTAGATGCCCTAGCCAAAGGAACATTTAAGAAAGATAAAAATACTAATATCAAAGTTCTTATCCAACCGTTGGTTGATTTGAAAAGTTTTTTTCTAACCGAAAAAATGGCACACCACCCCGATACGCCGGTAATCATTGCGAAAATCGACAATGCATTAGCAGAATTTGGAGCCCTTGAAGATGTTATGCGAGCCATTCCTACCCTGTCGGATATTTCACCAATGGAACACCCACAGGCATAAGAGAGGATTTTCAATAGTTGCGATTATCAAGCATAAAAATTTTCGAAAGCAGCTGGAAGTGGCGCTTCAAAAGTCAAAGGTATCCTTAAAACTGGATGAATGAGCTGCAAACTTTTATGATGTAGAGCAATCGCCCCCCGTTCGTAAACTTGCCTGCTACCGTATTTATAATCCCCCCATAGGGGACAGCCAATAGCAGAAAGCTGAAGGCGGATCTGGTGGTAGCGCCCTGTTTCAAGTTCAATTTCAAGTAAAGAGCGATCCTTGCGATGCTCTAATACACGATAGGTTAAACGAGCCAATTTTCCCTGTGGATGGTGCTCGCTAACAAGCCGGGCTTTAAAATCATCATGAGCTAGAAAATTTTCCAAAATGGCTTCAGAATTTGGAGGAGAGCCTTCAACCCACCCCCAATAGATTTTACGCATTTGTTTAGAGCGCATCATAGCATTCAGACGCTCCACAGCCTTACTGGTTTTTCCAAAGACCACAACCCCACTCACAGGTTTATCCAAGCGATGCACAGCTTGCAAAAACACCTTTCCTGGTTTGTGATAGACTATTTTAAGCCAATCCTTTGCCTGCTGTTCCAAACTATCCTGTTCCGTTCCACCAGGCTGAGTGAGCAAACCAGCAGATTTATTAAGCACGAGAAGATGGTTGTCTTCATATATAGGAATCACAAACACCTCTGCCGGAGAACCTCGTACAAAAGCAGAGTTGTCGCCATTGCAACGTTAAGTGAATCCGCAACGCCATGCATCGGAATGCGCACTTGCAGATCAGCCTGTTTCATCCATCGCTCAGATAGTCCTAGTTGTTCTGTTCCTACTGCAATGGCAATGGGTTGGGCAAGGTCGACCTGAGTAAATTCATGCGCCGCCTGGGGGGTGGCAGCCAAAATTACAATTCCGCGCTCCTTTAACCATTGCAAAGTTTCTTCTCCATGAGATTCAACGGTAGGAACCGTAAATAGTGTGCCTACGCTTGCCCGCACCACATTGGGATTGTAAATATCGGTACAGCGATCGCAGACAATCAAGCCAGTCACTCCCACAGCATCTGACGACCGTAAAATGGTGCCTAAATTGCCTGGTTTCTCAATCGCTTCCGCAACGACGAAAAACGGAGATTCCGTTGGGTCAATTTTCTCATGTAAATGATCAAGTGTGAGATGCTTCTGGGGGGCAATGGCTAATAACCCATCCGGACGGTCTCGATAGGACATTTTTTGGAAAACTTTCTCCGAACAGGTCAAAATTCGAGTTCCACGAGAAAAAATCCTTTCAATAAGGAGAGTTTCGTTGGAACCCAGAAAAAATGCCGGGCATATAAAAAGATCATTCATTTTCCAGCCTGCATCGCAGGCGCGCAAAATTTCACGGTAGCCCTCAATCAAGAAAAGTCCTGTTTTGTCCCGCTCTTGGCGTTCACGCAAATGGATAACTTCTTTAACTTTGGGATTGTGCAGACTGGTAATATACAGGTTACACATCACTTAATAAACCTTTGGTTCTCGGCAATCCAAAAGAATAATTGATTTAGCATTTTTTTACAGCTTGGAAAAAAAGTTTTTTAAAAATCATCTTCATACTTAATCATTTTACTTAAGATTGCATAATTTTTGTATAGGCTTTATATTATCATTAAATAAATAAAATATTATTTGTTAGATTTAATCCTTAAAAGGATCTTACTATGTATAATTGATCTGTTTCTAATCAAACATTTTGTCCTGTCTTACCCTACCACAAGAGGAAGACCTTAAACAAAAGTTATTTAGAACAAAAAGAAGAAAAGTTTGATCTGTACAATCTGTATGATGGGATTGATGAGGATGAGGATAGGCTTGATGATGGTGATTTTTTCTTTTTTTCACCTTATATTCCTTAAATGAACTTCCTGCATAATTTATTTCCTTGCCCGTGCCCTTGCCCATGCCCTTGCCCGATTAGTGTTGTTTCTGAGCCATCTTAAATTGAATTGTGAAAAAGATCTTTTTTGGTTTTTTTGGGCAAGGGCAAGGGCATGAGCAAGGAAATGAACTAACGAATAATCACTCTTGAATTCAGAATTCCTCCAATAATACCGATAAAGCCAGAATATTGTTTTAGTTCATGGCAAATTTTGAGGGCTTCTTCTTTGGTAAATTCTAACTGATACGGAATTCCTGCCTGTTGCAAGGCTTGCCGAATTAATTGTTCAGCCCCTTCGACTCCCAGACTTTCTTTGTAGCTGTCGATAAAGTCTTTTAAATGAATTTTAGTCTCATTCATGTTATCAGGTAAACTCTGTTTAGTAAGGAAATAGCATGATTGCTGTCGAGGTATTATGGAACCCACTGTATTTCCCTTTTTCCATAGCTATTTCACCATAAGTTTCACAACCGATAAAAGGCAATGATCCTAATACTTGTTTACTGGCCTGAATAGCTTCGGGAAACCGGTCTTCTAAGATCATTGCCCGGCAGGCGCACTCAAATATTATCGCTCCCGCTATTTTAGAACCTCCTGCCAATTTGAGTGCATCCTCAGCTACTAGGCGGGCTGTTTCGATCTGATCTTCGTTAGTGCTATTCATAATTTTAATTACAGATCCTTCCAGCATGGTGCAGACAAAGTTCAAAGATCCATCCGCGTTGCAAGAAGCTGGAAAACGAATTTTATACTCATCTGGACCTGTCATTAATCCGGCCTCATATTTTAATAAAATTTTTGAGAAATCGGGAAGGCTTATTTTATCAACATCGGTACCTTCCTTTTTCAAACGATCCCTTAAAGTATCTTTCCATACTTCCAAAGCAGGCCTGCCATCCAATTCATATAAAATATTTTCCTTGGCCTTGGTAATTTTGAAAGGGGGAGAAATGGGATGGTGACCATGTTTGAAAGAGATAATGACAGGTGAGCGGGATGCAATGAGGCAAAGACTGATCGCATCTGAGAGTGCTTCCCCCTGGCCGAAAACAAGCGTTTCTCTAAAAACAAAGTTATCGGCTGCAGCTCCGCCAGAAAATCTCACTGAAGGCCCTAATATACTGGAAGCAGACAGAACAGCCTCTTCTCCTCTGCAAGCCAATCCATCAACCAGCAAAATAGCCGATTGATGCGGATATCCCGCAACATCTTTAGGAAAAGTACGTGAAGAATTTTGAATAGCTGCAAAAGGATCGCTTTTGAGTTGAGTCCCAATTCCATTAAAAAAAAGATGGGTATCGGAAGCAATCAAAGCGCAGACAATACCATCGTTTACTATTCCCTCATCAGTAAACTGCCCCGCAGAGGTGCAGCCAATAATGGGAACCTGCTCCCCGATTAAACTTTGAATTCCACGCATCACCGCTGAGTAATCATAGCGTGTGGAACAAAAGAAGACTGCCAGTTGAGGGGGGAAACCCATCAGTTTTGGCATTGCTTTTTTAGCAGCTTCTTTTCCCGCCTCATAACTATCTTCTTCCATGACAAAAGCTGTTGCAAATTGAGTTGCCATACAATTTTCCTATTTCAAAGTTATTTATATAACCATTTAAACTGAAGAGTTGTTTTCTCATGCCCGTTTTTTTCTCAGCGATCTCTATATTAAAGATCAATGAAAGAAGAAATAGGGGAGCACGTACCAATTCTTCAGATTGTTTGTGTATATTTGAAGAATTGATTATGGTCAAAAATAAACAACCATAACTGAGAAAGCAAGATCTCCACGCTTTTGTCTATGATTTCTTGGCGCTCTCCTCGTATATGAAAAGACCACGCATAAGGAATCGATCCCTGCTTTGCCACTGCTCCCCATATAGTTCCTACTGGCTTATCCGGCATTCCTCCTTCTGGACCTGCGATTCCCGAAACTGCTAGACTATAATCACTACCGGTTAATTGCAAGATTCTTTGAGCCATATGACAAACGACAGGACCGCTAACAGCTCCATGCTCTGTTAATATCTGCTCATCTATTCCTAAGAAATGGATTTTAAAATCATTTGTATATGCGACGACAGATCCTAAAAAATATTGAGAACATCCGGGCATACGAGTAAGCCGAGCAGCTAAACTCCCCCCGGTACAGGATTCAGCTAAGCTTAAAGTTAATTTTTGCGCAATAAAGTGTTGTTGAATATTACAAACTAATTGATCGATTTTCACTTTTTCCAAAAGTCACCTTCCTTTGGCATTGAATTTGCATATCATTACCGTTGATATCCATAATATACGTTTGTGGCTTAAAATTTGGAGACACTATGAAGCGTCAGTCGATCTCTTTTTTAATCCTCGTATTAGGCATTATATTACTCATTTTTTGGCTTCCTGCCAACCGTGCGATGTTCTCAAAAGGTGAAATTCGCGCGGCTATGGACATCGGATCGGGAGCCACAAACTTAAAAGTAGCCAAAGTGGACCCCAAAACTGATAAAATTATAGCTATTCTGTTTGAAAAAACCATCCCGGTTGCTTATCAAAAGCATTTAGAGCAATCGTCTAATAATACGCTGGACCAAGAAATCATGGGGCAAGGAATTCAAACCATCAAAGCTTTAAAGGAAATGGCTGATAGCTTCCATGTCAAGAAGGTGGTAGCAGTTGCGACTGCCGCCTTCCGCCAAGCGGCCAATGCGGAACAATTTGCGCGTGAAATCAAACAGCAGACCGGAGTAGAAGTGCGGATTATTAACCAAGATGAAGAAGGAATTTTAGCTTTCCGGGGAGCTGTTGCCCTGACTTCTGTGGAACCCCAAGCAGCTATTGTATGGGACATCGGAGGGGGAAGTATGCAGCTGACCACACTATCTGATGAGGGGACCTACTTAGTTGAAAAGGGTAAAACTGCTTCCATTCCTTTTAAAAATGCAGTTATTGAACAAATTCAGCATAAAGATTTACAAGGTACCCACACCCCCAACCCCATGACAAAAGAAGAGATGCAGGCAGCAATTGGTTATGCGTCTAAATTAGCTCAAGAGACATCCCCATTTATCAAAGATAAGTTGCTTAAGCCTAAGGCACAAGTTATAGGGGTAGGCAATCTATTTAACAAGGCTGTCACACCTTTGGTTAAGAGCCAAGTCATTCATCAAGATAAATTAGAAACTGCGGTGATGAACCTAGAGGGGAAAACTGATTCTGATTTCCCCAAAGGCTCGGTGGCAGATGTGGCGGTGACAAATCCCCTGCTAGTTCTGGGCTATATGAAAGGACTCGCTATGCAGCAAGTGGAAGTTATCGATATCAATAATGCAGACGGCGCCTTAACCTATGCGCCTTATTGGCAATAGAGTAGCTAGAGAACGACTTAGACAACGTAAATGCGCTTATAGCGCTCGAAAGAAAAGAACGATCTTCTTGGTGGTACATCTTTTATTGCTGCTTCAATTGAGCGAACTTTCCATTGAACTGCAAAAGAACCTTCCACTCTTTCTGCATCTTTCATTACTCCTGGTTTTCGACGGTTTTCCCAAGTCCGATTCAAATTTTCGTCCATACATCCCTCCAAACCAGCACTCGGGCCATGGATCAGTTGGGTTCCTACAAGGATTAATTTTTGCGGTTCAAACTCACGGATGCCCGGGTCTTCTTTAATTTGCGTTCCAGGCTGAGCATAGATAATCAATGCCTCGGTGGGTTGGTGAAGATGGTTATCTCTTCGTAGTTCTGCAAGTTTTTGTTTGATTCCGGCTATGTCGAGAGCCCCTTCTTGGCTGCCTATTGTCCGAGAAACTGGAGTAAAGTGTTGAACTGCAAGGTTGTGTCTATCGCGGATGGATTTTGCAAAATAGCCCAACCCTTTAAATGCACTTCCGATAATCACTCCAGGAACCAAAAAGACTATAGCAAGAACTACACGAGTGAAAGTTCTCTTAGGTTTACCAAAGCCGTAAAGGTTATAAACTGCATTTTCTATATTTTTTTGGGCATATTCTTTTTCATGATCAACTTGGACAACTCCATCCCGAGTAGATATGGTGACTTTATTTCCGTTAAAGAGGCAACGCACAGGCGTTAAGCACCAATCTCCAAATGCTACGGGCACATCTGCAAAACCGAAAGAATCTTTATTGACTGTTCTATTGTTAAAAAAAACGCTAATGTTATTCATATTTCCTTGAATTTGTAAGTTTATATATAATAAAATAATGTTAATCATTATTTATTTGATTGTCAATAAAAATCATTACTATTCTAGAGAATAATTGACATTAATCCAATCTACATATGATAGTAGATTTAAATATTTATTCTCTAAAATTTCTCGTCTTTCTTGTAATTTTCAAGGTTTTTTCTTAATTCTCCTTTAGATTAAGGACCTTTTATTTGAAAATGCTTTTATAAATTTCTTCGCAATTGTTTCTCATTCTTATCAAGTTAAGATACCTTGGATCATATGTAAAATTATCATCCTGCAATCTTTCGGCATTCTCTTGAATAATCTTCATATCAATAACACGTAATTTAATAGCCACTAAATATAATTTTTCCTTAACCATTTTAGTCTGCGTAGACTGTTCTGGGCTTTGTATACTTTTCAGATCATTCGAAACATCGGATATCATGATCTCGCATTGGCTTATAAAAGAGGAGTCATTCTGAGATTTTATTAATTCATTCAGACCTTGAAAATAGATTTCCACTTTCCTTATTATATCAGCTCTGAATGATATCTTTGATCTATCTAGTTCGAGCGAGTAAAATTCTGAAATGAGTTCTATGCATTTTTGATTATAATTTTGCGATGGTTCCATAATTTCTCCTATTTTTCTATATAATATATATTTAGTTGAAATATTTGTCAATCGCTATCGAGTTCTATAAGTTCCCACTGTATTTTAATTTCTCAATTATGATAGATGAGGATAGTATTTTACGGCTATTGTAAACTCTACAAGCTCGTTTATCTTTTTGCAATTCACACTCGCATCGTCATTGTACGGTGACCCGGAGTCCCTTGGCTTGAAGTTGGAGATGGTTATTAACCCAACTCAGACACTTCTTGCCTATGCGAATGGGAACATTGATCTTTCTACCCTCCACTTCAAAAGGAGTGGCAATCGTATGAGAGCGCATCCATTGCTGTAACCGCTTGAACACCGAGGTATTAGGAAATTGCGCTCCTTCCCTTGTCGAGAAGACTTGTAAATTCTCATCCTGATAAAGTTGAGGATAAGAAAATTGCAATCCCCATTGGATACTGTCTGACCCCAGAACCATTGAACGAAATTTTCCATCGACTGTTGAATAATCAAAGCGATGACCTTGCAACTGAATGACCGGCTGACAGATTTTAATCAGGTTGTGCCCTTGCTTAACCGGCACGGTATAGACTGCCTCTAAAGTTACCGTCCAAATTGAGGTAAAGAAGGGACGAACTCGTGAATCATTGGGTAATTCCCCTTGCTTAAGAGCTCCAACATAGGAGCTGTAAACTTCCAGAAAAGCTTCTTTGCTAATAAATTCATTGCCAATGGGGATCAGACCGCTAATGGGAAGAATAAAAAAATCTCCAAGAGCTGTCATCAGCTCTTGCATCTCACTTACCTCTATTAACATAGGACATTTCAACCATTTTGATGCTTGCAAGGGAAGCCCTGCTGTTGGCCGAACGACGAGTTTAGATGGAGGATTCACGATTGCCTCTTGAACCAGGAAAGAAAGAACACCGAGGCGATTCCAATAGAGATTGCACTATCTGCCAGGTTGAAGATGGGAAATTCATACCCCCAAAGGACAAAATGCAACATGTCCACGACATGACCGTAAATGAAAAAATCTAAAACATTTCCAAACGCTCCCGCAATAATGAGAATTAAGGGCAGCTGCCAAGAAAAATCACGATTAATAAAAAAAAGATAAATACACAATCCCGTTATCAGAGCTATTCTCAAAAATATCAAAGGCAATTGGTAATTGCCTAAAACTCCCCATGCAGCTCCCGAATTAGTCATGTGATTGATCGAAAACTCAATCCCCCCTACGTTTTTAAATATCCCGATGCCTCCATAAGGATACCAATATAGTGTGGAATCAATAACAGGCAAATAAGCATAGACCAATCCTTTCATGAGTTGATCCAAAAGAAGAATAATTAAGCCTATCCCCATCAATGAATAAGATATATTTCTTCCCCGCACGCTGTTATTTGCAGAGCATATTTCTCTCATGCAACACCTAAAGCAACCCTTTTTCAAATTTTTCTTGTGCTTTGACGGTCATTGTCGCATAAGGAACCGCCTCTAAGCGGGCAACCGGAATATCTTCCCCGGTGATATCGCAAACGCCATATGTATTATCTTCAATTTTCTCTAAAGCTCGATCAATTTGTCGTAAAATGCCATATTCTTTACTCGTGACCTCTAAGCTAATGGTTCGATCAAAATCATCCGTTCCTTGATCGGCTTGATGCTGAGAATAACCAGTTGCTTCATCCGGTGTTTTTACCTCTGCTGTAGACCCCTTTAAAGAATGAGTCAACTGCATGCGCATCTCTTCCAAACGCTTTTTGAATTTCGCAATATCCGTTTTTTTGAGCGCCATTTTTAAGCCTCCTATTCCTTTGCAAATTATTGCCCAATAGCTTCGTCTTTACTTTGAATTGTTTTAATAGCTTCTTCCAATTCTCTCAAGTCTTTAAATCGCCTATAAACGCAAGCAAAGCGAATATAGGCAACAGGATCTAAAGCCTGAAGATAGCTCATGACCATCTCTCCTAATTGCGTCGTACTAATTTCCTGAACCTGAGCTTGCATAAGCTCATGGGTGATCTGAGAAGATAACGTAATGACTTGGTCATGGCTAATCTTAGTATGACGGCAAGCTGCTTGAATGCCATTCATTAATTTTTGCTGCTGAAAGTCCTCATATGTTCCATCTCTTTTTTTAACTTGTACAATCAATTCAATTGTCTCAAAAGTTGTAAACCGCCTGGAACATTGCAAACATTCTCGTCGTCTTCGAACTGCATTCATTTCTAGAGCATCGCGAGAATCTGTCACTTTAAGCCCTTCATATTGACAGAATGGACACTTCATTTGTCCACCTAACCTATATATCATTTAACAATTATTAAAAATTCTCTTTACCTTTCTTTTAATTAATTATAAATAAAAAATGATTATTTTCACATTTTTATTGATACTTTATCAAATTATCCATGAAATTTTCATAGAACCATACGGCATCTTCTTCTTTAAATCCTAGATCCTGAAGAAAATCTCAGCGCACCTAGTATCAAAAAGATACAAAAAGCACAACCCTTGTAAAAAGGGAGCTAGGGTTAAACCTGATAGACAATTTGCTGAACATATAGAAGATCCCAATTAAGAGTCTAGGAAAATTTGGAGGAAAACAACATGATAAAATTTCCAGCGATTCTAAATGAGTTGCCAAAGACCATCCTCGACAAAAATTGCCCCTACAAGATATATTTTCAGGTTTTGATGCATGATCGTTGAACCTTTATGATCAATCTATTTTGGGTATATCTTAAGCAAGGAAATGAATGAAAAGAATTCAGGCATGGGGATTACTCTCCTTCGTTGTATTCCTACTATTAATGTTTAGTGAAGGATGCGCCTCTGGGCTCAGCGGAACTAAAATAGCATTAATTTTTGGGGTGACAGGTCAAGATGGCGCTTATTTGTCAGAATTTCTATTGAACAAAAATTATGAAGTTCACGGTGTAAAGAGACGTTCTTCCTCACCGAATACTTTTCGGGTGGACCACTTTTATCAAGAACCGCACTCTAGTAATCGCAAGTTTTTTTTACATTATGGGGATCTGACAGATAGTGCAAGTGTCATCAGCCTTATTCAAAGCCTTCAGCCGGATGAAATTTATAATTTAGGAGCTCAAAGCCATGTAAAAGTCTCATTTGAATTACCCAAATATACTGCTGAAGTAGATGCTCTAGGAACATTGAATATTTTAGAGGCCATTCGTTTACTCGGTCTGGCCAAAAAAACTAAGTACTATCAAGCCTCAACGAGTGAATTATATGGTTTGGTTCAAGAAATCCCACAAACGGAAAAGACCCCTTTCTATCCTCGGTCACCTTATGGAGTAGCTAAATTGTATGCTTATTGGATCACCATCAATTATCGAGAGGCCCATGGGATATTTGCTTGTAATGGAATTTTATTTAACCATGAATCACCTTTGCGAGGGGAAACTTTCGTAACGAGAAAGATCACCTTGGCTGCCTGTCGCCAATCTTTGGGCCAGAAAAACATTCTTTATTTGGGGAATTTAGACTCTAAACGCGATTGGGGGTACGCAAAAGACTATGTGGAAGCCATGTGGTTAATGCTGCAACAAGAGCAACCGGATGATTTTGTCATTGCTACGGGAGAAACCCATTCTGTAAGGGAATTTGTCCAATTAGCATACAAGATATTGGGCATTGACATTGAATGGCATGGTACGGGAGTCGAGGAGTATGGCATAGATAAAAAAACAGAGAGGACGCTGATTAAAATCGATCCGATTTATTATCGGCCTACCGAAGTTGATATCCTCATTGGAAACGCAGCTAAAGCAGAGAAAGCACTCAATTGGAAACCCCACACGAGCTTTGCAGAGTTGGTAAAAATTATGATTGAGGCTGATCTAAAACAAGTTAAATTGAACATGGACTAGTTGGACAGGTTGGACTAATTGGACTAATTGGACTAATTGGATTGGATCAACTTGTCCAATAAAGTCCAACTAGTTAGTCCAACTAGTCCAAAAGGTCTTGAGGTTATTGACATTTAATAACTTAATTTCTATAATCACCCTTTTATTTTTTTACAGGAAGCATATATGAATCTTTCACCTCTTCATTCATTACCCTGTTCATTTTTCTCTTTTATGAAAGGGAGTATGAAACCATTTCACGCGATATTACAAAAAAAAGTTGCGTGGGTCGCAATGGTTATTTTCGGCTGCATAGCAGCTATTAGTTATATCATTTATTCTTTATGGAATAAAAAAATCTATCGAGCAAAAGAGGAAGGTAAAGAAAATAAAATAGACTTCAAGAAAAATTTGGAACAAGTACAAAAGAAGGAAATCCCAGCACAGAAGAAAGAGATTCCTGAACAAAAGAAAGTGATTCCAGATGAGATTCCAGAACAAAAAAAAGAAATCCCCGAGATACAACTAAAGAAAGAACCTGAAGAAGACCTTCTGAAAATCGATAACTGGAAAGACTTAGAAAAATTCTATCAATCCTCTCTGTCGGACGGAGGACAGGTAGTAAAACTACCCTGCCATGGAACGTTTCCTATCAAAATGATCGAATCCTTATTAGAGCATCAACACCAACTATCCTGGGAAGAAATAACTCGTACTGAAACAATTTTAATAATTGATGGCATAAAAGAATTAGATGGCTTTACAAGAACTGCCTTATCCCTGAAGATTCCTCAATTTAAAATGAACTCGGAAAGGGCCTTTAAGGAAGGACATACACTCTTGATACCACTGAATTTTTTGGAATGGGAGCAATTGATCAGCTTTCTTTTCCAAGAAAATCAAGGATTTTTGCATTTGAACAACGTAATAAGCTGGATGGATAAGGCCGATCAATTAGGAATCTTATCATTAAAAGCTGCTTGCCTTGAATGCCTAAAAAAATCCCTTACAACACTGTCCTATGAAGAGCAAGACATCCAGCAAGCATTAGGCATTTATGATAAAGAGATAGAAAAGGGGCAATCGGAAATAAAACCCCTTTACGAGGATTACTTTATTAGAGGACTTTCTCAACCCGATAGTGGAAAATACTATAGAATGTTTGCAAAACATCCCGAAATTGTGGAATATATTTTTAACTCCTCTTTTAACAAATGGGATTCTTATAGAACAAGCGAGAATGAAAAAGAAAATATCAAGCAACATTTTATTGCAATCTTGAATTATCTACACACTACAAAACACGATCCCTCGCAAAGCAATGGGTCGGATGCAGACGAAGAAGCTTATATCAACTTTGTGTGCAAGCTTTCAGAAAAAATTAATTCGGGTTTTGGAGCGAGGGGCCTTTGCAAGAATATTTTGCAATCCCTATCCAGCCACCAAATTCACCAGTTATCAACCGTAATTTGCAACCGAAAAGAAAATGCTCGGGAAATACTTATTCCCTTATTAGAAGTTTTCAAACCTGAAGAGGACACAGTAAAACTAACCAAAAATCACCGCTTATGCCCAGACCCGTCACACTTTTCACCGGCCAATGGGCCGATCTTCCGCTGGAAGAACTCGCTGCCGCTCGTCAAAGAAATGGGCTATGATGGCGTGGAACTCGCCTGCTGGGGCGACCATTTTGAAGTCGACCGGGCGCTGGCCGAAGCCGATTACTGCCAAAAGAAATGGGCGCTGCTCGCCAATACAGCCTGACCTGTTTTGCCATTTCCATCCACCTGGTCGGCCAGGCCGTGTGCGACTTGATTGACGAGCGCCACCAGGCGATTCTGCCCGCCGATGTCTGGGGCGACGGCAAACCCGAAGGCGTCCGCCAGCGCGCGGCCGAAAAAATGAACGCGACGGCCAAGGCCGCGCGGAAATTTTTTGATTCGAAAACCCGTAGCGGCGACGCCCCGTCGCCGAAGGGGGCGGAGGCGCCACCGCCATGGTCAACGGTTTTACCGGCTCGTCCATCTGGCATTCGATTTACGGGTTCCCGCCGACGAACCAAGATTATTGGAACAACGGTTTTGTCGACTTCGCCAAACGCTGGCTGCCGATTCTTGACGTTTTTGAAAAGGAAGACGTCCACTTCGCGCTCGAAGTGCATCCGACGGAGATCGCCTTTGACATCGCCTCCGCCCGGCGCGCGCTCGACGCCGTGAAAAATCATCCGGCGCTTCGGCTTCAATTACGACCCGTCGCACCTCGGCTATCAGGGGGTGGACTATGTGAAGTTCATCCGCGAATTTGGCCCACGTATTTTCCACGCGCACATGAAGGATGTTTGGTGGGGCCACGGCGATGGCACGGTCGGCGTGTTTGGCGGCCACACGGATTTCACCGACCCGTGCCGCTTCTGGGATTTCCGCTCGCTCGGCCACGGCGACATCAACTTCGAGGAAATCATTGTCGCGCTGAACGACGTTGGCTATCGCGGCCCGCTCTCCGTGGAATGGGAGGATGGCCGCATGGATCGCGTCCACGGCGCGACCGAAAGCTGCGCCTTCGTCCGCAAACTGGATTTCACACCGAACGCGGCCGCTTTCGACGCTGCCTTTTCCCGGAACAAATAAGCGCTGCCAGTTTCTGTCCACACCGGGGAGCCGGTTTTTGGGATCGTTTATTGTCTAGGATACAAATTGGAAATCTTATTCGGTCTTGAACCAAGAATCAGGCAATTATGAACGGAGGTGCTTAGACCGGGCGAACTCCAAGTGTAAAAGGCGAAATGCGCCGCGTTTTCAATGAGTTAAGAAGGCATTGCGTTATGCGGTGCAATTAACGGCTCAAGATAAAAACGGCCCGGAAAAAATCCCTTGCTCATCCGCGAAGTTGCCGCTTCGGTAAAATCATGCATAAAAGTGATCTTCCAAGATGGTGGGCCCGCCCGGATTTGAACTGGGGACCAAGCGATTATGAGTTGCAGATAATAGTGTTTTGATCGGTTGCAGCCAGTTGCATTGAGCGGTGCATCTACCATTTAATCAACGTGTAGCGATATAATCACCAAGACCCTACGCTACTCATTGCAACTCGTCAAAACCTCAAAATTGGCCAAGAATTCCAAAAACGACTTTCTACAGGTAAACTCTTCCGTGTATTGGTTCGAGTCCTTGGGGTTTGAGCGGACTGGCTCGATGAAATTCAATGCTCCCACCGGTGTCACCTACGAGACGCTCGTGTTAAATGCCCGCAAAGAACTGCGGTCGGGAAATCCTGAAGCATACAAATTATTTCTACTTTGCCTGTGCGCCGGAATGCGCCGCGCTGAAGCGGATGTATGTCTTTGGTCTCAACTGATGCCCGAGGACAATTCCATACGCATCGAGGCTAACGAATACATGGAACCCAAACACGATTCGGGCGGCACGGTTTACGTTGACCCATCGCTCATGAGGGAATTGTCAAATTTCAAAGGCGAATCAAACGAATCTTTTGTAGTCAATTCTTCGCGTAAATGGAAGCCGACCATGTATGGACGTTATCGGTGCGAGCCACACTGGCGAATGCTGCTCAACTGGCTGGAAACCAACGGTATTTCAGCCAGAAAAAAAGTTCACGAACTCCGAAAGATATTCGGTGACGCCATCGTTAAACAAAATGGCATCTTCGCAGGCAGCGCACAACTGCGACACTCGACAATTCAGATAACCGCGAGTCATTACGCCGATCCACGACAACGGGCGGCTTTGCCGGTTGCCAATCTGTTTTCAGAAGTTGGCAAAAATGAATCCGCGGAGAAAAATGAGCAAAAAACCTCGTCGACCACTGAATCACAAAGTGGAACGCGGGTAAGAAATACCCATTAATTTCCAGAGACGGCGAGGGTCGGAATCGAACGAGGAAGCTTTACCATTCCGAGCCTAACACACTCCGTTTCAACGCTTATTATAGCTTGATTTTACAAGGGTTCAAGCTGTTTTTTCGACCGCCCTTTCAACGCCCGTTCATTGCCCCGTCACCGCCCCTTTATTGCTCGTCAGGTGTAACTTTAGGTGAAGAATTAGGTGAAACTTAAATTCACGATGGCTTCACAAATCCTCCGACCGCTGGGCCATCACTGTTTGCGCACGCAACAGGTCATGCAGGGTCACCAACCCGACGACTTGTCCATCCGGGCGGTCCAGCACCACGACGAATTGTGTATTTGATTCAATCAGGAGGTTTTGCAGTTTGCCGATGGTCTCTTCGCGCTGGCACGTTGTGGCGGGTTGTAACTTGGGCATAGTTTTGTTGGCGATCGAATTTTCGGCGTCGGCGCGGACGAGAACGCCTCGCAAACTTTCTTGAAGGACGACCGGGAATTGTAGGTAAGGATGGGATGTAAGAATTGTATGGAGCTCGGCTTCATCCAAGCTGGTGATGACCACCGGATGGAAATTGGCAATAGCGGAAACCGGAAATTGTTCCCAACTTTGCAGGTCGCGCGGGGGGCGGACATGCTCGATGCGGTGTCCGTCCTGTTCCAACAGTGCGTCATAAAAATTGTGTTTATTCATCCGGCGCGCAATCGTCTGACTCACGAGTGCCCCCAGCATCAATGCCGGAACATAGGAGAATTCCTGCGTCATTTCGAATACTATAAGAATACCAGTCACGGGAGCCCACACGACTGCGCCCAAACTTGCGCTCATACCCACGACTGCCAGCGTCAACATGTCACCGCGCGTCACCGTGAATTCCAAGTTCAACAGGCCGGCGACGATTACACCTATCATGCCGCCGAAGAATAGGGTCGGTGAAAAAATTCCGCCACAGCCACCAAAGCCGTAGCAACTAAATGTGGCAATAAATTTGGCGACCAATAGCACTGCTGCCAACTGCCAGCCAATGTCACCGGCCAACGCACTGGACAAATCATCATACCCGAGACCGAATACGCCAAGCCGTCCGGTGCGCCAGAAAACCGCAACGCCTAATACCCATGTGACCAGCGCGCCCACCACGGGAAAAGTCCAAATCGGAATCCTTTTGTTTTGTTTCAACCGCCAGCGTAAACCAAGCGAGGAACGTTGAAAATAGACGCCGGCCAAACTGGAAATTGCGGCCACAACCGGCGTCAATAAATATCCGATCCAAGTTGGCGCTTCAACGCCGGTCAAAGTGAATGACGGTTGTTTACCGATGATGCCATGCACCACGAGCGCCCCGAGCACCGAAGCAAGCAGCACGGAACCGAGTAGCCGGCTGTTCAAATCTCCAATGATTTCCTCCAGCACAAACGTCGTCGCCGCGAGCGGTGCGTTGAAGGCTGCTGCCAGCCCTGCTGCCGCACCCGCCGCCGAAGCTGCCCGCCGATTTTGTTTTGCTTCACCAGTCAGCCCAGCGAGGTTGGAGGCAATTGTTCCACCGATTTGCACGCTGGGACCCTCGCGCCCGAGACTTGAACCGCCGCCGACGCTAAGGACGCCGGCCACAAATTTGACCCAGGCAATTCGCCACGGCACAAAACCAAAATCTTTCCAGAAGGATAGTTTGAGTTGCGGGATGCCACTACCCGCGGCTTCCTTGCAAAATGAATTCAACAGCCAGCCCACCAGCAGCGAAGAACCGACGAGCACGGCGAGGCTGCCGAAAAGAAAAACCGTTGTTGACTGGTGCGAGAGTTGCACAATCCCTAACCTATAAAGCCAATTGATACCGAGTTGAAACGTGACTGCTGCGATACCGGCGACCAGGCCATAAATGCAGGAATTCAACACCGTTCGACCGCGCGCGGGCAATTGCTGTAAAAGTTGATTCGATCTGGACAAATTCATGAAATGGTTCGGCGCCATAAATCTGAATGTGCAAAACCAAAATTTGCCAACCGGCGATTACCCAGCTTGAAGCCAGCGGCAGTCAAAAAAGCATCTGGCGGTGTTAGCCAGCTCGCGGACAAAGAGGTGGAAACTTTGAAGAATGCATACAGCGCCCACAAACCGATGTTTGCCCGCGTGCGCCGCCATCCACGCTCCGGCACGCGAAAATCAGCCAGCAGCCAGATGGCCTCGGCGGTCGCACTTTTGGCCAGCAGTGACACGAGCTTCTGGAGTTCATCGGCGCGAAAGCAATCGAGAAAAAAATTGGTGACCACTAAATCAAATTTGTCTGCCGGCGGTTTCCAGCGCAGGACATCCGTTTGTTCAAACTTAACACGTGAACAGTCGAGCCGTTCACGTGCCAGGCGTTGGCGCGCCTGTTCAATCATGCCGTCACTCTGTTCGACACAAGTGATTTGAATTTGCGGATTGAAATGCAACAATTCCACCAGAAATCTTCCCGTGCCTTCACCGACCAATAAAGCATTGCGTGAATTTTTAGTGCAAGAGAGAAAGGTTGTCCGGCAGCGCTGCATCAGTCCGCCAGCGAAAAGGTTTTCCAGCCAATGATAATGTGTGGCCAGCCGGTCGAAGTTCATGACGAAGTGCGGCAGGATTGCGCCACCGAGCGGTTCCACCAAAGACAGGCCACAATGCCGCCGGCGGCAAAAAACAAGATATCCCAGGGATCGGCCACTCCGATATGGAAATAAAACGGGCCAACGACCTTGCACATGACCGACCAGACAGCAAGGTGAAAGAGCATTTCTGGCCAGGTTGGGGGACACTCATGTTTTCGCAACCCAAGCAATCGTTGAAACCACAGCACGACCGGCAGCGCGGCGGGCATCAACAGCAAATCATCAAAATGCGAATGCAAGAACGGCCATGCCCAATGAAGATGTGAGTAAAAAAATCCAGCCGAATACGGAAGGATTACCAGCCGGTTGAAGGCATAGGTCGCCAGGGAAATCCCGAACAACCGGTCTTGCAGATAACCGAAGCGTTTCATAAGGCCAGCAGTGCAAACCCAGTTGTTATCGCGAGCAACGCTTTGAAAAATAAAATCATAACGATTTTATCCTACAGCAGATAGCAGCCTGCGCCAGCAAGATTTTAGCATCAAACTACCGGGTGATTGGGTAATCCGACTTGGCAGCGTTCATCGAACGAGGCCATCGTTCAAACGTTACTTCGTCAGCAGTTTGCGGATGGATTTTAATTCCTGCCGATGTTTCGTGGTCGTCTTGGGGTAGGCCATCTTCAATTCATTGATTCCATCAAGGACAATTTGGGAAACAATTAGCCGGGCATTCTCTTTGTCATCGGCGGGAACAACGAACCAAGGCGCGTGCTCGGTGCTGGTCGCGTTCAGACAATCTTCATAAGCGTTCATGTAATGCTTCCAATATTTTCGCTCGTGAATGTCCGCGAGGCTGAATTTCCAGTTCTTGTCCGGCTCATCAATGCGTTCGAGGAATCGCTTTCGCTGTTCGTTCTTCGACAGGTGCAGGAAAAATTTGATGACCTTGGTGCCATTGCGGTGAAGATGATTTTCCAAATCCACGATGGATCGATACCGATCCTTCCAGATGGTCTTTTCGTCGCACAACCCTTCGAAAGCCCCTGACTGCGGAGAATCTCTGGATGCACCCGGACGACCAGCACCTCCTCATAATAGGAACGATTGAAGATGCCGATGCGCCCGCGTTCCGGCAGATGGCGGTTTGTGCGCCAGAGAAAATCATGTTCCAACTCATCGGCGGTCGGTTGTTTGAAACTGAAAACCTCGCAGCCCTGCGGATTGACCCCGGACATGACGTGCCGGATGGCGTTGGCGAAGCGCCTCAATGAGTTCAATCTCGCGCGGCAAATGATCCGGGTCGTTTGGGCTGATGCGGCGCAGTTCATCCAAAAGTTTTTTTGTGACAATCTCCGGCTCGGTGTGTTTCATCCCATGAACCACACGATGTCCCATGGCTCGGACGGATTCAAAACCACTTTGTTTTTCAAGCCAGTCAATCAGAAAATTCGACGCTGATTTGTGATCGGCAGCAGCGAGTTTGAAGCTTTTCGGCCGTTTCTTCGTTGGTTCATAGAACGTCAGATTTGTCCCGCTCAGGCCGATGCGATCAACCTTTCCGTATAGCCCGCGCTTCAGAGGGTTGACCGCCTCATACAACGCGAACTTGATGCTCGAAGAGCCGCCGTTGATGGTCAGGATGGATGGCTTTTCGTTCATCTTGCCATGTCCAATCCGAACGAAGCCAGTTTAGTACAAGTGGATTTATAGTCCGTGTGAAGAACGCTTCGAATCTCTACCCAGTCCAACTTAAAATGTTTCGTTGCCCGCCGGAGGGCATGATGATCCCAACCGTTGGTGAGCAGGACACCGCCGATGTCTACAAACAAGGCCAAGATTGGTGCTCCTTTTGTTATAAAGCCGGGAGTGGTGAAGTCTGGATAATCGGTCTCGTCATGGCCTGATACATCATTTCATCGCTGAAAAAAGGTGCGCCAAGCGGTTCGTAGCCAGCACTTAATTTTTCGTTCACCTTTCGTGCCAGCTCGTCATGGGTTGCGGCATCGGCGTGAAAAGGCACAGCGACGATTGTGTATTCACTTGGAGTTTTCATGCTTTTTACTATAAAAAAATTATCGTTTCCAGAATATTCATAAATCTTCCAGAAGAATTGCAACGCCGTCGCGATACGGCATCACTCGCGCCGTGTAAGATGGGTCGCTTCCGGCGAACTGGCCACTTTCGAAATGGAATTTCTTCCGCCGAACGGATTGGGCACGGATTCTCCGGCGTTTGGATCGAGAATCCCTTTGCCGCCCACAACGAGGCAGTATTCGTAGGTATGTATGTTGATGATGCATTAGGACGGTGGACTCTTGAATTTGAAAGAGTGTTCCGCTTCCATTCCCACAATGCACCCGAAGACTTTGCAGCGGCTATGGGGTGTTACCCTACCAAACAGTTATGAATCCCATGACCAATCAATTTGGAATGATTAAAGAAATATAATGGTAGTTTCAAGCTGGCCATTGGGTGCGGTGCGACGAAAATTTTCGTGTGACGACGAAGGATACCGCTGTCATCGCCACACCGTTGGAGGCCGGATCGCCCAGCGGCGTGAGTTTGCCCACTTCACAAATTCTCCGAGCACTGGGCACAAGAAATGTCAGCTAGGTTGCGTACTCACACATCTGAAGGATGAAATACACTTATTAGCAAACTCCGGCAGACACCACTCCCCCTTAAAACTTGTATAAAATCCTGGCCCGAGTTTGCAGCAGCTTCCATTAAAATTGATTTCGGACCAAAACTCCCAAGTGCCTGCGAGAACAATTACAGACGAAATCAAACCGTCCCAATGCTCGCCAAGATATGAGTATGAAAGATTCGTTCTCCACGATTCCCCCATGAAATTTTTGTCCCAGTAGACAACCACCTCTGGAAAAGGTTGGTTTGGGTTCAGCTTGAATGAGGGAACTTCATGTCTTGGAGCCTTCATATTAGTATTATTATTTATCTGTTCACAGAATCTGTCCGATGTCGCTCATCTTCCCCTTGACGCGAAGCACGTGAGTTTTCTGCTGTGTTCTTATTTCGTTTGCTTATATTTGAAGATTATTTGGTTCGGTTGAAGTTCTGTTCGGGCTCGGGTCATTTCATGAATTCTTATCACTTCATAGATTTCGCTCCGTCATTGAACTCGGAGCATCGCCGGTGTCATGTGAGGAAAATACCTGTTCAACCGCCCGTGCCGCATCATTTTCGTCATCCCCGGTTACCTCGATGTCGAGAGCGGTTCCCAAAGTGGCGCATAAAGAGAGGATGCTCAAAATGCTGCGCAAGTCCGCAATTTTATCACCGCAAATTATAACGATTCTCGAACTGAACCGTTTGCTTAACTGCACCAGGCTGGCCGCAGGACGGAGATGCAATCCTTCACGCCAGCAAACAACGACTTTAGAACGCTTCATCGTTACTGTTTGACAGACTTCCGTTGGATTTGGTTCAAGCTAAGTTCGCAGATCGAGAATATTGATTTGAAGAATACGGCGAGATGTTTCACAGATTGCTGAGCAATGCTCGATACACAATAACAGCCCCGATATGATTGACCGGATATTAGAAACTTAATTGATTTTTTTATCGGTTTGGCTCAAATTGCGTTTATAATTTTCGCTTCGTGATAACGCCGAATAAAACGCCTAACGAAAACCCCATTTTCGTTGTTGGCGTATTTCGCTCCGGCACGTCCCTGCTCTGCTCGCTGCTGAATCAAAACCCAGAAATTGCCCTGATGTTTGAGAGCGATGTCTGGAATTTCCCCCGCCCTTTGTTGAAGCTCCGTTTTAGATTTAATTGGGCGGAACGGATCGAATTTTACAACCAGGCGCTTTCGAGGCACGGGATAATTGCGCCGAACGATTTCCGGGGGCTAAAAACAATCCGCACCCCGCTTGATTTGTATCGCACATATGGCGACAAGAAGGGTGCGACCGTGACTGGGGAAAAATCGCCTTTCTATTGTGACCGTTTGGAACAGCTGCATGAACAATATCCGAAGGCGTTTTTCATCCTGGTTTGGCGTAATCCACTGGAAATTTACCGCAGTGTGCTAATGGCTGGACAAACCTCCCGATTTTTTGGCAAGCCCGGCATGTTGAGCCGGATGATTTACCTGCAGGAACAACTTATATTCCAGGCAAATCAAATAGAAAACAAGGGTGCGCGAATATTCCGGCTGGATTACGCCGAAATCGTGGACCGAACCGAGACAATCTGCCGCGTGTTGAGCACGTTCTTGGACGTTCCGTTCGACCCGCAGATGTTACAGCTGAACAAAGCAGACTTGTCGGCCATCTATAAGACTCCGAACCATGCTCATCTTCGACGCGGCATCATAGAACGACAGATATACACCGAAAATCCGGTGCCCTCACGCATCACCAAAAAACTGCAGCGCTACCGCAACCGTTGGGAACAGCAGCAGGCCAAATGGCTGAATGCTCCAGCAACGACGAATCCATCTGTACCAAGGCCGGCTGAATTTGCCTATCATAATATTGTGGGCAAGGCTCTGACCATTTACGATTCGCTGGTGCGGGCCGGTTTTGAATTTCTGCCCCTGCCGTGGTTGCGCGTTTACCGACTGCTCAAGAACTGGGTGTTGAATCCGCCCTCGAATGATTTGGATGAAAAATCCCCTTCAATGGTCACTGATTTGCGCCAGCATTGGCTGACGATATTGACCGCCACTTTCTTACTCGGAGTGGTTGCCGAAATCCACCTCCATTCCAACCCCCACTTATTGTTTATATTGTTTTATGCAATTCCTTGCACCCTGCTGGCGTTGGTGGTTAATAACCGCTGGGCCAGCCTGTTTGTGCTGGCGTGTTCGATCATCTCGCCCTTGGTTCAATATGATGGTGATAGCGATTATAGGTCGGCTGGTGTATTTGTCTGGAATTTCTTCTCTCGTTTCATTTTGCTGGAAATCCTGATTCTGACCATTGGTCGAATCCGGCTGGAATTCTCAAAAGAAGATAACAAGGCTAGTTGAATAAATTCCGATTCTCGAACACTCATTCAAGACTAACCTTGTCCCGTTAATTTCGCAAACCAGTACCGCCAAAAGACGAATTGGGAGAGCAATACTCTCCGCTAAGAACAATTGTTCTTGATCTATCTGTCTCATTGTTCATGTTGCTGTCTACTTTTAAGGCAATTCCAGACTATTCTGATTTTGCACTTTAACTGCTCAAGCCATCAAAAAAATGCCTGCAGCTTTCGCCACGGGCATTTTTTAAACCAATCCACGATTACGGGAGGATGTGGGCCGGAGTCACCGTCGAGCTCAACGAGCAGGTCACTGAAGGCAGGTTCCCTATTACGGCCACCGTGTAAGTGCCGCCGGCCGGGCAGCCGGGAATTTTGCTGGTCGCATTCAACTTGATGTAAGGCGGTCAGGTCGTTTGGCCAGCTGACGGTCGCCCCGGTGGTTTTCTTTGCTTCCAACGCCCATTCATTGGCCGCTGCGTCAATCTGACGCATGTTGTTGATGCAGGCATTGGCCTGCGAGGTCGCGCGGGCTTTCACGAAGTTCGGAATTGCGATGGCCGCCAGGAGGCCGATGATGGCCACGACGATCATGATTTCCACAAGGGTAAAACCCGCCTTACGGACGCATTTTTCTGTTTTCATTTGTATGTTTCTGTTCGTGCGGCGGAACGCAGCGTCAGGCGGATTATATATATTACAATTTGGTTCCTTTATTGCCTGACGCAACCGCGATGCCTGACATGAAAGCAATGATGGAACCAAAGCCATAAAACCGCTGTATTACTACTACTAAATATGTTGTATGAATATTTCCTACGAAGGCTGTGGCGCAAAAAGTTAGCGTGGTTGTTGGCTTTCGTGCCAGCGAATTGCATGAAAAACGAGCTCGCTGATATTGGCTAGATTAAGTTTTTCCTTAATACGGGCGCAATAGACATGAACAGTTTTGAAACTGATGTTCATTTGCTCGGAGACCTGACGGGTGCTGTGGCCGTTCCCCAGTAATTGAAACACTTCAAGTTCGCGGTCGCTCAACGACCCGATGGCCGACGGTTGATTGCCGGTACCTTGGACAAGTTTTTGCGCCAGCATGGCGTTGACGGCGTTGCTGAAATAAAGTCCGCCTTGAAGCACCACGCGGATGGCATCGAGAACCTTTTCGGTGGCTTCGCGTTTCATGATGTATCCAGCGGCCCCAGCGCGCATGGCGCGTTCGGCGTAAAGCATCTCGTCGTGCATCGAAAGGACAATCGTGTCTACCTTGGGATGAACCGCCTTGACGTCCTTGATAAGTTCCAAGCCGGAGACGTCTTCCAGGGAAATGTCCACCACGACAATTCGGGGAAAGAGCGCGCCAATCAAACTGAGCGCTTCGCGGGTGTCGCTGGCCGTGCCGCAAACTTCAAAATCAGTCTCCTCGTTGATCAGATTGGTAAGCCATTCGCGCACCAGCGGATGATCGTCCACGAGGAAAATTTTAATTTTCGCTGGCATGGTCTTCTGTGTCAGTATGGCTTGGGTGCAGCACGCAAACCGCGCGGGCACCGCCTGCCGGCAAATTTTGGATGTCAAACTTCGCGCCAATCATGATGGCGCGATAATTCATGATTCGGAGTCCCATGCCTTTTTTAGTCCGGGCGTCGCCGGCAAACCTGCGCCGTCATTCGTCACCGACCAGCATGAGGCTTTTGCTGGTGGCGTCCAGTGAAATGGCAATGTTGCGTGCGCGGCCATGACGGATGGCGTTGCTAGCCGACTCTTGGGCGATGCGAAACAAATGGATGGCCGCCTTGGGGTCAGGCAAAACGACAGTTCCGGAATTTTGAAAACGGCAGGAAACATTGAAGGCTTTGGACAGGTTGGCCGCAAGATTCTGCAACGCGACTTGCAAACCGTCCGCACCCAATCCCGATGGGATGCAATGTCCGGGCCAGATTCCGGGTCATATCAATTGCCTCTTCCACCATGACCACCAAGTGTTCAGCCGTGGCGGGTTCGACCGCAGCTTTGCTGGCCAGCCGTTTTGCCAGAATCTTCCCTGCCAGCGCGGTGGCGGTCAAATGCTGCCCCAGACTGTCATGCAAATCATGGCCGATCCGCCGCTGTTCGGATTCCGCAATTTCCATAAGTTCCTTCTGTAGACGGGTGCGCTCCTGGATTTCCTGCCGCAATTTTTCCGTCTGTTGATCCACCAGTTGCTTCAAATGGTTCCGGTTGGAAAACAAAATGACCACCAGGAGAAAAATCGACAAGCGGATACCGGTGTTCCAAATCGGGGTTAAATAACCTTCATAATGATGTCCCGACGCGACATCGGCGAAGAGCCAAGTTAATGCCGAAAGCACCGCCAGCAAAAAGGCAAATCCTGTCCCCACATATCTCAAGCCGAACAAGATCGGTAATAGGTAAAACACCAGCACAGAGAGGGTGTATCCCGTGAGGTAATCAACATAGCCAACCAGCGCTAACAATCCTAAACCACCCAATACACCGGCGATCTTCGTTTGCAGCCTGGTACGTGAAGCCATATTCCCAAATGTGACGTGTTTCCTCGCAATGAACAAGCGAAAGTCAATGGATAGCTATGCAACGACACCCCGGAAATCCCCAGCCCGTCATACCGCTGCTTGAACTCCGTCGCCCGATCCCCGGCGTGCACGGTGCAAAGCCAGAGTTTGCTACGCCAAAGATTCAGCCTTCGTCGCCGCCTGTTTTTCGTAATCATCCAACGAGGGAATCTTCATCAGGGCGCGTTTTGCATACGCACGATGAACGGCCTTGCTGTTGTGTCGCCGGCTTCCGGCATCTGCGGATCAATCACTCCAAATGCTTTGCCGACGGTAAAAACCACATCAACGGCATTGAGAACTTTTGGAACCAGGCCAAGTGCCATCTGCGTAAATTTAACGGTGTTCCCAAAGAGCATTTCCCCTTATTCTTGAAGCAATTTGAGTGGCGTTTTAACAACCCGAACCCGCAAACGCAATTGAAGCAGTTAAATCAATGGGTTCAGCAGCTTTTAACCTAGTTATCTAGGACAGCCCCAAACATAAACTCAACCATGTTTCAGGACCAACTCGTGGACTGGATCAGAAAAGTGAACCCAATCACATCCATTCCCATGCAGCGGCGTTCATTCATCACCACTATGGCCAGTTGCACAATGGGCGGCAAGGCCGTTTTGCTCGGCGCATTGCTCGAACTTTCCTTCACCGGCATTGTGGCTGTGTTGACTTTCGTTGCTCACCGCAAATTGCCTCAGTCAAGAAACCGTGATGGTTCATCGTGACGCGCGCCTGGTTAACTTCGCTCCACAGGCCACCCGTTCCACTCGGCAAACCGCGCGCTCGTCACAAGCGAATTGTTTTCAAAAGCCGCAAGTGCGGCTGCCCATCTTGTCGAATGGGAAGTGTGCCTGCGCTAGATTGATTGTTGGCATTGAGCTGCGGCATCGCATCACACGTTTCCATGCGCTAAACGATTTATACTTTAAAGCAAAACGGCCAGATAAATAGCCACAGCCAGTCCAATGATTGCGAGAAATCCTGCAATTAAAAATGTGAAAATCAATCCGTATGCCTGCCTGAATTGGCCTCGGTCAAGCGCTTTAATGTAACGATGATGCCGGATGGCGGCGATGAGATTGACCATAATGCCAGCCACTATGAGGGCAATGCCGACAGGAAGCGAAAAACCATTGTTATGCTGGGCAACGGTCACGTTATTGCTAAGAGCAATCTCGCGTAAAAATAGGCCGAAACGGGCAACCACAAAACCGAATCCCATGAACGCGATGCCGGTTCTAATCCAAGCGAGGAAGGTGCGTTCGGCGGCCAAATAAATGCGCGGATCAGTTGGGGTATTGTTGGTCTCATTCATGGCGACGGAGCATAGGAAAAAATCTGAATCAGAGAAAGTCCAGAGATTGCAATAGCACTTTGATCATAATTCGATTTGGTTGAATACCGAGCCTGAACACAATGAGGTTCTCCACTGTAATGTCGGCTTTAAAGGAGTTTTCTATATCGTCGGAAATTTAAGTCATAAATTTCTTTAAGGCCTCGCAAATTACCTACTCGGTGGCCAGACCGACCTTGGTGATGTCGAGTTGCTGGAGGGCATCGAGCACCGCGACCATGTTTTGATATTCCACTTCGTCCGCGCCTTTGACCACCACCTTCAGGTCCGGGATTTGCTGCCTTCAGCGTCGCCAGCTGGTCCTTCAGTTCCGGCAGTGTCACAGTCGGTTCGTTGAGCGTGATTTGCCATTTGCCGCCACGTCGATCCTGTTGATCTTGGGTTTTTCCTTTTTCGGCGGCGGCGGTTTGCCGGAGGGCAGGGTCATCTCCAGATTGTTCATCATCTGCGGCGTGGTGATGATGAAAATCACCAGCAGCACGAACACCAGGTCGAGCAACGGCGTGATGTTCAACTCGTTCATCGTGCCGTGGCCGCGACGGGATGTTTTTTTGAGGCTCATTGCAAGCACGGGTTCGGTTTCCTCCTGGACGTCGAAGCGGATGGTCACCTGCGCCGGGAAATTCGTCGGCGGCGGACGGTCAATGCTCTGCACCACGTCGGCAATGGCCTTGCGCACCGAGTCGTCCCAGCTGGTATTGCCGGAGCCTTTCTTCCAGACGGATCGCCGATCTTGCCGGCCTTGTCCACCGCGACCTCGCACTTCGGCAACATAGTTGTCGTCGTCCATGTTTTCGGGCCGGTTCCATTTGGAGCGCAACGCGTATTCCAGCAGCCCTTGTAAATTTGCACCGGGTCCGATCTGGATTCACCGCTTTGCCGCCGTCAAATTCAAACGACGGCAATTCCACGGCCGGCGGCGCCACGACCGGCGGCGCGGCGACGGGCGGAGCCGCTTGGTTTCTTCACCACTTTGGGCGGCTTCCACTTTTGGGCGGTTCCACGATCTTTGGGCGGCTCCACTTTTGGTTTTCCGGTTCCTTTGGTTTTTCCGGCGGCTTTTCCTTTACCATCGTCGACGGAAATTTTCTTCATCTGCTTGCCGAGCAATCCCTCCCGCGCGGCGAAATAAAGCAGCGCCAGCACCAGCACGGCATGAAAGACGAACGAGATGAGCAGGTTGACCTTCGACGAATTCGCTTTTTTGCGCGGCTGGGTTTGCGGCAGCATGGGTCAGGGTTATTTGTTACAGGTTCAGTGGCCAGGTCCACCTTCGGCACGTTGGCCTGCTGGCAGACGTCCAGCACGGCGCGGATCTGCTTGTATTTGGTCTTGGCATCGCCGCGCACGATGACGTTCAAATCCGGGTCATCCTTGCGCAGGCCGATCAGCGTGGCCAGCAGGTCCGTCGCATGGCATCGCCTCGCTTGTTCAAATACAGCTTGCCGTCGGCCTGCACGATGATGTAATTGGCCTTGCGCGGCGGATCTTTCTGGTGCTTGGCCGCCGTGGGCAGCTTCAAGTCCATGTCCTTCACCGGCGGAATCGTCGTGATGATGAAGATCACCAGCAACACGAACGCCAGATCCAGCAACGGAGTGATGTTCAACTCCGTCAGCGATTGATGCGCCGACTATGCGAACACTTTTTCATGGCTTTCGCTCTCAGGAATTCCTTTCAGGACTGCGCCGGCGAGCAGGCTTCGTTCGCCGACTTGATTTCCTCTATAGCGGCGGTTGTCCACGTAGACGTGTTCAATCTGGTTGGCATAGCGGCGTGGCGAAGCCATCCAGTTCCTGCGTGATGGCGCGGATGGTGGTGACCATGAAGTTGTAGGCGAACATCGCCGGAATGGCCACCAGCAGGCCCGTCACCGTGGCGACCAACGCCGCCGCCACGCCGGGGGCCATCGCTGTCAGGCTGGCTTTGCTTTTCCGCGATGCCGGCAAACGTGGACATGACGCCCCAGACTGTCCCGAGCAAACCGATGAACGGCCCGCCCGCCACCGCCGTGGACAAAACGATCATGCCTTTTTCCAACCCCATCGCCTGGCCGCCCGCCGCCTCTTCCAAAACCACCTTCACCGCTTCAAAGGAAGCCGGGGCTGATTTTCGTGGTAATGGCACGGGCAAGATGATCTGTGTTGCCGTCCACCGGTGGCTGTTGGATGTCAGCTGGACCGGCCGGAACCTGCACCGGATGGTTTTTGAACTGATAGGCCACTTCCTCAGCGCCGCGATCTAAAGTTGATAAGCCGGCGCGCCTTCAAATTCCTCGCCGCCTTGCTGGATGTCCAGCGGGTCGCGCGTGGAACTATAGGCCTCCAGAACCTTTTGGTCGCTTTCCGCGCGATGTGCAACTGGCGGAACTTGGTCAGGATGATGGTCCAGCTGAACAGCGACAGCAGCAGTAGCACGATCACAGTGATCTTGCCTTCAGTGGTCGCATTCTGGATGGCATAAACCGCCGCGTTGGCAGCCAACATCGGCTCTATGGTCATGGTCATGGTCATGGGGATCCTTAGTTGGTTGTTGCAATTTCCTCAACTTCTCGCGTGATGGCTGTTCTCACCTTGAGTTTCAGCCAGCTCTCCTTGGCGAAAACGGAGATTTTTGAGCGATTCAAAATCTTAAAGTCATGTCCAGTTGAAAGATGCTATACGAATGGGCTGGATTGATTTGCGGAATATCCTGGCTGCTGCCGCCGGTGCCCAGCGTGTTGTCAATACGGCTGGCATAAGCGTAGCGAACGGTGCCAATGACGTTGGCGGAAAAACCATAGGCGAAGGCTGGCGCAAACGCCCTGCATGTTCTCGAGGCCGTTTGAAAAAGTCCGTGTCCAGGATGTTAGGATCGAGTATTGTTCAATATGCTGCCAATAGGTTTGAATTCCTGAGGCATTTTTCGCCGAGCTGGTGCTGTAAACCATGCCTTGCATTGGCCCATAGACCACATTGCTGCTGCCGAGGCCAAAGCCGATCTGGTAGGCTTTGACCTGGGATGTTTGCGGGGCAAATCCGTTGATCGTCGCCGGGGGCAATTGACTTGACAGATAGGCCGCGAGCCGCCGACGCCACGCTTGCCCGTCGGGTGCCCCTCAAAGTTATAGGTGGTGTCGCCGAACATTCTCAAAACCAATCGGTCAATTCTGTAATCAATTTCAAAAGGAACCTCCAAAACCAACAAGATTATTGAGGCCGACTTGATTATTAGGGTAGCCCACACTTCCATAGCCCGGCTGGGTGCTGCCAGTTCCGTCGCTCCAACCATTGACGGGGTAGGTGGCTTGAGTATAGGCACCTTCACCCACATACGGATCACCCAAATAGGGAGAAGTCGAAGTCCCCGTGGTTCCGGAGCTTCGTTGCAGCCCAAAATACGATAGATTACGGCTCCGGCTTTGGCGGAAAGCTTGTCCGTAAAATGATAAGTCAGGCCACCTTCATAGGCAACTGGAGATATTTGGCACCGACTGTCCGTTCAGCCCTGTTTAATCCCAAGCCACCGGAGGCACTGTTGGGATTAAACTCCGAATAGACAAACTGGCCGAAAGTGGCGAAGAAATCCGCCTGGCCTACGGTATATTTGAATTGTTCGGCAATGCCCTCCGGATCCAATGAGGAGACCAGACGCAGCGGCGTGGTATAGAGCGGGTTCGGCATCTTGCCCAGAGTCACATCCAACCAGGTGCCCGGTCGCCAGCCCATGTAAGCCTGGCCGATGTTGATGCTCGCCGTGGTCTTCCCATAGGGCCCCTGAAGGTGCCCTGGCAGGAAGAGTTGCCCATGGTAACCCAGGTGGAGCGCGGATTGGAACCCGTTTGAGCCGCACACCGTAATAGAAATCATCCAGCAAGGTGCCCCGCAAACCCAGCCTACCGCGTAGCGCTCGCGTTGCAGGTCAATCCTGCCGCCTGTCGGATCTTTCACATACCGGTCTTCATAACGCACCCGGATGTCTCCGAACAACTCCACTTGAACTATGCCGTCACTGATCTTCCATTCCTAGCAATGATGACGGCGAAGCGACGTTGGTCTGATAGGCATCAGCCTCGGCTTTGAATTGATCCACTTCCTCTTGGGAACAAATCCCTTTTTAACGAATAAATTCATCAAGACGTCAACCGTGGCGGGATTTTGAACGGCGGCGGTTTGTGCGGCGGAGTTGGTGGCGGAGTTATCGGCACACAATCCCTGAATCGCCCCAAACTCCGTCAAGCCCATGAGCAATCCCCCCAAGTAATAACTCTCTTGTTGTTACCATCCGACAGGTCGTTTTAGTCATTCGCACAAGCTTCATGCTGTAGAAGCAAGGTGACGCATTCGTGTCAGGCTGGTTACAAAACGGTGACAATTGGCATCACATTTGTGATCGCCATGCACATTATTTGGAAATGACATCACAAAATTTCCAAAGAACTTGGTTAGAATAGAACGTGACGGATCATTTGTCGGTCCAATCATACCTGTTAAGCCAAAATGGCCAAAACCTGTCCGATGGCCGCCGAACTCGAATTACTTTCATGCAACAACGGCGCAAAAAGGAAGGTTTGCAAAAATTCAGTGCCGCAACCACCACATAACAAATAAGTTACTCAAAAAAAACAGGAGGTCTTAAAACCGATGCTGCATGTCCTCAAATCCGATGAAGCAAATAAACGGCCGGCTGGCAAAGTTATCCTCGTAACACCACTGAAGCGGTGGAGAAGCAAAAGAACAATCTAAAACCAATCCAAAAAATAAAGCACATGAAAAAATTATACAAAGCGGCCTTGCTGGCGGCACTCGGACTGGGGAAGTATCACTGCAGCTCAAGCGAGTGCCGACCTGCTGCTCGGGTTCAATGATGCGGCCGGACCAACATCGGCTAAAAACGACTATGTGATTGACCTCGGCCTCAATGGCGCCACGGTTGTGGCGGATGCCACTACCGCCGGTGGAACCTACGACCTCAGCAGCCTTTTCGATTCCAGCACCTTCACTACTGCGTTTGGGACAGATGCCAGCGCCTTGAACAATGTTTGTGCGGGTGTCGTTGGCGGCTATTTCATCAGCAACCCGAAGCTGTTGTATCAGACGGTTGCGATTGGGGTCACTCCGGCGGCGCTGAGTTCCGGAGGCTTGGTGAATGGTGCGGCTGGTGCAGCTCAAGGTGTGGGCATTGGAGAGTATTCATCTGGAGCTGACACGACAACGGGCTGGAGCGGCTTGGTTTCAGCAAATGCAAACACGCCAGGCAGCATTGTTTCCGGCAGCAGTGTTTCCGGCTACACGGGGATCAACGCGGTGGGCAATTTAAGCTCCGGGATCCTTTCCTCGGAATTGTGGGAAAATGACGTAACACCAGCTTTGGCCCGGCCATTGGCTGGATTGACCAAGGCACCTTCAATATCAACCTGAATTCCGACACTGCGACTTCCACCGTCGCCCCCGCTCCGGAACCGTCCTCCATTGCCCTGCTGGGCGTCGCCGGACTTGCGGCGCTCCCGCTTTGCCGCCGGTTCAAACGCAATAATGCTTGATCAAAATGTTGCCAAACTAAAAATAACAAGATGAATTTTTTAACCCAGTAAATATGAC